>NZ_BAZE01000003.1:0-640362 GCF_000710955.1 Nocardiopsis alba
AAGGGCCTTACCGCTCGACTTGCATGTGTTAAGCACGCCGCCAGCGTTCGTCCTGAGCCAGGATCAAACTCTCCATAAAGGTCACTCAACCCGACCCGGCGACCCGAAGATCAGCCTGGGAAGGGTAAACCTAGAAGAAATCCTGACCGGTCACTCTCGTGACCAATCAAAGGAACCCTCCACACCGAAGTGTGGTCGGGGCCAAAACAAACATGGCTTAAAGAAAATCAAACACGCGCTGTTGAGTTCTCAAGAAACAATCACGCTTCCCGTACAAGCTCCAGGACCAGTGTCCCGTTCTGCTCTTCCGTGGAAGGCTTTGTTCGCGTTCGCACCGTTTCCGGTGTTTCCCGCTGTGTTGTGTCTTTACTTTATCAGGTCTTCCGTGTCCCGCAACTCGGCGGTTTTCGGTGTTCCCGATCGGGGTAAAGCCCGATTTCGCTTTTCTTTCGAGTTCCGCGTTTCCGCGTCCCTTTTCGGAAGAAGCGACTCTGCGAGTTTACATGCTCCGAGCACTGCTCGAACCAGGCTTGATCGAAGAGGTGAGACCGGCCCGCCCGCGGAAGATCCCGCGTTCGTCTCGCTCGGTCTTCACCAACTGTACCCCCGGGTGGGAGTGCTCGTGACGGGTTCGGAGAAACTCTCCGGTGTCGTGGCTTACACGTCCACCGAGCGCCCCGTGACCCGCCCCGAACGTCCCCTCGTCAGAGCTTCTCGATCGGGGCGTACTTGACCAGGAAGTCCTTCTCCCCGATGTCGGCGCCGAAGTCGATGCGCGCCTTGGTCTTGTCCCCGGCCCCGTCGACCAGCTGGACCCGCCCCATACCGAAGGAGTCGTGGTTCACCAGATCGCCGACGCTGAGCGTGGGGGCCTCCTTGGCCGCCTTCTTACGGCCTCCCCCGAAGGTCCCGCCGAAACCGCCACCGCCTCGACCGCCACCGATCCCGCGCGAGGGCGGGGCCGCCAGGGACGATTCGGCGCGCCGCCAGTCGACGAGTTCCGAGGGGATCTCGTCCAGGAAGCGGGAGGCCGGGTTGTAGGAGGGGGTCCCCCAGGCGCTGCGCACGGCGGCCCGACTGACGTAGAGCCTCTCCTGCGCACGGGTGATCCCCACGTAGGCCAGGCGCCGCTCCTCCTCCAACTGGGTCTTGTCCCCCAGAGTCCGGGTGTGCGGGAAGACGCCGTCCTCCATACCGGTGAGGAAGACGACCGGGAACTCCAGCCCCTTGGCGGCGTGCAGGGTCATCAACGTGACCACGCCGCCCTCGTCGTCCTCGTCGGGGATCTGGTCGGTGTCGGCGACGAGGGAGACCCGCTCCAGGAAGTCGACGAGTGTGGGCTCGCCCGGGTCGATCCCCTGGTTCTCGGCACCTTCGAGGGCGGCCTCGTCCTCGATGAGCGCGGCGAAGGTGTTCTCGAACTCCCGGGCCACGTCGACGAACTCCTCCAGGTTCTCCACCCGGCTCTCGTCCTGGAGGTCCTTGGACTCGGCGAGCTCGGACAGGTACCCGGTCTTGCCGAGCACCGCCTCGACGATCTCGGCCGGTGTGCTCCCCGGAACGCCCTCGGAGAGCTCGTCGAGCAGCGCGGTGAAGTTGCGGACGGCGTTGGCCGAACGGGTCGCGATCCCCGGGGCCTCGTCCACCCGGCGCAGCGCCTGGGCGAACGTGATCCGTTCCCGGGCGGCGAACAGCTCGATGGACTCCTCGGCCCTGGCCCCGATCCCCCGCTTGGGGACGTTGAGGATGCGTCGCAGACTGACCGTGTCCTCGGGGTTGGCGAGCACCCTCAGGTAGGCGAGGATGTCGCGGATCTCCTTGCGCTCGTAGAAGCGCACTCCGCCGACGATCTTGTACGGCAGTCCCGTCCGGACGAAGACGTCCTCGAACACACGCGACTGGGCGTTGGTCCGGTAGAACACCGCGACCTGCCCGGGGCGAACGACACCCTCGTCGTTGAGCCTGTCGATCTCCCCGACCACGAACGCCGCCTCGTCGTGTTCGTTGTCGGCGACGTAACCGGTGATCCTGGGGCCTTCGCCCTGTTCCGACCACAGGTTCTTGGCGGGTCGGCCCTCATTGCGATCGATGACCGTGTTCGCGGCCGAGAGGATGTTCTGGGTGGAGCGGTAGTTCTGCTCCAACAGGATGGTGCGCGCGTCGGGGAAGTCGCGCTCGAACTCCAGGATGTTGCGAATGGTGGCGCCGCGGAAGGCGTAGATCGACTGGTCCGCGTCGCCCACCACGCACAGTTCGGCGGGCGGGACCACGCCGGTATCGGAGCCCTCGGCGGCACCGACCAGTTCGCGGACGAACACGTACTGGGCGTGGTTGGTGTCCTGGTACTCGTCGACCATGACGTGCCGGAAACGGCGCCGATAGTACTCGGCGACGTCCGGGTACATCTGGAAGAGGTTGACCGCGACCATGATGAGGTCGTCGAAGTCCATGGCGCCGGACTCGTGGAGACGGCGCTGGTAGAGCCGGTAGGCCTCGGCGAGCTTCTTCTCCTGCTCGGTCTGCGCCTGTTCGGCGAAGGTGTCGTAGTCGATGAGCTCGTTCTTGAGGTTGGACACCTGGAAGCCGAAGGACTTGGGCGGGAACCTCTTGGGGTCCAGGTCCATCTCCTTGCACACCAACTGCATGAGCCGCGCGGAGTCGGCGGAGTCGTAGATGGTGAACCCACTCGGGTATCCGAGTCGGTGCGCCTCCCTGCGCAGGATGCGCACGCACGCCGAGTGGAAGGTCATCGTCCACATGGTGTTGGCGGCACGGGTGCCGAGGAGCGCCTGAATGCGTTCCTTCATCTCGGCGGCGGCCTTGTTGGTGAAGGTGATCGCGAGGATCTCCCCTGGGCGCACCCCGCGTTCGGCCATGAGATAGGCGACGCGATGGGTGAGGACACGGGTCTTTCCAGAACCGGCGCCCGCCACGATCAGGAGGGGGGAACCCGCGTGCGTCACGGCTTCGCGCTGGGGACCGTTCAGACCTTCGAGAAGTTGCTCTTGGGAGGACACGTCTACCAGGTTACGACCGACCGACGACGTCGCCGGCCACGCCCGGTGTCCGGGGCGGCTTAGTCTGGTTTTCCACCAGGTGAGCCTTTCGCCCACCTGACGCATGTCCTGATCGGGGGAGATTGGTCTTGGCAGACCGGGAGACCATACGCGTGTTCGTCGACTGCGACCCGGGGATCGACGACGCCGTCGCGCTCGCGTACCTGGCCGCACGTCCCGAGGTGGAGATCCTCGGAGTCGGCGCGGTGTTCGGCAACAACACCGTGGAGGTGACCGCGAGCAACGCGCTGCGGCTGTTGGACCTGTACGGTCGCCCGGGAGTCCCGGTCGCGGTCGGCGCGGAGCGTCCGCTGGTGCAGCCCCCTCGTCTGGCCGAACACGTCCATGGCGGTAACGGCCTGGGCGATGTGGAGCTGCCCGAACCGGCGCGTGAGCCGGTGGCGGAGTCCGCGGCGGAGTTGCTCGTGCGTCTGGCCCGGGAGAACCCGGGCGAGCTGGACGTGCTGGCGGTCGGTCCGCTCACCAACCTGGCGATCGCGCTGTCCTTGGAGCCGCGCCTGCCGCGTCTGGTCCGTCGCCTGGTGGTGATGGGCGGCGCCGTCGAGACGGCGGGGAACGTGACCTCGCACGCCGAGGCCAACATCGTCAACGACCCCGAGGCGGCCGAGGCCGTGTTCGCCGCCGGGTTCGACCTCGATCTGGTGGCGCTGGACATCACGATGCGCACGGTGGCCACCGGCGAGTGGCTGGACCGGCTCAAGGAGGTGCCCGGCGATCGCGCCCGGCACACCTCGGCCTTCCTGGACTTCTACGCCGACTTCTACAAGGGGATCTTCGGTGTGCGTCAGTGCGCCATGCACGACCCCTTGGCCGCGGCGGTGCTGGTCGACCCCCACCTGGTCACCGAGGCCTTCGACGCCCCGATCCGGGTGGAGCTGGCCGGGTCGCTGACCCGGGGCATGACCGTGGCGGACCGTCGTCCTCGCCCGAGCGCCGACGAGCGCCGCGCGACGCGGGTGGTCCTCTCGGTGTCCGAGGAGGAGTTCCTGAAGCGGATGCTCGACGCGCTGCGCTGAGCCCCGCCTCTCACGGCCGTCCGCCGCCGGGTTCAGACCAGGCGGCGGGCGGTGGCCCAGCGGCTCAGCTCATGCCGGTTGGAGAGCTGGAGTTTGCGCAGTACCGAGGAGACGTGCGTCTCGACCGTCTTGACCGAGATGAACAGCTCCTTGGCGACCTCCTTGTAGGCGTACCCGCGGGCGATGTGCCGCAGGACCTCGCGCTCGCGCTGGGTGAGGCGGTCCAGCTCGGGGTCGACCGGGGGCGCGTCGGTCGCCGAGAAGGCGTCGAGCACGAAGCCCGCCAGCCGCGGTGAGAACACCGCGTCCCCGTCGGCGACACGGACGATGGCGTCGGCCAGTTCCCTACCGGAGATGGTCTTGGTGACGTAGCCGCGGGCACCGCCGCGCACCACGCCGATGACGTCCTCGGCCGCGTCGGAGACCGACAGGGCCAGGAAGCGGATCCCGGGGTTCTTGGCGAGGACGCGCCGGAGCACCTCCACCCCTCCGCCACCGGGCAGGTGGACGTCGAGGAGAACGAGGTCGGGGCGGGTCTCGTTGATCACGTGCACGGCGCTGTCGACGTCGCCGGCCTCACCGATGACCTCGACGGCGTCACCGAGCTCGCCGCGTACACCGCTGCGGAACAGACGGTGGTCGTCCACGATCACGACGCGGGGAATCGCGTCTCCGTCACTGAAGGTCGTGCTCTCTTCTCCCACACGAACGACCTTACCCCCGTGCCGGTCCCATCACAGTTCCGGGATGCGGGGCATGGTGAGCTGAACCTCGGTGCCCTCTCCCGGAGCGGTGCGGATGCGCGCGGAGCCTCCGTGGCGTTCCATTCGACCGATGATGGAGCCGCGCACCCCCATGCGGTCCTCCGGGATGGCCTCGAGGTCGAACCCTTCCCCCCGGTCGCGGACGAAGACGAGGACCTCGCGTTCCTCCACCTCTCCGAAGACGGAGATACCGGAGCCTCCCGCGTACTTGGACGCGTTGACCATCGCCTCTCGGGCGGCCCTGAGCAGGGCGCCGAGACCGTCGTCCATGGGGCAGTCGCCCACGCAGACCACCTCGATGGGGACGCCGTGCTCCTCCTCGACCTCGGCGGCGACGCGTTCGAGGGCGGGAGAGACGGTGGTCTCCGCGTCGGCGGGACGTTGGTAGAGCCAGCTGCGCAGGGCGCGTTCCTGGACGCGGGCCAGGCGTTGGACCTCTCGGGGGTCCTCCGCCCGCCGTTGGATGAGGGTGAGGGTGTGCAGCACGGAGTCGTGGATGTGCGCGGCGAGTTCGGCGCGTTCGGCGTTGCGGATGCGCTCTCGGCGCTCGGCGTCGCGTTCGCGGACGAGGCCGATGATCCAGGGCGCGGCGACCAGGGAGATGCCCGCGAGCAGGGTGAGCGCGAAGCTGAGTCCGGCACGGGCGTCCTGGAGCTGCTGTTGGAAGACCATGAAGCCGATGACGCCGATGACGATGAGCAGGACGCCCGTGCCGGTGCGCATGAGGCCTTTGGGGCCGGCGCGGCTGACGGTGCTGGCCATCCACTCGTCGCGTTCGGCCGGGTTGGCCTGCTGCCACAGGATCGTGGCGCCCAGGGCGCCGAAGATGATGAACCAGAGCAGTGGGTCGAAGACCCCGCCGAAGATCATGAAGAGCACGCCGAAGGCGGCGGCGAGACCGACGTAGGCGATGATCTGGGAGATGTCCCGGCCCTTGCGCCGGTGTTCCTCGGAGCCTTCGGGCCGGTCCTCGACCTCTTCTCGGGGCAGGGCGAAGTACAGGGCCGCGTACACGGCCAGCCCTATGCCTCCGACGGTCAACGCCATGAGGGCGAGCCGCACCACGACCGGGTCGATGCCCAGGTGGCGGGCCACGCCGGCGGCGACCCCTCCGAGGAGGCGGCCCTCGACCGCCCGGGTCAGCCGCGGGGTCTCCGCGGCCGTCGTCTCCACCGCCCGCTCACCGCCTTCGTCCGATCGCTCCGTACGGACGCGCCCGCGTGACGCGGCGCCTCCGGTTACCTGCCCTCTCCAAGCATGCCCTGTGGTCGACGCGCCGACATCGGGGAGGCACCCCTGGTCCGCGGCGCACGCCGGTCAGGGTGTGCTCAGGGTCGTCCCGGATTCCCTCTGGGACGTATCAGGGGCGACGATGGTTCCATGAGGAAGGTGCGGTGAGCGACGATGACCGACGGTGAGGCCCAGAGTCCTCCGGCCGAGGCCGGGGACGCCGTCGATCCTCCGGAGACCGGCCCCGGTCTGCGGCGCGACGACGACCGGCGGGTGATCGCCGGTGTGTGCGCCGGTCTGGGCGCCTACACGGGGGTCGACCCGGTCCTGTGGCGGACGGGTTTCGCCTTGACCGCCTTCGCCGGTGGCACGGGCCTGTTGTTGTACGTCGCGGCGTGGATGTTGATGCGCGACCCCCAGGGCGGACCGGCCACGTTCGAGCAGATGTTGGACCGGGCCATCCCGTCCAGGGCCGTCCCCCGCCTGTTGGCCGTGGGGTTGATGGGCGCGACCGCGCTGAGTCTGGTGGGCGGTTTCGGCTGGGCGACGTTGGTGTTGGCGATTCCACTGGTGTTGGGCCTGCTGACCGCGCGTGCGCGGGGCATGGAGTTGCGTTCGGTCCTGTCGGGGCTCCGCGCGGACCTGGCCAGACGGGATCCGCCGCCGACCGGACCGGTACCGCAGCCGAGCGCGGCCTACTACAACCCGGCTCAGCCGTGGGCCTCCGCTCCGCACGGACCGGTGGATCTGGCCGTGGTCTCGGAGCGCACCTCACGGGACGCCGAATCCGACGACGACCTCGACGACCCCGCGGATGAAGAGGAGGACGTTCCCGAAGGGCGTGATGACGGGAAGGGCGGCGAGGGCTGCTTCGAGAGACGGAGCCGTCCCTCCCCCCTGGCCTCGCACGCGCTGTGGACCGTGGTGACCATGGCGATCGCGCTGGTCGTGGCCGCCCCCCATCTGGGGTCGGTGTTCCACGGGGCGGGGAGTACGGACCTGCTGTTCGGTCCGGTGTACGGCCTCTACTTCATGGCGGCGGCGGTCGCGGTGGTCGGCGTGTTCTCACTGATCGGCACGTGGGCGGGCAACACGCGCGGACTGTTGTTCCTGGGGACGCTCGCCGTCCTGGGCGCGGTCCTGGTGGGAACGTTCGATCTTCCTCGGGCGAAGGTGGGCGAGGCGGTCTGGGAGCCGGAGGCGGTCGCCCACGTCGAGGGGGAACCGATGCGTCTGACCCTGGGCCGGGGGGTCCTGGACCTGAGCCGGCTCGGTTCCTCACTGGAGGCGGGACAGAGCGTGGACGTGGCGGCCCGGGTGGACCACGGCGTGCTGGTCGTGGTGCTCCCCGAGGACGCGCGGGTCGACCTGACCGCGGGCGCCGGTTGGGGCATGATCGACCCGACCGGCGCGGGGGCGGACGAGATGTACGGGGCCGACCTGACCTACGAGGAGGTCTTCGACCCGCCGGAAGGCGGCGCGAAGGACGAACCGAACGGGCCCGAGACGGGAACCGAGGAGGAACCCGAGACGAGCGGGACTGACGAGACGCCCGTGATCAATGTGAACGCGGAGACCGCGGGTGGAGTAGTGGAGGTTCGATATGGCCAAGCGCGGGATTGACGTCGGCTCGTTGATCGCCGGGGTGATGTTCCTCGGTCTGGCGGTCGTGCTCGTCGTCCGGGGCGGCGGCTCCTGGGACTTCGACCTCCTGTGGCTGATCCCGGTGCTCTTCACCGGTCTCATCCTGGTGGGGGTCGCGAGGGCCCTCCTGAGGTCGAGGGCGCGATCCTCCGAGGGGACCCGGGCTCCGGATCGGAGCGAGCGGGCCGCCCCCGAGGACTGATCCGCTACTCGGGACGCTGTTCGGCGATGGCGGCGAACCCCTCGATGCCCAGGGACTCCCCGCGCGCCTTCGGGTCCACGCCGGCGGCGCGCAGGGCCTCCTCCGCGGCCGGGGCCGAGCCGGCCCAACCCGCGAGGGCCGCGCGCAGGGTCTTGCGGCGCTGCGCGAAGGCGGCGTCGATGACCTGGAACACCTCCCGCCGGGAGGCCTTGGTGGTCGGAGCGGGTCGGCGGATCAGCTCCACCAGGCCGGAGTCGACGTTGGGGGCGGGCCAGAACACGTTGCGTCCCACGGCTCCGGCCCGGCGCGCGGAGGCGTACCAGGCGACCTTGGCGGAGGGCACCCCGTAGATCCGGCCGCCGGGGGTGGCGGTGATCCGGTCGGCGACCTCGGCCTGCACCATCACCAGGACCCGTTCGAGCCCGGGCAGGAGTTCGAGCAGGTGCAGCAGGACGGGGACCGACACGTTGTAGGGCAGGTTGGCCACCAGTGCGGTCGGCTCGGGGCCGGGGAGTTCGGTGACGCGCATGGCGTCGCCGGGGACGACGGTGAGCCGGTCGGCGAGTTCGGGCGCGTGCGCGGCGACGGTCCCCGGCAGGGCCTCGGCCAGAGCGGGGTCGATCTCGATCGCGGTGACCCTGCGCACGTGCGGGAGCAGGGCGAGGGTGAGCGAGCCGAGTCCCGGACCCACCTCGACGACCACGTCGTCCTCGCCGACGTTCGCGACGCGAACGATGCGGCGGACGGTCCCGTGGTCGATGACGAAGTTCTGGCCCAGGGTCTTGGTGGGCCGGATGCCGAACCGTTCGGCCAGCGCCCGCACGTCGGCGGGGGTGAGCAAGCGGGAACGGTCGTCGGGGTCGGGTGCGGATGTCTGTGTCACCCACACATCTTGCCGGCAGCCGCCCACCCGCTCGTCCCTGTGTCAGTCGAAGAGGTGGATCCCGCAGTGGGGCCACTGGCTCCGCCAGTCTCCGCCCACGCTGTCGTAGAGCAGTTGGGCGCGCATGGTCTGTTCCTCCGGGCTCGCGTCGGAGGGCAGCCCGCTACCGCCGACCGAGGCCCAGGTCCGCGGACTGAACTGGTAGAGGCCGTAGTAGCCGCCCGCCGAGTTGACGGCGGCGGGGTCCCCTCCGGATTCGCAGGCGGCGAGCCCGGCCCAGTCGAGTCCGGCCGCCTCTCCACCGACCTCGGGGAGGTCCGCGGTCGCCTCCTCGACCTTGGTGCCGATCTCCACCAGCCCCGCCACCGGTTCGGTGACGATCTCCTCGGAGAGTGCGTGTTCGACCTCCTCCCCCTCACGCAGGACGGTCGCCGTGGTGACCTCCTTGAGGCCGTCCTCGGGTTCGGTGACGACCTCGCGTTCCCCTTCGGGCAGGTCGGGGTTCTCCCGTTCCACGATCTCGGCCTCGATGACCACCTCCTCCGTCTCGGGTTCGCCGATCACGGGCAGGACGTGGACGACCATGTCGGGCTCGGCGGGTTCGTCGAGGTCGGGGGTGACGACGTCGTGCTCGCCCGGTTCCACCCCGGCGGCCTCCAGGACGTCGGCGACGGTCTCTCCGGTGGTGCGCGTCTCGGAGCGGATCGTGTCGTACACGACGACCATGCGGGGCGCTCGGCCGGCGGTGACGGTCAATCCATCGGAGGGGATGGCGGTGTCGTGGGCCTGGGAGAGTTCGACGCCCTCGGGGTCCAGGCCGATCTGGCGGAGCCCCTCTCCGAGGGTCGCGGCGTTGACCCGATGTTCCAGGCGGCGACCGTCGAGTTCGACGGTGAGGTCGCGCGGCGAGCGGACGATGACGTGGTCTCCGCCACCGATCGGGGTGTCCGGGGAGGGGGCGACGATGTCGTGGTCGTCGAGGGTGATCCCCGCGGAGTCGAGGACGTCCTGGACCGTGCCGCCGAAGGTGTGGACGGTGCTCCGCTCCCCGTTGGCGTCGAGGGCGACGCTCTTGTCCATGGCCAGGGCGGTGCCGCCGCAGGCCAGGGCGAGGGCCCCGGCGACGGAGGCGGCGATCAGGAGGAGGGGCGGGGAGGAGCGTGTACGCCTGCGTCCCTTGGCGCGACGTCCACCTCGTCCCTTTTTCCTTCCGGGGTTTTCGGACATGACCTTCTCACTCTTCTCCGGCACGGGAAAGGCAGGGGTTCTGTCACCGTTCCGGGGGCCGTCCGGGCGAATGCCGGCTTTGTCCCCCGCGATCGGGATCGCCGTTCGACCGTCCCTCGAGAGCAGGGTTCGACGTCCTCTTACGTGGGGGTTCCGCGCAGGAGGACGAGGGGCGCGAAGGCGAGTAGGACGACATTAACATCGGGGAGAGTTCTCCTTTTGTTATTAGCCGAAAATCGAACCACGCGACGCTCCATTAAGCCATATCGCCCCTTTTCTTCTTTTCGACTCCACCCGCCGCGTCCAGGACGCGCTCCGCGACGGATCTGGCGCCCGCGCCGCTCGGGCTGCACAATGAACCGAACCCCGTTCTAGTCAGCTCGCGTTCGAAAGGCACCCATGGGACCCCTCAACGGAATCCGCGTCGTCGAGTTCACGGGCCTCGGCCCCGCACCCATGACGGGCATGCTCCTCGCCGACCTGGGGGCCGACGTCGTCCGGATCGACCGCCCTCAGGCCGCCGAGGCCATGCGCTCCGGCGCCCCCGGCCCGCACATGTGCGAGGGCCGGGCCGTGGTCGGGATCGACCTCAAGTCGGAGGAGGGGCGGGAGACCGCCCGCGACCTGATCGGCCGGGCCGACGTCCTCCTGGAGGGCTTCCGTCCCGGGGTCATGGAACGGCTCGGACTGGGCCCCGACGACTGCCACGAGATCAACCCCCGCCTCGTGTACGCGCGGGTCACCGGCTGGGGGCAGGACGGCCCCCTGGCCCACACCGCGGGCCACGACATGAACTACGTGTCCGTGAACGGGGCCCTGCACTCCATCGGACGCGCCGACGGCCCCCCGATCCCCCCGATCAACCTCCTCGGCGACTTCGGCGGAGGCACCATGTTCACGATCACCGGGATCCTCGCCGCCCTCGTGGAACGGCAGACCTCCGGACGCGGCCAAGTGGTCGACGCGGCCATGGTGGACGGGGTCTCCCTGTTGATGTCGATGGTGCACGAGGACCGTTCGCGCGGCGCGTGGAGCGACGAGCGAGGCACCAACTACCTCGACACCGGTGCCCCCTGGTACGACGTCTACGAATGCGCGGACGGACGGCACCTCTCCGTCGGGTGCATCGAACCGAAGTTCTACCGGGCCTTCCTGGAAGGGGTCGGGCTGGCCGAGGAGGATCTCCCCGAGCAGTGGGACACCGAGAACTGGCCCGCGCTCCGGGAACGCTTCGCGAAGGTCCTGCGCACACGCACCCGGGACGAGTGGGGGCGGATCTTCGAGGGGACCGACGCCTGCGTGATGCCGATCCTGTCCATGGAGGAGGCCCCCGACCATCCGCACATGCGCGCCCGCGGCTCACTCGTGCGCGAGAAGGGGCGGATCATGGCCGGTCCCGCGCCCCGGTTCGATCGGACCCCCGGAGGGGTCACCCGGGGCGGACCGCTCCCCGACATCGACGAGGTTCTGCGCGATTGGGGCGTCACGGACTGAGCGGACGCCCGGAATCGCCGTTGTCATCGTTTTCCCACGACGAGCCGCGCAGGTCACTAGGGTGAGCGCGACCAGAGGGTGATTCGTGCGATCGGGGGGGCCGCCATGTCACCGAGTCCTGTGCTCGGCACGCGTTGGGGAGGACGACTGTGCGCGCTCCTTCTGGCCGCGGCGGTCCTCGCGGGCGCGGCGCCCGCCGCGGCCGCCGCGGGTCCGACGCCGAGGGCGCCGGAGGGACGGGAGGCCCCGGTCGTCCTGGTGGGGATCCCGGGGCTGCTCTGGGAGGACGTCACCCCCGAGCACACGCCCACCCTGTGGGAGATGGCCGGGGACGGGGCGATCGGCAACGTATCGATCCGCACCGCCACCTCCCGGACCTGTCCCACCGACGGCTGGCTCTCGGTGTCGGCCGGCCAGCGCGCCCTGTCCGAGCGGGAACGGTTCACCGTGTGCGAACCGGCCCCCGCGCCCGTGAGCGACGGCTCGGGCGCCTCCGTTCCGGGATACGACTCCTACATCGAGCAGAACCTGGCCTCCCCCTTCTCCGCGCCCGTGGGCATGCTCGGCCAGACCGTGCGCGACGAGGGCGGGCTCACCTTGGCGGCCGGCCCCGGGGCGGCCCTGGGCGCGGCCGACACCTCGGGACGTGTCGACCACTACCTGCCCTCGGCACGGGAGCTCACCCGTGAACGCCTGGAAGGGGTGTCCCTGGCCGTCGTGGAGCTGCCCGAGCTCACCCGCCTGTACCCCGACCCCGCGACCACCACCGACGGGGAGGGCGACCCCGACCCCGAGGACGTCCCCGAGTGGGTACGCGAAGAGGCGTTGGAGACCCTCGACTCCCGAATGTCGTCCCTGATCGGAGCGCTTCCCACCGGTTCCTCCCTGATGGTGGTCGGGGTGTCCATGGACACCGGGCCCTCACGTCTGACCGTCGCCATGAACGGGGAGATGACCGCCCAGGGCCTGGTCGGTCCGCACTCCTATCTGGCCTCGGAGTCCACCCGCCGCCCCGGGCTGGTGGTCCTGACCGACACCACCACGACCGTGCTCGACGCGCTGGGTATGCGGGCCCCCGCGCCCACGGGAGGACGGGTCTGGCAACTCGACGAGCGCCCGGCGACCACGGAGGCCGCCATCGGTCGACTGGTCGACTTCAACACCGCGGCGGTGGTCGTGGGCGCCTCGATCCCAGGCTTCTTCAGCGGCCTGGTCGCCCTTCAGCTGCTGATCTACGCCGCGGCCGCCTACGCCCTGCACCGGTACTCGGACGGGGAACGGAGCAAACGGGCCCTGGTCCTGTCGATCACCCGCGTCGTCGCCCTGGCCGGGGCGGCCTTCCCCGTGGCGAGCTACCTGGCCAACCTCATCCCGTGGTGGGCGGCGACCACTCCCCCTCTGGCCCTGCTGACCTCGGTACTGGCCGTGGACGCCCTGGTCGTGGCGCTGGCGATGGCGGGACCCTGGCGCCGCACCATCCTCGGGCCGATGACGGTGGTGGCGGGCGCCACCACCCTGGTGCTGTTCCTGGACCTGTGCTTCGGCGCGAACCTCCAGATGAACTCCCCCACCGGATACTCACCGATCGTGGCGGGACGTTTCTACGGGATCGGCAACATCGCGTTCGCGACCTTCGCCACCGGCATGCTCATGGCGGTGGCCGGGATCGCGCACATGCTGATCGGACGTGGCCGACGGCGGACCGCGGTGGTCACGACGCTGATCATCGGGGTGTCCTCGGTCCTGATCGTCGGCTGGCCGGGGTTGGGCACCGACTTCGGCGGCGTGATCGCCCTCATCCCGGGGCTGGCTGTGACCACGATGATGATCGCGGGGATACGGATCACCCTGCCGCGCCTGGCCGTGATCGGCGTGACCTCTCTCACGGTGATCGCCCTTCTGTCCTGGATGGACTACCTGCGGCCGATCGAGGAGCGCAGCCACTTCGGCGCGTTCGCGGCCCAGGTCGTGAACGGGGAGGCCGGTACCGTCCTGGCCCGCAAGCTCGGAGCGATGTTGGGGACCCTCGGCAACTGGCAGCTCACCCTGCTCTCGGCCGGCGCCCTGCTGTTCCTCTTCGCGGCCCTCAACCGGCCGACGAACTGGCGGATCGGGGCGCTCCAGCGGGCCTACGAGTACGCTCCCACGCTGCGTGCGGGCCTCACCGGCTCCCTGGTGACCGCGCTCGTCGGGTTCGCCGCCAACGACTCCGGTGTGGCCATCCCGGCCCTGGCGTTGACCGTGGCGGTCCCGCTCACCCTGTCGGCGTGCGTGTGGGCGCTCCAGCAACAGGAGCGGTCGCCCGAACCGGACACCGATATCGACGGAACGGAATGCCTACGAAAGGCGTGATCGTGTACACCATCGCGTACGGAAAGCGACAGGTCCACGGGCACGACCCGGCGTCTCTCACGTCACGAATAGGCTACGGCCCTGTGGTAAAGTCCGAGGCTGAACGACCCCGGTGACACGGCACCGCACCGAGCTTTCGGGGAGACGGCCCGGCGGGAGGATCCGGACCGTCCGCCTTCGGTGTCGTCCCGCGCGAGGGAATGTCCGTCGGCACCGGTGGGTTCTCCTGTGCAAGGGACCGAACGCCGTCGAAGACGGTGGCGACGAGCGGTCCCGTCCCATCGCACACCGAGTCTCCCTGCCCTTGAGCACCCGGTCATCGCCGATGACCCACGGCACCGGGAACTCGGGCCCCGGCCCGAACGTTCCCAGAACGCTGTGCTTTTCCGAGTAATCCAGGCGAGAAAGGCGTTTCCTCCCCGGCTTTCGATCCGGGGCACCACGCAAGGAACTTGATGAACCATCAGCTTGGCTCACGCGTCAACGCAACCAACGCACCGGTCACCACGCGCCCCCGGTGGGGCGACGTATGGTCTGCCTCGCCGACCTATCGGGCAAGGCCCGAGTTCGCCGGAGTCGCAATGCCCGACCTGAACATCTCCTCCACCCTCCACGAGTCCGGACGTGTCCTGACCCTGGACGGGGAGATCGACATGGCCACCGAGGCCCGCTTCCAGGACGCGGTCACCGAGGCGCTGACGACACAGCCCTTCGGCCGTGTGGTGCTGGACTGCACCGACCTGAGGTTCATCGACTCCAGCGGCCTGCGCGTGCTGATCCGCGCCCACAAGGCCGCCAAGGAGCAGCAGGCCCTTCTGGTGATCGCAGCCGCCCAGCCGCGCATCGTCCAGACGTTGCGCGTGACCTCTCTGGACACCCGTATCCCGGTGTTCGACTCGGTGGCCCAGGCCCTGGCCGCCCCGCAGAGCGCCTGACCCCCACGACGACGAAGGCCCCGCGTCCGCACGCGGGGCCCCTTTTCCGTGTCCGAAGGCCCTCCGGGCCCCCTCGGATCAGAAGAACAGCATCCACACTCCCAAGAGGGTGACGGCGGCGTTCACCAAGAGGAACACCATCACCCAGAAGGTCCCGGGCAGTCCCGTCAACCGGGCGAGCTGGTCGGCGTCGGAGTGCGGGGAGAGCTGACGCATCCGCTGTCTCTGGAGCTCGATGACGGGACGCACCCCGGCGAAGAGCAGGAACCAGATGAACAGGTAGGCGAAGGCCGCCTGGACCTCGTGCGGGGTGAACCAGCTCACGCCGAAGACGACGGCGCCGGTGGCCACGATCGAGATCACGCCGTAGAGGTTGCGGATCATCAGGAGCATGGCGGCGAGCACCACGATGCTCAGCCACAGGAGAGCGGTGATCCTCCCCGCCATCAGCATGAGGATGCCGAGGAGGCCGATGACGCTCGGCGCGACGTAGCCGGCGAAGACCGTGAGGATCATGCCGATACCGGTGGGTCTACCCCGGGAGACCGTCACCCCCGAGGTGTCGGAGTGCAGCCGGATCCCGGTGAGCTGACGACCGCTGAGCAGAGCGACGAGGGCGTGACCGCCCTCGTGGGCGATGGTGACGACGTTGCGCGCCACCCGCCAGGGCTGACCGAGCAGGACGACGGCCAAGGCCACCGCGGCCGCCCCGATGATGATCCACTGATCCGGATGGGGTTGGACGGACAGCACGTCCTGCCACACGTCACCCAAGCTGGTTCCACCCACTGGTCTCCCGACTCCCTGCGTCGACCGATTCCTCGTCAGCGGGCCCGCTCAGCCGACGCCGCGGTGGCCGGGAGGCGCACGGGCGCGCGGGCCCTTGCCGAACTTTAGGGCATCGCGCGAGTGCTACGACGGCCCGGTCCCGACCCGGGCGAACGGACCGGGGCGGCCGGCCCGGAGCACGCTCCGGCTCAGTCCCGCTCGGCCTCGCGCTTGAGCAGTCGCAGACTGCCCTCGATCGAGCGCGCGTTCCGG
This sequence comes from Nocardiopsis alba, assembly GCF_000710955.1. NCBI lineage: Bacteria > Bacillati > Actinomycetota > Actinomycetes > Streptosporangiales > Nocardiopsidaceae > Nocardiopsis > Nocardiopsis alba. The sequence goes on from NZ_BAZE01000003.1 coordinate 15,866, forward strand.
GCCGGGGCGCCGGACATCATGTAGAAGAACGTGTGGCCCCAGGTGTAGTCGAAGGTCTGGGTGACCCGCGTCCCTTCGCCGTCGAGTTCCTCCAGCTCGTACCGCCAGCGGTGCGAACCCACGTGTTTCCACGCGATGACCCGGTTCTCCTCGAACTCCACCACCCGGTTGGTCATCCGGTAGGGCAGCCCCATCATCCGCATGTCCATGCCGAACTCCGAGCCGAGTTCCAGCCGTTCCGGGCCGGAGACCGCCTTCAGGACGGTGCCGGAGCCGTCCAGGAGAGGGTGCTTCCCCGGCGAGGCGATCAGGTCGAAGATCCTCTTGGCCGGAGCGTCGATCACGATGCTCCGGGCCACCATGTGTTCAGCCATGCACGCATCATGTCACCGGCTCGGGAGCGCTCCGACCCGGGTCGGTGGGGATGGTCCTCATTCCCGCACGTCGTGGCGTTCCACACCGGCGAGCCCGCCGTCGACGGACATGTGCAGTACCCAGAACGATCCCTTGCGCAGCCCCAACTGTTGGGACAAGGGGGCGCCGGCACGGGTGAGCGCCTCGGCCATCAGCGCGGGGACCAGTTCGCCGTGGGTACACACGACGGTGGGCCTTCTCTCCGTGATGATCTCCGCGAACACCCGTCGGGCCTCGTCGACGTCGTACCCTCGGCCGCCCCGACCCACGGTGAGGGCCCGTTCGGTGACCATGGGCGCGTCGAACCCGACCGTGTACGGCAGCAGCGACTCCGCGCAACGGGCCGCCGCCGAGGAGACCACGCGCGGCCGCCCGTAGGCGGCCAGGACGTCCGGCAGGGCCGCCGCGTCGGCCCTGCCGGTCTCGTCGAGCGGACGCAGCAGGTCGTCACCGGTCCAGGCACGTTTCTCCCCCGCGGACAGATGCCGCAGAAGGACGATCGGGAAGGTCTCCGCGGGGCCCGCGCGGAAGTTGTCGACGACCTGGACGTCGTGCTCGTAGGTGAGCCGTTCCCGCGCCTCCTGGACCGGGACCCACTCGACGGCCTCGATCTCCTCGTTGGGCTCGTAGTCGATCGCCCCGCCGCCCCCTTCGGGAACGGCCGCCCACCACTCCACCTGCTTGGGCCAACCGTTCTTGAGATAGCGCTGGGGAGGCAGCCGACGGCCGAGCAACGGCCTCAGCCCCGTCTCCTCCTCCACTTCGCGTACCGCGCCCGTGATGGGGTGTTCACCGTTCTTGAGCTTGCCCTTGGGCAGGGACCAGTCGCCGCGACCGGGACGGCGGATGAGGACGATCTCGCGCCCCCGGTCCCCGTCACGCCACAGCACCGCCCCACCGGCGCGGATGGGTTCCAGGTATCCGCCCACCGCGGTGTCCCGGGGAGGGAAGGCACTGGTCACCCTGATGTCGGTCGTACCGTTCCCGGAGCCGGTCCCGTGACCGCTCATCCTCCGTCCACCACCCGCAGGTGACGGTCGCCGCGCAGGGTCTCCTGGAGGTCGATCAAGGGCTGTCCGTTCTCGTCGTGGGTGACCCGGGTCCACGAACCGTCGGGTTCGAGACGCCAGGAGGAGGTTCCGTCGGCCATCGCCAGGTCCATCAGGCCCACCAGCCTCCGGCACTGCTCGGGGTCGGCGATCCTGACCAACGCCTCGACACGTCGGTCCAGGTTGCGGGGCATCAGGTCGGCGCTGCCGATCCACACCTTGGGGCGGCCTCCGTTCTCGAAGACGAACACGCGGGAGTGCTCCAGGAAACGGCCGAGGATACTGCGGACGTGGATGTTCTCGGAGAGCCCGGGGACCCCCGCGCGCAGGACACAGCTCCCCCGGACCCACAGGTCGACCCGGACCCCGGCGAGGGAGGCCCGATAGAGGGCGTCGATGATCTCCTCGTCCACCAGGGAGTTCACCTTGATCCGCACACGCGCCGCCCCACCCTCGCGGGCGGCCGCGATCTCCTCGTCGATCTGTCGCAGCAGCCCTTGTCGCAGGGCGGCGGGCGCCACCAGGAGTCGTCGGTAGTGCTTCTTACGGGAGAACCCGGTGAGGCTGTTGAACAGGTCGCTGACATCCTCGCCCACCTCGTCTGCGGCGCTGAACAGACCGAGGTCCTCGTAGACGCGCGCGGTGCTCGGGTTGTAGTTACCGGTGCCGACGTGGCAGTAGCGGCGGAGCAGACCGTCGTCGTCCTGACGGATCACCATGGACAACTTGCAGTGCGTCTTGAGTCCGACCACGCCGTAGACCACGTGGCAGCCCGCGCGTTCGAGTTTGCGGGCCCACTGGATGTTGTTCTGTTCGTCGAAGCGGGCCTTGACCTCGACCAGGACCACGACCTCCTTGCCGGCCCGGGCCGCCTCGATGAGCGATTCGACGATGGGGGAATCACCGCTGGTCCGGTACAGGGTCTGTTTGATCGCCACGACCTTGGGATCGGTGGCGGCCAGGGAGAGGAACCGTTCCGTGGTGGTGGCGAACGACTCGTAGGGGTGGTGGACCAGGACCTCGCGTTCCCTGATGGTGGCGAACAGGTCTCCCGAGGTGAGCGAGCGGGGTTCGCCCGGGACCATCGGCGGATAGCGCAGGTCGGGGCGGTCCGCGTCGGCGATCTGGGCGAGCCCGGCCAGGTTGAGCGGCCCGGGGACCCGATAGATCTCCTCCTCCTCGGCGCCGAGCTCCTCGGTGAGGATGGCCAGGACCTCGTCGCTGATGGTCCGCTCCACCTCCAATCGCACGAGGGGACCGAACCTACGGCGCAGGAGTTCGTTCTCCAGCGACTGCACGAGGTCGTCGGTCTCGTCCTCGTCGACCTCCAGGTCCGCGTTGCGGGTGACCCGGAAGGCGTGGTGCTCGACCACGTGCATGCCCTCGAAGAGCTGGGGCAGGTGGGCGGCGATGATGTCCTCGACCGGGACGTATCGGCCGCCGCCGCTCGTGGCCGGTTCGATGAACCTCGGAAGGGAGGCGGGCACCTTGACCCTGGCGAACATCTGACGGTCGTCGTCCGGATCCCGAACGGTGACGGCGAGGTTGAGGGAGCGGCCCGAGATGTAGGGGAAGGGGTGGGCCGAGTCGACGGTGAACGGTGTCACCAGGGGGTAGACGGAGCGGCGGAAGTACCCGTGGAGGTACTCGCGCTCGGCGGTGTCGAGCTCGTTCCAGCGGACGATGCCGATGCCCTCCTCCGCCAGGGCGGGGGCGACGCTCTCCTCGAAGCAGGCGATCTGACGGACCACGAGTTCGTGGGTGACCTTGGAGACGCGTTCCAACAGATCCCGGGGGTGGTGGCCGCTCGAGGAGGCGACGAAGAGGCCGGTGGCCAGGCGCCGTTTGAGGCCGGCGACCCGGACCATGAAGAACTCGTCGAGGTTGCTGGAGAAGATCGCGAGGAATCGCGTCCGTTCGAGCAGCGGTATGTCCTCGTCCTCGGCCAGTTCGAGGACCCGCTGGTTGAAACGGAGCCACCCCTCCTCCCGGTCCATGAACCTGTCGGACGGTAGTTCCGCGGTGCCGAGTTCCGCCTCTGTCGGCGCTGATTCCGTGCTCACAGTGGGCAGACTCCCCCTTTTCCATGACCACACGGTGACACTCCCGCAAGGGGAAGATGACCGCGGTGCGACCCCTGTGGGTCTTCTCTACCCATATGCCCGATGACCCTCGGGTCGTACCGGGTGAAATCTCCGCCATCGCGCGAAGACTTCGCAGGTGGCGCCGGTTCAGATACCGATCTGGAGATCCGGCGGCAGGATCAGCACGAAGACCGCCAGACGCATGAGGACGTTGATCCAGGTGTTGCGGAAGCAGGCCCACAGGTATCCGTAGAGCACGCTCGCCGCACCGTAGGTGAGCATGGCCATGCCGATGTCGTGCGTCAGGTCGTGCTCCGGCGGCAACTGGGCCACCGCGTCATAGGGCTGGATGAGCGCGTAGGTCAGCGCGAAGACCGCCGAGGTGATCACGATGCCGCCCCAACGGCCCAGGAGGATCTCCAACCGGGTCTGCATCATGCATCGGAAGAAGATCTCCTCGCAGAGCGCGATCAGGGCGAAGGCGAACAGCATCGCGTACAGGGTCAAGGACGGCGGGGGCAGCCCGATGTGCGGCAGGATCAGGTAGCCCATCATCCCGACCGCCAGGGCGACGGGGGCCAGGCCCAGCCAGCGCCAGGGTTCGCTCACTCCGAGCGCGATCGCGGGCATGGCGGTGCCCTTGCCCTCGACGGTGATGCCGGAACGGTCCAGGATCAGCAGCGGGATCGCGAAGAGGAACAGGAGTCGGGACACCAGCGAGGCCGACATGGCCAGGTCCGGGGTGGTCCCGGTCTCCTCGCCGTAGACCCGCAGGACCCCCGAGATCAGCATCATCGACAGGATGAAGCCGATGAGCATGAGCCCCTGCCAGAGCAGCTCCCGGTTGAGGGGGTGGCCGTCCATGGCCCCCACCACGCGTCGGTCCAGCTCGTCCCGTCGCCCCAGCCCCCGCGACAACCCCCAGGCCACGACGCACGCCACCAGCATCGGTATCCAGGAGATCAGCAGCAGGACGGCCGAGTCCCCGAAGACCTCGGAGCGAAGGACGGGGCTGAGGATCAGTGGCCCGATGATGAGGACCGCCGCGACACCGAGCGTCCACGCGAGCCCCCATCTTCGCACTATGGTCACAAGAGTCCCCCCTGTCTCAGAACACACATTCTGCACCAGGGAAAACTAAAAGCGACTTAATGACTACGGTATGTCGTTGCCGGGTCCCGACGAGGGCGCCACACCGGTGATGCCCCACATGACGAGGGCGCCCGCCCGATCGTCGACACGACCGGGCGGGCGCCCCGCGGGAACGGGCTCAGTACCCGTTGTCCAGGACCGACTTGAGGAACGACTTGGTCCGTTCCTCCCGGGGATCCCCGAAGATCTGCTCCGGCGGCCCCTCTTCGGCGATCCTCCCCTGATCGAACATCAGGACGCGGTGGGAGACATCGCGGGCGAAGCCCATCTCGTGGGTCACGCACAGCATCGTGATGTCGGTGGTCTCGGCCACCTCCCGCAGCACGTCCAGCACACCGGCCACCAACTCCGGGTCCAGCGCCGAGGTCACCTCGTCCAAGAGGAGGATCTCCGGTCGCATGGCCAGCGCCCTCGCGATCGCCACCCGCTGCTGCTGTCCACCGGACAACTGCGTGGGGTGCGCGTCGATCTTGTCGCCCAGTCCCACCAGCTCCAGGAGTTCCTCGGCCCGCTGGGCGGCCTCGTCCTTGCCCACGCCCAACACGTGGACCGGGGCCTCCATGATGTTCTTGCGAACGGTCATGTTCGGGAACAGGTTGAACTGCTGGAAGACCATGCCGATGCGCTTGCGCCGCCGACGCAGGTGGCCCTCGTTGGCGGGCACCAGCGCGGAGCCCCTCCTCATGTGGCTGAAGGGCTCGCCCTGGATCCAGATGTGGCCCTCGGTGACCTTCTCCAGGGTCATGAGCAGACGCAGGATGGTGGTCTTGCCCGAACCGCTCGGTCCGATGAGCGTGACCCGCTCACCGGGGGCGACCGAGAAGTCCAGATGGTCCAGGACCGTGAGATCGCCGAAACGCTTGACGACCTGATCGAAGACGATCAACGGGCCGTCGGCGTCGCCCTCGACACCCGGTGTCGTCGTGTTCTCGGGGGTATCAGACGGCGGCATATCGCTTCTCCAGTCGTCGAATCACGATCGCGGACGGGATGCTCACCAGGAGGAAGAGGAACCCGACCACGGTGAAGGCCTCCACGATGCGGAAGTCGGCGCTGCCCACACGCTGGGCCTCGGTGAGCAGCTCGGCCACACCGATCGCGAAGAGCAGCGGGGTGTCCTTGAACATCGCGATCAGGTAGTTGCCCAGCGCGGGGATGACCTTGCGGATCGCCTGGGGCAGCACGATCGCCCCCCAGGTACGGGTGGTGGGGAGGCTCAGGGCGCGTGCCGCCTCCCACTGGCCCTTGGACACGCCCTCGATACCCGAGCGGTACACCTCGGCGGTGTACGAGGAGTAGTGCACTCCCAGGACCAGGATGCCCACGGTCATGCCCGAGACCGTCGACGGCGCCAGGAGGAAGACGAACACCAACTGGATGATCAGCGGTGTCGTCCGGATGAACTCCATGACGAAGTGCAGGAGGGAGCCGATGATCGGCACTCGCCGGACGATCGCGATGGCCAGGCCCAGGGCCAGGGCCATCAGATAGGCGATCACCGTGATCTGGACGGTCACCCAGAGGCCGGAGAGCAGGTCCGGCATGATCTGGAACGTCCACTCGAAATCCCAGAACATCACTTGGCCACCCCCACTCGTGTCCCGACCGAGGGCGGTCTCAGCAGGGACAGCGGACCGCCGCCCCCGGGCGTCACCCGGCCCAGCTTCCGGTTGGCGCGGCGTTCGAGCAGTCGCATACCGAGGATGAGCACCTGCGCGATCAGGTAGTAGAGGACGAGGGCACCGGAGTAGGCGACCACCGTCTCGCCCGTGGCCTCACGCAACTGCTGCGCGACGGCGGCCAGATCGGCGACACCGATCAGGTAGGCCACGGCCGTGGCCTTCATCAACTCGATGACCAGGTTGCCGAAGGTCGGCAGCATCTGTGCCCAGGCCTGAGGGACCACGACCAGGCGCATCCGCTGGAACCAGGAGAGGTTCAGAGCGACGGTCGCCTCGACCTGGGCCCTCGGCACCGCGTTGATCGCCGAGCGCACGACCTCGGCGCCGTACGCTCCCACGTTGAGCCCCAACGCCAGGATCGCCGCGAACATGTCGTCCAGCTGGAAACCGGTGGCGACGGGCAGTGCGTAGGCCATCCAGAACATCAGGACCAGGGCGGCGATGCCCCGGAAGACCTCCACGTAGACCGTGGAGACGGCTCTGGGCAACCAGTGGCCGGCCGTCCCCATGATCCCGAAGACCATGGCGAGGACGAAGGCCAGCGCGCTCCCCCCGAGGGTGAGCTGAACGGTCACCCAGGCGCCGTCGAGGAACCTGGGCAACCGTTCTATGAGGAATTCGATCTGTTCCACGGGGCTCAGCCCTCGCAGAGCTCAGCGGTGCTCGTGCCGTCGGGGAGGTCGTCCTCGGTGAAGCCCCACTCCTCGCCCAGCTCGAGCAGACGACCGCTCTCGGTGAACTCCGCGATGACCCGGTTCATCTCCTCCAGGAGTTCGGTGTCGTCCTGCCGGACGCACAGACCGCCCCAGCCCTTCTCCTCCTTGCCGTCCATGACCGGGAAGAAGGGCTCGGAGACCTCGAAGTCGCCGCCGCGCTCCTGGATCAGGTAGTGGTGGGACACGCTCAGCATGGAGACCGCGTCCACACGGCCGGACTCCAGCAGCTCGTAACCGGCGGTCTGATTGCCGATGAGCTCCATCTGGCCGTCGGGGACCCCGAAGTACTCGGCGTACGTCTGCTCCACAGAACCGTTGAGGACGGCGAGCTTGAGGTCGGGATTGTCCGCGAAGTCCTCGAAGTGCTGGATGTTGTGCGGGTTGCCCGAGGCCACCATGAACGCCTCGGGAGAGGTGGCGGTCGGCTCGGTGAAGGCGACCTGGCCACAGCGATCGGGTGTGATGAACACACCGGCGGCGAGGACGTCGAAACGATTGGCGTCCAGGCCGGGGATCAGACCGTCCCAGTTGACGGGCGAGGCCTGGATCTCGGGGACCCCCAGTTCCTCGAAGACGGCCTGGGCGACGGCGGGAGACTGCCCCGCGGGGTCACCGGCGTCGTCGACGAAACCGAACGGGATCTCGTTGGCCAGACCGACCGCGACGAAGCCCTGCTCACGCAGTCGCTCCAGGGTCGACTTCCCGTCCTCGTTCGCTCCGCCGTTGCCGTCGACCCTGGTGCACGCCGAGAGACCGGCCACGGCGAGCCCGACACCACCCAGGCGGAAAGCGTCTCTGCGGCCCCAGGTTCCCCGCCGACGCGCTGGTCCCTGTTTCTTCACGACTGCTCCTCGGATACTCGCGAGAGCGGCGCCTTCGCCCGAAGAAGAGGGGGGCGAGGGCTCCGCGACGTTCGAATGATGTGGATCGCCTCGTGTGGGCTGCTGCCGTGGTGTGGTCCACGGCTCCGTCCGTCACCCGGGAACAGGGGACGACGGCACTGGTACGGGGTCTCCCTCCCCGAGCCCGCCCCTCAGTAACGGGGCACCTTTGGTCCGTTATGCACTGGTTATGAGCTTCAGGCCATCAGGTGTCCTTTGTAAGAACCCTCTTCACCCCGGTCACCTGTGCGGGGTGACCCAGGGTCCGTACACCCGTCACCCAGGGGTGTCCACCCTCGCGACGACCGAAGGGCGGGGTCCGCGTACGCGGACCCCGCCCTTCGGTCGTACGACCCTCGCCCTGGATCAGGCGGGGGCCTCCTCCTCGACGACCAGCGGGTAGACGCCGTTCTCGTCGTGGACCTCGCGCCCGGTCACGGGCGGGTTGAAGACGCACAGGACACGGAAGTCGGTCTTGGGGCGGACCGTGTGCTTCTCGTGGCCGTTGAGCAGGTAGAGGGTGCCCGGGGTGATGATGTGCTTCTCCCCGGTCTCCTCGTTGGTCAGCTCGGCCTCACCCTCGATGCAGTGCACGAGCTCGACGTGATTGGCGTACCAGAACGTGGACTCGGTGCCCGCGTACAGCACGGTCTCGTGGAAGGAGAAGCCCACCTTCTCCTTGGCCAGGACGATCCGACGGCTGCGCCAGTTCTCGGTCTTGATGTCGGCGTCGGTGTCGTTGATCTCGTCCAGACTGCGAACGATCACTTGGGTCTCCTAACGTGCCGGTGCGCGGAGAGTGCGCTGGTTACACGGTACGGGGCCGACCGATGTCCCGCACGGAGACACCGACCGGCCCCGAAGATTTCGGTGGTCGGTCCTTCGGACGCCCGGTCTCCACCCCGCCCCGACGCACGGACGCGCGTCGGGGTGGAGGGACGGATCCCGGGCACTTCGTCACGCCGGCTGGGCGACCTTGACGGCGGCCCGGGCGGCGTCGGCCATGATGTCCAGACCGGCGTTGAGCTCCTCCTCGGTCGAGGTGAGCGGCGGCAGGAGCTTGGCGACCTCGTCCTGGGGACCGGAGGTCTCCAGGAGCAGGCCCCGCTGGAAGGACTCGGCGGCGACCTTCTTGGCGATGCCCTCGGTCTCGAACGCCAGACCGCGGGCCAGGCCGCGGCCGCGCACGTGGGCGCCGAAGTCGCCGTACTCGGAGGCGATCTCCGAGAGACGGGCCTCGACCATGGCGCCCTTGGCCAGGGTGGCCTCGGCGAAGGAGTCGTCGGTCCAGTAGCGACGCAGCGTCTCCGTGCCGGTGACCATGGCCGGGTTGAAGCCGCGGAAGGTGCCGTTGTGCTCACCCGGCTCCCACACGTCCAGCTCCCGCTTGAACAGCGTGAGCGCCATCGGCAGACCGTAGCCGCTGATGGACTTGGACAGGGTGACGATGTCGGGGGTGATCCCGGCCTCTTCGAAGCTGAAGAACCGGCCGGTACGACCGCAGCCCATCTGGATGTCGTCCAGGATGAGCAGGATGCCGTACTCCTTGCAGAGCTCGGAGAGCCCGCGGAGCCATTCGGCGCTGGCGACGTTGATGCCGCCCTCGCCCTGGACGGACTCCACGATCACGGCGGCCGGGGCGTCCAGTCCGCTGCCGCTGTCCTCCAGCAGGCTGCGCAGCCACAGGAAGTCCGGGGTCTTGCCGTCGAGGTAGTTGTCGAACGGCATGGTCGCCACGTGGTCGAGCGGCACACCGGCGCCACCGCGCTTCATGGAGTTGCCGGTGACGGCCAGGGCGCCCAGGGTCATCCCGTGGAAGCCGTTGGTGAAGTTGATGATGGTCTGGCGTCCGGTGTACTTCCGGGCCAGCTTGAGCGCCGCCTCGACGGCGTTGTTCCCGGCCGGGCCGGGGAACTGGATCTTGTAGTCGAGTCCGCGCGGTTCGAGGATGATCTCCTCGAAGGTTTTCAGGAACTCGCGTTTGGCCACGCTGTAGGCGTCGAGGCTGTGGACGATGCGATCGTCCGTCAGGTAATCGATGAGCGACTTCTTCAGCTCCGGGTTGTTGTGCCCGTAGTTGAGCGAACCGGCCCCGGCGAAGAAGTCCAGGTAGGGCTTGCCGTTCTCGTCATAGACGTGCGAACCGACCGCCTTGTCGAAGACGACCGGCCAGCTACGGCAGTATCCGCGGACTTCGGACTCGAGGCGCTGGAAGGTCTCCATCGTGATGTTCCTTGATTCCTTTCCCCAACTTCGTGGGCTCAGGGCTTAGACGAGGGGTGGGTCAGGATCGCGTTCGATCCGGTACGGACGGTCAGTCGTCGGAGGCGGTGGGCTCGGGGCCGATGGGGCCGATGCGCACGAGGTCCTCGGGGTCGTGGTTCTCGCCCCCGCCGGCCGGGAAGTGCTCCTCGGTGAAGAGCGGGCTCCACTCGGCCTCGGTCCCCAGGTCCCTCGCGAACGAGGCGAAGAGGGCACGAGAGGCCTTGTTGTCCGGGGTGACGGTCGCTTCGAGGTACCGAAGTCCCTGCTCGGCGAAGGTCTCGCCGATGAAGTCGAGCATCCGGCGGGCCAGGCGCCGACCACGGTGAGCGGAGTCGACGGCCACCTGCCAGAGGAAGTACGTGTCCGGGCTGTCGGGACGGACGTAACCGGTGACGTAGGCCGCCACCCGCCCGTCGGCGTCCCTCGCCACGACGCTGGTCGCGGCGAAGTCCCGGCACCAGAGCGTGTAGGCGTACGGAGAGTTCACGTCCATCCCCGTCTCGCCGGCCAACCGCCACATGTGCGGCCCGTCCTCCGGGGAGGGGTGGGTCAAGCGCACGTCCCCACGGCCCACGGCCTCGGCGGTTTCGGAGCCCGGGGCTCCGTCGTCGTTTCGGTCGTGTGCTTCGAGGTTCGTTCGTAGATGTGGCACGTCGACCGAACTTAGCGAACGAAGACCAAAAGAGTTTCAGCGAGATTCCGCGCAGATGTTTGAACAGATAGGGCGCGGGTATGGCTCGTCTATTTAGCAGTGTTCGGCGACCTCGGCCGACACTCGCAGATGACGCGCGGTAGCGGTGGAGCGGCCCGCGCACCCCCTGTCCATCAGGGGGTTCGCGATCCTTTCCGGACCCGGTTCACCCGGGGGAGGCGCCCACCGTCCGGCCGATCGCCTCTAGGCGTCAGGGTCAAACATAGAGCCTCGGAGCGCGATATTAAGCGTGCGTTAAGTCACATGAATTCGGTGGGAACCTAGCGACATAACGCCCTCGAAGGACTGCGGCCCACGTCACACGGTACGCGCTCCGAGCTCCGAAAGCGGCTGTACGCAGGAAAATCCCTCGGCCTCTGAACGGGTCGAGAGACCGCCCTCTTCGCCCCTTTCGCCCCTCGCCCACCTCGCGAACGGGGTCCGAAGCCCCCTCCTCCCCGACGGACGTCCTTGATGATTCTCGGATTTTGGAGCAGACTTCCTGTAGTACGACCTCATGTAGTACTACAATTAGTCGCACCGCTTCGCCGCAGCCCAGAAGGGTCGCAAACCTGGGACGGCAGCGTGGACACCAACTTCGCTGACCCACCGTGGGATCCACGGTGCGGACCACTGACCAGGGATCGGAGGCACTCGTGAACCGCCTGTACCACGAGAGCGAGGACTGGGTCGAGCAGGGGAACTGCCGCTCATACGACCCTGAGATCTTCTTCCCGGTGAGCAGCACCGGGATCGGTCGCATCGACACGGAGAAAGCACTCGACGTCTGCCGCAGCTGTACTGTTCGCCCGGAATGTCTGCGGTGGGCCCTTCGCGCCGGTGAGGCTCATGGAGTCTGGGGTGGCACCACCCCCGAGCAGCGTCGCTACATGCGCCGCGAGCTGGTACCGGCGGGATAGCCCCGGGTGAGGCCGTCGGGTGCGCCACGCGCCCGGCGGTCTTCCCATGTCCCCGGTCACCGTCTTGCGGCACCGGAGGGCACGGCCTAGGTTCTCTAACGTGCGACCCGCTCACGGCACGCTCCGTCTCACGCGCACGGCCTTCCTCGCCGGCGCGTGCACCGGGCTTGCCTGGGGAGGTCACAACCTCTGGGCCGCCACCCCGGCCGGGGTCGAGGGCTTCGCCCTGGCCACGCTCCTCCTCTTCTGCCTTCTGTGGCGCTTCACCCGCGTCATGCGGGGGTTCGGCGACATCTTCGCCGTGCTGGCCCTCGCGCAGATCGCCCTCCACCTGACCCTCCAGGGTTCGGCGGGCCCGCTTCCGATCGCCCTCGACACGGGGATCGACCACAGCGGACACGGGCTGCTCACCCACACACTCGGCTTCGCCCCGGGCATGCTGTTCGCACACCTGTGGGCCGCCCTGCTCGCCGCCGCGCTCCTGGCCCACGGTGAATCGGCGCTATGGTCCCTGACCTCCGCCGTCTCCAGGGCCCTGCCGCGGCTGCTCCGCGTTCCCGATCTCGCGTTCGACCCTCCCGGACGAACGCCCGCGTCCCCTTCGAAGGGCCTGTTCTCCCTCGCCGTCCGCGCGTCGCACGGCCCCCGTGGGCCCCCCGGTTCGCCCACGTCCCCGCCCATCCCGTCGTGAACGCTCCCCGCGTTCCCTCGGTGTGCTCCGGGGACCGGCGAAAAGAGCCGGGCGAGCACGGTCGCACCCGTGCCGGCCGGACGTGAACCCTCACCCCGACGGCCTGAGAGAAGAACATGAGAAGAATCCGCACCGCAGCCGCCCTCGTCGTCCCCGTGGCGGCCGCCCTGCTGCTGGCCCCCTCCCCCGCCCTCGCGCACGACGTCCTCACCGGCTCCAACCCCGAGGACGAGGCGACCCTGGAGACCCTCCCCGAGGAGGTCGTGCTCACCTTCAACAACGCCCCGATGGAAGGGGGAAGCGGCAGCGCCATCGTCGTGACCGGCCCCGACGAGGAGACCCAGTACGAGGACGGAGAGCTGGTCTTCGACGGCACCGACGTCTCCGTGGGCCTGGCCCCGCTGGACCAGGCCGGCGACTACACCATCGCCTTCCGCGTCGTCTCCTCCGACGGCCACCCCATCCAGGAGACGCTCACCTTCACCGTGACCGACGAGGCCATCGCCGAGGCCGCTCCCGAGGAGCCCGCCGAGGAAGAGGCCCCTGCCGAGAACGAGGCCGCGGACGAGCAGGCCGAGGAGGCCCCTGCGGAGGAGGCCCCCGCCGAGGAGGCGGGCGGCTCCTCCTCGACCATGCTGATCATCGGTGGTGTCGTCGTCCTCGCGATCATCGGTCTGATCGCGATGCTCGTGACGCGCATGCGCAACCGCCCCGGTTCCGACTCCTGATCCGTAAGGATCCGGCCCACGGACACCGGACACACGAAGGGGCCCGTACGCCGAAGCGTGCGGGCCCCTTCCCGTCGTGGTGCCCCGAGACCGTGAGCGGTCCCGGGCACGACCGTCAGCGTCGCCGCGCCAACAGGATGCTGATGTTGTCCTTGCCCCCGGCCCCCATCGCGGCCTGCCAGAGGGCGTGGACGGCGGCCTCGTCGCTACCGGCCTCGGCGATGATCCGCTCCATTTCCTCCGGCAGCACCAGGTCGGACAGGCCGTCGCTGCACATGAGCCAGGCGCTGGGGTCGGCGGCCTCGTCCCGGCCCACATGCGGGACCATCGATCCGCCCGAGCTTCCGCCCAGGGACTGGGTGATGAAGTTGGTCGTGACGGGACGTCCGTCCTCGGAGGGCGGTAGGGCCGGAGAGTCGTCCTCCGAGAGCTGACGCAGGTGGCGCCCCTCCAGACGGTAGGTACGCGAGTCTCCGACGTTGAACCAGAAGTTGCCGTCGCTGTTGAGCAGGACGCCCGCGACCGTGGTCCCCATCCCCGAGAACTCCGGGTGCTGGGAGGCGTGGTCCTTGATCTCCTCGTCGATGTGGGTGAGGAGCTGGGCGACCTCCTCGGTGTTGTTGAGCCGCGGCCCCATCTCGGCCATGCGGTGCACCGCGTGCTCGGAGGCGATCTCCCCGGCGGCCTGGCCGCCGATACCGTCCGCGACCGCGAGGATCACCGGTTCGCTCACCGGCAGCACGCAGCGGACCGGGGAGGTCATGTTCGCGCTGGCGACGGTGAGCGCACCCATGACCACGGAGTCCTCGTTGGCAGGGCGGATAGCGCCCCGGTGCGTGAGGGCCGTGACTATGACTTCCCCACCAGCGACACCCATACGCCCTTCCTCCCGTTTCGTCGGCCGTGGCCGGTTGCCCGGCGCCCAGCGCCGGGCCTTGGTCGAGTCCCGTTCAACGTCTGGATTCTGTAACCGTACCGAGCCACCGCCGGAGTCGGTCAAAATCCGCGTACATCATGGCGGAAAACACCCGGATATGCAGTTCCCGCACCGCTTTTCGCCGCCAAAAGTGTTGCGCGGGTGACCTGAGGGACTTCCAGCGCCGTCCCCCTCGGTTCCGGTCCGACAGTAGCGTTGCCGGAACCCGACCAACAGGGCCTATCGGAATGTTCGACGAAACCGCAGACCAGGGCTTCGCGGCGACGAAGGGCCCGGGTACTCCGGGAGGGTTTCGGACAGCCTGTGGGATAGAACGCACGTTGTCGGCCGGTCCGGGGTCTGGCAGAATGGTCGGAGTTGGGTGTCTAAGACGCAGACACACACGACCCCGCCCCGCGCGCGGACCTGGCCACAGGTACGCCCGGTGGCGCTCAGTCTCCTACGACGGTCGTTTGGTGTGGTCTGTCATGCGTCTCTCCCCTCCTCTCTCTCCTCTTCCGCCGCGCCGTGCCCTTCGTACGCGCGTCTTCCTCGACGCCGCACGGCGTTCCCCACCGGCCGCGATCGCGCCGTCCCCGTATCCCCCGTCATCCTCCGCGGGCGCCTCGTAACGAGACGACGCCCCTCGGTCGGCCCCGCTCCCCGCTCCGGCCACCGACCACAGTCATCCCGGGTGGACTCCGACTCCCCGCTCCGGAGTCCCGCCGGGACCAACCACTAAGGACACCACGGCGGTGTCCAAGGAGTTCAGCCCAGTGAAGATCGCCATGGTCGCCGAACACGCCAATCCCCTTCCCGCTCACCGGGGCGAGCCGGCCTGCCCCGCGAGCCTGCACGCCTGTGCCCTCTCCCGTCAGCTCGCCAAACGCGGTCACCGGGTGACCGTCTACGTCCGCCGCAGCGACCCCGAGCAGCCCGAGGGCCGCACCCGTATGGCCCGCGGCGTCTCCGTCGCCTACCTCGACGCCGGCCCCGCCCGCCCCCTCACCGAGGACGAGCACGCCGAGCACACCGGGGCCTTCGGCACCGCGCTCGCCGCCGTCCTCGACGAGGACACCCCCGACGTGCTGCACGCCATCGGCTGGACCAGCGGCCTGGCCGCCCTCCACGCTCAGGCGCACAGCGAGAAGGACCAGAGCGGGACCCCCATCGTCCAGACCTTCCACTCCCTCAACGCCAGCGAACAGCGGTCCGGCATGGCCCACCGTCCCGACCGCGCCCGCATGGAGACGATCCTGGCCTCCCGGGCCGACCACGTCCTGGTCAACTCCACCGACCAGCAGGGCGAGCTGGCCCGACTCGGTGTGCCCCGACACCACGTGAGCGTCGTCCCCTTCGGCGTGGACACCGACCACTTCAGCGTGGAGGGCAGCGCCTCCACCGAACCCTGGCACTCCCGCCGCGAGGAGCGTCCCCGTCTCATCTCGGTGACCTCCCTGACCGCGCCCGGTGGCGCCGAACGTCTGGTCGAGGCGATGACCCGCCTGCCCGAGGCCGAACTGCTGCTGGTCTCCACCGCCGACGACCGCACGGTCGCCCTCGACGAGAACGCCCGCCGCGTCGAACTGCTGGCCAAGGAGGCCGGGGTGAACGACCGCGTGCACCTGACCGGACCGGTGGAGCGCAAGGAGCTCCCGCGTCTGCTGCGCTCCGCCGACGTGTACGTCTCCGCCGCCTCCCACGACCCCTACGGCGGCGCCGTCCTGGAGGCCATGGCCTGTGGTCTCCCGGTCGTCGCCACGGCCACCGGGGCCGTCCCCGGCGCGGTCCTGCACCGCACCAGCGGCGTGCTCATGCGGTTCGGCCGTCCCGACGAGGTCGCGCGCTCGGTACGCGCCGTCCTCAACACGCCGACCATGAGCAGTGCCTACGGCATCGCCGCGGTCGACCGCGCCCGCTCCCGCTTCACCTGGCAGCGCATCGCCGTGGAGACCGAGCTCGCCTACGAGCGTTCCCGCCCACAGCAGACCGACCACCAGGACCGTTCCGACGAGGACGAGGCGGAGCTGCTCCTGTCCGGGTCCGCCCACTGAGCGGTCCTCCACCCTCGATGACGTTCGAACACCAGGGACTGCTCCTGCGCCGTGGAAGACGCTCTTCCACGGCGGTCGGGGAGCGGCTCCGCTCCACCGTCCGGGCCGGCGTCCGGACCGTGCTCGCCGTGACCGATCCGGCCGCCCTCCTCGACGGGCTCGCACCCGCCGAACGCGACCGGATCGAGGTCATCGAGCGGGACACCCTCTACGACGCCCCGGGGCGCGCCCTGGCCGCCCTGCACCGGATGGCCCTGCTCCACGGCTCCGTCAGCGTCGTGGCCGAGCCTCCCCTCCTACCCTCCGACGGGTTGGAGGGACGCGAGTGGCACCGGATGGAATCGGTGCTGAGCACGGCCCTTGCCCCCATGGACATGAGCCTGTTGTGCGTCCATGACGAACAGTGGCTCCGTCCGGGGAACAGGTCCGCGGTCCTGGCCACCCATCCGATGCTCCTGGGCGCGCGCACCGCCCGACCCAACCCCGACTACCGGGGCACCGAGGCCTTCGGGCGGCGGGTCCGCGCGCCCGAGCCGATGGCCGTGACCGGCCCCTCCCACCGGCTGGAGATCTGTCCGTCGCTCCCCCGGTTACGGGAGGACCTCGGCGACCTGGGACGGCTCCTGGGTCTGGCCGACGGCCTCGTGGACGGCCTGGTCGTCGCGGTGAACGAACTCGCCGCGAACGTCCTGGAACACGGGGCGGGCAAGGGCACGGTCCAGGTATGGCGTGGACCGGACCGATGGGTGTGCGACGTCTTCGACGAGCGAGGCGGCCTCACCGACCCGTTGGCCGGCTACCGACCGGCGGACAGTCTCCGACCACGCGGATACGGGCTGTGGATCACCCGCCAGATCTGCGACTACATGGAGATCTGCGGGAGCAGGGACGGATCCCTGGTGCGATTGCACTTCGTCGACCGCGTCTGACCGGCCGTTCTCCGAGCTCACCCCCTGTATTCTGCGGCACGCGCCCGTCCCCCGAGGCGGGCGCCCCCTTCGAGAGGAACCATCATGACCACCGAGTCGAACGCCGACGCCCCGGCCGAACTCCTCGACCGGGCCCGGCGGGACTACAAGGAACTGACCGCGCGAGGCCTGAAGCTCGACCTCACCCGCGGCAAGCCCGCCCCGGAGCAGCTCGATCTCTCCGAGGGGCTGCTCTCCCTCCCCGGCGACCGGCACCACGCCCCGGACGGCACCGACGTGCGCAACTACGGCGGCCTGCGCGGCCTGCCGGAACTCCGGGAGATCTTCTCCGACGTGCTCCAGGTCCCCGCGGACCGCCTCCTCGCGGCCGGGAACTCCAGCCTGGAACTGATGCACGACTGCCTGGTCCACGCCTTCCTGAGCGTCCTGCCCGGCGCCGAGACGCGTTGGGCCGACCAGGAGCGGATCGCCTTCCTGTGCCCCGTGCCCGGCTACGACCGGCACTTCGCCCTCACCGAGCGGTTCGGCATCGAGATGATCCCCGTACCGATGGACGACTCCGGTCCGGACATGGACGTCGTGGAGCGGCTCGTCGCCGAGGACCCGGCCGTCAAGGGCATCTGGTGCGTGCCCAAGTACAGCAACCCGAACGGGGTCGTCTACGGCGACGAGACCATCGCGCGTCTGGCCCGGATGACCACCGCCGCCCCGGACTTCCGGATCTTCTGGGACAACGCCTACGCCGCCCACCACCTCACCGACGAGCCCGTAGAGATCGCCGACCTCTCCGCCGCCTGCGCGGAGAGCGGGAACCCCGATCGGCCGTTCGTCTTCGGCTCCACCTCGAAGATCACCTTCGCCGGGGCCGGCGTCGGCTTCTTCGGTTCCTCGACCGCCAACGTGGACTGGCTGACCGCCAACAGTTCCAAGCGTTCGATCGGCCCGGACAAGGTGAACCAGCTCCGGCACCTCCTCTTCCTGAGGGACGCGGAAGGGCTGCGGATCCACATGGAGCGCCAGCGGAGCCTGCTCCAGCCCAAGTTCGACACCGTCCAGCGGATCCTGGAAGCCGAGCTCGGCGGTACCGGGCTGGCCGAGTGGACCACCCCCACCGGTGGCTACTTCGTCACCCTGGAGGTCGGCGAGGGCTGCGCCAAGGAGGTCGTGCGCCGCGCCGCCGAGGCGGGTATCGTCCTGACCCCGGCCGGGGCGACCCACCCCTACGGCGACGACCCGCGTGACGCGACGATCCGTATCGCGCCCAGCTTCCCCTCCCTGGAGGAGCTGGAGAAGGCGATGCTCGGCCTGACCACGTGCGTGCGCCTGGTCGGCTACGAGAAGCGCCACGGGAACTGACCCGTGCTTCGGGGCGCGGGCCGCGACATCGGCGCGCGCCCCGCGTCAGCCGGCCTCGGCGAAGGAGGCGACCGCCTTCCCCACGCTCTCCATGATCGGGATCACCTGGTCGATGCCCGCGATCACGAACAATCGGTTGACCTGCTGCTGAGGCTCGGCGATCACCAGACCCACACCGAGGTCGCGGGCCTGCCGGAAGGCGGCCACCAGCACCCCGATGCATCGGGAGTCGCAGAACCCCACCTTGTCGAAGGCCACCACCACGCCCTCGGGCCCTTCGGACAGCACCTCGTCCAAAGCCTCGGCCAGGGCCGGAGAGGTGACCGCGTCCATCTCGCCGACGGGCGTCACCACGGCGACACCGTTCTCTCGGCGGATCGAGATGTCTGACGTCACGGTCGCTTCTCCTTGTCGTTCGCGTGCACCGGGTGGGACTCGCGCCCGCCCTGGGGCGGACCGGCCGCCACCGCGTTCCGCGACGGCCCCGACCTCTCATCATGACGCCTCCCGATCACACTCGGGACTCGTATCGATGTGTTCACCGGGACGTTCACGCCGAGAGGCTCACCCTCGACGCCCGCGCCCTCGCATCCGCGGCTGGGGGCCGGTGTTCTCCGCCACCAGGTCCCGGGCCACCTCCACGACCCGCTTCCGATTGCGCTGGGCCACCTCGCGCAGGGCCGCGAAGGCGGTGTCGGCGTCACAGCCCCGGGCGTGCATGATGATCCCCTTGGCCTGGTCGATCACCGTACGCGCCGACATCGCCCTTCGCATGTGGGCGGACTCGCGCGCCGCGTCGGCCTGACGCCCCGCCGTGTGCAGGGCCATCGCCGCGTGTTCGGCCAACAGCGCGGTGAGATGGGTGACCACCTCTTCGTCGAAGGCGTCCGACCGTCCCGAGTGCACGCCGAAGGTGAGGACACGGTCCTCCCCCTCGCCGGGAAGCTTGCTGGGCTGGGTGATAGAGGAACGGTCACCGCACTGGACGGCCATGCTCGTGTATCCGGGCCAGCGCTGGTCGCGGAGCACGTCGGAGACGCGGACCCTGCGCATCTCGCGGACCGCCTCGACCGTGGGGCCCTGGTCGGTCGTGTACTGGTATTCGAAGGCCTCGGAGAGGTCGGAATGGGAGGCGCCGTAGTCGCTGACCACGTGACGGCCGGTCCCGTCCGGGGCGACCACCTCGCGCCAGAGCACGACCAGGGAGGCCGAACATCCGGGAACGCCCCACGCGGCGGCGCGGCTCATCTGGTCCAGAGCCCGCTCGGGGGTGGTGCTCTCCTCTTGTCCCAGAGCGCCGATGTCACGGGCGAGGCGTTCGATCCACATCGTGCGAACCTCCTCCGCTCGTCCCGTTCTCCCCCACCAACGGTAACCTTCGGAAAGGCCTCGACCGGACACGGGCCGTCCTCAGCACGGGGACAAAGCACCTTCTCGGCACCCGCCCCGGGCCCGCCGAGCACCGCCGCACCGCCCTCGAAGACGACCGGGAGACCGTGAGCGTGTCGGACAACCTCGCCGATCTGCAACGCGAGATCAACGCGTTGAGCGAACGTGTCGCCGCCCTGGGCAACACCCACGCCACCTACCCGGACGATGCCCAGGGCACCGCCGAGGCCGCCCTCGCGGAGTTGGAGTACGCGGAGCGTCTGCTCGGCGACGCCGGAGCGGAGCTGGCCCGTGCCCACAGCAACCCCGCCGCGCCCCGCCGCTCCGGCGATGACAACGACCGGGTCCTGCTGCGGGCCGTGTTCAACGAGCTCAGCGTGCCCGTGGTGCTGTTGGACCACGACGGCTACATCCGGAGGATCAACAACTCCGGGGCCGAACAGTTGGGCGGAGCGCCCGGTTATCTCACCGGCAAGCCCTTCGCCCACTTCGTCGACCTGCGCAAGCGCGCGGCCATGCAGTCGTGGCTGGCGGCGGTGCTGCGCGGTGACGGGCCCGCCTCGTTGGAGTCCCGGCTGGCCCAGCGGGGGTGGGCCGAGGACGTGCATCTGACCCTGACCCGGTTGGAGCTGCCCACGGAGGCCCAGCCACTGGTCCTGGTGGCGATGTCGCCGCCGATGCACGGCGACGAGGAGGAGGGGCCGGCTCCGTTGGAGTCGGAGGTCGAGGACCAGGTGGTGGTCCTGGCCGCCCGACGGTTGGACGTGCTCACCCGGATGACCCGGCTACTGCTGCGCGGCACCACTCCGACCAGGGGGCTCGCGCTGACCGAGGCCGCCGACCTGCTCGCCGACTCCTACGCAGACTGGGTGATCATCGACGTCTGTGATCTGCCGAAGGACCCTCAGGCCGCGCGCCGCGCCACCGTGGTCGGCCCGGCCGACGTGCCCGACGGCCAGGCCGAGGAGGTGGCGGCGCTGCCCCCGGGCGACTCCGACATCCCCGGCGAGGTGCTGGGGCGCGGCCAGTCGCTGTTGTTCCCCTTGATCGAGGACGAGTCGGTGCTCGGCCACCTGGCCTCGGGCGCCCCGGTCCTGGCCGCCCTCGGCGCCGGTTCACTGCTGTCGGTGCCTCTGCGCGGCAGCCGCGGCGTCCGAGGCGCGCTCACCCTGATCCGCCGCAGCAACCGGGGCAGCTTCCGTCTCGCCGACCTCGGCCTGATCGAGGAGATCGGCGAGCACATCGGCCTCGCCCTCCCGCCCCGCCCCTGACCGGTTCGGGCACCTCCGCCCTCTCACATCTCCCAGGGGGCGACCGCCACGCGGTCTCCTACAGCACCCCCCCTGGGGGTCGGTGCACACGGTCTCCCACACCAACCCCCTGGGGTCGGTGCACACGATCTCCTACCTCGCCACGGGGGGTTGCCCGTTCGGGCGCCGGCGGGGTTCTGGAGGTGCCGCAGGTGGGGTCGCGAGGAACGAGTGGCCACACCGTAGGTGCCGAAGGTTCCCGCCTCCCTTGGCGCCCGAACACGGCCCGAAGCGCCGGCGGAGGGCCAAAGCAAACACTTTCGGACCCCAACCCCGGCAGGGTGTAACCCACACCCGACCTCCTACCTCAACCCCCTGTAGTGACCGGCACTCGGTCTCCTACCTTCACCCCCGGAGACCCCGAAGCGCCAGCGGAGGGCCAAAGCAAACACTTTCGGGCCCCGACCCCAGCAGGGTGTAACCGGTACATGGTCCCCTACCTCAACCCCCAGGGGTGCCCGAAGCGCCGGCGGAGGGCCAAAGCAAACACTTTCGGGCCCCGACCCCAGCAGGGTGTAACCGGTACGCGACCTCCTACCTCGACCCCCTGTAGTAACCGACACCCGACCTCCCACACCAACCCCCGGAGGCCCCGAAGCGAAGCGGAGCACCGAAACTAGTCGTCGGGCCCGTGCAGGGTGTCCACGAGGGTGGACAGGCGTGAGGCCGAGCGGTCGACCCTGCGCACGGCGTCCACCAAGGGCTGGTCGACCTCCTGGTAGTTGGTGACGATGTGCTCGCGCAGGTCCGCGAGGTCGGCCTGGACCTGGCGGGAGCGTTGGGCGAGCTGTTCGGCGAGGACCTTGCCCGGTTCCCCGGTCTCCTGGTTGAGGACCCGTTGGAGGGAGCGGGCCTGTTCACGCATCTGGGCCTTGAGCTGGTGCAACTCCACGAAGACCTCGACCTTGGAGCGCAGGACCCATGGGTCGAACGGCTTGATCAGGAAGTCCACGGCCCGCGAGGAGTAACCGCGGAACACCTGGTGCCGGTCGACCTCCTGCGCGGTGAGGAAGATGATCGGCACGTCCTTGGTCTTCTCCCGCTGCTTGATGTGCGCGGCGGTCTCGTACCCGTCCATTCCGGGCATGATCACGTCGAGCAGGATGACGGCGAAATCGGTGCCCAGAAGGTGTTTCAGCGCCTCCTCGCCGGAGTTGGCCCGCACCAGGTTCTGGTCCAGGGAGGTGAGGGCCGCTTCCAGAGCGATGAGGTTCTCGTCGCGGTCGTCGACGAGAAGGATGTTGGCCTTCTGAGTCACTGCTGGTTACTCCGAGTCGTGCGGCGGGGTGTCTCCGGCGTCACCGGGGTCCCCGTTCGAGTCGTTGTCGTCCCTGGTCTCACCGTGACCACTGTGGTCCGTTCCGCCATTGTGCCCGTCCTCGGACGCTTCCGTGTCACCGCTCCGCTCGTCGGCGGCGGCTCCGGCCCGGGTCTCCTCCGGTCCGGCGGTCAGCCAACGGCGCATCACGTCCAACAGATGGTCCAGGTCGACCGGCTTGGTGACGTAGTCGGTGGCTCCCGCCGCCAGGCTGCGTTCCCGGTCTCCCTGCATGGCCTTGGCCGTGAGCGAGATGATCGGCAGATCCTCGAACTGGGGCATCTCCCGGATCCGCTGGGTGGTCTGGTTACCGTCCAACTCGGGCATCATGACGTCCATCAGGACCAGGGAGATGTCCTCGTTGGCCTCCAGCTTCTCGATCCCGGTGTGCCCGTTGTCCGCGTAGAGGACCTCCAGGCCTTGGGCCTCCAGAGCGCTGGTCAGGGCGAACACGTTGCGCACGTCGTCGTCGACGATGAGCACCCGTTGTCCGGCCAGGACCGCCCTCCGTTCGGGGTCGGGCCGTGCCTCGCTGTGCTCCTCGGCGCCGGGCTCCTCGGGCTCGGGCGCCTTGAGCACCTGCACCATCGGCAGCGGCTCGTCCGGCTGTCCGGAGTCCGTCAGAGCGGCCACGACCGCGTCGAAGTCCTCGTCGGGCAGGTCGAGGTCGCTGTCGCCGACGGCGGCTCCGAGGGCGTCGTGCTCTCCGCCGCCCTGTTCCAGGACGGCGAGGGGCTCCAGGGTGCCGCCGGTCTCGTCGACGGCCTCTCCGGCGTCCTCGGGCAGCCGGACCGGGAGCAGCAGGGTGAACGTCGACCCTTGGCCGGCCACGCTCTGCACCCGGATCTCACCGCCGAGCAGACGGGCGAAGTTACGGCTGATGGAGAGCCCGAGCCCGGTTCCTCCGAAGCGGCGCGAGGTGCCGCCGTCGCCTTGGTGGAAGGCCTCGAAGATCACCTGGAGCTTGTCCTCGGCTATGCCGATCCCGGTGTCCGCGACGGTGAAGGCGATGACCTCCTCGTTCTCCACGAACATGTCGAGATCGGTGTCCTCCAGAGCCCAGGCCGGCTCGATGAGCAGTCGTACCTCGCCCTGCGAGGTGAACTTGACCGCGTTGGAGAGCAGGTTGCGCAGGATCTGCTGGAGCCGCTGTTCGTCGGTCCACAGGGTCTCGGGGATGTCCGGTGAGACGTCCACCGCGAACGCCAGCCCCTGTTCCCCGGTGACCGGTCGGAACGTGGCCTCCACGTAGTCGACGAGCTGGGCGATGGACACCTCGCTGGGCTGCACCTCGGCGCGGCCCGCCTCCACCTTGGACAGGTCGAGGATCTCGTCGATGAGCAGGAGCAGGTCGCTTCCCGCCTTGTGGATGGTCTGGGCGAACTCGACCTGCTTGGGCGTGAGGTTCTGTTCGGCGTTGTCGGCGAGCAGACGCGCCAGGATCAGCAGGCTGTTGAGCGGCGTGCGCAGCTCGTGCGACATGTTCGCCAGGAACTCGGACTTGTACTTGGACGAGACCTGGAGCTGGTGGGCGCGCTCCTCCAGAGCGTTGCGGGAACGCTGGATCTGCTGGTTCTGGAGTTCGATCGCCCGGTTCTGGTTGGCGAGCTGGGTCGCCTTCTGCCGCAGCTCCGCGTTCATGCCGCGCAGCTCCTCCTGTTGGCGTTGGAGCTCGTTGGAGCGTTCGCGCAACTGGCTGGTGAGCTGCTGGGACTGTTCGAGCAGGTACTCGGTGCGGTTGTTGGCCAGGATGGTGTTGATCGTGGTCCCGAGCAGGGAGACCAACTGGCGGAGGAAGTTCTTGTGGATCTCCCGGAACTCCTCATAGGAGGCGAACTCCACCACACCCAGAGAACGTCCCTCGGTGACGATCGGGAGGATGTACAGGTGGTTCGGTGCGGCCTCGCCCAGGCCGGAGCCGACCGTGACGTAGCCGGCCGGCAGGTTGCCCACCTGCTGTTCCACCTGCTGGGACAGGGCCTCGCCGGCCAGCCCGACACCCTTGTGGATGCGCAGTCGGCCTTCATCGGGTTCGAATCCGAACCCGGCGTAGAGCCGGAAGATGTCCTCGTGGTCCTGGTCCTCGGGCAGGTAGCAGGCCCCGTGCTGGGCACCGATCAGCGGCGTGACCTCGGTCATGATGAGGCGGGCCAGCTCGTTGAGGTCGCGGTGCCCCTGGATGCGCCCGGAGATGCGGGCCAGGTTGGACTTGAGCCAGTCGGCGTCGCGCTGGTCGGCGGTGGTCTCGCGCAGATTGGACACCATCAGGTTGATGTTGTCCTTGAGCTGCTGCATCTCGCCGAGGGTGTCGACCTGGATGTTGCGGGTCAGGTCGCCCTTGGCGACGGCGTTGGCGACCTCGGCGATGGCCCGCACCTGTGTGGTGAGGTTGCCCGCCAGCCCGTTCACGCTGTCGGTGAGCTGCTTCCAGGTTCCGGTGACGCCCTCGACCTTGGCCTGGCCGCCCAGCTGTCCCTGGCTGCCCACCTCGTAGGCCACTCGTGTGACCTCGGTGGCGAAGGCCGACAGTTGGTCGACCATGGTGTTCACCGTCGTCTTCACCTCGAGGATCTCTCCCTGGGCGTTGACGTCGATCTTCTTGGTGAGGTCACCGGCGGCGACCGCGGTCGTCACCTCGGAGATGTTGCGCACCTGCGTGGTGAGGTTGTGCGACATCGAGTTGACGTTCTCGGTGAGGTCGTTCCAGATGCCGGAGACGCCCTTGACGCTGGCGCGACCGCCCAGCTTGCCCTCGGTACCCACCTCACGGGCCACACGGGTCACCTCGTCCGCGAAGGCGGAGAGCTGATCCACCATCACGTTGATGGTGTCCTTGAGCTCCAACATCTCGCCCTTGGCGTTGACCGTGACCTTCTTGGTCAGGTCGCCGGCGGCCACCGCCCGCGTCACCATGGAGATCTGTCGCACCTGGTAGGTCAGGTTGTTGGCCATCGAGTTGACGTTGTCCGTCAGGTCCTTCCAGACCCCGGAGACGTCCCGTACGTGGGCCTGTCCGGCCAGTTTGCCCTCGGTGCCGACCTCACGCGCGACGCGGGTGACCTCGTCGGCGAAGGTCGACAGCTGGTCCACCATCGTGTTGATGGTGTCCTTCATCTCGAGCATCTCGCCCTGGGCGTCGACGGTGATCTTCTTGCCCAGGTCGCCCTTGGCGACCGCCGTCGTGACCTGCGAGATGTTGCGGACCTGGTAGGTGAGGCTGTTGGCCATCGAGTTGACGTTGTCGGTCAGGTCCTTCCAGATACCCGACACGCCCTTGACGCTGGCGCGACCGCCCAGCTTGCCCTCGGTACCCACCTCACGGGCGACCCGGGTGACCTCGTCCGCCAACGAGTCGAGCTGGTCGACCATGGTGTTCACGGTGTTCTTCAGGGCGAGCATCTCGCCCTGGACGTCGACCTCGACCTTGCGGGTCAGGTCGCCTCGGGCGACCGCCGTGGTCACCTTGGAGATGTCGCGGACCTGATTGGTCAGGTTGTCCGCCATGGAGTTGACGTTGTCGGTGAGGTCCTTCCAGATGCCCTGGACCCCGCGCACGTTGGCGCGACCACCGAGCTTGCCCTCGGTGCCCACCTCACGGGCCACTCGAGTGACCTCGTCCGCGAACGTGGAGAGCTGGTCCACCATCGTGTTGAAGGTGTCCTTGAGCTCCAACATCTCGCCCTGGACGTCGATGGTGATCTTCTTGCCGAGATCACCGCGGGCGACGGCGGTGGTGACGGTGGAGATGTCCCGTACCTGGAGGGTGAGGCGGGAGGCCATCTGGTTCACCGACTCGGTGACCTCGCGCCAGGCGCCGGAGACGTCCTCGACGCGGGCGCTGCCGCCCAGCTTGCCCTCGGTTCCCACCTCGCGGGCGACCCGGGTGACCTCCTCGGTGAAGCCGCTCATCTGCTCGGCCATCCGGTTGACCGTGTTGGCCAACCGCAACAGGTCGCCCTTGAGCTCCCCGCTGCGTCCCTCGGTGGAGGCTCGACGGTTGAGCTCGCCCTCGGCGACCGAGTCCAGCACCTGGGCGACGTCGGTGACCGGCCGGGCCACCTCGTCCATGAGGAGGTTGAGCGCGCGGGCGCTGTTGCCCCAGGCGCCTCGGGCCGGGTGGACGGTGACCCGTTCGTTGAGTCGACCCTCCTCACGGACCACGTCGCCGACGCGCTGCAACTCGCTGCTGAGCTGTTCGCTGTGGTCGACCACCTCGTTGAAGACCGAGGCGATCTCGCGGAGCCTTCCGCTACCACGCGATCGGAGCCGGACACTGAAGTCGCCGTCACGCATCCGGTACAGAGCGTTCAGTATCTCGTCGAGTTGATCGTCGGCCAGTTCCATGACCGCCTCGGGCATGAACCCCTCCTCAATCCGCACACCACGTCGGCCACCGATCACCATGCCGGGGTCGTCCCGACTCGACCCTCAGCGCAGTGGGCCGGTCCCGTGCCGGGTGCGGGCACGGGACACGGAGGACACGCGTGCGATCACATGTCCACCGGTGACACCCCGTCACGCTACCGTCGCGAAGTACCACCCGAAAGAAGCGGATGTGTCGTCTTACACTAACCGGCCGTGCCATCGCGCACAGGCGGGTTGAGGATCTCGTCTTCTCGGCGTTCCGCGAACAGAGGTCCGCACGCGTGGGAACCGATCCCGCGTATCGTGGCAGGAACCACCCCTCCACCACCCGCGCCCAGTGACGAAGGACACCGACGGCTTGGCAGCACAAGACGCGTTGAAGGTCGCTCGACGAGAGTTCCCCCCTGCTCCAGAGACCGCGGCGGCCGCCCGAGAGTTCGTGCACGACACCCTGCTGAACTGGGGTGTCCCCGACCCGTTCGACGACATCATCCTGTTGGTCAGCGAACTGGTCACCAACGCCGTCATCCACGCGGACTCCGCGCTGGAGGTCACCGTCCGGCGCACCGACGGTTCGACCGAGGTGATGGTCACCGACTCCGCGCCCGAACGCGCCGTCCCCCAGGCCGGGCCGCTCGCGGTGGACACCTCCCCCTCGACCGGCGACGAACGCAGCGGGGGCCTGGGGCTGGCCCTGGCCTCGGCGATCGCCTCCAGCTGGGGTGTCAGCTATGGGCGTAACGACAAGGCGGTGTGGTTCCGGATCGAGGACAAGGGCACCGAGCACTCCTCTCTGGAGTCGCCGCCGGTGCGCAGGGGTCCCTCCCGTCCCGCGCGTCCGCCCGCGTGGTCGGCGCTGGACGCGGCGTTGGGCTCCCGACTCAGCCTTCCCCAATTGCTGGAACGCACCGTGGAGTACGCGACCACGGCCCTGGGCGGTGACGCCGCCTACATAGCGCTGGCGACCTCGGACGAGACCATGTGGGAGATCCGGGCGGCGATCGGGCTGACCGGCGGCGCCCCTTGGCGTTCGGTGCGGGTGCGCACCGAGGAGACCTTCCCGTCGGCCGCTCCCGAGACCGGGCCGGTGATCAACGACGATCTGATGATCGCCCGCGCCAACCGGGGCGTACTGTCCCGCGCGGGGATGCGGTCCCTGGTGACGGCCCCGCTGATCGTGGACGGCCGGGTGACCGGGCTGCTGGCGGTGGCCTCCACCCGGGCCCGCCACTTCGGACCGGCCGCGGCCAAACGGCTCCAGGAGGGCGCCGACCTGATAGCTCTCCCGGTGGAGCGGTCCCGTCTCGCCGAGGTGGAACTGAGCCGCCGCGCCTCGCTGAGCTTCCTGGCCGAGGCCAGCGACCTGCTCGCCGGCACGTTGGACGAACGGATGACCGGGGCCCTGGCCGCCCAGCTCATCACGTCGCGACTGGGCCGCTGGTGCGCCATCCACACCATCAACGAGCTGGGCATCTCCAGGCTCACCCACGTGGTGCACAGCGACGAGAACCTCAACGACATCCTGCGTTCCCTGCTCACGGCGCTGCCTCCGCGCGAACAACGCGAGCCGCAGCCCCTGTGGACCCAGAAGGAGCTGGCCGCCGAGGGGCTGGACGAGCAGATGACGGGCGTCCTGGCGCGCGGCCCCGCGATCAGCATCCCGCTGATCGCGCACGGCCGGGCCCTGGGCCGGATGACCATCGGCAAGAACGAGACCGACGACTTCACCCGCGAAGAGGCCGACGTCGCCGACGACCTGAGCCGTCGGGTCGCCTCGGCGATGGAGAACGCCCGTCTGCACGAACGGCACACCGCGATGAGCACGGCGCTCCAGCGCAGTCTGCTGCCTCCCAAGGACAAGGAGCCGGTGATCCCCGGTGTGGACCACGCGGTCTACTATCGTCCCTCGGACGAGCGCAGCGAGGTCGGCGGGGACTTCTACGACGTCTTCTCCGCCAGCGGACGATGGTGCTTCGCCATCGGCGACGTGTGCGGTACCGGACCGGAGGCGGCCGCCGTCACCGGTCTGGCGCGACACACCCTGCGCGCGCTGGCCCGAGAGGGGTTCACCCCGGCGCACATCATGCAGCGGTTGAACATGGCCATCCTGGACGAGAACACCTCGACCCGATTCCTGACGATGCTGTACGGGGAGATGACCCCCGCCACCGACGCCGCCGGAGGCATGCGCGTACGCATGGTCTCGGCCGGGCATCCGCTCCCGCTCCGGCTGAACCAGAAGGGTCGGGTGGAGCCCTTCGGCACCTCCCAGCCCCTGCTGGGCGCCTTCGAGGACGTGGGCTTCAGCACCGAGAGCGTGGACATCCGCCCGGGCGAGGTGGTCCTGGCGGTGACCGACGGCGTCACCGAGCGCCGCAGCGGAAGCGACATGCTCGGCGACGAGGGGCTGACCGAGATCTTCTCCCACGCCGCCGGGCTGACCGCCCAGGCGGTGATCAGCCGGATCGAGCGCGAGCTGGAGGAGTACGCTCCGGGCGGCAACTCCGACGACACCGCGATGCTCGTCCTGCGCTTCCTCTGACCCCGCGGCCTCAGAGCCAGCCCATGTCCTGAGCGGTGCGGATCGCGGCCATGCGGTTCTCCGCGCCGGTCTTGCCGATGGCGTTGGACAGGTAGTTGCGCACGGTGCCCTCGGTCAGATGCAGGGCCTTGGCGATCCCGGCCACGGTCGCCCCGTCGGAGGCGGCGCGCAGCACCTCGGTCTCGCGATCGGTGAGAGGGCTCTCACCTCCGACCATCGCGGCGGCGGCCAGGTCGGTGTCGATGTACCGACCGCCGCCGTGGACCTTGCGGACGGCACCGGCGAGCTGCTCGACCGGCGCGTCCTTGGCCAGGAACCCCCGGGCCCCCGCCTCCAGGGCCCGACGCAGGTAGCCGGGCCGACCGAAGCTCGTCAGGATGACGACCCCGCAGCCGGGGGCGCGCCGCCCCAGCTCGGCCGCGGCCTCCAGGCCGGTGGCGCCCGGCATCTCGATGTCGAGCACGGCGACGTCGGCGGCGTGTTCGAGAACGGTGTCGACCACCTGGTCGCCCCGCCCCACCTCGGCGACGACCTCGATGTCGTCCTCCAGGCCGAGCAGAGCGGCTATGGCGCCCCTGACGAGATGTTCGTCGTCCGCGAGCACGAGCTTGATCACAGGTGGGGCCTTCCCTGTCGTATCGGCCTGGTGTTGGGGAGAAACGGTATCGTTCCGGACATCGTCCGGCATCACGGCGGGAATCCCTTCCCGGTCCCACGCGTTCTCCCGGCCGTGAGCCGAACTCGAAACCGCTCTGTATCGGGCTCTCACCCTGTTCTAACCCACGGGCCACATGATGAAGCATGTCCGTACATCGTCCCATCAGCCGGAGGATGAGTTGCAGCCGAACGAACCGAGTAACGGCCGGGAGACCGACGCGGAGGCCCAGAGCCCCGCGGGCCCCGAGGAGCACCCTGCCCAGGACTCCGCTCTCACCGGTGGTCAGGGACAGGACGTCCCCGTGAACGACGTCGCCCCGGAGGAGCCCGCGAACCCGGAGCCCGCTCCGAACGGCGACCCCCGCCCCTTCCAGAACACCGCCCAGGCCCCTCCGAGCGGCCCCCAGGGCACCCCCCGCTTCTCCCCTCCCGAGGGGACCGGCCCCGGCTGGGCCACCGGCCCCGAGAGCACCGGCCACCCCTCCTACGTCTTCCCCGGGGCGGGCCACCAGGCCGCCCCCGGGCCGAACGCCCCCGGCACGGGCGTTCCCGGACAGAACACCTCCGGTCCGGGCGTCCCCCCGGGGAGCACCCCGGGTCAGGGCCCCGCGACCGGCCCCTTCGGTCCCGGCCCCTCCGGCCCTCAGCACACCGCGGCCTTCGCCGTCGGGCGGCCCGGCGGTCCCGGCCCCTACGGAGGCCCGTTCGGGCAGCCGCCCTTCGGCCCTCCTCAGGAGGCTCCCAAGAAGCGCGGCGGTGGCCGGATCGTCGGGATCGCCGCGGCGACCGCCCTGGTCACCAGTCTCATCGTGGGGCCCGCCGCCGCCCTCGGCACCGCCTACCTGCTGCCGGGCGCCGAGCCGATCAGCTCGCTCACCGGTGAGCAGGGCAGCACCGCCACCGAGGGGGCCGTCGGCGAGGTCGCCGACCAGGTCCTGCCCAGCGTGGTCTCCATCCAGACCAGTCAGGGCGGCGGCAGCGGCGTGATCCTGTCCTCGGACGGTCAGATCCTCACCAACGCGCACGTGGTCGACTCGGCCACCGACGGCCGTCTCCAGGTGCGCTTCAACGACGGCAGCGCGGCCGACGCCGAGATCCTCGGTTCGGACCCGGTGTCCGACATCGCGGTGATCCAGGCCCAAGGACGCGACGATCTCACCCCGGCCACGCTGGGCGACTCCGACCAGGTCGGGGTCGGCGGCGACGTGGTGGCGATCGGTTCGCCGCTGGGCCTGTCCGGCACGGTGACCACCGGTGTGGTCAGCGCGCTCAACCGCCCGGTGAACACCGGCGCCACCGAGAGCGGCGGCGCGCAGACCTCCACCGTGATCAACGCGATCCAGACCGACGCCGCGATCAACCCGGGCAACTCGGGCGGTCCTCTGGTGAACATGGCCGGTGAGGTGATCGGGATCAACACCGCGATCGCCGGTCTGTCCCAGGAGAGCGGCTCCGTGGGGCTGGGCTTCGCCATCCCGATCAACCAGGTCCGGCCGATCGCCGAGCAGTTGGTCGCCGAGGGCAGCGCGAGCTACCCGGCCATCCAGGCGACCATCGCCCCGGCCCGGAGCGGGGGCGCGCAGATCATGGAGGTCACCGACGGCGGTGCCGCCGCCGAGGCCGGCCTGAAGGAGGGCGACGTCGTGGTCTCCCTCGAAGGCGAGGCGGTGAACTCCCCCGACCAGCTGATCGCCCAGATCCGTGCCCACCAGCCCGGTGACGAGGTGACCCTCGGTGTGGTCTCCGAGGACGGAGGCTCTCCGAAGGACGTCCAGGTGACCCTGGGCGAGCAGAGCGCCGGGGCCGCCGCTCAGGAGGAGCCCGAGGAGGACTGACCTCCCTGGCAGGGGAACGGGGACACCCGGTCTCCTACCTCAGCTACGGGGGGTTGCCCGTTCGGGCGCCGGCGGGGTTCTGGAGGTGCCGTAGGTGGGGTCGCGAGGTACGAGTGGCCACACCGTAGGTGCCGAAGGTTCCCGCCTCCCTTGGCGCCCGAACACGCGCCGAAGCGCCAGCGGAGGCGCAAAGCAAACACTTTCGGGCCCCGACCCCGGCAGGGTGTAACCGGTACGCGACCTCCCACCTCAACCCCCTGGGGTGACCGGCACTCGGTCTCTCCCCCCCCCGGGGGGGGTGCCCGAAGCGAAGCGGAGGCGCAAAGCAAACACAGACCCGGACTCCGGGGGCGGGTGACGGGGGCGTCGCTCCGCCGGGGTCCGGCGAGGGGGCGGCCCGCCGTACGGCGGGCCGCCCCCTCGCGTATGCGTGTGGGGAGACACGGCGCCACAGGGAAGACATAAGACGATACGGAGAGTATTGTTCCCTGCGCCGTGTGCTACCTCTCCGGTCGCCCAGGTGTCACCGGAAGGTCGGCGACGGTCCATACGGGTGTCCCACACTGGGGGCTCATCCTCATCGGACCGGAGCACGGGCCAGCCGCTCGACGCCCCAGGAGAAACCGGTATGTCGACGTCCTTCGCGCAGCAGTCCCCCACCGGTCCGGCACGGATCCGGGCGGAGCGGGGAAGGCACGGCACGAAAGTCCTCATCGGGACCGACACCTATCCGCCTGATGTGAACGGCGCCGCGTATTTCACCGCCAGGCTAGCCCGAGGGCTGGTCGAGCGCGGGGCCGAGGTGCACCTGTTGTGCCCGTCGCCGTCCGGTGTTCCGCACGTGGTGGTGCGGGACGGCGTGATCGAGCACCGTCTCAGGTCCATGCCCTCCCTGGCCCATGAGAGTGTGCGGCTGGCGTTGCCGCCGGGGGTGAGGGGCCATCTGGATCGGCTGTTGGAGCGGTTGCGTCCGGACGCGGTGCACATCCAGAACCACTTCCTGATCGGTCGGATGCTCGCGCGGGCCGCGCACGACCACGACGTTCCGGTGATCGCCACCAACCACTTCATGCCGGAGAACCTCTTCGACCATCTGCGGGTCCCTCGTCCGTTGCGCCCGTATACGGCGCGGCTGGCCTGGTGGGATCTGGGTCGGGTGCTGTCGAGGGTCGAACACGTGACCACGCCGACCCCGGCCGCGGCCCGTCTCCTGTTGGATCAGGGGTTCGCGCGGCCGGTCGAACCGGTCTCCTGCGGGATCGATCTGGACCGTTTCCATCCGCTTCCCGCGCGATCGACGGTCTCCGAGCGCCGTCGGCTGCGGGGCCGCTTCGGGCTGGCCGACCGTACGACGATGCTGTTCGTGGGCCGGCTCGACGAGGAGAAGAACGCCGACGAGCTGATCCGTTCCCTGGCCCACGCGCCCGACGTCCAGTTGGCGTTGGCCGGGCAGGGGTCTCATCGGGGCAGGTTGGAGGAGCTCGCCGAGGCCGAACGCGTGGCGGACCGGGTCGTGTTCCTCGGGTTCGTGGCGCACGAGGATCTGCCGGACGTGTATCGCTGCGCCGACGTGTTCACCATCGCGGGCACCGCCGAGCTACAGAGCATCGCCACTTTGGAGGCCATGGCCAGTGGCCTTCCGATCGTGGCCGTGGACGCCATGGCCCTGCCCCACCTGGTGGAGGAGGGCCGGAACGGGTACCTGTACCCGCCGGGTTCGCCGATCGAGCTCGCCGCACGGGTGGACGCGGTGGTCTCGGACGAGGCCGTGCGCGCCCGGTTGGGGGAGCACAGCCGATCGATGGCCGAGCGGCACCGCCTGGAGGACTCCCTGGAGCGTTTCGAGGCCATCTATCGGCGGGCGGGCGCCATCGTCCCCGCGCAGAGGGGTACGACGTAGCCGCCCGCCGCCCGGTGGCCTCCTAGCCCTGTTCGGTCGGCCCCTCGTCCTGGGGCGGCCGGTACAGGGGCAGTTGGAAGCCGATCACGGTACCGCCGCCCTCGCGGTTGCGCGCGAAGACCCGCCCTCCGTGATCGTGGGCGATCTCCCGGACCATGGAGAGCCCCAGACCCGAACCGGGCAGGCCTCGGGCGACGGTCGCCCGGAAGAAGCGTTCGAAGAGGTGGTCGATCTCGGCGGGGTCCACTCCGGGCCCCCTGTCGAGCACCTCGACCACGCCCTGACGTACCCGGATCTCGATCGGCGCGGCCCCGGCCTCGTCGAACTTGGCCGAGTTCTCCAGCGGGTTGGCGATGGCCCGTTCCAACGCCCCGGGGCGTCCCCACACGACGCTGTCGTCGGCGTCGACCAGGATCTCGCGGCCGGTGCGTCGTCGGGTACGGGTGGCGACCCGAGTGGCGACGTCGGCGAGCGCGACGGGGCTGCGCGCCTCGTCCTCATGGTTGCCGGTGGCCAGCCCGACCAGTTCGTTGACCAGGTCGGTGAGTTCCCGGGTCTCTCCCTGGAGGTCGTCGATGAGTCTCTGGCGACCGTCGGGCGAGAGTCGGTCCACCCGGCCCAGGACCTGGACGTTGGTCCGCAGGCTGGTGAGCGGTGTGCGCAGTTCGTGGGCCGCGTCCTGGACGAGGCGACGCTGTTCGTCCTTGGACCGGGCCAGTCGGGCGAGCATGGCGTTGAAGGCGCTGGTGAGCCTGCCGACCTCGTCGTGGCCGGGTTCCTCGGGGGTGCCGTTCCCTCCGTTCCCCCCGTTCCGTTCGGTGGTGACCGGGTCCAGACGGCCGGTGGAGCTCACGTACTCGGCGGCGTCGGTGAGACGCACCAGGCGGCCGGTGATGCGGTGGCCGACCAGCCAACCGACGGAGGCGGCGCACAGGGCGACGAACAGCCCCACCCACAGGATCTGGGTGGCCAGTCTGCCGATCATCTGCTCGACCGGCGAGAGGCGTTGCAGGAGTTGGATGGCGCCCCGGCCGTCCCCCAGGGAAACGGTGCCCACCCGGTACTCCTGGTCGTGGACCTGCTGTTCCCGGGTCCGCACCACCCCGGGCTCGTCGGTGCGGGCGACCTCCAGGTCCTCCGTGGTGGGGTGGAAGGAGGACAGTTCGTGCCGGTTGGCGAGCAGACGCGCCCAGCTGCCGTCCGGGCCGAGCACCTGGGCGTCCAGGCTGCCGGGGGCCAGGAAGGCGAACCGGTTCTCCTGCACGTCCTGGCTGTCCTGGGCCGAGATGACGAGCTGGCGCGACAGGTTCCGCACGGCGGAGTCGAACTCGTTCTCGGCGTCGGCCCGGATGAGCGCGGCGGCCGTGCTGTAGGCGAGCGTCCCGACCAGGGCGATGGTGACGACCGCGACCGCCGCGAACAGGACGGCGAAGCGGGTGCCCAGCCGCCAGTCGCCCGGGGCGAACAGGACACGTCGGCCGTGGTCTCCGGAGGTCTCGCGCGGGGCGGACACCCGGCTCACCCCTGGCGGAGCGTGTACCCGACGCCCCGCACCGTCTGGATCAGGGGGGGACCACCGTCCTCCAGCTTGCGCCTCAGGTAGCTGATGTAGACCGCCAGGTTCTTGGACTCGGGGCCGAAGTCGTAGCCCCAGATCCGGTCGTAGATGGTGGCGTGGTCCAGGACGATCCCGGCGTTGCGCATGAGCAGTTCGAGCAGGTCGAACTCGGTCTTGGACAGCTCCACCTCGCGTTCGCCGCGCCAGACGCGGCGCGCCCGAGCGTCCAGCCGCAGTTCGCCCACCCGCAGCGGCGCCTCTCCGTCGAGGTCCTCGGTGATGGGGGCGGCCCGGCGCAGCAGGGCCCTCAGGCGGGCGAGGAGCTCGTCGAGTTCGAAGGGTTTGGCCAGGTAGTCGTCGGCACCGGCGTCCAGCCCCGCCACCCGGTCGGGGGTCTCCACCCTGGCCGTCAACATCAGGATGGGGGTGCGATCGTGCTCGGCGCGCAGGACCCTGGCCACGCCGAGGCCGTCGACCCCGGGCATCATGACGTCCAGGACGAGGAGGTCCACGGGTTCGGCGTGGACGGCGGCCAGGGCCTGGACACCGTCCGCGACCGTGCGCACCGTGTACCCCTCCAATTGGAGAGCGCGTTCCAGGGACTCCCTGATGGCCCGATCGTCGTCGGCGATCAGAACGGTGGCGGTGCTTTCCATGGCCCCATGCTCTCCCACCTTGGTGAGAGAGCGGTAAGAGCGGCTTGGGAACGGCGTGTGCCCCGTGAGGTCAGACTCACGTACCGGGGTCGAAGGTACGGGTGCGGCGGAGCCCGGCGGCCCGCCCCTTGCCGGCGATCACCAGGGCCATCTTCCGAGAGGCCTCGTCGAGCATCTCCTCCCCCAGCATGACGGCGCCCCGACGGTCCACGGTGGTGGCGTGCGCGTAGGCGTCGAGGATGAGTTCGGCGTGGTCGTAGTCCTCCTGGGAGGGCGCGAAGATCTCACCGGCCGCCTCGACCTGGAGCGGGTGCAGGACCCACTTGCCGTCGAAGCCGAGCGCGGCGGTGCGACCGGCGGCCCTCCGGAAGGCGTCGACGTCGCGGATCTGGAGGTAGGGGCCGTCGATGGCCTGGAGTCCGTGGGCTCGGGCGGCCACGAGGATGCGCATGAGGACGTGGTGGTAGGCGTCGCCGGTGTCGTAGCCGGGCGGCTGTTCGCCCACGACCAGGCTCTTCATGTTGATCGAGGCCATGAAGTCGGCGGGCCCGTAGACGAGGGTCTCCATACGCGGGGAGGCGGCGGCGATCTCCTCGACCGCGGTGAGGCCTCGGGCGTCCTCGATCTGCGCCTCGATGCCGATCCGGCCGACGGGCAGGTCGACGGCGCGCTCGATCTGGGTGAGCAGGGTGTCGAGCCAGTGCACGTCGCGGGCGGCGGTCACCTTGGGCAGGATCAGGGTGTCCAGGTGGGCTCCGGCGTTCTCGACCACGGTGATGACATCGCGGTAGGCCCACTCGGTGGTGATGTCGTTGACCCGCACGGAACGGACCTTGCCGTCCCATCCCCCGTCCTCGAGCGCTCTGACGACGCCGGCGCGGGCGGCCTCCTTCTCCGATGGGGCGACCGCGTCCTCCAGGTCCAGGAAGAAGGCGTCGACGTCCAGTCCCCGGGCCTTCTCGACGAACCGGGGGTTGGATCCCGGTACGGCGAGCACCGACCGCCTCGACCTCGGTTCCGTCATGGTGTGTCCCCGCTCCGTCCACTGTGCGCGATCTCCGGTCCCGGATCGGGCCCGCGCCGATCATCATCGCACCGTGCGGTGCGTAGAGTGTGCCCCGGGCCCGGGGCACGCGGGACCGAGGACCATACGGGGAGTGCACATGTCCGCGACGTTCCACCCGACCAGCACCCATTG
Source organism: Nocardiopsis alba (assembly GCF_000710955.1). NCBI lineage: Bacteria > Bacillati > Actinomycetota > Actinomycetes > Streptosporangiales > Nocardiopsidaceae > Nocardiopsis > Nocardiopsis alba. Next base: position 53,122 of record NZ_BAZE01000003.1, read on the forward strand.
GGGCGCCTTCCAGGTGGAGGTCGAGGGCGACCGTGTGGTGGGGGTCCGTCCGAACCCGGAGGACACGGCGCCGTCCCCGGTGATGGCCAACACCCCCGCGGCCCAGCACCACCGCACCCGTGTGGCCCGGCCGGCCGTGCGTCGTCGCTGGTTGGAGCACGGCCCCGGGCCGGATCCGCGTCGCGGCGACCCCGACGACGTGTACGTGGAGGTGGAGTGGTCCACAGCCCTGGACCTGCTCGCCGCCGAGCTGGACCGTGTGCGCACCTCCCACGGCAACGAGGCGATCTACGGCGGCTCCTACGGCTGGGGCAGCGCGGGTCGGATCCATCACGCCCAGAGCCAGCTCCACCGGTTCCTCAACAGCATCGGCGGGTACACGCGTTCGCGCACCACCTACAGCCATGGCGCGCTGGAGGTGCTGTTCCCGAGACTGATCGGCACCCGGGGCGCCAATCACCTGCTGCACCGGGCCCCTTCCTGGGAACGGATCGGGGAGCACACCGAACTGCTGGTGAGCTTCGGCGGTCTGCGCCTGTCCAACACGTGGATCGCCTCCGGGGGGCGGGCCCTCCAGACGGCGGGCCCGGCCATGCGCGCCGCCGCCGAGGCCGGGGTGGAGTTCGTGTCCGTCTCTCCGCTGAGCGACGACACCCCCGAGGACCTGAAGTGCTCCTGGATCCGGACACGTCCCGGGACCGACACCGCCGTGCTGTTGGCGCTGATCCACGTGTTGTTCGACGAGGGGCTGGCCGACATCGGGTTCCTCGACCGGTACACGGTGGGCGCCGACCGGTTGCGCGCCTACGTGATGGGGGAACGGGACGAGCGAGGCGCCCCTGGCGGGGTGGAACGTTCTCCCGAATGGGCGGAGTCGGTGAGCGGGGTCCCCGCGGCCGAGCTGCGCTCCCTGGCCCGGCGGATGACGGAGCGGCGCACCCTCGTGAACGTGGGCTGGTCGCTTCAGCGGGCCCGCTACGGCGAGCAGCCTCTGTGGGCGGGGTTGGCCCTGGCCTGCTGTCTGGGACAGGTGGGCCTGCCCGGAGGCGGGTTCGCCTCCGGCTACGGTTCCATGGGCAACTACGGCGGTGGCGCCACCCCGGTAGGGCTGCCGCGCATGCCTCAGGGGGACAACCCGGTCGACTCGTTCATTCCGGTCGCCAAGATCTCCGACATGTTGCTGGGCCCGGGCCTGTCCTACGACTACGACGGGGAGCGCCGCCGTTTCCCCGACATCCGCCTGGTGTACTGGGCGGGCGGAAACCCCTTCCATCACCACCAGGACCTGGCCCGGTTGACCAGGGCGTTCGGCCGTCCGGAGACGGTGGTGGTGCACGAGACGCATTGGACCGCCACGGCCAGGCACGCCGACATCGTGATCCCCGCGACCACGGCGCTGGAACGCGATGACATGGCCGCGAGCCAGGGAGACCTGACCCTGCGGGCGATGCCCCGCGTGGTATCGCCGCACGGGCGGGCCCGTGACGAGTACGACACCTACGCCGACCTGGCCGAGCGGCTCGGGGTCCGGGGCCGGTTCACCGAGGGGCGGACCTCCGGCGAGTGGCTGCGTCTGGCCTATGAACGGTGGCGTTCGATGTTGGCCCGCCGTGACCTCCACGTCCCCGACTTCGATGGGTTCTGGGCGCGCGGGCGGATCGAGATCCCCGGCCGGGTCGAGGACGAGGCCCTTCTGGGCGACTTCCGCGCCGACCCGGAAGGGCGACCGCTGCGCACTCCCAGCGGCCGGATCGAGCTCTATTCGGAGACGATCGCCTCGTTCGGCTACGAGGACTGCCCGGGACACCCGGTGTGGCTCCCCGGGCCCGCGGTGACCGGCCACGATGAGGGTGACGAGGCCGCGGCGGAGGAACTCCCCCTGGTACTGATCGCCAACCAACCGAAGGAACGCTTCCACGGCCAGCAGGACATGGGCGCCCACAGCGTCGCCCACAAGGTCGCGGGACGCGCGCCGTTGCGCATGTGCCCCGAGGACGCCGAGGAGGCGGGTGTGTCCGACGGGGATGTCGCGCGGGTGTGCGGGCCGAGCGGTTCCTGTCTGGCCGGTGTGGTGGTCGACGACGCCCTGCGACCGGGGATCGTCCAGCTCTCCACGGGTTCCTGGTACGACCCGTCCGGGACCGACGTGACCTGTGCGCACGGCAACCCCAACGTCTTGACCGTGGACGAGGGCACCTCCTCGCTCGGTCAGGGGTGCACGGGCCAGCTGGTGCGGGTGCGGGTGGAGCCGTACGAGGGCACCCCTCCCGAGGTGCGGGTCTTCCGTCCCCCGCTGGGGATCGCCGAGGCTCCCGCCCCGGAGCGGGAGGGGCTCAACGGGTGAGCAGTCGATCCACCCCGCGGGGCAGCAGCACCCCGACCAGACCCAGCAACGCGTAACCGACCTGGCCGGGGGCGAGCATGCCGAGGATCGCCCCGGTGTTGGCCGTGGGCGCGCGGAGGAACTCGCCCATCCGGGGATGGGCGTGCGGCACGCCGTTGCCCATGGTGAGCAGGCCGAGCAGCGCGACCCCGACCAGGACCGTCCAGACCGTTCCGGCGGTACCGGCGCGGGCCAGCCAGTTCTGGAAGTGGTCCGCCGCCACCACCGCGTAGGCGGGACCGGCGGGTTCGACCGTCGTCCCCGACCAGAACAGGACGGCGCCGGGCAGGGCGAGCAGGAGCGTCGCCGCCACGATGACCGCCCCGGTGGCGGTGCCGGCCAACCCCAGCCTCAGGGAGAGGTCGCGGGCCCGGGTATCGAGCTCCTCCCCCGTGGGGTGACGGCGTCGGCTCCGCCCCTGTGAACGCGCCTCGCCCATGGCGTCGGCACGACGCTGTCGCAGGAAACGCAGCGTGTCGCAGAGCGCGGTGGGGCCTCGTCGGGCGGCCCGGAGCACGGTGGCGCCCTCGTGCGCGATGGCGGTCAGCGTGGTGGCCAGGGTGACCGGCAGGTCCCCCCAGAACAACGCCAGACGCCGGAACAGCGGGGCGATGTCGGCGGGCACCCGCACCCGTGTGGACACCGAACGCCCGTGCGCGCGACGCCGCATCCGGGCGAGCGGGGCCCTGCCCGGCAGCGGCGGTGTGCTCTCCGCGGCCGAGGCGATCAGACGATGGTCCATGACGACCGCGCAGATCAGGGCCAGCAGCAACAGCCACGGTGTGAGGGCCCCGCCGCCCATCATCCGGTGCAGGAAGGTGGAGACCGGGTCCAGGGCGCCGGCGGCCAGCAGCGCGTTGAAGTGGAGATGTTCCAGGTAGACCAGGGCCGAGGCCACCACCGGCAGGGCCCACAGCCCTCCGCCGTACCTGCGTCCGACGATGGCCAGTCCGAGGGCGGCACCGATCAACCCGGTCACCACGGCGTGCCCGGAGAAGACGGCGAGGACGGCGCCCTCGGTGTCGTGGATCGTGCTGCCTCCGGGCAGGAACAGGCTCTCGGAGCCCAGGGTGGGTGCCTGGATCTCGGTGAACAGCCGTTCGGCGAGCTGGAAGCCGGCGCCGGACGCCGCGGCCAGCAGGAGGAAGTCCACGGCGGCCAGCCGACGCACCCGGTGGCGGGCCACCAGGAGGAGGATCGACAGCGGCGCCAGTTTGGCCAGTTCCTCCAGGGTGACGGCCACGTAGGTGTAGCCGAGCACGTGGTAGCGGTCCAGCCCCATGAGGGCGGTGATCGAGGCCTCGGCCAGGGCGACCGGCCAGACCAGGAGCGCGCCCAGCGCGACCACTCTGAGCAGGGTCGCGAAGGAGACGGTCCGGGACCGCGCCAGGAAGGCCAGCTGGAACAGCAGCACGAAGGTGAGGGCCAGCGCGGGCAGGGCGGGCCCCAGTTCGGGAACGGTCAGCGGCGCCACCAACAGCACCACGACCATGAGCCAACCCCAGGTGCCGCGCAGCGCCCTCAGGGAGCGGACGGCCCCCGGGGAGCGCTCCCTGGCCCGTTGGGCCCGGCGGGTCAGACGTTCGTGCAGGTCCGGCCCCGGGCCCCGGTTGCGCGAGTGCCGTGCCCCGGGTTCGACGCAGTGGTACTGCTGGGCGGCGGCGAGGAGTTCGGGGCGTTTGGTCCGTCGGGCCTTGGCCGCGAACTCGGCGCGTACCCCGGGGATGTCCGAACCGACGATCTCACGGACGAAGTCGGCCGGACCGGCGGCCACGGTGAGTTCGTTAGCGGCGATCAGGACGGCGGCGGAGAAGTCCTCGACGCAGACCAGGAAATCGGTGGGGCCGGTCCCCCAGCCCCGGATGAGGTCGATGAGGGTGTCGGTGTCGAGGGGGACCTCGGTGACGGGGTCGTAGGAGAACTCCGCCCGGGTCCGACAGACCAGGAGCCGTTCGACGCCCATCGCCCGGCCGGCGTCGACGATCCCCTGGACCAGCCCCCGGTCCCTGGGCACCGAGAAGGGGGTCGTGACCTTGCCCCCGGCCCGCACCCAGGAGGGGTCGAACTCGGTGGGGCCGGCACAGACGCGCAGCACGAGGTCGCGCGCGAGCATCGCCTGTTCTTCCATGGACTTCCTCGTGCCGGGGGGCGGGATCACGTCGGGGCCGTCCCCGTCCGGCGATCCCGCCAGGCCGGTGCGGCCCCGAACGAGCATAACGGCGAAGGCCTCCGCCGGAACATGCGCCTCAGGGGCTTTTTCACCGTTCGTGGATGAATGTCAGGTATCGACATCCTCCCGTTCCCGCTCCGCTTCGGCCAGGGTCGGCGACTCCCGTCTCGAAGGACGTGGACCCGCCCCGAAGGCGTCCGCGCACAGTTGGAGCGTCCAGCGCACACCCGGAAGCGAGATGGTCCAGCCGACCATCGCCCACCCCAGGTGCAGATGCTCCATCGCCCTGGCCAAGGCCGCCAGACCGCTCCAACGGTCGCCGGCGGCGTTCTCGTACGTGAGCCGGTACAGCACCTCGGGATGTTCGGCGGCCGGGCGCAACCGCAACGCCGTGGGACGGCGCGAGGCCACCATGCTCCCCACTCCCCGGCACATACCGCAGTCCATCGCGACGTACAGAACGCCCTCGGCCCGCCCCTCCCACGGCCGTAGGCGCGGGATCCAGGAACGCACCCCGGACCGATAGACCTCCCAGTCGGAGCCGAAGCGCTCGCGCATACGTCCGCCCTCGTCCCAGGAGGCGAACCCCGCCCCATAGACCAGGGAGGCGGCCGTCCCCACGAACAGGACCGGATGCAGGAACACGCCCGCCACCAGGTAGAGCAGGGCCATGGAGAGCTGCATCGGGTTGCGCACGTAGGCGTAGGGGCCACTGGTGACCAGCCGCGCGGGCGGATCGTAGGGCAACGGGGTACCGCCGCCCACCACCGCGAACTCACGGGCCGCGACCACCCCGGGAAGACAGGCCAGGGCGAGGAGCTGGACGAGGACCGAGAGGGCGCCGGGGTACTCCGGCGAGGAGAGGCCGTCGGGCCCGGGAAGAAGCGCCATGATCCCCGGCGGCGCCGTGGCCAGCAGATACACCGGCAGAACCACCATGAGGACGAGGAACAACAGGGCCTGGACACCGCCCCTGACCCCGGTCAGGAGCCCTCGACGGGTCCAGAACGCCAGCGTCAGCGCGGGGATCAGGCACACCGCCACGCCCACGACCTCACCGAGCACCCACCACGCGCCCAGGACCACCACGGGTTCGGCGAGCGGCATCAGGACCATGTCCACCCAGACCAGGAGCACGGTGACGAGGGGGATCGGCAGCAGCCGGAGCGCCAGAGCGGGCAGCGCGCCCCACAACAGCGCCCAGGCCCCCAGCAGGTCCACGGGGATCCCCTGCCAGGAGGCGCCCTCGACGTGGAAGGACCACCAGCCCACGCGCACCGCGTACAGGTTCAACGGGACGAGTGTGCACAGTGCCCATCCGGAGGCCACGATCATCGACGCGATCTCACGCCGCCCCGGAGCCCGCCACAGGCACAGCGCCGCCACCGCGGCCACCGGCAGGAACAGCCCCAGACCCCGGACGATCAGGGCGGGGACCTCGGGTGACGGGACGGCGATCACGGCCGACCCACCCCCTCGGCGCCGGTGGATCGTTCCGCCTCGGTGGCGAAGGTCTCGGCGAGGTAGGCGGCGGCCAGGTCGGTCGTGTACCCCTGCACCGGGCCGAAGTACCAGGACGGGTCGTAGGTGCGGACGTAGTCGAACTCCCAGGCGAGCCGGGTCCGGTCGCCCTCGCGCGTCCAGGTCGCGGTGGCCCGGCGCAGGTCCATCCATCGGGCGAGGACGGTGTCGTCGACGACGTCGAAGACCACACGACCACCGTCGGTCGCCACCTCGCTCTCCACGATCTCCAGTTCCAGGGAGCGCGGGGTCGGTTCGGCCCCGATGGCCAGGGAGCGGCGCGGGGTGAAGTGGACGAGGCGGGTGTCCCCCACGGACAGTCCCTCTCCGACCGCCTCGACCGGCTCCGGGAAGGGGACGACCCGCAGGAACGCGGCCTCGGGCCGCTCGTACTCGGGCGGAGCGGCCAGCGCGGCGGCGACCCGCTCCGGCGCCGCCTCGACCAGGACCTCCCCCGCCCCGACGTTCTCCCGGGGCAGCAGGGAGAGACCTCCGACCCCTTCCAGGGTGAGCGCGAACAGGACCGGCACGGCGATGAAGGAGTGCGGGCCGTACGGGTCCCGACCGGACAGGGAGACGCACATCCAGGTCACCAGCGCGACCACCCCGTAGATCAGCGGCGCCGAGATGACCAGGCAGACCAGGCCTTCGCCGAGGAGCGGACCGGAGAGCAGGAGGAGGACGGTGGTGACGGCCACCGCCACCCCGACGGCGCTCTTGGGGCGGGCGAGCAGCACCACGGACAGCGCGATGACGACGGGCAGCCCGACGTAGAACAGCGCGGTCTGGTCCAGCCCTCCGTATCCGGCGATCCGCAGGAACAGCAGGGCGGGGAAGGCGACCAGGACCAACAGTCCGCACAGGGTCCAACGGGCCTTCGAGGCTCCACGGCCCGTCCCGGGATCGGGGGCGGGGTGCTCGGGAAGGGGGTCGGGAACGTGCGCCATGAGGGCTCCTCACACTTGACCGACTGATTGAATCAACCGATTTAATCACTTGATTAAACCGTATGATGAAGGTCTAGTGAAGGGGAGGGTCATGGCCAGAGGTGGCGGTGGCGGACGCAAGAACAGCGAGGAGACCAGGGAACGCCTGCTCACGGCGGCGGGCGAGGTCCTGAGAGAAGAGGGGTACGCCGGAGCCTCGGCACGGGCCATCGCCACCCGGGCGGAGGCCAACTCGGCGCTGGTCTTCTATCACTTCGGCGGGGTCGACCAGCTGCTCCTGGCCGCCCTGGACCGCTCCAGCGCCGAACGGATGACGATGTACCGGGAGAAGGCCTCCCGAGCGCGCACCCTCGAAGAACTCGTGGAGGTCGCCACCCGCATCTACCGGACCGACCTGGAACGCGGATACATCACCGAGTTCTCCGAGCTCGTGGCCGCCGCCGTCACCAAGCCCGAACTCCGCGAGGAGATCCGACGGCGATCGGAACCCTGGATCGACTTCATCGCCGCCGAGTGGGAGCGTGTGGTGGGCGGATCCCCCCTCGGCGGCCTCCTGCCGGCCCGAGAGGTCGCCTACGGCGCGCTCACCTTCTACCTGGGGGTCAACCTGTTCTCCGTCCTCGACGAGGACGCCTCCCGGACCGAGGCCGTCTTCGACCTGGCCGGAAGACTGGCGCCCCGAGCCCGCCTGTTGACGATGCGCCTGCCCCGACGCGGCGGCAGGACCAAGGAGAAGGAGACCGAATGAACGTGCACGTCGCCGAGGGGATCGAGTTCCCCTCCACCGACGACGGCGAACGCCGGGTGGTCGCCGCCGTGATCATCGACGGGCGAGGGCAGGCCTTCGCCCAACGCCGCTCGGGGACCCGCAAGATCTTCCCCCACTGCTGGGACATCGTCGGCGGCCACGTCGAAGAGGGGGAGAGCATGCTCGAAGCCCTCACCCGGGAGATCACCGAGGAGACCGGCTGGCACCTGACCGAGGTGCTCCAGGAGCTGTACCGGATCGACTGGGACCCGGGCGACGGCGTCACCCGACGCGAGGTCGACTACCTGGTCCGGGTCGAGGGGGACCTGGAACGACCGACCCTGGAGGCGGGCAAGCACACCGAGTTCATGTGGGTCGACGACTCCCGTGTCCCCCTCCTGCGCGAGGCCCGCGAGCCCGACGACTACTTCATCACCGACATCGTCCAACGCGGTCTGGACGCCGCCGCGAGGCTCGGGCTCTAGGGAGCGATCCGGACGACGGCGTTCACCCCCGTCGCGAACGCCGTCCGGCGGCACGCACCTCCCGGAGCGCGAGGGGGATCCCCTCCAACAGATCCGAAGCACTGATCGGCCCACCGTCGTGCGCCAGCGTCGCCGCGCGTCCGTGCACGTAGGCCGCGCACAGGGCCGCCTCGCGGGCCGACAGTCCGGAGGCCAGGAGCGCCCCCGCCGCACCCGAGAGCACGTCGCCCGAACCGGCCGTCGCCAACAACGGCGTCCCCGTCGGGGAGACGAACGACGGGGCGCCCGGGTGGGCGATCACCGTCGTCGACCCCTTCAGCAGCACGGTCGCCCGGTACAGGGAGGCCGCCTCGACCGCGTGCTCCAGACGGCGCGCCTCGATCGCGGAACGATCGACGTCCGACAACAGCCGGGACAGCTCTCCCGCGTGCGGGGTGAGCAGCGTATCCGCCTCGCGCTCCCGCACCAGTGCGGTGAGACGCCCGTCGTTCGCCAACAGGTTGAGCGCGTCCGCGTCGAGCAGCACCGGACGGTCGCTCTCCAAAAGGGCCCGGAGCTCGTCGGCGTCGGAGGGACGCGTCCCCCTCCCCGGCCCGACCACGACCGCCGCCACCCGCCCCGGCCCCAGATCCGTGTGGTCCAGCGGGTCCAGGGGCAGGCCGACCGTCTCGGGCCAACGGGCGATCACTCGGGCCAGCACGTTCTCCCCCGCCCCGAAGCGGACCATCCCCACCCCGGTGCGCAGGGCGCCGCCCACGCACAGGACCGCCGCACCCGGATAGCGGTCGGAGCCGGCACGGACGGCGAGCACGCCTCGGCGGTACTTATCGTCCTCGACCGATGGGGACGGCAGCATTCGGGCGATGTCCACAGCCTGTGGACGGAGCAGAGCCGCCTCGGGAAGCTCCGGAGCGAGCCCGATATCGACGAAGTGGACGCGTCCCGCCCGCTCGGCCCCCGGGTCGACGAACAGGCCGGGCTTGTACGTGCCGAAGGTGACGGTGGCGTCCGCCCGGACGGCGGCGCCCTCCACCTCTCCCGTATCGGCGTCCACCCCGCTGGGCAGGTCGACCGCGATCACGAACGCCGGCGAGGCCTCCGCCAGGTCCGCGAGAGAGGCATGGGGTTCACGCAGGCCACCGTGGCCTCCGATACCGACCAGCCCGTCGACGATCAGGTCGGCGCCCGAGAGGGCCGAACACACCTCCTCCGACGAGGCCGCGTTCTCCTTCAGAATCCGACCGCCCGCGGCCAGCAGGGCGTCACGACCACCCCCGTGGATCCGAGAACCCGCGGACACCACCCGCACACAGGCGCCCCTGGCCGCCAGGTCCGCCCCCGCGTACAGGGCGTCCCCGCCGTTGTCCCCGCTCCCCACCAGCAGAGTGATCCGAGAGCCGTACACACGGGGAAGCGCGCGAGAGCAGTGGAACGCGAGTCCCGTGGCGGCGCGGCGCATGAGCGCGCCTTCGGGCAGACGGGCCATGAGGGTCCGTTCGGCTTCCCGGACGACGTCGACGTGATGGGCTGAGAGCACGGTCTCCTCCGAGGGGCGGGGTCTGACGTTCCATCGTCGCCCATCCGATTCGCGACGCGCCCGCATCGCCACACCGATGGTGCCGCCGGAGCCGGGAGTCCGGTCGCACCGTTCATCCGAATAGGACCTTCGACCCATAACCAAGAAACGACCTTAAAGACATATCGCCCATTGTTATGGAATCACTACGTAGAGAAGGCGCGGTTGGGAACAATGGAGGTATGCCTCGACCGAAGAAATACGTGTCCAGGTCCGATCTGGGGTGGGGTTCCTCCCCGGCCTCCCGAGCCAACCCCCGCTCCGGTCTCGTCATCCACTACGACAGCACCGACCAGGGACTGGCCGGTAAGGACCACTCCGCCTGCCTGACCTACTGGCGCAACACCCGCAACTTCCACACCGGCCCCTCCCGCGGCTGGGCCGACATCGGCTACTGCGTCGATGAGAGCACCGAGATCCTCACCGAGGACGGGTGGAAGACCTTCCACGACATCCGCGAGGGAGACCTCGTCCTCACCCTCGACCATGAGACGGGCATGTCCCGATGGCAGCCGCTCCAGGCGGTGAACGTCTTCCCCGCCATGCCACGGGAACTGATCCGAATGGAGGGCAGGGATCACTCCTCCCTGACCACCGCCCAACACCGCTGGCCCGTCGAACGCCACGCGGAGGGGGCCGGGGCCGAGCGGGCCTGGGCCACCAGTGGCACCTTGAACGGGAGGGATCGTCTCCTCCTCGCCTCTCCCTGTTCCGCACTGCCCACCGAGCCCAAGTGGGACGACGACCTCGTCGAATCGGTCGCTCGTTCCTGCTCCGGGCTTCCCGAGGCCCCGGAACACCGAACGGAGGAGCGGTGGGAGTTCTCCGAACAGGCCCCAGGAGGGGTCCCCACCTTCGCCTTCGTCTCCTCCCTCACCGCATCACAACACGCCCTGTTTCTGCGGACCGCGTGTGACGTCTCCCCCGACGGCCCCGGCACGGCGACCCTGCCCTCCCTGGCGTCCGCGGAGGCCTTCCGGCTGTCAGCGGTACTGATCGGCCGTGCGAGCGTGGTGCGCCGGACCTCTTCCGGCTACCGTCTGACCCTGACCGATCCCGACCACACGGCCCTCGCACCCGACGCCCTCACCATCGGCAGGGAGACCTATGAGGGGCGGATCTGGTGTCCGACCACCCCGGACGGGACCTGGCTGGCCCGACGCGAGGGGACGGTCTACTTCACCGGGAACTCGTTCATGGCGTGTCCGCACGGGTACGTGATCGAGGGGCGCGGGCTGTACCGCACTCAGGCCGCCCAGCCCGGCGGGAACTCCAGTCACTACTCCTGCACGCTGGCCACCGGACCGAGCGACCCCATCACCCCCGAGCAGATCAACGCGGTCCGTGTGCTGCGCGAGTGGCTGATGGAGCCCGACACCTCCATCGCGGGCACCGTGCTGGGGCACCGCGACTTCATCTCCACCTCCTGCCCCGGCGACAAGGCCTACCGGATGGTCCAGGACGGCACCTTCGCCAAAGCCCCCGACGACTCCGAAGGAGACGACGACATGCCGCAGCACCGCCGCTTCGAGAAGAGCGGGTCCCAGACCCTGGAGCCGGGCAAGTGGGCGAGCCTGGCCTTCGACAGCCGGCACGACGGCGAGACCGGCGAGTTCTACGCCGTGGTGGGCGTCGAGGAGAAGGAGGGCGCCTACTACGACGTGTCCGTCGGGGTGGTCCTCGAAGGGGTCACCCCCGGGGCCGAGGTGCAGATCCGCGCGACCGAGTACGAGCCCGACGGTGACGGCGGCTGGAAGATCGCCCGCAACCGTCCGCAGAACAGCCCCGTCCACCAGGGCGGCATGGCCCACTTCACCTACTCCTGGAAGGGGAACCTGGCCAAGGGACGGCGCGTGCGCTTCCGGATCGCCCAGTTCGGCGAATCGGACGCCCAGGTCACCTCGGCCACCACCGACGTCTTCTACTGGCCCCGTTGAACCGAACGTCGAGGCCCCGGACGATCCACCCCTTCGCCCGGGGCCTTCCCCATGTCCGGGACCGGCCATAGCGGGCATGAAGCACACAAAACCCTCAGGTCACCGGATACGCTCTGTCATCGGTCGTGTGAGTCGGTTCCTCGGCCTCCCCCTCCCCCCGCTACCGAGAGACGGACAGCACCATGGCCCACCCCGGCGACCCCCAGGGCCCACACGGCCACGAACCCCCCTACGGTGGACAGCCGCCCCACGGTTCTCAGCCGCCCTATGGCCAGGGGCCCGACCCCTATGGTCAGGGGCCGTACGGCGCCCCTCCGCCCTACGGGCAGCAGCCTCCTCCCCCGAAGGCCGGCATGTCCACCGGGGCGAAGGTCGGCATCGGTTGCGCCGCCGCGGTCGTTCTGCTGGTCCTCTTGCTGATCGGAGGCCTCGTGGCCACTCTGGTGGCCGAGGACTCTTCCTCGCCACGGCCCGAGACGTCCTCGGCCGCCCCGGAGCCCGAAGAGCCCGAGGAGACCGACCCCGTGGCCGAGGAGACGGAGGCGGCCTCCGAGGAGGACGACATCGTCATGACCGCCTCGCTCGCGGGCAACGTCGAGAACTCCATCGACGACGCGGTGTTCACCGTCGTCGACGTCACCGTGGAGAACAACGGCGACGAGAGCATCGACATCAACCCGATCTACTTCCAGGCGATCCTCGCCGACGGCACCTCCGCGAACGATTGGGGCGAGGCCCTCTTCGCCGACATCGACCACTTCAGTGTCGGTTCCCTGCCTCCGGGCGGGAGCGTCGAGGGGCAGATCTCGGTGAGCGGCGCCGACGTCGACATCGTCGAGGTGGAGTTGGGCGGGTTCTTCGGGACCCGTGAGCCCGTCAGGGTCGAGGTCGATTGATCCTTCCCCCGGGCCCCGGCGAGCGCGTGCCGCCGGGGCCCTTTCGTGTCCAGGAGTGGCCATGAGGCCGGTAAACCGCCCTTCCGGCCCTCCGCCACGGGCTACGCTCTGCGCACAGCCGCTCGACCCGCTCATCAGTCGGCATCCCCCCGCGGCACCCGCTCCGCCGCCCCCTGAGAACGAGAGACGGAGCAACACCATGCAGAGACTCGCCCTTCCCAGCGCCGCCCTCCTGGCTCTCCTCGCCGCGTCCGCGTGCGGTACCGGTGGGACTCCGGCCGAGGACCGTACCGCGAACATCGCCGAGGCCGACACGGAGGCGGAGCCCGCCGACGAGGCGGAGGACTCGCCCTCCGAGGTGGAGGTGGACCTCGGCGGGACCTACGAATTCGACGACGGTCTGGTCATCGAGCTCTCCGGCGTCGAGCGGGGTGTCAGTGGCGAATGGGCCTACCCCGAGAACATGGAGCACGCGAGGTTCACCATCCAGATCCAGAACGGCACCGGCGGCGCCGTCGATCTGACGATGTTCTACCTCCAGTGCCAGTACGGCGAGGAGGGCCGGACCGGCGAGACGATCCACGACACCGATCAGGGGCTGGGCGACGGGTTCACCGGCACGGTCATGGCGGACCGGAGCGCGACCGCCGACTTCGGATGTGAGCTTCCGTCCGAGGAAAGCTACCTCCAGGTCGAGGTGAGCGTCGGCGACGAGACGGAGACCGACTGGATGCGTCCGACCGTCTACTTCGTCGGCGACGTGTAGGCCGGACCCCGGGTCGAGGGCTCCGGCGGCGCGAACGTGCCGCCGGGGCCTTCGACCGGGAGCGCTTCGCGCTCGATACCCCCTCCGGGTCTCCGCCCGTGTTCTCTACGTAACAGCAGGTCAGATCGGCCTTCCGAGGCGTTCCAGAGCACTGGTCGAGCTGTACTACAGTCTGTCGTAGTTTGTGCGGGCTCCGCCGACATGGGCGGACGCCACGAAGGACCCGAGCGGAGGCGGCGTGGTCGACTGGCTGACCATGACCATTCAGATGGTGTCGTTGGCGATGGCCGTGTGGTGCCTCGTCTCGACCTTCCGCGACCAGCCGATGCTGGTCCCCCATCTGGTCGGCATGGGGGTCCTGTGGCTCCTGGTCCTGACCCAGGTCGGCGTGCTGATCGCGGCCATGATCGGCGGGGACCGACCCGACGAGATGGTCATGGTCGTGTCCTATCTGGCGACCATCGCCCTCCTGCCTCCGGCCTGTGCCGTGTGGGGGTTCATGGAGCGCAGCAAGTGGGGGCCCGCGGTCATCGCCTTCACCTGCTTCATCCTTCCCGTCCTCCTGGTCCGGATCGAGCAGCTGTGGAGTCCCGTTGTCTGACGCAGACGTCACCGAACGCCCCGACCGCACCCTGCGCACCGGCCCGGGGCGGCTGTTGGTCGCCGTCTACGCGGTGTTCGCCCTGGCCGCGACGGCGCGTGGGAGCTACCAGCTGGCCACCCGTTTCGAAGAGGCCCCGCTGGCGTACGGGCTGTCCGTGTTCGCCGGGATCGTGTACCTGATCGCCGCGATCGGCCTGGCGCGCGCGGGCCGCACCTCGCGTCGGGTGGCACTGGTGTCGGTCTCCGTGGAGATGGCGGGTGTCCTCGTGGTGGGCGCCCTGAGCGAGCTCACCAGCGGCGTCTTCCCCGAGGACACGGTCTGGTCGCACTTCGGAAGCGGCTACATGTTCATCCCGTTGGTGCTGCCGGTCCTGGGGCTGTGGTGGATCCTCAAGGTGCATCGGGCCGACCGGGACCAGGGTTCGTTCTCGACCACGTAGCGCGCCCTCCTCACTAAGCTGTCGGCCATGTCCGATCAGACGCTGACCCTGCCCGTGGCCGTTTCGGCCGACCGGCTCCGCGAGCACCGTGACGAGGTCGTCCTCGTCGATTCCCGCTGGTACCTCGACGGCCGTTCGGGCCGGGAGGCCTATCTCGCGGGGCACATCCCCGGAGCCGTGCACATCGACGTGGACACCGATCTCGCCGCGCCCGCCTCTCCTGAGGAGGGACGGCACCCCCTGCCCGATCCGGCCGACTTCGCCCGAACCCTGGGGCGCCTGGGGATCGGCGACGACTCCTCCGTGGTGGTCTACGACGACGCCGGTGGCTCCGTGGCCGCCCGTCTGGTGTGGATGCTGCGCACCCTGGGCACGCCCGCCGCCTTCCTCGACGGCGGCCTCCAGACCTGGACCGGGGAATGGGAGGAGGGGGACGTCTCCGTGGATCCCGTCCACCGTTCCACCGTCCCCTGGCCCGCCGACCGTCTCGTCGACACCGAGACCCTGCGCGAGGACCTCGGCTCCTCGGAACGTCTGCTGTTGGACGCCCGGGTGTACGGTCGTTTCACCGGCGCCGAACCGGCCCCCGTGGACGCCCGGGCCGGACACATCCCCGGGGCCCGTAGCGCCGAGTGGCCCGCCAATCTCGACGCCGAGGGCCTGTTGGCCTCCCCCGAGACCCTGCGTGAACGTTTCGTCTCCCTGGGCGCCGACTCCGCACGCACCGTGGTCGCCTACTGCGGCTCCGGCGTCACGGCCTGTCACGACCTTCTGGCCTTGGAACACGCCGGGTTCACCGACGTCCGTCTCTATCCGGGATCGTGGAGTCGTTGGGGCGGGGACGAGGAGCTTCCTCTGGAGACCGGCGATCCTCAGGCCTGACCTGGGCTTATCCGCTCACGACGGCCCTTCGTCTCGGGGTCCGCGCTCGCCGCGCGGGCCCCGTCCGCGTTCCCGCCTCCCTCCTTTCAGGGGGGAACGGGGGGTCGGAGGTCCGACGAAACCGTCGATATTGACAGAATGAACCGATAAACAACCGATGGGCCACACGAAAAGTTCCCCCTCGGGTTCATCTCCTGGCCTGTTCCGGCCTCTTCTGGAACCAGAACCCCTGTCTTCGCGTCAAAGCGGGCAGTAGGGTCACCCGCCCCGGGAACAAAAGACGTGCTTCTCCGCGAAACGAGGAACTCTGGTGATCGAACTCCTACTCCTACTGATTCTCATCGTCGGAATCGTGATCGGAGTCCTGATCTACACGCAGCGCTCGCGCTCGCAGAAGCAGGACACCCCTCCCCCGCCGCCGCAGGACCCCTTCGCCGCCTCCTCCACCACCGACACCGCCGGTGACCCGAGGGCTCTCAAGGCGGGCGACATGATCGACTGGGGTACCGAACGCACCTGGGTCCGGGGCACCCTGCGTCTGTCCGAGGGCGGCTATGTCTGGTCCGAGCACTTCCTGGAGGTCGAGGGCGGCAAGCGCTGGATCTCGGTCGAGGAGGACCCCGACATCGAGCTGGCCCTGTGGACGGGACGCCCCGACCTGACCATGGTCCCCCAGGGCAAGAGCATCGAGCTCGAAGGTGTCACCTACAAGCTGGAGGAGAAGGGTTCCGGCTCCTACCGCTCCGAGGGCACCACCGGTCTCAAGGCCCAGGGCGGCATGGACTACGCGGACTACGAGTCCGACGACGGGAAGCTGCTCTCCTTCGAGCGCTTCGACCACGGCAACTGGGAGGTCAGCACCGGGACCAAGATCGCGGCCGGAACCTTCACGATCTTCCCCGGGAGCTGATCCCCCATGCGCGCGAGCATCAGCGCCCCCTTCATCGACACCAAGGCCGATGACCTGATCTGGTCCCTGGAGCATCCGTTGATCGTCCCCCTGGCCACCCGCGTCGTCGAGGTGGCGGGGTCCAGGGTCGAACTCCGGGTGCTCGGGGCCTCGCACCAGGTCCTCCTCGGGTCGGACGAGGGGACTCTGGTGGAGACCGTCGCCTGTCTGCCGGGGTTCCCCGGCCGGCTGCCCGACAACGCCGAGCACCCCCTGCCTGGGGTGGGCGACTATCGCTTCGCCTCGGTCGTCGAGTCTCTGTCTCGCGCGGAACTGGCCCATCGGGTGGAGGAGGTCCATGCCGGGACCGTCGACTCCCCCGGTGGGCTCCTCGTCGCCTTCCCCGGTGATCCCCTCGCGATCACCGCGCTGCACCTGACCACCGGCAGCGGGGCGTCCCTGCGCTGGCGTACCTGGCACGCCTATCCGCAGAGCGGCGAACTGGTGACGACGACCACGACCCTGACCCCCTGAAGGAGGCCGACATGGCCAAGACCCGGATCCACGGGGCCCGCACCCCGAGACAGAAGTTCGCCGCGGTCGGCGGGGCCGCGGCCCTGCTGATCATGCTCTCCGCCTGTTCCGGCGGGGGCGGCAACAGCGCCGACTGTCAGCCGAGCGAACGGCCCAGTGACAGGGCCACGACCAGCACGACCGGCACCACCGGAGCGAGCGGTCAGAACACCACGTCCGACCTGCGCAACAGTCCGAGCCCGAGCGCCTCGCCGACCGATGACTGCAACGGGCGCAGCGGTAGTGGAAGCAGTGGCGGCGGAGGAGGTTTCTTCTTCTTCGGCGGCGGAGGCGGGGGCGGCAACAACTCCAACAGCGGAGGAAGCGGCAGCGATACCCGCGGTGGCGGCTCCGGCTTCGGTAAATAACCCGAGATCAGGCCAGTAGTCTTCCGTGTCGGGGGGACCTGCGCGTCCCCCCGACGCCTGCACCCCCGACACGGACAAGGCCATGGACGAGATTCTCACCAGTTCCCTCTACGCCCTGGGTTACGGCGTGGTCGGCACGATCATCATGCTGCTCGGCTACCTGATCACCGACTTGCTGACGCCCGGCAAACTCCACACGTTGATCTGGGAGGACCGGAACAGGAACGCCATCCTGCTGGTCTCCGCCAACACCTTCGGATCGGCGATCGTGGTCGTCTCGGCGATCCTGTCCAGCTATTCCGAGCTCGGACTGGTGCCGGGGCTGATCTCGGCGGCCGTCTTCGGGCTCATCGGCCTGGTCGTGATGGCGCTGTCCTTCCTGCTGATCGACCTGCTCACGCCGGCCAAGGTGAGCCACATCATCTCCTCCGCCGAGTGGCACCCGGCGACGTGGGTCAACGCGACCGCGCACGTCTCCATCGCCCTGGTGGTGGCCGCCGCCATCTCCTGATCCGTGTTCGCTCCGATCCCGCGCTCCGCACACCCGTCACCCGTTCACGACGGGCGCCCACGGCACCGCGCCCTCCCGACGCCCACCACCGGTGCCCCTCGAAGAACGTCCACGGCAGGGCCCTGATCGACGCTCGGGGGTCGAGGTCATGACAGGAACCTCGGCCCCCGTACCCGTGTCCCTTCTCGAGAAAGCAGTACCGTGACCGAGACCCCGGCCCCAGCGAGAACGAGACTTCCGGTGCCGCCGCGCGCGGCCCGGTTCTTCGTACTGCTCGCGGTGTTCATCTGTGCCGCCTGCGGACTGGTGTACGAGTTGGCGCTCGTCGCCATCGGCAGTTACCTGCTCGGCGACACCATCACCCAGGCCTCCGTGGTGCTGTCGGTGATGGTGTTCGCCATGGGTGTGGGTTCGCTGTTGTCCAAGCGCTACCAGAGTCGCCCGGCATTGTCGTTCGCGGTGGTCGAGGGGCTGCTCTCGCTGGTCGGCGGCCTGTCGATCCTCCTGTTGTACGGGTCCTTCGCCTGGTTGTCCGCGTCGGCCTACCAGCCCACGCTGGTGTTGTTGGCGTTCATCATCGGCACGCTGATCGGTATCGAGATCCCGCTGCTGATGACCCTGATCCAGCGCATCCGCAAACAGGAGGCCTCCGAGGCGGTGGCGGACCTGTTCGCCGCCGACTACGTGGGCGGACTCATCGGTGGTCTGGCCTTCCCGTTCCTGTTGCTCCCGCTGTTGGGGCTGCCCAAGGGCGCCCTCATGGTGGGTGTGCTGAACGCGGTGGTCGGTGTGGCGATCGTGTTGTGGCTCTTCCGTTCCGAGCTCACCCGGGTCGCCTATGTGGGGCTGGCCCTGGGGCTCGTCGCCATCGTGACGGTCTTGAGCCTGGCGTACTACTACGCCGAACGCTTCGAGGTGGACGCCCGACAGGCCATGTACCGGGACCCGATCGTCTACGCGGATCGGAGCGAGTACCAGGAGATCGTGGTCACCCAGTCGTTGGACGGTGTGGACACGCGCATGTTCCTCAACGGCGACCTACAGTTCTCCACGCTGGACGAGTACCGGTACCACGAGTCGCTCATCCACCCGGCGATGGCGGGCGCGCACGAGAACGTGCTCGTGTTGGGCGGCGGTGACGGACTGGCCCTGCGCGAGATCCTGCGTTACGAGGACGTCGAGAAGGCGACCCTGGTCGACCTGGACCCGGCCGTGATCGAACTGGCGAGCACCGATCCGGTGATCCGTGAGCTGAACGACGACTCCTTCGAGGATCCGCGCGTGGAGGTGATCAACACCGACGCCTTCCAATGGCTGCGCGACAACACCGACCGTTACGACGTGGTCATCGCCGACCTGCCCGACGGCACCGACGTGGGCACCTCGAAGCTGTACACGGTGGAGTTCTACTCCCTCATCGCGCAGGCGATGGAGGGCGACAGCCGCTTGGTCGTCCAGGCCGGATCGCCGTTCTTCGCCCCCGACGCCTACTGGAGCGTGGGGCGCTCCCTGGAGGAGGCCGGGTTCGGGAGCACCCCCTACAACGTGGACGTCCCCACCTTCGGCAACTGGGGCTTCTATCTGAGCACCCTCGGGCAGGCCCCCGAACTTCGTCTGGCAGAGGACGTCCCCGACCTGCGTTTCCTGGACGAGCCGCTACTGGCGGCCTCTCAGGTGTTCCCGGCCGACCGCCGTGAGGGCGACGTGGAGGAGTCCACTCTGATGCATCCCCGGGTCATCGGCTACCACCAGGACCGGCAGGCCTGGCGGGGCTACTGACCTCGATCTCCCGAACGACGGATCGGCGCCCGTACCGAGGAGGTACGGGCGCCGATCGTGATGAGGCACCGCGCGACCTGACGATCTCGGGCCGGTGAGCGGCCACGCGGTGTTCCGGGGAGGGGTGACGGCCGCGGAAGGGGGCCGGGCCGTCTCGGGAGGGCTCCCTCTCGCTCCAGGACCATCCTGCGGTCCCCCGCCGAGGACGGCCCGACGCCACGCCGCCCTCCTCGTCCCGCTTGGCAACCCTTGACACAGTCTTGCCGATCCGCAATGGAAAGGGAGGCTTTCGAACCCCTCGCGCACGGACGTCCTGTTCCGCGCGTTCGAGCGCCCGCCGTCCCGTACGACCTCACCTCTCTCGACGTTCGGCGTGCTCCACCGCGGCCAGGGCGGTGACCGCGCCCAGTTCCCAACAGGCCTCCCGTGCCTCCGCTCCGGGGCGACCGACGACGGTCACCGGAGGCCGATGCCGTTCCCAGCCCATCCCCTCGGCGATGGTCTCCACCGAACGCACCGCGCCCGAGGTGTCGTTGTCACCGTGGACGTAGAGTGTGTAGGGCATCCCTCGATGGTCGACCTGGACCGTGTAGTACACCGTGTCGAAGAAGTGTTTGAGGGCTCCGGACATGTAGCCGATGTTCGCGGGCGTTCCGAGCACCACCGCGTCCGCCTCCAACAGATCGGTGGGGGTGGCGGCCAGAGCGGCCTTCACCTGCGTTCGCACCCCTTCGATATCGTCGTTTCGGGCACCGTCCAGGACCGCGTCCAGAAGTTCGGCGGTCGCGGGCGAGACCGTGTGGTGAACGATGAGAAGTCGTGCCATGCACCCACAGTAGGCAGTCGTTCCTCTCGGAACCGATCCGGCTCGGGTCGCGTCTCAACAGTGGCGTACGACCTCACGTTCTGGAGGTCCTCCGACACGAGTCCCCCTCCGTTCGACAGCAACCTTGGAAGAAAGCCAGGCACCTCCATGAGTCAGCCTCCCTACAACGGACCCCACCAGGGACCGCCTCCCGGCGGCATGACCCCGCACGGCGGTCAGCCCCCCATGGGTCCTCCGCCCGGTGGGCCTTACGGAGGCATGCCGCCCGGCGGTCCTCCGCCCGGGGGAATGCCGCCCGGTGGACCTCCCGGAGACCCCTATGGAGGGATGCCGCCCGGCGACCCCTACGGTGGCCCTCCGCCCGGAGGCCCCTACGGCCCTCCTCCTCCCGGCAAGAAGAAGACCTCGCCGTGGCTGTGGGTCGGCCTGGGCTGTGGCGGCCTCTTCGTGATCGGTGTGGTGCTGGTCGTCCTCCTCGTCTTCGTCTTCGGCAACACCGACAGGAACGAGGGCGACGGTGGCGGCGGCGATACCGGCGGCACCAGTGACGGCGGTGGGAACAGCGGGGGCGGCGGCAGCTCGGCCGCGGGCGACACCAGCACCGGCCTGGGCAACGCGGAGCGGTCCAACCCCGACCTCCCCGGTTTCAACGAGCCCGTCGAACACGAGGACATCCGTTACACCGTCACCGACATCGAGACGGGTGTCACCGACGTCGCCGGTATCACCCCGTCCGGCCAGTTCGTCGTCGTGACCCTCGAGGTGGAGTCGCTGGACTCCCTCGCCTTCTTCTTCTGGCGTGACGAGCAGCACCTGTACACCTACTCCGGTGAGGCCATCGAGGAGCACTACGAGGCCACCGGCTCCTACGACGGTGAGCCCATGAGCGTCGACCTGGAGGTGGGCGAGCCCGTCGAGGTCTCCATCGTGTTCGACGTGGACGACCCCTCGGAGATCTCCACCATGGGCCTGAGCGGCGAGACCTACGGCGGCAACGAGGTCGAGGTCGACATGACCGGCTGATCCGGTCCCGTCGTCGGGTCCGATGGGCACGGCACGGTCGAAGCGGCGGGCGCCCGGTGATCCGGACGCCCGCCGCCGTCGTATCCGGGTGAGGGACGTCCCTCTGTCTCTTCCCGAGCGGGATCCCGCACTGTGCGGTCGCACGAAATCCTCGGCCCCCGATCCCTCGAAACCTGTCCCTTCCCCCGAAGCCCGGCACCCCCTCAGGCACACGAGGCACCCTCGTGAACGCAGGCCCCATCGAGCGGCCCGTTCACTCCCCCGGGCGGGGAATGTCGAACGTTGACCCGCCCCACGGGCTTGTTTAGTGTGCGGTCCCTACCGTGCCGTCCCGATCGCACACCGACGCGATCAGGCCGTACGCGGGTGCGCGAGCGTCCCTCGCGGCCCCGCGACGTGGCGGCGCTCAACGAGGAGCGAGGGAACCATGCCGCACACCGTCCGGGCCGCACTCGTCCAGACCGAGTGGACCGGGGACACCGAATCCATGCTGGACGTCCACGAGAGATACGCGCGGGAGGCCGCCGCGCGAGGGGCCGGGATCATCGGCTTCCAAGAGGTCTTCAACGCCCCCTACTTCTGCCAGGTCCAGGACCCCGAACACCATCGTTGGGCCGAGGCGGTGCCCGACGGCCCCACCGTCACCCGCTTCCAGGCCCTGGCCCGGGAGCTGAACATGGTGATGGTGCTCCCCGTCTTCGAGATCGAACAGCCGGGCCTCCACTACAACACCGCCGCCGTCATCGACGCCGACGGCCGCTATCTCGGCAAGTACCGCAAGCACCACATCCCCCAGGTCGAGGGGTTCTGGGAGAAGTACTACTTCCGCCCCGGCAACCTCGGCTGGCCGGTGTTCGACACGGCGGTCGGCCGGATCGGCGTCTACATCTGCTACGACCGCCACTTCCCCGAGGGCTGGCGGGCGCTCGGTCTGGCCGGAGCGCAACTGGTCTACAACCCGTCGGCCACCCACCGGGGTCTGTCCTCCTACCTGTGGAGGCTCGAACAGCCCGCGGCCGCGGTCGCCAACGCCTACTACGTCGCGGCCATCAACCGGGTCGGTCGTGAGGAGTACGGCGACAACGACTTCTACGGCACCAGCTACTTCGTGGACCCGCGCGGACGCTTCGTCGGGGACGTCGCCTCCGACACCGAGGCCGAACTGGTCGTGCGTGACCTCGACCTGACCATGATCGACGAGGTCCGACGGCAGTGGGCGTTCTACCGCGACCGTCGACCCGACGCCTACGGGCCGCTGGTGGAGGGGTAGGAACATGGCACGCACCCTCATCACCGGCGGGCTGGTCGTCACCGCGGCCGAGGAACTGGAGGCCGACGTCCTCATCGAGGGCGAGAAGGTCGCCGCCCTGGCCCTCCGCGGCAGCGACACCGCGCGCACCTGGGCCGAGAGCGACGCCGAGATCATCGACGCCGCCGACCACTACGTCGTCCCGGGCGGGGTCGACGGCCACACCCACATGGAGATGCCCTTCGGCGGCACCCACTCCTCCGACACCTTCGAGACCGGGACCCGCGCCGCCGCCTGGGGCGGGACCACCACGATCGTCGACTTCGCCATCCAGCGCCAGGGCGAATCCGTACGGGCCGGAGTGGAGGCGTGGGCGGCCAAGGCCGAGGGGAAGTGCGCGATCGACTACGCCTTCCACGCGATCCTGTCCGACGTCGACGATTCCTCCCTCAAGGAGATGGACACCCTCGTAGAGGAGGGCATCACCTCGTTCAAGCTGTTCATGGCCTATCCGGGTGTGTTCTACAGCGACGACGGTCGGATCCTGCGCGCGATGCAGCGCGGCGCCGCCAACGGCGCCCTGACCATGGTGCACGCCGAGAACGGCATCGCGATCGACGTCCTGGTCGAGCAGGCCCTGGCCGAGGGGAGGACGGATCCGCGTCACCACGGCGAGGTCCGCAAGGCCCTGTTGGAGTCGGAGGCCACCCACCGCGCCATCCAGCTCGCCCGGGTGGCGGGCGCTCCGCTGTACGTGGTGCACGTGTCGGCGGGCGAGGCGGTGGAGGAGATCGCCAGGGCCAGGGACAAGGGCCTCAACGTGTTCGGGGAGACCTGCCCGCAGTACCTGTTCCTGTCCACGGACGACCTGGCCGGGCCGGGGTTCGAGGGTGCCAAGTACGTGTGCTCGACCCCGTTGCGTCCCCGGGAGCATCAGGAGCACCTGTGGAGGGCGCTGCGCACCGACGACCTCTCCGTGGTCTCCACCGACCACTGCCCGTTCTGTTTCACCGGGCAGAAGGATCTGGGGCTGGGCGACTTCTCCAGGATCCCGAACGGCATGCCGGGGGTGGAGCACCGGATGGACCTGCTGCACCAGGCGGTGGTCGAAGGGCGGATCGGCCGGCGCAGGTGGATCGAACTGGCCTGCGCCACGCCCGCCCGCATGTTCGGGATGTATCCGCGGAAGGGGACCGTGGCTCCGGGTGCCGACGCCGACCTGGTCGTCTACGATCCGCGGGCCGAACAGACCATCTCCGCCCGGACCCACCACATGAACGTGGACTACTCCGCCTACGAGGGCCGCGACGTCACCGGCCGGGCCCGGACCGTGCTCTCCCGGGG
The DNA here is from genome assembly GCF_000710955.1 of Nocardiopsis alba. Classification (NCBI taxonomy): domain Bacteria; kingdom Bacillati; phylum Actinomycetota; class Actinomycetes; order Streptosporangiales; family Nocardiopsidaceae; genus Nocardiopsis; species Nocardiopsis alba. Next base: position 77,038 of record NZ_BAZE01000003.1, read on the forward strand.
CCGCGTGATCGTGGACCGGGGTACCTACCTGGGCCGCCCGGGCCACGGTTCCTACGTGCGCAGGGACACCTGCGGCCATCTGATCTAGAGGAGGACACATGGACATCGGACTGGTCCTCCAGACCGACCCGCCCGCGGACCTGTTGGTGGAGAGGATGGTGCGCGCCGAGGGCCACGGGTTCACGCACGGCTGGACCTTCGACTCCGTGGTGCTGTGGCAGGAGCCCTTCGTCGTCTACGGCCGGATCCTGGAGCGGACCCGGAACCTGGTCGTGGGCCCCATGGTGACCAACCCGTCGACCCGGGCCTGGGAGGTGACGGCGTCGCTGTTCGCCACTCTCAACGACATGTACGGGAACCGGACGATCTGCGGGATCGGCCGGGGCGACTCGGCGATGCGGGTGGCCGGACGTTCGCCCGCCACCCTGGCCCGACTGTCCGAGGCGATGACGGCGATCAAGGATCTCGCCGAGGGGCGGGAGGCCGTCGTCGACGGTTCGCCGATGCGCATCCCCTGGGTGCGCGACGGCTCCCTGCCGGTGTGGACGGGGGCCTATGGGCCCAAGGCCCTGGCGTTGACCGGGCGTCGGGCGGACGGGTTCATCCTCCAGCTCGCCGACCCGTATCTGACCGAGTGGATGGTCGCGGCCGTACGGTCGGCCGCGATCGAGGCCGGGCGCGATCCGAACGAGGTGCGGATATGCGTGGCGGCGCCCGCCTACGTCACGGACGGTTCCGCCGAACAGCGCGCCCATGCCCGGGACCAGTGCCGCTGGTTCGGCGGCATGGTCGGCAACCACGTCGCCGACCTGGTCTCCCGCTATGGGGACCACTCGGGCGCCGTGCCTTCGGAGCTGACCGATTACATCAAGGCCCGAGAGGGCTACGACTACAGCCACCACGGCCGGGTCGACAACCCCGACACGGCCTTCGTCCCCGACGCCATCGTGGACCGGTTCTGCCTGATCGGGACCGTGGAGGAGCATCGGGAGAAACTGGCGCGGCTGCGCGAGGCGGGCGTGGACCAGTTCGCGATCTACGCGATGCACGACGACATCGACGGGGTGATCGACGCCTACGGTCGGGAGATCGTTCCGACCCTGTCCTGAGGGTCGCGATCCCATCGAGCGGGGCGTGTCCCGCCGCCCACCTGCTCGAACACCGCGGTCGACATGCCGCGTCGAGGGCCGGCCTCCGCCCGGATCGGGGGCCGGCCCTCGGCGTGCCGCCTCCCACCGTCGTCCGCACCCCGGTGACGTGCGAAGATATCCGATGGCCTGCACCTTTCGACGGATATGTCGAGCTTGTGAACAGGCCGTTCCGGCACGGGCCCGATAGCGCACCCGTGCCCTCTCCGACGTCACCACCGAAACACAGGTAACCCGTGTCCGAAGCACCACCCGCGCCCACGCCGACGGCGGCCCGGCAGATCATCCACCCCGACGGTCGGGTCTCGCTCCCCGAGGGCGCTCCGCTGCCCGCGGGTCCCTATGTCAACGACGACCTCCAGCCGGTCCCGATATCCAAGCGCACCTGGGGCGTGGGCAGCTTCACCGCCCTGTGGGTGAGCATGTCCGTCCAGATCCCCGCCTGGACCCTGGCCAGCGGCCTCATCGCGGTCGGCATGGACTGGCGCCAGGCGATCCTGACCATCGCCCTGGGCAACCTGATCGTGCTGGTGCCCATGGTCCTGACCGGCCACGCCGGAGCCAGGTACGGGATCCCCTTCCCCGTGTTCGCGCGCGCCTCCTTCGGTCTGCGCGGGGCCAACCTGCCCGCCCTCATCCGCGGGGCCGTCGCCTGCGGCTGGTACGGCATCCAGACCTGGGTCGGCGGACAGGGCGTCCACATCCTCGCCGGGCGCATGCTCGGCGAGCGGTGGAGCGACGCGACGGTGGTCGGCGGACAGCCGTGGACGATGTGGCTCTCCTTCGGTCTCTTCTGGGTGATCCAGCTGGCGATCATCCTGTGGGGCATGGAGGGCGTGCGCCGGGTCCAGGTGTGGGCCGCGCCCCTGATGCTGGTGGGCGGCGTCGCGCTCCTGGTGTGGATGGTCCGTGAGGCGGGTGGCCTCGGCCCGCTGCTGGCGGTCAACTCCGACCTCGGCTGGGGCGCGGACTTCTGGAAGCTCTTCTTCCCCTCGCTGATGGCGATCATCGGCTTCTGGTCGACGCTGAGCCTCAACATCAGCGACTTCACCCGCTTCTCCTCCTCCCAGAGGGCCCAGGTGGTGGGCCAGTCGTTGGGTCTGCCGACGACCATGGCGGCCTTCGCCCTGCTCGCGGTCATGGTCACCGCGGGGACCCAGGCCGTCTACGGGGCCCCGCTGTGGGATCCGGTGGAGATCGTCGCCCAGATGTCCAGCGGTCTCGCCCTGCTGTTCGCCATCTTCATCCTGCTGCTGGCCACGGTGTCGACCAACATCGCCGCCAACCTGGTGGGGCCGGCCTACGACCTGGCCAACCTGCGACCGAAGCTGATCGGCTTCCGGACCGGCGCGGTGATCACCTGCGTGATCAGCGTCGGGATCTTCCCCTGGCGGCTGATCGCCGACCCGAACATGTACATCTTCACCTGGCTGGGCACCGTCGGCGGCCTGCTCGGCACCGTGGGAGGCATCCTGATCGCGGACTACTGGCTGCTGCGCCGCGCCCGCATGGACCTGCCCTCGCTCTACAGCCGTGACGGCCGCTACTGGTACACCGGCGGCTGGAACTGGCGGGCGCTGGTCGCGTTCGTGGTCGGCACCGTCCTGGCCGTGGGAGGGTCGAACTCCCCCGAGGGCCAGGGCCCCTTCCCCACCGACGGCCTCATCCCGTTCCTGGCGCCCCTGGCCGACTACGGCTGGCTGGTGGGCCTGTTCAGCGCTCTCCTCCTGCACTGGGCCCTGGGCCGCTTCCTCCCCGACCCCCGTCAACGCGCGGCCGAGGAGGACTCACCGACCGCGGCCTGACCGGACACGAGAACGAGGGGGTGTGGGACGCCCGAACGGCGCCCCACACCCCCTTCACTTACCGCAGGTCGGCCGACGTACGCTCACTCCGATTCCGGTCCCCCGCTCTCCGGGGACGGGCCCACGAAGGACATCGCCGTCATCATGCGGTAGTCCTCGATCTCCTTCGAGTGCCGGCGCACGATCTCACAGATCCGCTCCCTCACCTCGGGTGAGGGACGGAGGGCGAACGGCTCCTCCTCGGGCTCCTCCGACATCGCGGCCCGGACGGCACCGATTCCCAGTCCGAGGCGGTCCAGGGCCTCTCTGCGCACGTCCTCCAACCGCCGCCGTCGGTCCTCGGAGACCAGGCCGACGGCCAGGACCGTCTGCGCCCCGGCCGTCTGTCGGTTCAGGTCCCCTCCGGCGTACAGGGCGTACGCCTCCATCCGCACCACCTCTCCGTACGCCTCGTGCAGACTCTCGTAGATCTCGTCGGCGGCCTCGGGTTCGCGCGCGAGCTCGGTGAGGACGTCCAGCGTCTCCTCCGGTTCCGTCAGTCCGAACAGCTCCATCCGGTCCGCCAACGCCTGGAGCGGGAGTTCGTGGATCCACCCCTCACCGTCCGGCCCGGGTTCGCTCCGGAGCGAGAAGCAGGGACCCGTGCCGGCCTGCTCCGTGAACTCCACCTCGGTGTACTCGGTCGGTTCCATGGCCACGCTCCTCACGCTCCGCTCACATCGCTATCGACCCATACCGCCAGATACTGCAATCGGTGTGCCCGTGCCGTCTCCTCCAGGAGCCGGGTCCTCACGTAGGAGGTGCCTCTCCCCTGAGAGACCACGGTCGCGTTGACGTCACGCCCCCAGGTGTTGGCCCCATGGCCGCTGACCATCATCAATCTGCCTCCGTTGGGAGCGGCCTGCGCGTAGGTCAGAGTCCAATGGGTCGACAGGTAATCGCTCTGACTGGTGCGCGCGTAACCGAACATGTCCCGGCTCTGGGTTCCTCCGGACAGACGCCCACGTAGCATCAGACTCCACTGCTCGAAGGTCACTCCTATGCCGGTGTAGGACCCGTGCACGTAGCTCAGTGCTCCCCCCGCGTTGGCGGAGCGGAGGACCAGGTCGCTACGGCCCGACTGGTTGGTGGTCACCTCCCTGCCGGTGATGATGAACGCGCCTGGTTCGTAACCCTGGGACGCCACCCCCAACGCCTGAATCGTCGGTTGGAGACCGAAGGCGGAGTTCCCGGTGTGGAAACGGAGCCCTGGACGACCGTTGTGCACCCCTCGCTCCATCAGAACGTGGTTCTCGTTGCTCCCACCGGCCTGGACCCGACCGTTGAAGTAGGCGTTACCGGAGGCGGACGACATGTCGACCACCGTGGTCCCGTCGGTCGCCAGCAGCCTGATCCCGTTCCGGTCGGCCACCCAGCGGCGGCCCGAGGCTGCGCTGCGGACCGTCGCCCCGGTGATGACCTGGCCGTCGATGGCGCCGGCCGCGACGGTGCCCGCCGTCACCGCTCCGGCGGCGATGTGGCCCGCCTCCACCGCGCCCACGTCGATCTTGTCGGCGGTGATGGAGTTGGCCGCGATGTGCCCCGCCTTGATGGTCTCGGGGTACAGGTCGGTGTCGACCAGGGGCGTGGTGGCGATCCGGGCCTCCTCGCCCGGCTCCGAGCGGTTGCCCGAGCGGTCGACCGTGGTCAGCCGGAAGTAGCGGGGCTCGTGGTAGGGCTGGCCGGGAACCACGAGCTCGGCCGGACCGGACTCCAGCGACCCGATCGGGCGCCAGTCGCCCCCTTCGGGGCCGTGGACCCGACCGATACGGATACCGTCCCCGTCGACACTGATCCCCATATGGGTGGCGATATGAGGGCCCGACGGATTGAGGTTCCCGTCCGCGGCGAGCACCCCGTCCACCCAGATCCGGCGCCGCCAGCCCTCGACCCGGATCCGGAGGATATGAGCACCGGAGCCGACCTCGGGAATGTATTCACTGCTGTAACCGCGGTTCAGTTCCCTGTTGAACCGCACCCATAGACGGACCGATCTCTCCGGCCCCTCCTCCGGGGCGATGACCTCCACCGTGTACTCCTGGTCCAGAACGCCCAGGTCCCGGAGGACCAGAGCGTAGGCGTCGGAGGGGGAACCCAGCGTCCCGTCCCGTACCCACATCTCGCCGTGGACGACCTCCCATGGGTCGGTCGGGGGGCCGTCCACCTCCCATTCCTCGCTCCAGGTGTGCCCGTCGCGCATCTCGACCTCGGTGTGCAGGAAGTCGGGCGGCATCACCTCACCGTCCGCCCCTCGTCCATCCCAGCCGACGTTGATCACGCCCAGTCGTGTGGACAGTTCCGGAGCCGGGGGCACGGGCGGCGGTTCGGCGTCGGAGGCGACGGTCAGCGACACGACACCGCCGAAGGCGCCGGCGAGGTTGTTGTGCTCGCCGACGGCGCGCACCTTGAAGGCGAGATCGGCACCGACCTCCAACCCGGACAGGTGCACCGTCGTGTCGGGATGGTCGATCGAGACGACCCGGCTCCACACCGCGCCGACCGTATTCGGCCGGCTGTAGACCTGGTAGAAGCCCACGTCCATCGCGGTACCGTTGCTCGCCGAATCCACCGGGGCCCATTGGAGGCTCACCTGGCCGCGTGCCGCGCCGTCGGAGTCGAGATAGGCGTTGGTCTGGGCGACGAGCCCCTGCGGGGCCGCCGGACGGCGACGATCGTTGCCCTCGGGGGCGGGGACGGAACCCGAACCGCCGTTGGCGACACTGCCGCCGGTCAGGGCGGCGGTGCGGCGGGCGCGGCGGATCTCCGCTTCGAGGAAGCGGTCGTTGAGGACGACGTTGCCCCCGAGCGTGCCCTCCTGGTCCCGGGACAGGGTGATCTGACGCAGCCGCAGCGGCTTCATCGTCCCGTCCCCACCGGGGGCGAGGACCAGGTCGCCGGGGGCGTAGTCCCGCCAGGGCAGCCATCGGGCGCCGAGGAACACCAGGCCCCGGGTGACCTGGACCCTCTCCCTCGCGCCTCGTTCCAGGGCGGCGCCGGCCAGGAGCCGCGCGGTGCCCTCGTCGGTCACGCCGCCCTGGGTGAGGTACTCCTCCCACCGGCCCCACGGGGTCTCGGCGTCGGGGTTGGCCAGCTCCAACCGGAACCCCTCGTCCCCCTCCAGAAGGAGGTGGGAGACGACGTCCTCCAGGCTCCCGTCCTCGGGAGCGTCGGTGATGTCCCGCCCCAGCCTCAGGTCGACGGGGGCCTCGCCGGAGGCCCGGTCGGTCGCCATGACCGTCTCCGGACCGAACAGGCGCAGGGTGCGCCCCTCGAACCTCCAGTCGCACACCCCTTGTTCGGCCAGACCGTTGAGGACGGCCAGCAGGTCGGTGCCCAGGTCGTACTCCAGGGTGAGCAGGGTCCCCCAAGGGCGGCCCGCCGAGTCCCTCGCCGTGTCGAAGTCGACCTCCAGACCGGGCAGGGCCCCGCGACCGGCGCCCTCGTTGGTCCAGGTGCGCACGATCGTGCCCACCGTCGCGGCGGCGAAGGTGCGCTTGCCGTCGGTGGCCGAGCCCCCGGCGGTCGGGTAGAGCCGGAGCTTGCGCAGCTGCCAGCCGTAGCCGGGCAGGTCGTAGGAGCGTTTCGCGGTCCGGTCGGTGAGGTTCCCGGAGCGTTTGATCCGCAGGAAGCGGGAGTCGGGTCCCTCCCGCCACTCCCCCGTGGCGGGGTCGTACATCTGGACGGCGATCTCGCAGGGGGATTCGAGGAACTCCGCGCCCGGGGCATGGGCCGTGTAGTCGATCCGCAACGAGGGCAGGTCGTTGTACGGCTGGCCGAGCTCGATGCCGAGCGGGTGTGGCAGCGGGCCCAGCCGGGGCCCGTTGGGTTCGTAGGCGATGAGCCTGATGTCGAACTCGTTCACAGGAAGGCCCTCCTCGCGTGGATGTCGATACGGGAGCCGTCACCGGAGTCGGCCGCCTCCAGACGCACGCGGGGTACACGTCGGTACGGGTCGTCGGCGACCCTCTCCGGGGTCAGGTGCAACCAGCGGGAGGCGGAACCGGGGCCGAAGGCGGTGACCGAGCCGGTGACGTCCCGCCCTTCGGGGAGCACGCGCGCGGTCATCCGTTCGCAGTCCACCTCCAGCGCCTGGTTCGCGGTCAAGGTGCCGTCCCAGCGGAACCCGCCGCCGGTGGCCACGTCCGTGACCTCCGGGCGGGCCAGCGGCCCGGACAGGACCAGACGGGCGTCGACGATCGGGGCGGTGGATCCGCTCAGGGCGTCGACCGCCACCCCCTCCGGAGGGGACTCGGTTCCCATGGGGGCCTCCCAGGAGGAGGCGTCCGGGTCACGCCAATAGACGCCGGGGACACGGAACAGAACGGTGAGCAGCGCGGTGGCCGAGGCGACGTTCACCTCGGGTTCCGCCGCGGTGACCACTTCGGCGTCGGCCTGACGCACGGTGTCGGCGTCGACGTGGAAGCGCAGGTCCAGCATCCGGTGACGGGCACCGAACAGCGAGGTGAGCGCGGCCAGGTTCTCCTCCAGGCCGGCGAAGCCACCGGGAGATCCGTCCGGGGTCCGGGGCCCCACCCACAGGGTCATGCCGAGGGTGGTGGCCTCCAGGTCCAGGCCGGTCACCGGCAGGTCGCCGGCCCTCCCGGGGACCTGGACCTCGGCGGTGCGGACCGCGGGCAGGGGGCGTAGGGCGGTTCCGGGTGCCAGACGCCATCCGGGGGCGTCGAGGTGCACGCCGTCCACCGTATAGGTGGGGTACGGCATCGTTGATCAGCTCCGTTCGTGTGGGTGTTCCGGGATGCTCGGGGCCGGCCGCCCGGTGGTCCCGGGCGGCCGGCGTCGCGTGGCCGAGGACGGCGGGTCAGACCAGCCCGACGGCCGCCGCGTACTGGAGGGAGCGGTTGACCGTCGCGCTGGTCGGTTCGGCCTGGGGATAGTGGTTGACCACCTGGATCCGGGGGCCGCCCTCTCGGGAGGCGACCTGGGAGGCGTGGCGCCTGACCTCCAGGGAGGGAGGGACGAGTCGGGTGGAGATCTCGCCGGTCACGTCCCCCAGTTGCCCTCGCAGGTCGGGGAGCCTGTCGTCGATACCGCCCATGAGGCCGTCCATGATCATGCGGCCGGCCGGGGTGAGCAGCCTGCGGTCGACCCGGCGCGGGCCCTTCCAGTCCGGGATCATGTTCGTGACGCTGGAGAACTGGTTCTTGAGCGAGCCGATCATGTTCTTCACGCCGTCGATCAGACCGGTGATGATGTTCCGGCCGGCCTGCAACAGGATGGTCTTGGCGTTGGAGAACGCCTCCCTGACCTTGGTCGGGATGCCCCTGATGGTGGTCATCAGCCCGTCGATCCGTTCCCGCACCCGGTCGCGCATGGTGGAGAAGGCCTCGACGGCCCGGTCCCGGGCCCCGGTGAAGGTGCTCACGACACGCTCGCGGATCGCCTCCACGATCTGCACGAGACGGTCGCGCAGGCCGGTGACGACCTCGGCCACCCGCTCGCGGATCGCGGTGAAGATCTCGACCGCCCGATCGCGCAGGCCGGTGACGATCTCCACGATCCGTTCCCGGATCGCCGTGAAGATCTCCTGGGCCCGGTCGCGGACCGCGGTGAAGATCTCCACCACCCGGTCCCGGAACCCCGTCACCCGTTCCACGACCCACTGGACCGCCGCTCCCACCAGGGCGAGTATGGTGTCCCACGCCGCGGAGATCAGGTCGGTGATCCAGGTCCAGGCGGCGGACACCGCCTCGGTGATCGAGGTCCAGATCCCGGACAGGAACTCGGCGATCGTCTGCGCCACCGAGGTGATCTTCTCGACGATGCCGTCCCAGACCTCGCCGGTCTTCTGCACCAGCCAGTCCCAGGCCTCGCCGATGAACGCCTTGATCTCGTCCCAGTAGGTGAAGAGGATGACGAACGGGTGATGGGCGATGATCGCCTTGATCCATTCCCAGGCGGTCTCGATCAGACCCACGAGACCGTCCCAGAACTCCTGGGCCTTCTCCTTCAGCGCCTCCCACATCCCGGGGAGGGTCTCGGTGAAGAACGACATGACGTCCTCGGCGATCTCCTTGACGAAGGAGAACACCGCGTCCACGATCTCCCGGAACGTCTCGGAGTTGTTGTAGGCGTAGATCAACCCGGCCGCCAGGGCCGCCAACGCCGTGACGATCAGCCCCAGCGGGTTGGCGCGCATCACCGTGTTCAACACCCGTTGAGCGGCGGCCAGGCCCTTCTTGCCCACCTCGGCGACCTTGCTCGCCGCACCGGCCAGGGTGAGGTTACGGGAGAAACCCGAAGCACTGGTTCCCGCGGACCGGAAGCCGGACGCCAGATCGCGCAGAGCGTCCGTCCCCGCCGAGAAACCCTTGGACACCACCGGACCGGCCGAGTCCACCAGTTTCCCCGCGAGGGCCCGACCGATCTGCTCACCCGCGTCGGGGAGTGTGGCCGAGAGAGTGTCGGCGACCTGGGAACCGAACCGCTGCACCGCGGGCGGCATGTTCGACAGGCCGGAGTCGATCATCTCCCCGGCGCGTGAGGCCAGGAGTTCACCGCCCTGTCGACCGGCGTCGGCGGCCCCTTCGGTGATCTTGTCGGTCAACATCCTCCCGGCCCGCGCGCCGAGGTCGTCGACGATGTCGGGCAGGGCGTCCAGTCCGTCACCGATCAGGCTCATGGCCGTGTCACCGAGCTTTCCGCCCAGCTCACGGCCGCTGCTCAGCCCGATCGAGGGCATCTTGCCCTGGAACAGATCACCGGCGGCCGAGGCCAGTCCGTCGACGATGTCGGGAACACGCCCCACCCCGTCCTCGATCAAAGAGACCGCCCCATCGGCCACCTTCGAACCGAGTCTGCGCCCGGCCTCCTCTCCGTAACCGGGCAGGGTCTCGCTCAAGAACGACCCCGCCCGCTGCCCGAGCTGTTGGACCGCCGGGGGCATCCCCGACAGCCCCTCCTCGATCAGTTGGTTGGCGCCATCGGCCAACCGGGTACCCAACTCACGTCCCGCGTCGGCACCCGCCCGCGGCAGCCTCTCCTTGATCTGCTCCCCGGCACGATCACCCAAAGCCCCGACCACACCGGGCAGATGCTCCAGACCGGTATCGATCAGATCCGACGCCGCACCGGTCAAACGCTCACCCACGTCACGCCCCGCGGCCGCGGCCGCGTTCGGAAGCGTGGTGGTGAGGAGGTTCCCCGCCTGGTCCGCCGCGGCCGAGACCGCGTTCGGAAGCGTGGACGTGAGGAACGCCCCCGCCTGATCGGCGGCGCTGTTCGCGAGGCCGGGCAGTTCGTCGAAGACGCTCCGCATCCGTGGGGAGACCCCGTTGACGAGGGTCGATCCGAGCTCCTGGCCGATGGCCTCACCGGCCCCCACGATCGAGGAACTCAGCCTCGATCCGACCTGGTCGCCGAACCGCTGTACAGCCGGTGGCGCTCCGGACAGGGCCGAGGAGATCTTCCCCGAGACGGCGTCCGCGAATTGGGTGCTCACCTCGTTCCCCGCCTGACGGCCGACGGCCGGCAGGGTCGCCAGGTCCTTCTCCACTTCCTTCCTGATCTGGTCCCCGATGCTCTGTAGCTCGGAACCCAGGTCGACACGCACGGTGATGGCACCGGACATGGTTCACCTCTTCTTCTCTGTAGACACGGGTGGGGCCCTGTGACCGGGAAGAAGACGGAAACGACGCGGGTCCTCGACACGCCGGCCCGAGGGCCGGGGCGGTCACCGGGCCCTGAGGCGTCCATGAGCGGACACGATGGCGTCGAACCGGGGGAACAGGGCCCCGGAAACACGAAGACCCGGCTCTCGGCCGGGTCGAACACACCTGTGGCGGTGTCGATGACCACGTCATCGGACGCGGTACCGCCGCAGGACCCTTCCTCTTCGGACCTCCTCGTACACCTCGTCCGGGGATCGTCCCGGGGGACGGAGGAAGGGGGTGCGGGGCGCTCCACGGCGCTCCGCACCCCCTTCACGTGACGTCAGTCGGCCAACTCCGCACGTCTGAGTTCGGCCCTGCGTACGGCCTCGGCGAGCCTGGTCCTCTTCTCCTCCTCGGCCCGTCGTACACGGGGGTCGGCCGGATGCGGCTGTCCCGTGGTCGCGTGCACCATGTCGGCCATCAGATAGTGGGAGAGCGTCCAGCCCTCCCCGCCCAGAGCCACCGCGACCGCCGAGTCGTCGGGCAGGTGGCGGATCAGGACCGCCAGACGCCGCAGGCTGAGCCGGCCCCGCCACAGGTCGGCCAACTCCAGCCGGTAGTAACGGGCGAGATCGGCCTCCACCGCACCGGAATGTTCCCGGAGAAGGCGGAGGAGGCGACCTATTCCCCCGGGGACTCGAACCCGTAGACGCCGGCGATCTGCTCGGCCAGGGTGTTCAGATCACCCAGGGTGGCGCCCTCCTCCTTCAAACGGGCCCACTGCTCAGGGCCCAGCAGGCTGCGCAGAGCGGCGACGATACGGCCCTCCTCGAAACCCTCCAGGGCACCGAGGGGCCAGGCGTCGGAGGAGGCGGGGACGGAGTAGTCGGCCCCCCGTAGGGAGAGGGTCTTGGCCTCCCCGGTGTCCGTGGCCTCGTCCCGTACGGCGGTCATGGCGTTGTTCTCGGTCATGTCGCGGTTCCTCGCTTCGTATGTCGGTCGTTCTTCGTGCGCGGTCCGTTCCTCGGGGTGGGAGGTCGGGCCGGAGGAACCGCGCGAACCCCGGCCCGACCTGTCATCGGGAACGTCGACGCCGAGGGGGCGTCGACGTTCGGTCACTCACCGTCGCCGGAACGGGCGCGTCCCTTGTAGGTGTAGAACAGGGTCGGCTCATCACCCTCGGTCGGATAGATCGCCACCGTGATCTCACGCTTGGCCAACTCCGTGGCGTTCTCCGTGGACTCACCACGCTCCGCCACCTGCGCATAGTTCGCGGACACCGTCCGCTTCACCAGATCACCCGTACGAGTCTCGAACGCGATCTTGAACCGCGCCTGAAGATCCGGAACCCGAATCTCACCCTCGTAACCACCATCACCAGAGAAATCAACACCATGACCCGGATACATCAGGTCATAAACCGTCTTGTTGTCCTCGAACGGCAGGAACTTACGCGTCACCTTGAAATTGTTATGAGTCGAAGCCACCAGCACACCACCCCAGGCGTACAGATCCTCCGACTCCACCTCCACCGTCTCGGTGAAACCCTCCTCACCATCCAGAAGCCCCACCTGCTCCCACTCAGGACCGAACGGACGACCCCCCTCGGGAATCACCGCGTCCACAGGAGCGATGAACACATCCGCGTACGCCCACACACTCGCATTACTCGCATTGCCCATGGGAAACTACCTTTCTCAGGTTTCCTTTTGGAGTCCCGGCACCCGAAGTACGGGTGTTCCGGGAGGGATGGCGACAGACCATGGATTCCGGAACGCGCTCTCGATCCCCGCCTCATCGGGATAGACCGGCTTCACCTGCGATGATGCAGGGAAGGACACCCCTTCCTCGCTATACCGCGGAGGGAGGCGAGGGTTCGTCGAACACCCTCTCTCGGTGATTCCGATGTCGTCCCCTCGATTCGAGGGCATGACCTTTCAGGGGCCGCCGCTTTTGGCGCACCCCTTGACGAGAGGTCGTTTCGATCGTTCGTAGGGAGATCGATCGGAAAAAAGAGAAGCACGACCCCCCGAAGGGATCGTGCTCGGAGTTCAGGGATTTCTCACGAAACCCCGAAGAGGTTCGGCGACTCGGCCTCATCACCCCGACAGGGGGCGCCGTGCCGCGAAGAGTTCCGGAAAGCAGAAAACCCGGCACTCGGGCCGGGTTCGGACATGGGTATGTCGCTGCGCTAAATCGTGCCACGCGATCCGGGCTCCACGCAAGCCCTCTCTGGAAAAAATATCGATTTCCTGTTCCATCCCAGGTCAGAACGGTTCATCGGGACGATGTTCATCCTTCGAGTTGGACGCGGGCCATCTCCACGACCTTGTGGAGCTCCTTCTCCACCTGGGCCCGGGAGCGTCCGTCCCTGACCACCAATCGGGCGGAGAAGGGGTTCCCCCCGATGGTGCGGGTGAGCTCGTAGCAGGTCGCGTCGCCCTCGATCCACCAGGTCAGACCTTCGTCGGTACCCCCACCCCGCGAATCGCGTTCCGCCTCCTCCGGTTCCTCCCCTCGAAGGACGCTCTGGATGGACCCATGGCCCCAGCCGAGGGCCTCCTCGAGATTCCGGGCGGTGAGGTCCCGAGGGACACTGCGTCCCCGTCGGATGTCCCGGAGGGCCTGACCCGAGAGGCCCGTGCGATCGGCCACGTCGCGCCATCGCATGCCCAGGGACAGACGCCGCTCGTCCATGGCGCGATCGAGGAGGTCATAACGAAGAGAGGGTGACGAGAGTTCCTTCGACATGCTCACAACCATAAGCGAGACCATGCCAAATTAAGGCTTACCTGCCCAAACTTGCCCCTTAGCGGACACCCGCAACTCCAGACTTCAGCACACACAACCCTTGGATACTGGTCGTTCTCCGATCCCGATCGAGCAACTTCCCCCCTTGAAACTTTGCCAAAGTTTGCATAAGTTGCTCTTGCTTGCCCCCAGCCGATCGGAGAACCGTGAACATCCCCTGCCTCGTACCCACCTGCGTCAACACGATCGTGGACGACGCCCAGGTCTGCGCCGGATGCGCGAGCCGCCTGACCTCGGCCCTGCGCTCGGTCCACGACGGACCCGAGGGGCCGGGCCTGGCCTCCGACCTGGAGGTGTCGCTCTCACGCCGTCATCGAACGGGACCGGGGAACATGGGGAGGAGATCCACTGAGGCGCCCCTCCCCTATGACGCGCGTTCGGCCGAGGCCCTCGCCGTGCTGCGCAACACCTTGACGACCTGGTGTCGCCTGCTCCACGAGGAGATCGGCGGGCGCCTGCCCGAGGACACACCGAGCGCCATGGCCGCCTGGCTGTCCCGATTCACCGATTGGCTCCGCCGCTCCGACTTCGGCGCCGAATGCGTCGACGAGATCATCGCCGCCGTCGAGCAGGCGGAGCGGGCGATCGACCTGCCCGAGAAACGCGTCCTCGCCGGCCTGTGCCCGGGATGCGGCCTTCCCTGCTACGCCCGACACGACGCCTCACGGGCCCGCTGCGGCTCCTGCGAGACCGAACTGTCCGTGCGGGAGGGACGTGAGCGCCTCTTCCGCACCGCGGAGGGGCACCTGCTCACCGCCGCCGAGGCCGCACGCGCCCTCGGCCTCCTCGGACACGAGGTCACCGCGGCGGCGATCCGGGGCCTGGCCCGACGCGGGCGACTCCACCCCGGTGGGACCGGATCCGCCGGCCGCCCCCTGTACACCCTGGGGGACGTCCTGGAGGCGTGCCTCGACTCGGAGGACGCCGCCTGAACGGAGACCTCACGAGAGACCACCCCTTCTCGCCGAGGCCCCACTCGACCGTCACCGGGGGAACGGCGTGACGGCCCCTCGCTCCGTCGCCAGCCACACGCGCAGACGCGTCAGGGTCCTCTCCCCGAGGAGCAGCTCCGCGTCCGCGAGGATCACCGCGTCGGGGACGTCGCGCCTGACCAGCACCATGGTCCCTCCGGGTCCGGTCACCGCGGCCAGAGAGCTGCGCAGTTGTGCAGAGGTACAGGCGCGAAAGACCACCCGTGTCTCTTCGAACACGCCACTACCCACTGCCATTGGTGTGAGTCCCCCGATCCATGCCGTCAACGAGCCGTCCAAAGATGATCACTGATCGCCGATCGCGCGCAAGAGCCGAACATGAGAATCAGGCCCATAATCAACACATTCGTGGGTGGACATGTTCGATTCAGCCATAATGACCTGCCATTTTATTCTCCTCTTACTTTACTGGCCACATGCGGACACGATCTCGTGCAAACCATGTTGACACTTGACATGATGTGACCTCTTGAACATAATTCGCCGACACACGAAAGGGTGCCCGGACCAGCCTTGACGGCCGATCCGGGCACCCTCTTCGGCGTTCCTCAACCGAGCAACGCGGAGAGCACCGCGCCGAGTCCCGCGAGAGCGGCACTGAACCCGGTCAACGGCAGCGCGTACCGCCAACGCTCCAAGGCGTCGAGTCGAGACCTGAACTCCTCGTGCTCACGCTCCAACACCGTGAGACGGGTGAGGGCGTGACGCACGTCGGCCTGGGTCTCCCGCGTGGCGTCGTAGACGTCACGGGCGGTCACCACCGCCGAGAACGGGTTCGTACCGCTCCCCTCGGGGCTGCCCGGCCTTCTACTCACCGTCACCCCCGTCCTCCTCCCCGGGGCCGTTCTCCCCGTCCTCCTCCCCGGGGTCCCCGGGGCCGTTCTCCTCTTCCTCTTCCTCCCCGCCGTCGTCGGGACGGACCTGCCCCTTGTAGGTGTAGAACAGGGTCGGCTCATCACCCTCGGTCGGATAGATCGCCACCGTGATCTCACGCTTGGCCAACTCCGTGGCGTTCTCCGTGGACTCACCACGCTCCGCCACCTGCGCATAGTTCGCGGACACCGTCCGCTTCACCAGATCACCCGTACGAGTCTCGAACGCGAT
The DNA here is from genome assembly GCF_000710955.1 of Nocardiopsis alba. Taxonomy (NCBI): domain Bacteria; kingdom Bacillati; phylum Actinomycetota; class Actinomycetes; order Streptosporangiales; family Nocardiopsidaceae; genus Nocardiopsis; species Nocardiopsis alba. The sequence goes on from NZ_BAZE01000003.1 coordinate 92,547, forward strand.
CTTGAACCGCGCCTGAAGATCCGGAACCCGAATCTCACCCTCGTAACCACCATCACCAGAGAAATCAACACCATGACCCGGATACATCAGGTCATAAACCGTCTTGTTGTCCTCGAACGGCAGGAACTTACGCGTCACCTTGAAATTGTTATGAGTCGAAGCCACCAGCACACCACCCCAGGCGTACAGATCCTCCGACTCCACCTCCACCGTCTCGGTGAAACCCTCCTCACCATCCAGAAGCCCCACCTGCTCCCACTCAGGACCGAACGGACGACCCCCCTCGGGAATCACCGCGTCCACAGGAGCGATGAACACATCCGCGTACGCCCACACACTCGCATTACTCGCATTACCCATGAGTATCCACCTTTTTTGAATTCGTTCTTCTTCTCTTATGAGAAAACCCGGGGTTTTCACCCCGGGCGCATGGACGGCCCTTCAGGGCCTTTTCGGAAGGGACGCTCACACCACCCCGGTGGGACGCTGGGTCACCAGCACCGTGAAGGTGGCGTGGGGTTCGGGGACCTCCGGGTCGAACCCGGCGACGACCCCGTCGACCTGACGCACCGACACGATGGCGGCGTCGCCGGCGTGTTCGAGCAGGGCGGCGTGGGCCAGATGGGCCAGGGTCTTGGCGTCGTCACGGTCATCGGCCCAGGCCGAGACGCGCACCAGGGCCTGCTGGGTGATCGGATGGTTCCCGCCCGATTCCTCGCAGCGCACGGTCAGTTCGGGTTCCTCTCCCGGTTCCCTGGACGGAAAGGACTCGGTGACCACGGGGGTCCCCGCCCATTCCGAAGGGAAGTCGGGCAGCCGCTCGCGAAGATGGTCGGCGACCAGATCCTCGACGTCGCGGAAGGGTTGCACGATCAACGTCGGTTCTCCTCTCTTGTTCTCCCGTCCTCAGGTGACGGGTGCGTGGAAGGCCTCGTCCCAGGTCTCGCGGCCGATCAGACCATCGACGGTCAGCCCCTGGGAACGCTGGAAGGCCCGTGCCAGGGCCCGGTACTCGGGGCCGTAGACCCCGTCGTTGCCGTGCCGGGCCAGATGGGTACGGCCGCGGCCCACCGACCACCCCCGTCGTCCGAGCTGGGTGGCCCACTCCCGGAGCCACTCGCGGTCGGTCCGTCCGCGGAAGGTGCGCCGAAAGGCACCGGACACGCTCTGGTCCGGGCCGGAGGCGGGGCCGAAGTAGTGGCCCGCGGGCAGGGGAAAGTCGAACCGCGGACCGGGGAGCGTCCCCGCGCCGGGGCTCGGGGCCGGCGCGCCTCCGCCGCCCCCTCCATCGCCCACGGGCATTCCGGCACGGACCCACGCGCGAAGGTCCGATCCCGGGCACTCGGTCGAGTTGCCGGACAGACCCCCGTGCCAGGTTCTGGCCAGGGTTCGACCGGAACGCCGGCAGGCCTCGTCGTAGAGACTCCGGATGGAGGCCTTCGCGGCCGGTGTGGCGTCGCCGTCCCGGCCGATGAAACAGACCCCGATATGGCTGGTGTTGTGCGGGGCGGCGTGGGCCCCGGCCACCGTCCATCCGCGTCCCTCGTAAACGGTGCCGGAACGGTCGACGAGGAAGTTGTAGCCGATGTCGGCCCAACCGTTCCCGCCCATATGGAAGTCCTGGATCCGACGCGGGGTCTGGGAGGCCGGGCCGGCCGAATAGTGCACGGTGAAACCGGTACGTCTGCTCCAGGCGACCGTGGTCCTGCCGCGCGGGGACCGTGCTCCCCACGCCGATCTGGAAACGGGTGAAGACATTCTTCGAAGCACTCCTCTCACGCCGGGCACGCCGAAGGGGCGCCGCACGGCGTCGAACAGGTGGGAGGGAAAAGGGGGCGACCTCTCGGAGATGTCACGAGAGGGCCCGGGCAACAAAAAAACCCGGCGGAGGGCCGGGTTTCGGATACAGCTTTCGCGTTGGCGAGAATCGTGCCACAGGGTGGGGCGGCGGGGCAAGCCCCCTCGGTCGATCTTCTCCGGGCCGCCCGCCTCGGGGAGCGGCCGACCCGAGGTCGCTCGCCGGCGAGCGGCACGGCACCTCGGCGGGCACGGACCAGTGCCGAACACCACGGGCCCGCCCGGCGTTTCAGGTGGTCAGCGGCCGGTACCTTCAGAACCAAAGTCCCATATCACGCGTCTGACCTGGATGAACGGGGTTTCTCGGGTTCACGGCGCGGATGTCCTCGCGTGGGGGAAAACGACCGGACACACCGGACGTGTCAACCGGACGATGCCCGACACCGTCATGCCTATAGCGTGCGTTCCCTGAACATCACGCGAACAACCGAAGAATGTCAGGACACCATCTACGGAACGCCTCCCCCATCGAGGGAGGGCTCCGTGTCTCGACCTCACGTGCTCCACCCCGATCTCGAGCGCGCTGGTCCCCCAAGGTCGGGCACCGCATTCCCACCAGAGCCACGGGAGACGACCTTGCCTGATAACGCCCTTCCCTCCGCCACCAGAACCGTGGCCATCGTCCTGGCCGGCGGCAGCGGCCAACGCATCGGACTGGCCACACCCAAACAGCTGCTGAAGATCGCCGGGAAGACGATCCTCGAACACACCCTGCACATCTTCGAGCAGGCGCCGCGCGTCGACGAGGTCATCGTCATGATGAACCCCGGATTCGTCTCCGACGCCGAGGCCATCGTGCGCAAGGCGGGACTGGCCAAGGTCTCGCGTGTGCTGCCCGGCGGCACCTCTCGCAACGCCACCACCCAGCTGGCCCTGGACGCGCTGGCCCACCTGCCCTCCGAGAGCACCAACGTGCTGTTCCACGACGCCGTCCGCCCCATGCTCTCCCAGCGGATCATCGACGACTGCGTCACCGCGCTGGGCACCCACCGTGCCGTCGACGTGGCCATTCCGTCGTCGGACACCATCATCGAGGTGGACGATGACGTCATCACCGACGTCCCCACCCGTTCCCGCCTCCGGCGCGGCCAGACCCCTCAGGCCTTCCGCCTCGCCACGATCAAGGACGCCTACGTCAAGGCCTGGGACGACCCGGACTTCGAGGCCACCGACGACTGCTCCGTGGTCCTGCGCTACTCCCCCGACGTACCCATCCACGTCGTCGCCGGCGAAGAACAGAACATGAAGGTCACCCAGCCGGTCGACATCTTCATCGCCGACAAGCTCTTCCAGCTCGGCACCGCGGCCACCCCCGAGTACACCGAGCACGACTACACCGAGGGGCTCCAAGGCCGGACCATGGTGGTCTTCGGCGGCAGCTACGGGATCGGCGCCGGAATCGCCGACCTCGCCGAGAAGCACGGCGCCCGCGTCTTCCGTTACTCGCGCGGCGCGACCCGTACCAACGTCGCCAACCCCGAGGACGTGGCCGCCGCCCTGGAACAGGCCCACTCCGCCACCGGGCGGATCGACCACGTGGTCAACACGGCCGGCGTGCTGAAGATCAGTCGTCTGGACCGGACCGACCCGGCCGAGATCGAGGAGGCGGTCCGGGTCAACTACCTGGCGCCGGTGCACATCGCCCGCGCGGCCTTCCCCTACCTGGCGCAGACCGGCGGACAGCTCCTGCTGTACACCTCCAGCTCCTACACCCGGGGCAGGGCCGAGTACAGCCTGTACTCCTCGACCAAGGCCGCCACCGTCAACCTCACCCAGGCCCTGGCGGACGAGTGGTCCGAGGACGGGGTGCGGATCAACTGCATCAACCCCGAGCGCACCCAGACCCCCATGCGCACCAAGGCCTTCGGCGAGGAACCCTCCGGTTCCCTTCTCAGCGCCGACAAGGTCGCCCACACCTCCGTGGACGTCCTGCTGTCCGACCTGACCGGACACGTCATCGACGTCCGCCGTGAGGACCCGGCCGGCCCCGCCGCGGGGGTCCGGAGCCGGGAGCAGGAGAAGGAAGGGGCCCAGTGAGAGGCTACCTCGCCCGTATCGGCGTGGACCGCACCGCTCTGGTGGTCCTCGCCGTCATGGCGCTGACCTTCCTGCTCCAGACCATCGAGGTCGCCAAGGCCCAGGTCCTGCTCTTCGGCGCCCTGACCCTGGTGCTGTACGTCACCGAATGGCTCGTCTCCCAGCGTGTGACGGTCCTGACCAAGGTGCTCAGCCGGATCCGGGCGGGTCTGACCGTGCGCATGCTGGCACGGCAGGCCCTGGTCCTGGCCCTGTACGTGTCGATGGACGCGGTGGGGACCGCGGCCTACTGGTGGACCGCGGGGGGCATCACCGCCTTCTTCGTGTTCACCCTCGCCTACGACCTGGTCAGGCACCAGATCCTGCGCCGTTCCAAGCTGCCGTTCAGGGTCCGCAACATCGACCTCGCCGGCCTGGGCGCTCCCGAGGTCCCCGAACGTCTGCGTTCCCTGTCGATGAGTCGGTTGCTGCTCGCCGACCTTCCGCTGGTCCTGGGCGCCGTCGGCTTCCTCGCCGGAGGCCCCGCGGCGCTCGCGATCTCGGGCTCCGTCCTGTCCGCGGGGCTCGCCCTCATCGCGACGGCGGCGGCCCTGCCCGTCCTGCTGTCCCACCTGCGAGGCCCTTCCGACGAGGAGGCCATCGCCGAGGTGAACCGCCGGCTGGCGGAGATCGCCCCCGAGGTGGTCCTGTACTTCACCTTCGCGGTGGGCCGTCAGAACGCCGTCTACCAGGCGAACATGTGGCTGGAGGCACTGGAACGCTGCGACCGACGCGCTCTGGTGATCTTCCGTGAGCACGGCAACCTGCGGCACCTGGAGCCGACCTCGCTCCCGGCGGTGAGCGTGCCGCGCCCCGACGACCTGGCCGCCCTGGACCTGTCCACGGTGCGTGTGGCCCTCTACCCGGGTAACACCGGCAAGAACATCCACCTCATCCAGCGGGCCGAGATCAAGCACGTGTTCGTCGGACACGGCGACAGCGACAAGCTTCCCAGCAGCAACCGGGTGAGCCGGATCTTCGACGAGATCTGGGTGGCCGGGCGCGGAGGACGCGACCGCTACGAGCGGGTCCGGCACGCCATCGACGACCGTGACGTGGTCGAGGTGGGGCGTCCCCAGCTGGTCGCGGTCAAGGGTCATCGCCCCCCGGAACAGCGCGCGGTGCCCACCGTGATCTACGCGCCCACCTGGGAGGGCGTGGACGACAACAACTACCTCACCTCGGCGGACACCGCCGGGCTGGAACTGGTGGAACGGCTCCTCGGCGGCCCCGAGCCCGTCCGGGTCATCTACAAACCGCACCCGTTGTTGGGCAAGCGTTCCCCTCGCGCGGCCGCCGCGCACCGACGCGTCATCTCGCTCATCGAGGAGGCCGACGACCGGCTGGGGCCGGTGTCCCCGGAGGCCACGGCCCGGCTCGCCGAGCTGCGCGGTCGGATCGAGACCTTCCAGCGCGAGGCCGCCGAGCGGCACCTGACCGCGGAGGACCTGGTCGGCTATCGGGAACTGCTCGACCAGTGGCACGACCTGTACTGGAACTCGGCCGGCCCGTTGCGCCACCACGTGGTGACCGACTCCGTGCCCTCGTTGTTCTCCTGCTTCAACGAGTCCGACGTGATGGTCAGCGACATCTCCAGTGTGGTCGCCGACTTCATCGCCAGTGGCAAGCCGTACGCGATCGTGGACATGCAGGGCGAGGACGACGACGAGTTCCGCCGACTGTTCCCGTCCGCGGGCGCCGGTTACGTGCTGCGTCCGGGGCTGGCCGGTCTGGAGACCGTGCTGGCGGCGGCCCGCGAGCCGGAGGCCGACCGTATGGCCGAGCGACGGGCGGTGCTCAAGCGCTACCTGCTCGGGCCGGACGAGCCGGACTCCCAGACCAGGTTCAACGCGGCGGTGAACGACCTGTACGAGCGTGCGCTGCTGGACTTCCCGCTCGGAACGACCGCCGAGCCGATCCCCGCCGACCCGTTCCGGGACCCGGCGCCGCTGTAGGCGATCACGGGCACCGGCCGTCCACCGGTGTCCGAACGTCGAAGGGCCCGTGCGTGCGCACGGGCCCTTCGACGTTCAGTGGGCCCGATCGTACGGGCCGAGATCCCCGGGGTCCTCGACGGACGGTGTCCCTACTCCGAAGGTTCCATCGTCGTCGTAGAAGAGCTCCTCCCCCTCTTCGTAGGGGGTCTCCCAATCGTCTTCCATCGCCTACCCCGCCCTCACTTTACTTAGGGAAGGTTGGCGGAGAAGAGATCACGAACCGTCTCTTCGAGGCATACGATCCATCACTCCGAGTATCCGAAAGCTCGAGAATGAGCGTTCGAACATCACCACGAGGACACGATTCACTCAAGGCACGAAGACACAGAAAACCAGGTAAACCGCCCATGAAGAGTGGGCGCCTACTCCTCGACCTTGGCGATCGGTCTCGACCCCCGAGGCTCTTTCGCTTGCCCTGAGTGATGCCCCGTTCTGGGGAGGACCTCCCTTTCCGCACACCGCACCGGTGCTCATCCCCCTTCTCGACGCACCCCTCGAACAGGGGCCGGAGCACTCCACAGTCCCTGGGAGACGATCTTGCCCGTGACGCCCTCGACGAGCGCGAACCCCCGCACCGCCACTCGAACGGTGGCCGTGGTCCTGGCAGGAGGTAGTGGCCAGCGCATCGGACTGGCCACACCCAAACAGCTGCTGAAGATCGCCGGGAAGACGATCCTCGAACACACCCTGCACATCTTCGAGCAGGCGACCTCCGTGGACGAGGTCATCGTCATGATGAACCCCGGGTTCGTCTCCGACGCCGAGGCCATCGTGCGCAAGGCGGGACTGGACAAGGTCTCGCGTGTGCTGCCCGGCGGCACCTCTCGCAACGCCACCACCCAGCTGGCCTTGGACGCCCTCTCGCATTACTCCGCGGCCAACACCAACGTGCTGTTCCACGACGCCGTCCGCCCCATGCTCTCCCAACGGATCATCGACGACTGCGTCACCGCGCTGGAGAGGTACGAGGCGGTGGACGTGGCCATCCCGTCGTCGGACACCATCATCGAGGTGGACGATGACGTCATCACCGACGTCCCCACCCGCTCCCGCCTCCGGCGCGGCCAGACGCCCCAGGCCTTCCGGATGTCCACCATTCGCGATGCCTACGCCAAGGCCTGGAACGACCCGGACTTCGAGGCCACCGACGACTGCTCCGTGGTCCTGCGCTACTCCCCGCGGGTGCCCATCCACGTGGTCGCCGGCGAAGAACAGAACATGAAGGTCACCCAGCCGGTCGACATCTTCATCGCCGACAAGCTCTTCCAGTTGGCCACCGCGGCCACCCCCGAGTACACCGAGCACGACTACACCGAGGGACTCGAAGGCCGGACCATGGTGGTCTTCGGCGGCAGCTACGGCATCGGCGCGGGCGTCGCCGACCTCGCCGAGAAGCACGGCGCCCGCGTCTTCCGTTACTCGCGCGGCGCGACGCGCACCAACGTCGCCAACCCCGAGGACGTGGCCGCCGCCCTGGAACAGGCCCACTCCGCCACCGGGCGGATCGACCACGTCGTCAACACGGCCGGGATCCTCCGGATCAGCCGTCTGGACCAGACCGACCCGGCCGAGATCGAGGAGATCGTTCGGGTCAACTACCTGGCCCCCGTCAACATCGCCCGCGCGGCCTTCCCCTACCTGGCGCAGACCGGCGGACAGCTCCTGCTGTACACCTCCAGCTCCTACACCCGGGGGCGTGGGGAGTACAGCCTGTACTCCTCGACCAAGGCCGCCACCGTCAACCTCACCCAGGCCCTCGCCGACGAGTGGTCCGAGGACGGCGTACGGATCAACTGCATCAACCCCGAGCGCACCCAGACCCCCATGCGCACCAAGGCCTTCGGCGAGGAACCCTCCGGTTCCCTTCTCAGCGCCGACAAGGTCGCCCGCACCTCCGTGGACGTCCTACTCTCCGACCTGACCGGACACGTCATCGACGTCCGGAGGGAAGATCCTCCCGCGGGTCCGGTCGTGGCCCAGGGCGAGGAAGCGAAGGCCGCGAAGTGACCCCGACCACCGGTAACAAGCGCACCACCCTTTTCCGAACCGGCCTGCTCGGACTCACCTACGCGACGATGCTCGTGGGCGTCGTCACCGGATCCTGGTGGGTCTTCCTGATCGGCGCCGCGGGCAGCTACGTCATGGACGCCCTGCTGCTGCACCGTATGACCGGGTTCGCCAAGACCCTCCAGCAGGTACGACTGGGCATCACGCCCCGCACGCTCCTACGCCAGCTCTTGGCCCTGGGCCTGCTGATCACCACCCCCGAGGCCACCTCCACCGGTATCGGGCTGGTCCTCCTGGCCTTCCTCGTGCTCTTCGGGTTCCAACTCCTGTGCGGTGTCGTCGGACGACTTCTGCGCAACCGTCGGCGCCTGCCCATCGCCACCCGCAACATCCCGCTGGACGCCCTGCGTATCCCCGACAGCCCGCCCATGCCGTTCGTACGCGAACCCATGAGCCGTCTGCTGCCGCTCGATATCTTCCTCATCCTCGGTACCGTCGCCTACGTCGCCCTCGGCGCGGCCTGGCTCACGGTCACGGGCGCCGTCATCACGATCGGAGTGACCGTGATCGCGTTGGCCGTGTTCGTCCGCCACTACCGACGGGCCCTGACCATCCCCGGTGAACAAGAGGTCATGGCGTTCGCCCAGGAATGGCTGGACTCCTACCGCCCCGAGGTGGTCCTGTACTTCTCCGGGTCCTCCGACTCCGTCTACCAGGTCGACATGTGGTTGGAGACTCTGGACCGTCTGCCTCGACGTCCACTGATCGTGTTGCGCGAGCGCACCATCGCCGCTCAACTCGCACCCACACGTATCCCGGTCCTGTGCGTTCCCGCCGCCACCAACCTGATGGCCCTCGACTTCGGCCCGGCCAGAGTGGCCCTCTACCCGGCCAACACCGGCAAGAACATCCACATGCTGCGCAACCCTTCGATGAAGCACGTGTTCATCGGACACGGCGACAGCGACAAGATCGCCAGCATCAACCCCTTCAGCAAGGCGTACGACGAAGTGTGGACGGCCGGACGCGCCGGACGAGATCGGTACTCCCGGGCCCGGGTAGGGGTCCGCGAAGACGAGATCGTCGAGGTGGGACGTCCTCAGCTCGACGAGATCCGCGACGACACCGCGGCCAACTCCGTACGTACCGTCCTGTACGCCCCCACCTGGGAAGGCTGGACCGACGACCCCGGGAACACCTCCCTGATCGAAGCCGGCCCCACGCTCATCGCGAAGCTGCTCGACGCGGAGCCGAAGGTCCGGGTCCTCTACAAGCCCCACCCCTTCACCGGAATCCGTTCACCGGAGGCCCGCAGGGCGCACAAGCACATCGTCGATCTCATCGCTCGGGCGAACCGGGGCGGAGAGGGCTCCGAGGCGGGCCGAGGCCGACTGGTCGAACTCGAGAGACGACTCGCCGCCTTCGACATGGACACCGGGGCCCGGGACGAGGCGCACAACTCACGGCTGGAGGGTGGAGCGCCGCCGGAGGCGGTCTCGGAGTTGAAGGCGCTGACCACCGAGTGGCACCGCGTCTACTGGGACGGCCACGCCGATGAGGAACACCTCGTCGTCCAGGGTCCTCGGCCGAGTCTGTACTCGTGCTTCAACCAGGCCGACCTGTTGATCAGCGACATCTCCAGTGTGGTCGCCGACTTCGTCGCCACGGAGAAGCCCTACACGATCACCAACTGCGAAGGCCTCACCCACGGCGAGTTCCAGGACAAGCACCCCACGTCCTCCGCCGCGTACATGCTCTCTCCCGACGGAGCGGGACTCGAAGAGGCGCTGGAGGCGATCCACCTCCCCGAGAAGGATCGCCTGGCCTTGGAACGCGGCGAGCTCAGAACCTACCTGTTGGGCGGTCCCGACTCACAGACACGTTTCAACGCCGCCGTCGACGACCTGTACGAGCGGGGTTCGCTTCTGCGCCCATTGCCGTCGTCCCCCGAGGCGATGACGAACATCGACTCTCTGGCCCCCGAACCGTCCTGACCCTCCCTCACGGGCTCACCCCCGTGCCGGGCCCCGCGTCGCCCATCCTCCCCAGACCGAAAGCCCCGCCATGAAACGTGTACTCCTCCGCGCCAAGAAGGACCCCTTCGAGATCGTCGGCCCCGGGTCGGCCATCGAACGCAACATCTTCGGCAACAACGCAGGCAACCTGATCTTCAGTCAGGCCTCCTACAAACTGCTGAGCACCTCCGAGACGGAGGTCGTCGCCAACGGCTTTCGCGCCGAGGCCGCCGACGCGGAGCGCATCAACGAGGAGTACGACGCCTTCGTCATCCCCCTCGCCAACGCGTTCCGGGTCTCCTTCATCGGCCATCTCGACGCCCTGAGCTCTCTCATCGAGAAGTTGACCATCCCGGTGGTCGTCCTCGGCGTGGGCGCGCAGTCGAACCTGGACTACGACCTCGGCAGGATGGCGGCGCTCGACGCCCCCGTCACCCGATTCGTACGAGCAGTCCTCGACCGCTCGGCGACCATCGGCGTCCGCGGGGAGTTCACCGAGCGGTACCTCAACAGCCTGGGCTTCCACGACGTGGAGGTCATCGGCTGCCCGTCGATGTTCATGTACGGCGACCGACTCGACGTCTCCAAGGGGCCGGATCGGCTCGACGGGAACAGTCGTATCGCCGTCAACGCCTCTCGAAGCGCCCTGGGCGCGGGAGACGTCGGCGGTATCGTCACGTCGAACTTCGAGCGCTACCCGAACATGCGCTACTTCGCCCAGGAGACGAAGGACCTGGAGCTGCTCTACTGGGGCGACCGCTCCGGGGTGAACGACCAGCGCAACCGTATGCCGTTGCACCGCACCCACCCTCTGTTCCAGGAGAACAAGGTCCGGGTCCACCTCGACCCGGCCACCTGGATCGAGAGCCTGCGCGACCACGATTTCTCCTTCGGCACCCGGATCCACGGCAACATCGCCGCTCTGCTCGCGGGAACCCCCGCCGTGGTCCTGTGCCATGACTCGCGCACGCTGGAACTGTGCCGCTACTTCGATATCCCGCATCGTCGGATCAGGGACCTGTCCGCGGAAACGGACGCGGCGGAACTGTACGCGGAGGCCGACTTCACGGCCATGCTCGAAGGGCACTCCGAAAGGTTCTCCCGTTTCACCTCGTTCTTGGAGAAGAACGGCGTCGACCACGTTCACATGGACGGTGAGGACGCCGGGGCCTCTTTCGAGGAACGGGTGCGCACCACCGTCTACCCCCCTGGTGTGGACGCCTGGACCAGCGCGGAAGAAGGTGTATCGGCCAGGATCGGCTGGCTGCGACGTGACCACGCGGACCTCGTGACCAAGACCTCGGAGCTGAACAAGAAGGTCCGTGGTCTGGAGAAGAAGGTCCAGAGGATCGATCGTCTGGAGAAACGTCTCAAGAGGTTGGAGGCGTCCGCCGAGCGGACCCCCTACCGTCGAGCCCGCCGCCTGGCCGGACGCGTCCTGCGCAAGATCGGGCTACGCCGCTGACGGAAGGGTCTCTTCGCCTCACCCATAGAGCGCCCTGCCCGGGGCCGGTCCGCGCCTCCCGTTCGGACCGGCCCTGTCGCGTCGCTCGGGGCCTTCGTCCGCGGAGACGAGGCGGAGCTATGACCTAGCGCACATTCCCCCTGTTCAGGGCTACGCGTTCACACAGATTCCATCTCGACTCGACAACGGGGCGACCTTTGCCCGCCGACCCCCCTCACCGGTTACTGATACTGGTTCGGCGGGGCGCCTCTCTTCGGCCGCACCCTTCCCGCCGAACACACCCCCATGGCCGGCCCCTGCTTCACCTTCGTCGAACTCGAGGCTGTCCAGTGTCCGCTTCCGTCCGAGGCGGCGTCTCCGGGCCCGTCATCTCCCCCGTGACCCCGCCCGTGCGCCACCGCCATCGTCCCGACATCGAGGGGCTGCGCGCGGTCGCCGCCCTCCTGATCGCCGTCTACCACATCTGGTTCGGCACGGTCTCCGGTGGCGTCGACGTCTTCCTACTGCTCACCGGCTTCCTCATCACCGGTTCACTGGTCCGCGCGCTGGAACGCGACGGGCGCATCGCGTTCGGCGCCTTCTGGGCCAAACTGATCAAGCGCCTGTTCCCCGCCGGAGCCGTGGTGCTCGGCACCGTGCTGGCGATGACCTATCTGTTCTTCCCCCGTTCCCAGTGGATGTCCGTCATCGAGAGCGTGCGCGCCGCCGCCCTCTACTACGGGAACTGGCACCTGGCCCTGGACTCGGTCGACTACATGGCCGAGAACTCCGCGGCCGGCCCGGTCCAGCACTTCTGGTCGCTGGCGGTCCAAGGGCAGTTCTACCTCCTGTGGCCGCTGCTGATCACCGCCGCCGGCCTGGTCGCCGCGTGGGCCGGGCTACGGACGCGGAGCGCCGTCCTGGTGGCCCTGGGAGCGGTGTTCGCCGCCTCGTTCGGTTACTCGCTCTGGATCACCTCCACCGAACCCGTCTGGGCCTACTTCGACACCGGTGCCCGCCTGTGGGAATTGGCTCTGGGGGGTGTTCTCGCCCTGGTGATCCACCGGGTGAACCTGCCTTCCTTCGTACGCCGGCCGGCGGGCTGGCTCGGGTTGATCGCCCTGATCCTGTGCGGGTTCGTCATCGGAGACTCTCTGCCCTATCCGGGCTACGCCTCGCTCTGGCCGACCCTGGCCGCGCTGCTCGTCATCGTCGCCGGGGCCGGAGAGGAGGAGAACGACCGCTTCTCCGTAGGTCGCCTCCTGGGTACACGTCCGTTGACCTGGATGGGCGGCCACGCCTACACCCTGTTCCTATGGCACTGGCCGATCCTGATCGTCCACCTGGAACTCAACGAGACGGACCGGCCCACCCTGGCCGGCGGCCTCCTCGTCCTGGGGCTCTCGTTCGTCGCGGCCCTGGCCACCTCCTGGCTGATCGACGGGGGCGTCACCCGGGCGACGCGACGGCTTCGCGGTCCGGGCTGGTCACTGGCGGCCGGGGTGATCTTCATCGTCCCGGTCCTGGTGGCGGGGTCCCTCTGGAACCACTCGATCGAACGGGATCGCCTTCTACGCCTGGAGCTCAGCTCCAACCCGCTCGCCTATCCCGGCGCGGCCGTCCACCTCACCCCCGGCATGGCCGAGGGGTTGCCGGACCTGCCGATCCATCCGGACACGACGACCGTCGTGAAGGACACGATCGCCCAGACCCGTGACTGCAACGCGCTGGTCGCCGACACCGAGGTCATCACATGCGAGTTCGGTGACCCCGACTCGGACTACACCATCGTTCTGGCCGGCAGCTCGCACGCACGCCATTGGTTCCAGGCGCTGCGGGCCATCACCGAACGACACGACTGGCGGCTGGTCACCATGACCAAGAACGCCTGCCAGTTCGCTTCCGGGGAGCAGACCTACCGGGGCGACCCCTACACGCAGTGTTCGGAGTGGAACGAAGAGGCCATGAGGGAGCTCACGGCCCTCTCCCCCGACTCCGTGTTCACCCTGGCCTCCCTCACCGGCCGTTCCGCCGGGGAGCGCGTGCCCGAGGGTTTCGTGGAACGGTGGAGGGAGCTCGACCGGATGGGCATCGACGTCATCGCGGTCCGGGACACACCCCGTTTCGGTTTCCGGGTCCCCGAATGCGTCGACCGCGGCGATTCCTCGGACTGCACCGCTCCGCAGTCCGAGTCGATGGCCGAGACGCCCCCCTTCAAGGACCTGACCAACGTCCCGCACAACACACGTTTCCTGGACATGACCGACTACCTCTGCCAGGACGGGGTCTGCCAAGGGGTCATCGGCAACCAACTGGTCTTCTACGACAGCAACCACTTCTCGTACGCGTTCTCTCGCTCCCTCGCGGTGGTCCTGGAACCCCCGCTGCTGGACGCGGTGGGACGCGCGGTGCCCACGGGCGAGCCGACGTTGTTCGAGGCCGCGCTCGCCCTCCAAGAGGGAGAGCACTCCTAGGTCGGGGCGGGTCCGATCAGGAGATCCGACCGCGGCTGACGTTGAGGCAGAGTTCGTGCAGCCGCGCCACCCAGTCGTCCTCCGAGGCCGGGTGGAAGTGGTTGTACTCGCCCCAGGCCCGTCTGGGCTTGTGGAAGCGGGCCAGACGGAGGTCGCCGAGGTCGCCGAGCAGACCGCTGTCCTCGAAGAGGTCGCCCCGTTCCCGACCGAAATCGGTGAGGACCAGGCAGGGCACGCGGGCGGAGAGGGCGACCAGGACCGGTTCGGATCCGAGCGCGACCAGGCCTCGCGCGTGGTCGAGTTGTCGCCGTAGGTCACCGGAGGTGACGGTCAGCGCGGACGCGTCGACCCGCCCCGCTCGGGCGAGGGCGTGCCAGGTCTCCATCGGTTCGGGGTGATCCTCGTGCCCCAGGTGCAGGACCACCTCCAGGTCGGGGCGGTTCCTCGCCAGATCGGCCAGGGCCGAAAGGAGGGTCTCGCGTCCCAGGTTCCCGTCGGGCAGCCCGCCCTCGGCGGCGAACACCACCCGGTCACGGCGGCCGGAGACGGGGCCCTGTCCCGTCCTGGGGAAGACGCCCGCCAGGCCCACCTGGGTCCTGATCCCGAGTTTCTCGGCGAGGACGGTGTACTCGTCCACCTCTCGGTGGCTGTGGGCCACCAACAGGTCGGACCTGGATCGATGGAGCCATTCCCCCTCGGTGGCCTCGGGCGCCGGGACCGGCAGGGAGGAGACCACGACCGGACGGTAACGGCGGAGGAAGGAGCGGCCGAGCCCGGAGAGGGTCTCGGTGTGGGGGCCGGAGCAGTCGAGGAGCACCGCGTCGGGGCGTCGGCGTCGGATGAGCCGCCGTATCTGGCCGGTGGTCAGGAGCGGGATGCGTCGCCCCGCCTGTCGGGTGTCCTCGAGTTCGGCCCGGATCCGGGCGGGCGAGGGTGTGGCGGCCGACCGCAGAACGGCCAGACCATGGGCGTGGCCGGGGCCGGGCAGGGTGTCGAGCATGGTGGCCGCGAGGCGGGCACGGGGTGCGGAGTCGGCGATCGCCAGGACCACGAGTGAACGTCCCGGCACGGAGGCCCGGCTCCAGGTGGGTACAAGAGACACTGGTGTCGTTTCCTGGAAGGGACACGCTGAACCCCTTCAGGCTACACAGGCGCGATCACCGGACCGTCCGCCTCAGGCGATGGATTCCCCCTGGTCAACAGAGGGACAAAGCATCACATATCCACCATGTCAGGGCGTTCCGGACTGGCCGACGGCCGCCCCGCAGGACGGCCGTCGACAGGGTGTGCCCGAGGTCATTCGCCCTTCCACACGGGAGCGCGCTTCTCGGCGAAGGCGATCGCCCCCTCCATCGCGTCCTGGCTGACGAACACCGGGCCGGCCAGCTCGTTCTGGCGGTCCCACATCTCGTCACCGGACCAGTCGTCCGAGGCGCGGATGATCTCCTTGGAGACCTTCACCGCGAGGGGCCCGTTGGGGGTGATGCGGGCGGCCAGGGCCTTGGCGCCCTCCAACGCTCCACCGCTCTCGGTGACCTGGTTGACCAATCCCAGTTCCGCCAGGCGCCCGGCCTCGACGAAGTCGCCGGTGAGGGCGAACTCCATCGCGATGTTGCGCGGAATGCGGTGTTGGAGACGCAGCAGGCCTCCGGCTCCGGCGACCAGTCCCCGCTTGACCTCGGGGATGCCGAAGCGGGCGTCCTCGGCCGCCACCACCAGGTCGCAGGCGAGCACCGCCTCGAACCCGCCGGCCAGAGCGTAACCCTCGACCGCCGCGATGAGCGGCTTCTTCGGGCCCCGCTCGGCGAAGCCGCCGAACCCGCGCCCCTCCACCACCGGGACCTCGCCCTTCATGAAGGCCTTGAGGTCCATGCCGGCGCAGAAGGTGCCGCCGGCGCCGGTGATGATCCCGACGGAGACGTCGGAGCGGGAGTCGATGTCGTCGAGCGCCTCGGCGATCCGCGCCGCGACCGCCGCGTTCACCGCGTTCTTGGCCTTGGGCCGGTTGATGGTGATGACGGCGACGCCGTCCTCGGCCGTGTAGAGAACCTCGTCGGACACGGTGTCCTCCTACTTCGGGGGCATGCGGAGGGCGCCGTCGATCCGGACGACCTCACCGTTGATGTAGCTGACCTCGACCAGGGTCCGCGCGAGCTTGGCGAACTCGGAGGCGGTGCCCAGACGCTTGGGGAAGGGGACCGGGGCGGCCAACTTCCGCTTGAACTCCTCGGCGTGCTCGCCCTCACCGTAGATGGGGGTCTCGAGGATGCCGGGGGCGATGGTGTTCACGGTGACGCCGATCGCGGCGAGGTCGCGCGCGGCCGGGAGGGTCATGCCGATCACGCCGCCCTTGGAGGAGGAGTAGGCGATCTGACCGATCTGGCCCTCGATGCCAGCGAGGGAGGCGGTGTTGAGGATCGAGCCGCGCTCGCCGTCCTCGTTGATCGGCTCGGTCCGGGCGATGGCCGCCGCGGACAGGCGCAGCACGTTGAACGTACCGATCAGGTTGACCTGGATGACCTTCTGGTAGCTGTCCAGGTCGTGGGGGGTGCCGTGCCGGTCGACGGTACGGGTGGCCCAGCCGATGCCGGCGCAGGAGACCGCGACACGGAAGGGCTTACCGGTGTCGACGGCGGCCTGGACCGCGGCCTGGACCTGGTCCTCCTTGGAGACGTCGGTGGCGACGAAGACACCGCCGATCTCCTTGGCGACGGCTTCGCCGCGCTCGGCGTTCATGTCGGCGATGACGACGGTGGCACCGGCGGAGGCGAGTTCCTTGGCGGTGGCCTCACCGAGGCCACTCGCGCCGCCCGAGACGAGGGCGGAGATTCCGTTGAGATCCATGACCCGCACTCTACAGAGAATGTGACCCACGCACTAGAACCGGGTTCGGTTAATCGCCGACACCCTGCCGACCTGCGACGCCGGGACCCCCTTGACGACCGAGAACGGAAACGTGGTTCTGTCGTCACTCAGCGCTACGGTCCTGTCATGCGAAGAACGACGACACTAGAGTGGCCTCAGGAATCGACCCAGGAGGACTCGATGACCGAGCCGCTCCCCGACTGGTTCCTCACCCCTCCCGGGGGCTGGACCGCCGACGACATGGACGACCTTCCTCCGGAGGCTCCCCGGATGGAACTCATCGACGGAGCACTCGTCTTGCTTTCCCCTCGGGCCCGATTCCACTCACGCGTCATGCGTTACCTGGCGAACGCCTTGGAGGACGCGGCACCGAAGAACGTCGACGTTCTCGCCGAGATGACCATGAAACTGGGAAAGCACCAGCGGCCGGAGCCCGATCTCCTGGTCTACGAATTCGAAGAGGGCGCGGATCAGCACCTCGACTGGTATCGGGCCGCCCACGTTCCGCCCGAAGACGTGCTCATCGTCATCGAGATCGTCTCCCCCGAGTCCCGGGAACGGGACCGCACCACCAAGCCGATGAAGTACGCCGCGGCCGGGATCCCGCACTTCTGGCGGATCGAACCGGAGGACGAGGGACCCGCGATCCACGTGTACGAGCTCGACGGCACCACGGCCCCGCGCTACGTCCCGATCACCATCGCCCGGGAACGTCTGAAGCTGGACGTACCCTTCCCGATCGACATCGACGTGAGGGCGCTGACCACCCGACGCTGACCCTCACCGGCCGACGCGTCCCAGACGGCGCCGGTGACGCCGGCGCCGTCCCCGGGGCAGTGCCTCACGCGCGAGGTCGGCGGCTCCGATGAGTCCGGCCTCGTTGCCCAACGCCGCCGCCTCCACCCGGGCCTCGGGCCGGTAGCCGCGCCCGGTCAGGCCCTTCTCGAAGGCCCGTCGGGCCGGATCGAGCAGCAACCCTCCCGCTTCGGAGACGCCACCGCCGATCACGAACAGTTCGGGGTCGAAGGCCGCCGCCAGGTTGGCCAGACCCACGCCCAGCCAGGTGCCCGCCTCCTCCATCAGTTCCCGACAGGCCCGGTCGCCCTTGCGGGCCAGGTCACTGACCAACGGTCCGGTGATCAGGGTCGGGTCTCCCCCCACCTCCTGCCGGAGCGCCTCCGCCACGGGGGATTCCGCGGCCACCAGTTCACGGGCCTCACGGGTGAGGGCGTTGCCGCTCGCGTACTGCTCCCAGCACCCCCGGTTGCCGCATTCGCACCGATGGCCTCCGGGCACCACCGTCATGTGCCCGAACTCTCCGGCGAGACCGTACCGTCCACGCCGCAGAACCCCGTCGGAGACGATCGCGCCACCGATCCCGGTACCGAGGTTGACGACCACCACGTCGTCCACCCCGCGTCCGGCCCCCGCGCGCACCTCGGCCCAGGCCGAGGCGTTGGCGTCGTTCTCCACCACCACGGGCAGCCCCAGACGTACCGCCAGGGCGTCCCTCAGCGGCTCCTCGCGCCAGGACAGGTGCGGGGCGAACAGGACCCTGGAACGTCGCTCGTCGACGAACCCGGCCGCTCCCACGCCCACCGCCCGTACCGGATACCGCCGACGGAGTTCGGACACCACCGAGACGATCGTGTCCTCCACGACCTCCGGGCTCTTGCTGCGTTCGGGCGTCTGGGTGCGCACCCGCGCCAGGACCCTCCCACCCGGTGTCACCACGCCGGCGGCGACCTTCGTCCCTCCGACGTCCACACCGATCGTCAGGGAACGTCCGTAACCCGCGTTCATCACCATGACCGCACCACCTATCGTCCCTGGAGGGCCTCGCCTCCCATCGGCCCCGTCACGTCGACCACATGAACGAGAACGCGCGTCCGGGCCACTCTGTGCCCGAACGCGCGAGAACGACCCGGCCTCGACCCCACCGGAGGGCCGAGGCCGTCATGGTCCCTCAGGACAGTGCCGTCTTGACCACTCCGGCGAGACGCTCGGCGACGGCGGTGGCCTGGCCCTGATCGGGGGCCTCCACCATCACGCGGACCTTGGGCTCGGTCCCGCTGGGACGGATGAGGACCCGGCCGGTGTCACCGAGTTCGGCCTCGGCCTCACGGACGGCGGCGGCCAGCTCCTCGGACTCCGCGGCCCGGGACTTATCGACGTCGGGAACATTGATGAGGACCTGGGGCAGACGGGTCATCACCTTGGCCAGTTCGGCCAGCCCCTGCCCGTGGTCGGCCATGGCCGCCAGCAGGTGCAGGCCGGTGAGCAGACCGTCGCCGGTGGTGGCGTGGTCCAGCAGGATCACGTGGCCGGACTGCTCACCGCCCAGGGCGAAGCCGCCGCGCTTCATCTCCTCCAGCACGTAACGGTCGCCCACCGCGGTCTCGACGACGTTGATGCCCTCTCGCTCCATGGCGAGTTTGAGCCCCAGGTTGGACATGACCGTCACCACGAGGGTGTCCTCGGCCAGCCGACCCGCGTTCTTGGCCTCGGTGGCCAGGATGGCGAGGATCTGATCGCCGTCGACCGTGTTGCCCTCGGCGTCCACGGCCAGGCAGCGGTCGGCGTCGCCGTCGTTGGCGATACCGGCGTCGGCCCCGTGGAGCCGGACCGCCTCCTTGAGGGCGTCCAGGCTGGTGGAACCGTAGCCCTGGTTGATGTTGTGGCCGTCGGGGGCGTCACCGATGGAGATGACCTCGGCGCCCGCGCGTCGCAGGGCGTCGGGCGCGACGGAGCTGGAGGCCCCGTGGGCGCAGTCGATGACGACCTTGAGTCCCTTGAGGTCGTGCGGCAGGGAGTCGAGGATGTGCCGGGTGTAGAGTTCGGCGCCGTCACCGGACTCGGAGACCCGACCGACGGCCTCGCCCACGGCGGGGGTCGAGGGAACGCCGAGCATGCCCTCGATCTCCTCCTCCAGGGCGTCCTCGAGCTTCTGGCCGCCCCGGGCGAAGAACTTGATGCCGTTGTCCGGAGCCGGATTGTGGCTGGCGGAGAGCATCACGCCGAAGTCGGCGTCCAGGACACCGGTCAGATGGGCGACGGCGGGGGTGGGCAGCACGCCCACCTTGACGACGTCGACGCCCGTACTGGCCAGACCCGCCACCACGGCGGCCTCCAGGAACTCTCCGGAGGCGCGGGGGTCACGGCCCACGACGGCCAGCGGACGTCGGTCGCCGTCGGAGCGGGTGAGCACACGCGCCGCCGCGATGGACAGTTCCAGGGTGAGGGTGGCGGTCAGGTCGCGACCCGCGAGACCGCGTACACCATCTGTTCCGAACAGCCGAGCCACAGGCGACAGCCCCTTTCGAAAGCGACGCCCGTTCGGCGCCGATGAGGTTCAGCGTGGCGGAGAACGCCACCGGACAAACGAAAACACCCGTACGCCGTCCCTGTGCGGGACGACGTACGGGTGAGAGCTCAGCCGAGCGGGTGCCGGCGCATGAGCATCAACGCTTGGAGAACTGAGGAGCCTTGCGCGCCTTCTTGAGACCGGCCTTCTTCCGCTCGACCTCACGGTCGTCACGGGTGAGGAAACCGGCCTTCTTCAGAGTCGGGCGGTTGTTCTCGGGGTCCAGCGAGGCCAGGGCACGGGCGATGCCGTGACGCAGGGCGCCGGCCTGGCCGCTGGTGCCGCCGCCGTCCAGACGGGCGAAGACGTCGTAGGCGCCGTCGAACCCGAGGGAGACGAAGGGGTCCTTGATGGTCTGCTGGTGGACCTTGTCCGGGAAGTAGGTCTCCAGCGGCTTGCCGTTGACCTTCCACTCGCCGGTGCCGGGAGCGATGCGGACGCGGGCGACGGCCTGCTTACGACGACCGGTGCCGGCGCTGGGGCCGGAGGCGGTGGGGACGTAAGCGGCGGTCTGCTCGTCCGACTCGCTGGTGTACTCGGAGGGGAACTCCTCCGGGTTCTCGGCGTAGTCCTGGGCGACGTCTTCGATGCCGGTGGGCTCGACCACGGTTAACCTCGTGCTTCCTGTGAAAGTCTGCGAACGCCTACGCGGGCTGCGCGATCTTGGTGATTTCGAACGGGACCGGCTGCTGGGCCTGGTGCGGGTGCTCCGGGCCGGCGTAGACCTTGAGCTTCTTGGCCATCTGGCGGCCCAGGGTGCCCTTGGGCAGCATGCCCTTGATGGCCTTCTCGATGGCCCGCTCGGGGTTCTTCTCCAGCAGGTCGGCGTAGGCGACGGAGCGCAGACCACCCGGGTAGCCGGAGTGGCGGTAGGCGCGCTTCTGCTCGAGCTTGTTGCCGGTCAGCGCGACCTTCTCGGCGTTCACGATGATGACGAAGTCGCCGGTGTCGACGTGGGGCGCGTAGTAGGGCTTGTGCTTGCCCCGAAGCAGCGTGGCGACCTGGCTCGCCATACGCCCGAGCACGAGATCGGTAGCGTCGACAACGTGCCACTGACGCTGGACATCGCTTGGTTTGGGGCTGTATGTGCGCACGATCGTTCGCCTTCGCTCTTCAGTCGGCTGCCCCATCCCGAACGGGATGGTGGACTCGTATTACGGAACACCCCAATGGGTGCGGGGCCGGAAACGGATTCGACGGTTGCGGATCCGTTACATTGGCCGGATGTCCCATGTCCAATCAGGACGACCCGGTCGTGAGTGCGCAGACGATGGTGCGTGGATCGGCACCCAACTTCGGGAGTTTGGGGCCCACGGCAACTCAACGCACAACGACGAAATATCCTACCGACCAACCATAGCGCAGGTCAAAGCGAGCGTCTGGCCGGAAGGCGGGATCATCGTCAGGGCGGGAAAGCGCCGGGACGGGTTCACATCCGTGACCTCTCCGCCTTTTATTATGCCTGTCGTCGGGAGTGCTTCGTCCTGCTCTCGACCGCGGGTTGGCTACCCTTGCTCCGAAAGTCCGGTCTCCGCCCGGTACGACGGGCGATGACGTGACCCATGGAGACGCCCGTCACGGTCGCCCAACCCCACCGAATCGACACGAACGCGCCCGCGCGGGTCACGGCGCCGTGGTCCAGTCCCACCCTCAGAGCCTTCGGAGACTCCCATCAGTACTCATCCGAACCCGCCTCAGTACGGTCCCGACGGATATCCCCTTCCCCCGGAGGGAGATGGCCGGGATCTGCTCGGAGGGCCGGGCTCCCCTTCTGAGGGCCAGCCTTCCACATCCGCACCGCGTGGACCGCACGACGCGCCGACCCCGCCCCGCCCCCCGCAGGGCTATCCGGCCCCCGCCGGCCCGCGCGGCCCCCAGGCCCCACAGAGCGGCGGTCCACAGCTCCCACCCGGGGCGCCCAGCGGCCCCCAGGCCCCGCCCGTCCCGCCGAACGTTCCTCGGCCTCCGCAGAGCGGTCCGGGGATCCCGTCCGGACCCCAGACGCCGCACGGGCCGGGCGGCGGGCCGCCGCCCGGAGCCCCCAGACCGCCCCAGAACGCCCCCCGGCCGCCATCGATGCCTCCGCATGCGCCCGGGGCTCCCCAGGGCGCGCAGAGCGGCCCCCAGGCCCCGCAGGCACCTCGCCCGCCGGCACCCCAGGGCCCGCCGCCCGCAGGCCCTCGCCAGGGTCCTCCTCAGGGGCCGCCGAACGTACCCACCGGCGGCCACCCCGGCATGGGACATGTCACTCCGAGCGGGCCGAACGTTCCGCCGCACGCCCCTCAGGGCCCCGGCGCCGGCCACCCCTCCCCCCCGGGCGCCCCGACGCCGCCGAACGGCGGACCGCCCCGGCCCCCTCAGGGGCCCCCGAACATGCCCACCGGCGGCCACCCCGCCATGGGCCCGGGGCAGCCGGGCGCCCACCCGCAGGGGCCGCCCCCCGGGGCCCCCACTCCCCCTCCGGGCGCTCCCGCCGGTGTGCCGCGTCCGCCCCAGGGGCCGCCCGAGCCCGCGGCCGAGCAGCCGGTCTTCCCTCCCGACGCGATGGGGGCGACCCAGAACCTCAACGCCGTCCCCGCCGCGCCGACGGGCCCGAAGGCCTCGGCCCGTCCCCTGTACCGCGACGAGGTCCCCGAGGACGACGGCGCCGACACCGCGCAGTTCGACGTCCAGAGCATGCGGGACTACGACGACTATGACGATTACTACGACGACGACCGCGGCGCGCCCCGGGACAAGCGCAAGCGCAACATCCTCTTGGGCTCGGGCTTCGCCGTGCTGCTGCTCCTCGTCGGCGGTGGCGTCTTCCTGATCGCCAGCGGTGGTCTGGGCTCCGGAGGCTCCGGCGACGCGGTGAACGTCTCGGACGAGGCCGACGACCCGGGTGCCCTGGACGTCGAGGCGCTCTTCCCCGAAGAGGTGGAGGTCGACGGTCAGGGAACGTTCTCCCGTGTCGCCGTCGAGGACACCGACGACTGCGCGACCGGTACCCACGGCGACTACGGACAGGCGCTCACCGAGAACGACTGCCGTCAGCTGATCCGGGCCTCCTACCTGAGCGAGGACCAGAACCACGCGGTCACCGTGGGGATCGCGGCCATGCCCCGCGCCGACGAGGCGGAGGAGGCCATGAACGCCCAGGACCTCATCGCCGCCGAGTGGTTCGCGGGCCTGCCCGGCGAGGAGGGCAGCCCGGCCGAACGGCTGGGCTACTCCGGAGGCCACGGGAGCAGCGGCCAGTGGGGCCGCTACCTGGTCTTCTCCCTGGCCGCCAACAGCGACGGCAGCGGCGAGGAGGAGAGCGAGGCCACCGAGCTCCGCGACATCGGCGAGGGCTTCGTCGAGACGGCCTACGAGAGCCTGGCCGACGACCGCGCCTGATCGAAAGAACGCGAAACGGCTCCGTCGCCGCCCCACGTACTCGTGGGCGGCGACGGAGCCGTTCCTCTCCGCCCGGTGCCCCGGGAGGGTCGCCTGTCGGCGGCCCCGCCCTCAGGGACGGTCGCCGGGGCAGGGCAGCTCCCGCACCCGACGCGTGAGCGTGGCGCGCGCCGCCAACTCGGCGTCGTCGGGGTAGCGGACCTCTTCCAGGCTCAGCCCCTGGGGCCCGACCACGTGCACCGACGAATCGCGCACACCGGCCCCCAGGACGGTCGCCGGCCACTCCACCCCGTGCCGGCCGTCCCCGACCGCCAGAAGGGCTCCCACGAGCGCGCGGACCATGTTGTGGCAGAAGGCGTCCGCCTGGATCGTCCCGGCCAGGAGGTGTTCCTCCTCGCGCCTCCACTCCAACCGGAGCAGTTCACGGATGGTGGTCGCCCCCTCCCGCTTCTTACAGAAGGCCGCGAAGTCGTGTTCCCCCACCAGTCGGGCGGCGGCCTCGTTCATCCGGTCGACGTCCAAGGGGCGACGGTGCCAGAGCACGTCCCGACGCCTCAGGGGCTCCACCCCGTAAGGGGCGTCGCTCACCCGGTAGACGTAGCGGCGGAACAGCGGCGAGAAGCGGGCGTCGAAACCCGGCGGGGCGAGACGTACGCCGCTCACCCTCACGTCCTTGGGGAGCACCCCGGCCAGACGCCGCAGTACCCGCTCCCCCTCCTCGGCCCAGGTCCGCGCCGGTACGTCGAGCTGGGCGACCTGCCCGCGGGCGTGCACGCCCGCGTCCGTACGCCCGGCACAGGTGACCGAGGCCTCGGGCAGGCGCAGCACCTTCGCCAGCGCCGACTCCAGTTCCCCCTGGACGGTGCGCCGGGTCGGCTGGGTCGCCCACCCGGAGAAGTCGGTCCCGTCGTAGGAGATGTCCAGCCGCAGCCGGACGGTCTCCTCGCCCGTCCCCGGCCCGTCGGCGGTCGTCCCCGCCGTGGTCGTCTCGTTCTCTTCCATCCCCACCCCGTTCGTGTCCCGGCAGGATCGTGACATGCGAAAGTGCCCGACCCCCGCAAGGGTCGGGCACTCCAGAGCGTCGTGCGGATCCGTCGGGACCCTACGACCTACTTGCTCTCGGTGGCCTCGGCGGACTCGGCGGTCTCCGTGGCGGCGGCCTCCTCGGCCGGAGCCTCGGTGGCCTCCTCGGCGGGCTTCTCGGCCGGGGCGGCCGGGGCGCGCAGGGCCTCGACCAGCTCGATGACGGCCATCGGGGCGTTGTCGCCCTTACGCGGACCGATCTTGGTGATACGGGTGTAACCACCGGGACGGTTCTCGTAGCGCGGGCCGATCTCGGTGAAGAGCTCGTGCACGACGGACTTGTCCGTGATCTTGGTCAGCACCTGACGACGGGCGTGCAGGTCACCGCGCTTGCCGAGAGTGATGAGCTTCTCGGCGTACGGACGCAGGCGCTTGGCCTTGGCCTCCGTGGTGCGGATACGGCCGTGCTGGAACAGCGAGGTGGCGAGGTTCGCCAGGATGTGCCGCTCGTGCGCGGGCCCGGAACCCAGACGGGCGCCCTTGGTAGGCGTGGGCATGGTGTCGTTCTCCTAGTGATGCGATCCGCGGCCGCACTCGGCCGGGGACCATTGGGCGACGAAGGTCTAGTACTGCTCCGTCTCGACGAAGGACTCGCCCTCGTCGTCCTCGGAGCCGAAGGAGTCGGCGGCGGTGCCGGGGTCGAACCCGGGAGGGGAGTCCTTCAGGGACAGGCCCATGTCGATGAGCTTCTGCTTGACCTCATCGATGGACTTGGCACCGAAGTTCCGGATGTCCAGAAGGTCCTGCTCGGAGCGTGCGACCAGCTCACCAACGCTGTGGATGCCCTCACGCTTGAGGCAGTTGTACGAACGGACCGTGAGGTTGAGGTCCTCGATCGGCAGCGCCAGGTCGGCCGCCAGGGCGGCGTCCGTCGGCGACGGACCCATGTCGATGCCCTCGGCGTCGACGTTGAGCTCGCGCGCCAGACCGAACAGCTCGACCAGGGTCTTGCCCGCGCTGGCCACGGCGTCACGGGGACGGATGGCCGGCTTGGTCTCGATGTCGACGATCAGGCGGTCGAAGTCGGTGCGCTGCTCGACACGGGTCGCCTCGACCTTGTAGGTCACACGCAGCACGGGCGAGTAGATGGAGTCGATCGGGATACGACCGATCTCCTGGCCCTGCTGCTTGTTCTGCGTCGCGGAGACGTAACCGCGGCCGCGCTCGACCGTCAGCTCCATCTCCAGCTTGCCCTTGCCGTTGAGCGTGGCGATGTGCAGGTCGGGGTTGTGCACCTCGACACCGGCCGGCGGAGCGATGTCCGCGGCGGTCACCACACCGGGGCCCTGCTTGCGCAGGTACATCAGAACCGGCTCGTCGTGCTCGGAGCTGACGACCAGGCCCTTGAGGTTGAGGATCATCTCCGTGACGTCCTCCTTGACACCGGGCACGGTGGTGAACTCGTGCTCGACGCCCTCGATGCGGATGCTCGTGACAGCCGCGCCGGGGATGGAGGACAGCAGGGTACGACGAAGCGAGTTACCGATCGTGTAGCCGAAACCCGGCTCCAGCGGCTCGATGACGAACTTCGAGCGCCACTCGGAGATCGTCTCCTCGGTCAACGTGGGACGCTGTGCGATCAACATGGTCCGTGTCTTCCCTTCCACATGGCCGCCCGCTATTTGACGGCCACCGGATGGACGCCGCCCGAACGGCGACGCCCCCTACTCGGATTCCTACCCGGCTCGTCCGAGAACCCTCGGGTTCAAGGACGAGCCGCACCACGAGGCGCCCGTGCGGTAGGAGTCGCGGGCGCCGGTGCCGAATCAGACGCGGCGGCGCTTCGGCGGGCGGCAGCCGTTGTGCGGAACCGGGGTGACGTCCTGAATGGAGCCCACCTCGAGGCCGGTCGCCTGAAGCGAACGGATGGCGGTCTCGCGGCCCGAGCCCGGGCCCTTCACGAAGACGTCGACCTTGCGGACACCGTGCTCCTGGGCACGACGGGCAGCGGCCTCGGCGGCCATCTGAGCGGCGTAGGGGGTGGACTTACGCGACCCCTTGAAGCCGACCTGACCCGAGCTGGCCCACGAGATCACCGCACCGGTCGGGTCGGTGATGCTCACGATCGTGTTGTTGAACGTGCTCTTGATGTGAGCGTGCCCGTGGACAATGTTCTTCTTTTCCTTGCGGCGCACCTTGCGCGCGGCACCCTGACGGCCCTTAGGCGGCATGAGTGAAACTCCCAGAGATCATCGGTCCGTATGTGTCATCTCGGACGCGGTTGACAGGTCCGAGGCGGACTACTTCTTGCCGGCCTTCTTCTTGCCGGCCACGGTCTTCTTCTTGCCCTTGCGGGTACGGGCGTTGGTCTGCGTGCGCTGGCCACGCACCGGGAGACCACGGCGGTGCCGGATGCCCTGGTAGCTGCCGATCTCCATCTTGCGACGGATGTCGGCCTGGACCTCGCGTCGCAGGTCACCCTCGACCTGGTAGTTGGCGTCGATCCACTCGCGCAGCTTGACCAGGTCCTCTTCGGACAGCTGGTGGACGCGGGTGTTCCCGTCGACACCGGTGTTCTTCAGGGTTTCGACGGCGCGGGTGCGGCCGACCCCGAAGACGTACGTGAGAGCGATCTCCACTCGCTTGTCGCGAGGGAGGTCTACGCCGGCAATACGTGCCATGTGGGCGAGACTCCATCCATGCATTCGCGGAGGTCTGACCCGTTCCATCCTCTCGCCGCCCAATCGACGAGGCCCCGGCCTCCGACCGGGGGTTCTCCCCCACCACCTACGGGCGGGAGATCGGAACAGGTTTTCGTTGTTTCATACGCCCGGCCGGGGAACATCTCCCCGCTCCGGGTCTATCGCGACGCGGAAGTCGCGGCCTGCCGGCCGGGGCTGTCAGCCCTGGCGCTGCTTGTGCCGCGGGTCCGAGCAAATGACCATGATCCGACCGTTACGGCGGATCACGCGGCACTTCGCGCAGATCTTCTTCACGCTCGGCTTGACCTTCATGGTGACTCCGAACTCATCACATCACCAGTCTCGGGCCTGATGGCCCCGACAGGCTACTTGTAGCGGTAAACGATGCGCCCGCGCGTGAGGTCGTACGGGCTCAGCTCCACGACGACACGGTCGTCGGGAAGAATACGGATGTAGTTCATCCGCATCTTGCCGCTGATGTGGGCAAGAACCTGGTGCCCGTTGTCGAGCTCTACCTTGAACATAGCGTTGGGTAGGGACTCGACAACGGAGCCCTCGATCTCGATGGCGCCGTCTTTCTTTGCCATGTCCTCCACGCCTCGCTCATCGATTGGTTGATCAGGACAACCCGACGCGACCTGAGTGGCCCCTCGCATGACGCGACGGCCCCGGCGACCACGACAGGCGTGTCACCGACGCCAGGACACACTGGAAGTTCAGGCCATCTGCAGGCCTTACGTCGATGGGAAGACGTGGCACAAAGAAGGCAGACTGACCCAACAGCCCGCGTATGGGCAGTGTCAGTCTATCCCCTTCCGGCAAGTGCTCCCGACCACAGGTGGCAGAGAACCCTACACCGTCGACTCCCGCCGACGGAAACCCCGGCGGAGAGGGAGCGTCAGCGTCCCTCCCCCTGTTCCTCGGCGTGGGGATCGCGCTGGGCCGCCAGGACCCCGAAGGTCACCGCGACCATCAGCACGCCCCACGGACCCAGCACCCACAGGAACCACGGATAGGTGAAATCGGTGGTGAAGTAGAGGATGAGCCAGATGGAGAAGCAGAGGATGTTGACCCCGCCGTAGAGCCACCACGGCACCATCAGGGCGGGGTCGCGCAGACGCAGCGGATGGACCACCACGCCCGGTTCGGCCCGGGGCGCCCTGCCCACGTCGACCGGATCGCGTTCGGGCAGGTCCGAGGTGACCCTCGCCAGCTCCTCCGCGGTCTTGGACTTGTAGGCACGACCGAGGCGTTCGGTGAACTCCTCATGGTCCAGACGCCCCTGGGCGAAGTACTCCTGGAGCAGCCCCGCCACTCGGTCACGCTCGGAATCGGACGTTCCTATGGACGGCACCGGGTCGGACACTGCGCGCACCTCGCCTTACACCCGTGAGTGGTCGCCACCCCCACCGCCGCCGGTCGGACACCGGCGGTGCGGGGGGTGGGCCCGCCGTCACCAGGTCGGCTGGACGAAGCCCATCCGCGCGATTTTATCGCGGTCGGATTCGCGAGCGGTCAGTACCATCGGCCCGTCCGCGGTGATCGCGACGGTGTGCTCGAAGTGGGCGGCGCGGCGACCGTCACGGGTCACCACGGTCCAGCCGTCGTCGAGCTCCACCACGTCGTGCCGGCCGAGCGTGGTCATCGGCTCGATCGCCAGACACATGCCCTCGACCAGCTTCAGGCCCTTGCCCCGCTTGCCGTGGTTGAGCACGTGCGGATCCATGTGCATCTGGGTGCCGATGCCGTGGCCACCGTACTCGCGTACGTTGCCGTAGCCGCCGTTGGAGGTGATGTGGCCGTCGATCGCGTGACCGATGTCGCCCAGGCGTCCCCCGGGTCGCATCTGCGCGATCCCCCGCCACATGGACTCCTCGCACACCTCCATCATCGCGAGGTCCTCGGAGCGGGCCTCGCCCACCGCGATGGTGACCGCGGAGTCGCCGTGCCAACCGTTCAGGACGGCACCGCAATCGATGGAGATGATGTCGCCGTCGGCCAGGACACGATCGGCGGCGGGGATCCCGTGCACGACCTCTTCGTTGACCGAGGCGCAGATCGAGCCGGGAAAGCCGTGGTAGCCCTTGAAGGACGGCACGGCTCCGGCGTCCCGGATCACCTTCTCGGCGATCGAGTCCAGTTCCAGGGTGGACACTCCGGGCCGCACGGCGGCCCGCAGGGTGTCCAGGGCGCGGGCCACCACACGACCCGCCGCCCTCATCTCGGCGATCTGTTCCGGCGTCTTGATCTGCACGTCCGGATCCGCCTTACCGAACATCAGACGGCCGACCGCTTCTCGTCGATGGCGGCCTTGGCGCGGGCCGTCACCTCGGCCACGGGGCCCGTGGCGGAGATGGTGGCCAGCAGACCCTCGGCCTCATAGAACTCGACCAGCGGCGCGGTCTGCTCGCGGTAGACCTTCAGGCGGTGCCGAATGGTCTCCTCACGGTCGTCCTCACGCTGGTACAGCTCGGCGCCCTCGTTGTCGCACTCGCCCTCGACCTTCGGGGCGTCGTACTCGACGTGGTACACCCGACCGCACTCGGGGCAGGAACGACGACCCGAGAGGCGCTTGACGACCTCTTCCTCGTCGACCTTCAGTTCCAGGACCACGTCCAGGGACGTGCCGAGGTCGGCGAGCATCCCTTTGAGCGTCTCCGCCTGGGGGACGTTGCGGGGGAACCCGTCGAGCAGGAAGCCCCCCGCCGTGTCCTCCTGGGCCAAGCGGTCCTTGACCATGGCGTTCGTGACCTCGTCGGGCACGAGGTCACCGCGGTCCATGAACTCCTTGGCCTTCTTGCCGAGTTCGGTACCACCGCTGACGTTGGCCCGGAAGATGTCCCCCGTGGACACCTTCGGGATCGTCAGCTCTTCCGCGAGGATCTGGGCCTGGGTGCCTTTGCCGGCCCCAGGCGGCCCCACCAATACTGCGCGCATTTATCGAAGAAAACCTTCGTAGTTCCTCTGCTGGAGGTGACTCTCGATCTGCTTCACCGTGTCCAGCCCGACACCGACCATGATCAGGATGCTCGTCCCACCGAAGGGGAAGTTCATGTCGGCACCGGTGGCGCCGAGGGCGACCATCGGCAGGAGAGCGATCACACCCAGGTACAGAGAGCCGGGTGTCGTCAACCGAGTCAACACGTAGTCGAGGTACTCGGCGGTCGGACGCCCTGGTCGGATACCCGGGATGAATCCACCGTACTTCTTCATGTTGTCGGCGACCTCAGTGGGGTTGAAGGTAATCGCCACATAGAAGAACGCGAACCCGACGATCATGACGAAGAAGGCCGCCATGTAGACGGGGTGAGTGCCCGTGAGGAAGTAGGTCTGGAAGAACTGCGCCACCGGGTGGGTGGAGTCCTGTCCCAGGAGACCGACGATGAGCTGCGGAAGGTACAGCAGGGAGGAGGCGAAGATCACGGGGATGATGCCCGCCTGGTTGACCTTCAGCGGGATGTAGGTCGAGCTGCCGCCGTACATCCGACGACCGACCATCCGCTTGGCGTACTGCACCGGGATACGGCGCTGGGCCTGCTCCATGAAGACCACGGCCGTGATCAGGGCCAGACCGGCCATGCAGATGATGGTGAAGATCCAGACCGAACGCTCCTCGTACAGGCCCATGATCGCGGACGGGAAGACCGCGATGACCTGCGTGAAGATGAGCAGCGACATACCGTTGCCCACGCCGCGCTCGGTGATGAGCTCGCCCATCCACATGATGATCGCGGTACCGGCCGTCATCGTGAAGACGATGGTCACCAGGGTGAGGATGTCCTGGTTGGGCATGTAGGACGAGACCGGGATGGCGTTCTGGAACAGCGCGCCGGTGCGGGCCATGGCCACGATGCTCGTCGCCTGGAGCACCGCCAGCATCAGGGTGAGATAGCGGGTGTACTGGGTGATCTTGCTCTGCCCGGCCTGGCCCTCCTTCTTGAGGGACTCCAGCCGGGGAATGACCACCGTCAGCAGGTTGATGATGATGCTCGCGGTGATGTACGGCATGACCCCGAGCGCGAAGACCGCCAGTTGCAGAAGCGCGCCACCACTGAACAGGTTGACCAGGGCGTAGACCCCGGACTGGTCCGCGGCGGTGATCGTCTCCATCTGTTCCCTGATCGCCGCCGAGTCGATGCCCGGTGCCGGGATCACCGACCCCAGACGGAAGATCGTCAGGATGAACAGTGTGAACAGCAGCTTATTGCGCAGGTCGGGCGTGCGGAATGCACGAACGAACGCACCTAGCACGTCTCCTCCTGCGCGGCTTCGGCGGCGGAACGGGTTCCAGACATCGCGGCCGATCCTGAATCGTCGTAGAACGTCAGCAACGGGCATGTCGCCCGGTGCTCGGAAGTAATCACATTACGTCAAGCGGGGAGCTTAAACAGATGGCACTGTAACAGCCATCACCCAACAGCAGGTGCCGTGAGGCATAACGATCGACATTCGCAACGTGAGAAGGGCGCCCGACGGCCGATCCTGTCGGATCATGGCCGTCGAGCGCCCCAGAACGCATCGTAGGGAGTGACCCTACAGCTCGGTGACGGAGCCACCGGCGGCGGCGATCTTCTCCTTCGCCGAGGCGGAGAACGCGTTGGCGCTCACCTGCACGGCGACGGTGATCTCACCGGTGCCCAGCACCTTGACGAGCTGGTTCTTGCGAACCGCGCCCTTGGCGACCAGGTCCTCGACGGTGACCTCGCCACCCTCGGGGTAGAGCTCGCTCAGCCGGTCCAGGTTGACGACCTGGTAGGTCGTCTTGAACCGGGCGTTGCTGAAGCCCTTCAGCTTCGGAACCCGGCGGATGAGGGGCATCTGCCCACCCTCGAAACCGGGACGAACGGTGTTACGAGCCTTGGTGCCCTTGGTACCGCGACCGGCGGTCTTACCCTTGGACGCCTCGCCACGACCCTTGCGGATCTTGGCCTTGTTGGCACCCGGGGCGGGACGCAGGTGGTGGAGCTTGAGCGGCTCGTCGGGGCTGTAGTCGCTCATTCTGCGACCTCCTCGACGGTGACGAGGTGCGAGACGATCGTGATCTGCCCACGAACCTCGGGACGGTCCTCACGGACGGTGGACTTGCCGATGCGGCCAAGACCCAGCGACTGGAGGGCAGCGTGCTGCTTCTCCTTGCCGCCGATCTTGGAGCGGGTCTGCGTGATCTTGATCTTGGCCATGATCAGGCTCCTGCCTTCGCCTCAGCGCGAGCGCGCAGCATGGCGGCCGGGGCGACGTCCTCGATCGGCAGTCCACGGCGGGCGGCGATCTCCTCGGGCTGGTTGAGGCCCTTCAGAGCGGCCACCGTGGCGTGCACGATGTTCAGCGGGTTGGACGAACCGAGCGACTTGCTCAGGACGTCGTGGATACCGGCGCACTCCAGGACGGCGCGGACCGGACCGCCGGCGATCACACCGGTACCCGGGGCGGCCGGACGCAGCAGGACGACACCCGCGGCCTCCTCGCCCTGGACCTGGTGCGTGATCGTGCCCTGGATGCGGGGGACGCGGAAGAAGTTCTTCTTCGCCTCCTCGACACCCTTGGCGATCGCGGCCGGGACCTCCTTGGCCTTGCCGTAACCGACACCGACCATGCCGTTGCCGTCGCCGACGACGACCAGGGCGGTGAAGGAGAAGCGACGGCCGCCCTTGACGACCTTCGCGACCCGGTTGATGGTCACGACCTTCTCGATGTAGGAGACACCCTTGTCTGCGGCGCCGCCGCGGCGATCGTCACGGCGATCACGCCGCTCGCCACCGGCGCCGCGCCGCGGTGCTGCAGCCATCAGTGGTTCCTCTTCTCGTGATTGTTCTCGGCCAGTACAGCGGTCATTAGAACTCCAGCCCGCCTTCGCGCGCCGCGTCGGCGAGCTTGGCGATACGACCGGCGTAGCGGTTACCACCGCGGTCGAAGACGACCTGGGTGATACCGGCGTCCTTCGCGCGCTGCGCGACGAGCTCGCCGACCTTGAGGGACTTGTCCGACTTGGTGCCCTCGGCGCCACGCACGTCGGCCTCGACACTGGAGGCCGCCACCAGGGTGTGACCCTTGGTGTCGTCGATCACCTGAGCGACGATGTGCTTGGAGGAGCGGAAGACGGCCAGGCGGGGACGCTCGGCGGTGCCCACGACCTTCTTGCGCACGCGGAACTGACGGCGCTTGCGAGCGATGGTCGCCTTCGCGGCGCGCTTGCGGCTCACAGAGATGCCCATGCCTACTTACCAGCCTTTCCGGCCTTGCGGCGGATGTGCTCACCCTTGTACCGCACGCCCTTGGCCTTGTACGGGTCAGGCTTGCGCAGGCTGCGAATGTTCGCGGCGACCTGTCCCACCAGCTGCTTGTCGATGCCCTCGACGTGGAGGACCGTCGGCTTCTCGACCCGGAAGGTGATGCCCTGCGGGGGCTCGATCACGACCGGGTGGCTGTAGCCCAGCGAGAACTCCAGGTTGGAGCCGCGAGCCTGAACGCGGTAACCCACACCGTGGATCTCCAGCGTCTTGGAGTAGCCCTTGGAGACACCCTCGACGAGGTTGGAGATCAGCGCACGGGTGAGACCGTGCAGAGACCGGTTCTCCGGCTTGTCGTCGGGACGAGCGACCGTGACGACACCGTCCTCCATGGAGGCGGTGATCGGCTCGGCGATCGTGTGCTTCAGTTCGCCCTTCGGCCCCTTGACAGTGACGTCTTGCCCGTTAATCGTGACCTCGACGCCCTTGGGGACCGAGAGCGGCAGTCGACCGATGCGCGACATGCTTTTCGTCTCTCCCTATTACCAGACGTAAGCGAGGACTTCGCCGCCCACGCCACGCTTCTTGGCCTGCTTGTCAGTCATCAGGCCGCCGGACGTCGAAATGATGGCCACGCCAAGGCCACCCAGCACGCGAGGCAGGTTCTCCTTCTTCGCGTACACCCGCAGACCGGGCTTGGAAACCCGGCGAATGCCGGCGATGGAGCGCTCACGGGTGGGGCCGTACTTCAGCTCCAGGACGAGGCTCTGGCCCACCTGGGCCTCCTCGGTCCGCCACCCCTGAATGAAGCCCTCCTGCTGGAGAACCTCGGCGATGTGCGCCTTGATCTTGGAATACGGCATCGTCACGGTGTCGTGGTAAGCCGAATTCGCGTTGCGCAGACGTGTCAACATGTCTGCGATCGGGTCGGTCATCGTCATGGCCGACTGGCCCTTCCTCACCGCGGTTTCCGAGTGCGGGCCTTCCCAGAGCCTGCCTCTCGCGGGGTCTCCCCCACGGAGTGCACAAACGGACCTTCGGCGTGGTCGTGGGCACCGCGGTCCCTCTTCGGGACTGCCGTGCCCTGGTGAATGGATGTTGCCTCCCCGTCACCGCCTACGAGAGGCGGTGGCGGGTCGAACGTCGAGCCACCGGGAGGGTGGTCCGGCGGGGGGCCGACCACGCTGAAGCGTTCGATCGGCCCCGCCGGAAACTACCAGCTCGACTTGGTGATGCCGGGCAGCTCGCCCCGGTGCGCCATCTCGCGGAAGCAGATACGGCACAGGCCGAACTTCCGGAAGACCGCGCGCGGGCGTCCGCACCGCGAGCATCGAGTATACGCCCGGACGCCGAACTTCGGCTTCCGGTTCGCCTTCGCGATCAGGGACTTCTTAGCCATCGTTAACCCCTCAGGCTTCCTTGAACGGGAAACCGAGCCGCTTGAGCAGGCTGCGGCCCTGGTCGTCGGTCGTAGCGGTGGTGACGACGGTGATGTCCATCCCACGCTGGCGGTCGACCTTGTCCGGGTCCACCTCGTGGAACATGACCTGCTCGGTCAGACCGAAGGTGTAGTTCCCGTTCCCGTCGAACTGCTTCGGGGAAAGGCCTCGGAAGTCCCGGATCCGGGGCAGGGCCAGCGAGAGCAGCCGGTCGAGGAACTCCCACATCCGGTCGCCGCGCAGCGTGACGCTGGCGCCGATCGGCTGACCCTCGCGCAGCTTGAACTGCGCGATGGAGTTCTTGGCCCGGTTGATCTTCGGCTTCTGGCCGGTGATCGCCGAGAGGTCGGCGATCGCGCCCTGGATCAGCTTCGCGTCACGCGCGGCCTCACCAACGCCCATGTTGACCACGATCTTCGTCAGACCGGGGATCTGCATGACGTTGCCGATGCCGAACTCGTCCTTGAGGCCCGCAGCGATCTCGTTGCGGTACTTCTCCTTGAGCCGCGGCATCGGAGGGGCGGTGATGTCGTTGGTAACCGTCATCAGATGTCCTTACCGGTGCGGCGGGAGACGCGAACCTTGGTTCCGTCCTCCTCGAAGCGATAGCCGACCCGGGTGGGCTTGCCGTCCTCCGCGAGCGCAACGTTGCTCACGTGGATCGGGGCCTCCTTCGTGACGACCTCACCCTGCTGGCCGCCGGCCGGATTGGCCTTCCTGTGCTTCTTGACCAGGTTGACGCCCTCGACGATGACACGGTCTTCCTTCGGCAGGGCCTTGACGACCTTGCCGGTGGCACCCTTGTCCTTGCCGGCGAGAACGATGACCTCGTCGCCAGATTTGATCTTCATCGCTTAGAGCACCTCCGGCGCCAGCGAAATGATGCGCATGTACTTCTTGTCACGCAGCTCACGGCCGACCGGGCCGAAGATGCGAGTGCCTCGCGGGTCCCCACCGTCCTTGATGAGCACGGCAGCGTTCTCATCGAAGCGGATGTAGGAGCCGTCGGGCCGGCGGCGCTCCTTGACAGTGCGCACGATAACGGCCTTGACGACGTCGCCCTTCTTGACTCCAGCGCCAGGCAGGGCGTCCTTCACCGTGGCGACGATGGTGTCACCGATCCCGGCGTAGCGCCGACCCGAGCCACCGAGAACACGGATGGTAAGGATCTCCTTGGCACCCGTGTTGTCGGCGACCTTGAGTCGCGACTCCTGCTGAATCACGTCTGCTCCTGATGTGATGCGTGCGGTCCACTGCCGCACGGCTAGGTGGTCTCACCCCTCGCGTCGGCGGCCGACACCTGGTGTCGGCCGCCGACAGGCCGGGGTTACTTAGCCTTCTCCAGGATCTCCACGACGCGCCAACGCTTCGTCGCGGAGAGCGGCCGGGTCTCCATCATGCGGACCCGGTCACCGACGCCACAGGAGTTCGCCTCGTCGTGCGCCTTGTACTTGGTCGTCCGACGGATGACCTTGCCGTACAGGGCGTGCTTGACTCGGTCCTCGACCTCGACAACGACGGTCTTGTCCATCTTGTCGCTGACGACGTAGCCCTCGCGCACCTTGCGGTAGTTGCGGGTCGCGGTCTGGTTCTCACTCATTCGGCTGCTTCCTTCGTCTTCTCAGCCGACTCACCAGACAGCGGGACGATGCCCAGCTCGTGCTCGCGCATGACCGTGTAGATCCGCGCGATCTCGCGCTTGACCGTCCGAAGACGGCTGTGGTTGTCGAGCTGGCCGGTGGCGGCCTGGAAGCGGAGGTTGAAAAGCTCTTCCTTGGCTTCCTTGAGCTTCGTGACCAGGTCCTCGACGGACTGGTCGCGCAGCTCGTGGGCAGTCACGGACTTGGCCATCACTCCCCCTCCCGCTTAACAAACTTGCACTTCATCGGGAGCTTGTGCATCGCACGGCGCATGGCCTCCTTGGCCACGGCCTCGGGCACGCCCGACAGCTCGAACATCACGCGACCGGGCTTGACCGGCGCGACCCACCACTCGGGCGAACCCTTACCGGAACCCATACGGACCTCGGCGGGCTTCTTCGTCAGCGGACGGTCCGGGAAGATGTTGATCCACACCTTGCCGCCACGCTTGATGTGACGCGTCATGGCGATACGAGCGGACTCGATCTGCCGGTTCGTGACGTAAGCCGACTCCAGAGCCTGGATGCCGAACTCACCGAACGTCACCGACGTGCCGCCCTTGGCCTTGCCGCGCAGGTCCGGGTGGTGCTGCTTGCGGTACTTGACCTTACGAGGAATAAGCACGGGTCAGCTCCCCTCGGTCTTCGCGGCCTCGGCCGGAGCTCCGGCCTTGGCCTCGGTGTTCTGC
Source organism: Nocardiopsis alba (assembly GCF_000710955.1). Lineage (NCBI taxonomy): Bacteria > Bacillati > Actinomycetota > Actinomycetes > Streptosporangiales > Nocardiopsidaceae > Nocardiopsis > Nocardiopsis alba. The sequence continues at coordinate 129,746 of NZ_BAZE01000003.1, forward strand.
TGACCGCCACCGGCGCCGCCACGACGACGACGCTGCGGGCGCTCGCGGCGCTGACCGCCACCGGCGGTGCGCTGCGCGGCCTGGGCGGCCTCACGCTCGGCGCGGGTCGCGGGGGCGTCGCCCTTGTAGATCCACACCTTGACGCCGATGCGACCGAACGTCGTACGGGCCTCGAAGAAGCCGTAGTCGATGTCGGCGCGCAGCGTGTGCAGCGGGACGCGACCCTCGCGGTAGAACTCCGAGCGGGACATCTCGGCCCCACCCAGACGACCACCGCACTGGATACGGATGCCCTTGGCACCGCTCTTCATCGCGCTCTGCATGGCCTTGCGCATCGCGCGGCGGAAGGCCACGCGGCTGCTCAGCTGCTCGGCGACGCCCTGGGCGACGAGCTGAGCGTCGACCTCGGGGTTCTTGACCTCGAAGACGTTCAGCTGCACCTGCTTGCCGGTCAGCTTCTCCAGGTCCGTACGGATCCGGTCGGCCTCCACGCCGCGGCGGCCGATGACGATGCCCGGCCGGGCGGTGTAGACGTCCACGCGGACACGGTCACGGGTGCGCTCGATCTCGACCTTGGAGATGCCCGCGCGCTCCATGCCACGGGTCAGCATCCGACGGATCGCGACGTCTTCCTTGACGTAGTCCTTGTAGGACTTGTCGGCGTACCAACGGCTCTTGAAGTCGGTGGTGATGCCGAGGCGGAACCCGTGCGGGTTAACCTTCTGCCCCACTATCGGGTCCTTTCCTTCGTCTTGGACGAGGCGACCGAGTCCGCGACGACCACGGTGATGTGGCTCGTGCGCTTGGTGACCCGGAAAGCCCGGCCGAAGCCTCGGGGGCGAATGCGCTTCAGGGTCGGACCCTCGTCCACCCACACGCGCTCGACCACCAGGGTCTCGCGGTCCAGCTTGTCGTTGTGCTCAGCGTTGGCGATGGCGCTAGCCAGCACCTTGCCAACAGGCTCACTCGCCGACTGGGGAGCGAACCGGAGCACCGCCTGTGCCTCGTCAGCGGGCAACCCGCGAATAAGGTCCGCCACCCGGCGAGCCTTGCGGGGCGTAACGCGGACGAACCGCGCCTGTGCCCTCGTTCCCATCGCTTTTCCCTCGCTCACGGAAAATTTCTTCCCCACTCACCGTGGAGAAAATTGTTCTTACAACTGCTGCAACCGCTAACGGCGGCTACGGCGGTCTTCCTTGACGTGGCTACGGAAAGTACGCGTGGGAGCGAACTCACCGAGCTTGTGGCCGACCATCGACTCCGACACGAACACCGGAACGTGCTTGCGGCCGTCGTGGACGGCGATCGTGTGACCGATCATCTCCGGGACGATCATGGACCGCCGGGACCACGTCTTGATGACGTTCTTGGTCCCCTTCTCGTTCTGCGACTCCACCTTCTTGATGAGGTGGTCGTCGACGAAGGGACCCTTCTTAAGGCTACGTGGCATCAGACGTGCTCCTTACCGCTTCTTCTTACCGCTACGCCGACGCCGCACGATCAGCTTGTCGCTGGCCTTGTTCTTGGCCCGGGTCCGGCCTTCCTTCTTGCCCCAGGGGCTGACCGGGTGACGACCACCGGAGGTCTTGCCCTCACCACCACCGTGCGGGTGGTCGACCGGGTTCATGACCACACCGCGGACGGTCGGGCGCTTGCCCTTCCAGCGGGAGCGGCCGGCCTTGCCCCAGTTGATGTTGGACTGCTCGGCGTTGCCGACCTGTCCGACCGTGGCGCGGCAGGAGATCTCGACCATGCGCATCTCGCCGGAGGGCATACGCAGCGTGGCGTAGCGGCCTTCCTTGGCCAGAAGCTGGATCTGGGATCCCGCGGAACGGCCCAGCTTGGCACCGCCGCCCGGCTTCAGCTCGACCGCGTGCACGAACGTACCCGTGGGGATGTTGCGCAGCGGGAGGCAGTTGCCCGGCTTGATGTCCGACTGGGGGCCGTTCTCGACCGTGTCGCCCTGCTTGAGGCCGGCGGGCGCCAGGATGTAGCGCTTCTCACCGTCCACGTAGTGGAGCAGAGCGATACGAGCGGTGCGGTTCGGGTCGTACTCGATGTGAGCGACCTTGGCCGGCACGCCGTCCTTGTCGTGACGACGGAAGTCGATCACGCGGTAGGCCCGCTTGTGACCGCCGCCCTGGTGGCGGGCGGTGATCCGGCCGTGGCCGTTACGACCGCCCTTGGAGTGGAGCGGACGAACGAGGGACTTCTCCGGCTCCGAGCGCGTGATCTCGACGAAGTCGCTCACGCTGGAGCCGCGACGACCCGGCGTCGTCGGCTTGTACTTACGAATGCCCATCTTCTTCGCGCATTCCTTTACGTGTTGCTTGGTGTGTAGCGGTCAGACCCGAGAAAGGTCACCGACCGAAGATGTCGATGCGGTCGCCCTCGGCGAGGCCGACGATCGCGCGCTTCGTGTCGGGACGCTTCCCGAAACCGAAACGGGTCCGCTTGCGCTTGCCCTTCCGGTTGATCGTGTTCACGCTCGTGACCTTCACGTCGAAGATCTTCTCGATCGCGATCTTGATCTGGGTCTTGTTGGCGTCCGGGCGAACGATGAACGTGTACTTGTTCTCGTCCATGAGCCCGTAGCTCTTCTCGGAGATCACCGGCTCGACGATGATGTCCCGGTGGTCGGCGATCCTCACTGGTCGTCCTCCTCGGACTCGGCGGCCTTCGAGGCACCGGCCGCGTGGGCCAGGAACTCGGCGTAACCCGCCTCGGTGAAGACCACGTCGTCCGAGTAGAGGACGTCGTAGGTGTTCACCTGGTCCGCGTCGAGGATGTGCACCTCTTCGAGGTTGCGCAGGGCGCGCCGGTTGTGCTCGTCCTCGCGGGCCAGGACGACGAGGACCTTGTCGGACTCGGTGACCTGACGCAGCGACTTCAGAGCGGTCTGCGTGAGCTTGCTGTCCGCGTCCTCGGCCACGAAGTGGCTGATGACGTGGATGCGACCGTGGGCGGCCCGGTCGGAGAGGGCGCCACGCAGGGCGGCGGCCTTCATCTTCTTCGGGGTCCGCTGGGAGTAGTCGCGGGGCTGGGGCCCGTGGACCGTGCCACCGCCGGTGTACTGCGGGGCGCGGATCGAACCCTGACGGGCGCGGCCGGTGCCCTTCTGGCGGTAGGGCTTCTTACCACCACCGCGGACCTCGCCGCGGGTCTTGGTGGCGTGGGTACCCTGCCGGGCGGCGGCCAGCTGGCCGTTCACGACCTGGTGGATCAGCGGGATGCTGACCTGCTGGGCGAAGACGCTCTCGGGGAGCTCGACGCTGCCCTTGGAGCCGCCCTCGGGGTTCTTGACCTCGATCTGGGCCATGACTACTTGTCCCCCTTCACAGCGGTGCGGACGAGCACCAGACCGCCGTTGGGACCGGGCACAGCACCCTTGACCAGGATGAGGCCCTTCTCCGCGTCCACGGAGTGAACGGTCAGGTTCTGGATGGTCTTGCGCACGTTGCCCATGCGACCGGCCATCCTCATGCCCTTGAAAACGCGGCCGGGCGTGGCGCAGCCGCCGATGGAACCGGGCGAGCGGTGGACACGGTGGGCACCGTGCGAGGCGGAGAGGCCACGGAAACCGTGACGCTTCATCACACCCGCGAAGCCCTTGCCCTTGCTCTTGCCCGTGACGTCGACCTTCTGGCCGATCTCGAACGAGGCGGCGTCGACCTCCTGGCCGAGCGTGTACTCGGAGGCGTCGGAGGTGCGGACCTCGACGTAGTGACGGCGCGGGGTCAGGTCGTTGGCGCGCAGGTAGTCGCCCAGGGGCTTGTTCACCTTGCGCGGGTTGATCTGCCCGTAGCCGAGCTGGATGGCGGAGTAGCCATCGGTGTCAGGGGTCCGGATGCGGCTCACGACGCACGGACCGGCCTTCAGGACGGTCACGGGCACGATCTTGCCCGTGTCGTCGAAGACCTGGGTCATGCCGAGCTTTTCGCCCAGAACTCCCTTGATCTGCTTGGTGGCCATGTCTGTGCGTCCTTAAAGCTTGATCTCGATGTCAACGCCGGCCGGGAGGTCGAGTCGCATGAGCGAGTCGACCGTCTTCGGCGTGGGGTCGATGATGTCGATCAGCCGCTTGTGGGTGCGCATCTCGAAGTGCTCGCGCGAGTCCTTGTACTTGTGCGGCGATCGGATGACGCAGTAAACGTTCTTCTCCGTCGGCAGCGGCACCGGGCCCGCGACCTGTGCGCCAGTTCGCGTCACGGTCTCGACGATCTTCTTCGCCGAGCTGTCGATGACCTCGTGGTCATAGGCCTTTAGCCGAATGCGGATCTTTTGTCCCGCCATGTGGCCTGTTCGTCCTTCGCTTCAGTGTCCGTAACGGTGAGCAGTCCCGGTCACAGAAACCCAGGCCCGGCGGAGTCCGCCGCTTCGGCCTTGAGCCTCTATTCCCTTGAGAAACCGCAACAGGGCTTGCCCCTGCGGTGCGTCACCGTCACAGAGCCCGATGACGTCTTGTCAGTGGGGCGGGTGGGCCGCAGAGGGCGACCCACCCACCACGTCGGGGCGGCTCCGACAGGGGCCGCCCCGACGTTCGTACTACTTGAGGATCTTGGTGACGCGACCCGCGCCCACGGTCCGGCCACCCTCACGGATGGCGAACTTGAGGCCCTCTTCCATGGCGACCGGCTGGATGAGCTGGACGGTCATCGCGGTGTTGTCACCGGGCATGACCATCTCGGTGCCCTCCGGCAGCGTCACGACGCCGGTGACGTCGGTGGTGCGGAAGTAGAACTGCGGGCGGTAGTTGTTGAAGAACGGCGTGTGGCGGCCACCCTCGTCCTTGGACAGGATGACGACCTGGCCCTCGAACTCGGTGTGCGGCGTGGTGGTGCCGGGCTTGATGACGACCTGGCCGCGCTCGACGTCCTCGCGCTTGATGCCGCGCAGGAGCAGACCGACGTTGTCACCGGCCTGGCCCTGGTCGAGAAGCTTGCGGAACATCTCAACACCGGTGACGGTGGTGGACTGCTTCTCTTCCTTGATGCCGACGATGTCGACGGTCTCGTTCACGTTGACGATACCGCGCTCGATACGACCGGTGACGACGGTGCCGCGACCGGTGATCGAGAAGACGTCCTCGATCGGCATCAGGAACGGCTTGTCGGTGTCACGCTCGGGCTCGGGAATGTACTGGTCCACGGTGCCCATGAGCTCCAGGACGGTCTTGCCCCACTCGGCGTCGCCCTCGAGGGCCTTGAGCGCGGAGACCTTGGTGACGGGGATGTCGTCACCGGGGAACTCGTACTCGCTGAGGAGCTCACGCACCTCGAGCTCGACGAGCTCGAAGATCTCCTCGTCGTCCACCATGTCGGCCTTGTTCAGGGCCACCACGATGTAGGGCACGCCGACCTGGCGGGCCAGGAGCACGTGCTCCTTGGTCTGCGGCATCGGGCCGTCGGTGGCGGCCACGACCAGGATGGCGCCGTCCATCTGCGCCGCACCCGTGATCATGTTCTTCACGTAGTCGGCGTGACCGGGGCAGTCGACGTGGGCGTAGTGACGCGCCTCGGTCTGGTACTCGATGTGCGAGACCGAGATCGTGACGCCGCGCTCGCGCTCCTCGGGAGCGTTGTCGATGTCCTCGAACGGGGTGAACGGGTTCAGGTCGGGGAACGCGTCGTGCAGCACCTTGCTGATCGCGGCGGTCAGCGTGGTCTTGCCGTGGTCAATGTGACCGATGGTGCCGATGTTGACGTGCGGCTTGGTCCGCTCGAACTTTTCCTTCGCCACTGGAAGTCTCCTAGACGTACAGATCTATCTGACTGTGGTCCAACCCCGCGGGTACGGGGAACAGCCGGGTTACGAATTCGCGACTACTCGCCGCGAACCTTCGCCACAATTTCTTGGGCGACAGCGGACGGAACCTCCGCGTAGGAGTCGAACACCATCGAGTAGTTGGCTCGACCCTGCGTACGGCTGCGCAGGTCACCCACGTAGCCGAACATTTCCGAGAGGGGCACCAGGGCTCTGACGATCCGGACGCCGGAACGCTCGTCCATGGACTGGATCTGTCCACGGCGGGAGTTCAGGTCGCCCACGACGTCGCCCATGTACTCCTCGGGCGTGGTGACCTCGACGGCCATGACCGGCTCGAGAAGAGTCGGCTTCGCCAGCCGGACGGCCTCCTTGAAGGCCATCGAACCGGCGGTCTTGAACGCCATCTCCGAGGAGTCGACCTCGTGGTACTGGCCGTCCTGGAGCGTCACCTTGATGCCGACCAGCGGGTAGTGCGCGAGCACACCCAGCTCGGCGGCGTCCTGGCAACCGGCATCGACCGACGGGATGTACTCACGCGGGATGCGGCCACCGGTGACGGCGTTGACGAACTCGTAACCCGAGGCGACGCCCTCTTCGGTCTCCAGCGGCTCAAGGTCGATCTTGACCTTGGCGAACTGACCCGAACCACCCGTCTGCTTCTTGTGGGTGTAGACGTGGCCTTCGACCTTCTTGCGAATGGTCTCGCGGTAGGCCACCTGGGGCTTACCGATGTTCGCCTCGACCTTGAACTCGTCGCGCATGCGGTTGACCAGCACCTCGAGGTGCAGCTCGCCCATGCCCGAGATCACGGTCTGACCGGTCTGCTCGTCCGAGGCCACCTGGAAGGAGGGGTCCTCGTCGGCCAGACGCTGGATCGCGATGCCCAGCTTCTCCTGGTCGCTCTTGGTCTTGGGCTCGATGGCCACCTCGATGACCGGAGCCGGGAAGGTCATGGACTCCAGGACGATCGGGGACGACTGGTCGCACAGCGTCTCACCGGTCGTGGTGTCCTTCAGACCCATGACGGCGACGATGTCACCGGCGCCGGCCTCGGCGATCTCCTCACGCTTGTTGGAGTGCATGCGGTAGATCTTGCCGATGCGCTCCTTGCGGCCCTTCAGGCTGTTGAGAACCTGGGTACCGCTGCTGATGACGCCGGAGTAGATGCGCACGTAGGTCAGCTTGCCCAGGTGCGGGTCGCTCATGATCTTGAAGACCAGGGCGGACATCGGCTCGTCGACGCTCGGCTTGCGCTCGAGCTTGGTCTCCTCGGTCTCGTCCTTGGGGTCGTGGCCTTCGACGGCCTCGACGTCCAGGGGCGAGGGGAGGTAGGCGGTGACCGCGTCGAGCAGGGGCTGGACGCCCTTGTTCTTGAAGGCGGTGCCGCAGACCACGGGGATCGCGGTGCCGGCGATCGTGGCGCGACGGATCGCGGTCACGAGCTGCTCCTCGGTGGGCTCCGTGCCCTCGAGGTAGAGCTCCATGATCTCGTCGTCACCGTCGGCCAGCGTCTCGATGAACGAGTCGCGGGCCTCGCGGGCGACGTCGGCGTGGCTCTCGGGGATCTCGACGGTGTCGTACATCTCGCCGAGGGCGGCCTCGTCGTTCCAGACGTAGGCCTTCATCTTCACGAGGTCGATGACGCCCTTGAAGTCGCTCTCCGCACCGATGTTCAGCTGGATCGGCATGGCGTTCGCGCCGAGGCGCTCACGGAACATGTCGACACAACGCTGGAAATCGGCCCCGATCTTGTCCATCTTGTTGACGAAGCAGATACGGGGAACGTTGTAGCGGTCGGCCTGACGCCAGACCTGCTCCGACTGCGGCTCGACGCCTTCCTTGGCGTCGAAGACGGCGACCGCGCCATCGAGAACACGCAGCGAACGCTCGACCTCGATGGTGAAGTCGACGTGGCCGGGCGTGTCGATGATGTTGATCGTGTGATCGTCCCAGTGCGTGGTGGTAGCAGCCGAGGTAATGGTGATACCCCGCTCCTGCTCCTCCTTCATCCAGTCCATCGTCGAGGCGCCATCGTGCGTCTCGCCGAGCTTGTGGTTCACACCGGTGTAGTAGAGGATCCGCTCGGTCGTCGTGGTCTTGCCCGCGTCGATGTGGGCCATGATGCCGATATTGCGGACTTTGGCCAGGTCAAGCAAAGTCTTAGCCATGAGGCTCGTCTTCCCTAGGTCGTCTCAAGGAATCGATTCGCCGCGGGGTTACCAGCGGTAGTGGGCGAAGGCCTTGTTCGACTCGGCCATCTTGTGCGTGTCCTCACGCTTCTTGACGGCCGCGCCCAGACCGTTGCTGGCGTCGACCAGCTCGTTCATCAGACGCTCGGTCATCGTCTTCTCACGACGCTGACGCGAGTAGGAGACGAGCCAGCGCAGGGCCAGCGTGGTGGACCGGGAGGCGCGAACCTCGACCGGCACCTGGTAGGTCGCGCCACCGACACGGCGGCTGCGGACCTCGAGCGCGGGCTTGACGTTGTCCAGGGCTCGCTTGAGAACGACGAGCGGGTCCTGTCCGGTCTTCTCGCGAGCACCCTCGAGAGCGCCGTACACGACGTTCTGAGCGATGGAACGCTTACCGTCGAGCAGCACCTTGTTGATCAGTGCGGTGACGAGCGGCGAGCCGTAGACCGGGTCGGTGATGAGCTGGCGCTTCGGCGCCGGGCCCTTGCGCGGCATGCTTACTTCTCCTTCTTGGCGCCGTAGTGGCTACGGGCCTGCTTGCGGCCCCGGACGCCCTGGGTGTCGAGCGAACCGCGGACAATTCGGTAGCGGACACCCGGCAGGTCCTTCACACGACCGCCACGAACCAGCACGATGCTGTGCTCCTGGAGGTTGTGGCCGATGCCGGGGATGTAGGCCGTGACCTCGATGCCGCTGCTCAGCTTGACGCGAGCGACCTTACGCAGAGCGGAGTTCGGCTTCTTGGGCGTGGTGGTGTAGACACGAGTGCACACACCACGACGCTGCGGACTCCCCTTCAGCGCCGGGGTCTTGTTCTTTGCGACCTTGTCCTGTCGGCCCTTACGGACCAGCTGCTGGATGGTGGGCACCGCGTCTCCGTCTTCCTCGTGACCTACGCCGGTTCTCGTAGCCGATATCGCTATTGACCTGCTGAATTTCCCGAACCTCCCCGACCCCCGGGGTCGGGCGTGTCGCCCTCGTTCTCACGCACGGAAAGAACGGAGAACACTCACCCGGCCGTCAGGCCGATTCACAGGAGGGGGTTCACATGCGTCGCGCGCCTTGTGTCCGTCCTGTAGAGGACTGGGGCGCTGCACACACACGCGTGACCCGTCGACTCACGGGCACAATCACACAGGCTACCGCTACCAGACCAGGCGGTCAAAACGGTGTGCGACATGGCGAGAACAAACGGAACCGGTCCTCACGTAGCCGTGGGTCTCCCTCAGTCTACGTGCTCTCCGACTCGTTTCGCCCCAGGTTTTCCCCAGAAGGTGAATGAAGGGCCGTCGCAGGCGAACGGCCGCTCCCAGAGCACCCATTGTGCCCATGGAAGCGGCCGTATGACTACAGGATCAGCCAGATCGCGACGGAGATCACCGTGACCAGGATCCCGATCACCGCGAACACGGTTCCAGTGGTGATCAGACCGAGACCATCGAGCTCGCCCCGCGACTCACGAATCGCCCTCTTGGACTTGGGGCCGGTGACGAACAACGCGACGATCGCGGTGATGACGCCCAGACCCGGAATGAGCGAGGCCACACCCAGCCACAGGGTCAGATTCGCCCCGGGCTCGGTGTCGGCGAGGAAATCGACGCTGTCGTAACCGGGGTAGGCGTCACCCGGCTCCCCACCGAGGGGACGGTCCTCGAAGCCCGGGAAGTCCTCGACGATCCGGTCCCGACGGCGCTTGGCCGGCCGAGGCCTCTCGGACATCCCGTAGTCGGCGGGGGTGAACCCGTCGTCGTACTCCGGATCGTCCCGACCCTCGTCATCGACCGGAACGTTCGGGTCGTCCTCGGCCGAGGCCGGTCGATCCGTCGGTCCGTTCCAGGCCTCGGCCGATCCGCCCTGATCGTAGGAGGGCTCGCCGCCCAGATCCGAGGGGATGCCGGCGGACACCGGAGCGGGGCCGCCACGGTCGTCGAAACCGCCCCGCTCGTCATAGAACCGATCGTCCTCGTCCGGACCGAAATCGTCCAGATCCCCGTACCCGCGGTCGTCATGGGACCGGTCCGGGTAGCCGCGGTCGTCGGCGAACGGAGAGTCGTCGCCCGGCCCGTAGGGGGCTCGATCCGACGGCCCGTCCTCGAAGGAGGGCGCGGTGAACATCTGAGTGGCGCCCGCCGCCCCTCGGTTCCAGGAGGCCTCCGGCTCGGCGGGACCGCGGTACTCGTCCGCGTAGCCGTCCTCGTCCTCGCCCCAGGGCTCCTTGTCCCTGGCACGCGACTGCATGTCGGCGATGGCCGCCAGCGGATCGTCCGAGGCCGGGACGGCCGCGGAGAGCTCACCGGTGTCGGGGGCGACGCTCCGCTCGTCCCGCAGAGGGTCCTCGCCCCACTCGCGGTAGGTGGGCCCGTCCGAGGCCGCCTCCCGACGGCGTCGTTCCGCGTCCCGCACCACGTCGGGCAGGCGCAGGTCGTCACGGTCGAAGGCCCAGGTGTTGCCGCTGCCCGCGCCCAGGCCCCCGTCGTCGGGGAAGGTCCCCGGGGCCGCGGGTTTCGCGGAGAGCTCGTCCTCGTAACGATCGTCGTAGGACGATCCCCCGCCGAGGGGGTCGTCCGCACGCTCCTCGTAGCGGTCGTGGGAGGGCCGCGACGACCTCGGAGAGAGCTCGTCGTCGTACCCGTCCCCTCCGTAGGAGGGGGTCGGGTCGTCCCAGCGGGAGGCGCCGGGATCGGAGAGCGGGTCGCCCTCTCCCCACGCCGGACGGTCCTCGTCGTCCGAAGCGAAGGGACGTCCCTCCTCCGAACGCTCATCGGTGTCCCGCCACTCGCGCGGGGGGTCCGACAGCGGATCCGCGTCGTCCCCCCAGGCCCGGGGATCGTTCCAGGCGTCGGTGTTCATGGGCGAGGAGTGCTCCGTCGCCGGGGACCGGTCCTCCCGAACGTCGCCGAGCGGATCCTCGTGCCCCGAGGGGGCGTCGGACCACGCGTCGGTGCTCGTGGAGGCCCAGGAGTCCGGCGCGGGCACGCGTTCGACGTCCTCCACCCCCTCCGGGGGCAGCGGGACCTCGGCACTGGCCGCGATGCCCGGGTAACCACCGGTCGGGAAGGGTTCGGGGGTCCCCTCGGAAGCGGAGGTCCGCGGCTCCCAGGAAGGTTCGGCCGGATCCGTGTCCCATCCCGACGCGGGCTCGTCGAACGTCCCCGCCTCGGGGCGACGATCCCACTGGTCCTCACCGAGGTCCCTGGAGGTTTCGGGGGCGTCCCAGGCGGACGGCTCGGCCGCCCCACCGGAGGGCGCGTCCCAGGTGGAGGGCTCCACCGGATCGGCCGCGAGGGGATCACGGGTCGCCGCCGGCGGGTCCCTGAACGGGTTCTCGGAGGACTCCGCTTCGGGTGCGTGCTCGTACGACGGTTCGACCGAACCGAACGACGCGGCCGTGGCCCCCCAGGCGGAGGGCTCCTCGGGCTCGGAACCGGGAAGGTCGCGCGAGGACTCCGGGCCGCCCCACGCGGGGGCCTCGGAACCGGTGCCCGGTGTCCACGAGGCCTCGGGCGGCCCGGGTCGGTCCGGGGTCTGGCCCCCGAAGGTCTCGAACGGGGCCTCGGAGGGGTCGCGTTCCGTGAGCCGTTCGGGCTCGGACGCTCCCCAGGCCGAGGGCTCGACACGGTCCTGTGAGGTCTCGGGGGCGTCCCAGGCGGACGGCTCGGCCGCCCCACCGGAGGGCGCGTCCCAGGCGGAGGGCTCCACCGGATCGGCCGCGAGAGAGCCGTGAGAGGTGTCCGAGGAACCCCACGACGGTGCCTCCCTGGGCTGTTCCGCCCTCGGCTCCCATGCCTCCGGAGCGCCGGAGGGCTCCGGTTCGAAGGGACGTTCGGTCCCCGGTTCGACCGAACCGAACGACGAGGGGACCGAACCCCACGCGGAGGGCTCATGGGCGTCGGAGCCCGGAAGGTCGTGCGAGGGCTCGGGAGCCCCCCACGCGGGGGCCTCCGTCGGGATCGGCGCGGTCTCGGGGCCGGAGAGGGCGGTGCCCCCGGTTCCGGGGTCGTTCGACCACGCGGGCTCCGTGGGACCCCAGGGCTCCTCCCCTCCCCCGGTGCCGAAGGAGGGCGTCCTCGGTTCGGACGGCCGCTCCGGCGCACCGGGTGCCTCCCAGGCCGGCCGGGGTTCGCCCGGCACCCGGGTCAGGGGCTGGTAGGCGCTCGTGCCCGCCCCCGGGTAGGAGAGGGCGCCCGGCGCCGCCGTCGGTTCCGAGGGCGCGGGCGAGGGGTCGACGCGGTGCGACGACGGCGGAACGCCCAGAGCGTCCGGATACGGGTCGGCCAGAGCGGGACGTGAGGCGCTCAGCCCCGCGTAACCACCGCTGTCCGGAAAGACCGCGGCACCATCGGCCGGGGCGTCGCCCTCGGGCGCGCCCTGCTCGTCCATCGGATCCTGGTATTCGGACTGCTTGCGGAAACGGTTCTCACTGGGCTTGAACCACGAGTCCGCGTCCCCTCCGGGCGACCGGTTCCCCGGCTCTCCGCCCCCGTTATCAGTCACTTTCCTGCTCTCCCGCCGGCGCCTTGGCGCCATCTCCCCGTCAACACAGCGGTGTGTCGACCGACAACAGAAAACGGCGGCGGAGCCACCCCCTGGTCATGGGGGTGACCGACCGCCGCCGTCAGCTCAGCCAACGTTCAGGCTGGTGCTTACCGGTTGTACGGCCCGAAGTCGTACTCCTCCAGCGGCACGGCCTCGCCCGAACCCTGACCGAAGGTGTACTCACTCGGCTCCTCGTACCCGGAGACCGAGTACATCGAGGCCTTGGCCTCCTCGGTCGGCTCGACCCGAACGTTGCGGTACTGAGGAATACCCGTACCGGCCGGGATGAGCTTACCGATGATGACGTTCTCCTTGAGGCCGAGCAGAGGATCGCTCTTGCCGTGGATCGCGTTCTCGGTGAGGACCCTGGTGGTCTCCTGGAAGGAGGCCGCCGACAGCCAGGACTCCGTGGCCAGCGAGGCCTTGGTGATACCCAGCAGGACCGGACGTCCGGCGGCGGGCTGGCCGCCCTCGGACACCACGCGTCGGTTGATCCGCTCGAACTTGGGCCGCTCGACCATCTCACCGGGCAGCAGCTCGGTGTCACCGGACTCCAGGATGTTCACTCGCTTGAGCATCTGGCGAACGATGATCTCGATGTGCTTGTCGTGGATGGACACACCCTGCGACTTGTACACCTCCTGGACCTCCGACACGAGGTGCTGCTGCACCGCGCGCGGGCCCTGGATGCGAAGAACCTCGTGCGGGTTGATCGCGCCCTGGATGAGCTGCTGACCGACCTTGACGTGGTCGCCGTCGCTCACCAGGAGCTGGGCACGCATCGGGACCGGGTAGGCGATCTCGTCGGTGCCGTCGTCCGGGATGACGACGATCTTGCGGCTCTTCTCGGTGTCGTCGATCCGGATCCGGCCCTCCATCTCGGAGATCGGGGCCACACCCTTGGGGATGCGGGCCTCGAAGAGCTCCTGGACACGGGGCAGACCGTGGGTGATGTCCTGACCGGCCGAACCACCCATGTGGAAGGTACGCATGGTCAGCTGGGTACCGGGCTCACCGATGGACTGGGCCGCGATGATACCGATCGCCTCACCGACGTCCACCGGCTTACCGGTCGCCATGGAGCGACCGTAGCAGGTGGTGCAGACACCGATCTTCGCCTCACAGGTCAGCGACGAACGGATGCGCACGCGGGTGATCCCGGCGGCGACCAGCTTGTCGATGTTCTGCTCGGAGGTGTCGGACAGGGCGGGCAGGACGACGTTGCCGTCGGCGTCCACCGCGTCCTCGGAGATCGTCCGGCCGAAACCGGTGTTCTCGACGTTGTGCTTGCGCACCACGACACCGGCGGCGTTCTTCTCACCGATCTCGTGCCAGAGGGAACGGTCGGTGCCACAGTCGATCTCGCGGACGATGACGTCCTGCGCGACGTCCACCAGACGACGGGTCAGGTAACCCGAGTCGGCGGTACGCAGGGCGGTGTCGGCCAGACCCTTGCGCTGACCGTGCGTGGAGATGAAGTACTCCAGCACGGACAGGCCCTCACGGTAGGAGGACTTGATCGGGCGCGGGATCGTCTCACCCTTGGTGTTGGAGACCAGACCGCGGATACCGGCGATCTGACGCACCTGCATCGGGTTACCACGGGCACCGGACTGGACCATCATCCACACCGGGTTGTCGGAGGGGAAGTTCTCCTCCATGTTCTTGGCGACCTCGGCGGTGGCCTGGGTCCACACCTCGGTGAGCTCCTGACGGCGCTCGTCGTCGGTGATCAGACCACGGTCGTACTCGCGCTGGATCTTGTCGGCCTTGCGCTCGTAGTTGCCGAGGATCTCCTCCTTCTGCGGAGGCGCGACGACGTCCTCGATGCCGATGGTCAGACCGGACCTGGTGGCCCAGCGGTAACCGGCGTCCTTGAGGGCGTCCAGGGTCGTGGCGACCTGGACCTTCGGGTAGTTCTCGGCCAGGTCGTTGACCAGGACCGAGACCTGCTTCTTGCCCACCTGGAAGTTGACGTACGGGTAGTCGACCGGGGTGGCCTCGTTGAAGAGGTACCGACCCAGGGTCGTCTCCAGGACGTAGGTGTCGCCCTGCTGCCAACCCTCCGGCGGGGTCCAGTCCTTGGGGGCCGGAGCGCCGTCGGAGATCCGCAGACGGATCTTCGCCTGCAGGTCCAGGTCTCCCAGGTCGTAGGCCATGATGGCCTCGGCCGGGGAGCGGAACGCGCGACCCTCGCCCGCGGCGCCGGCCCGCTCCGTCGTCAGGTAGTACAGACCGATGATCATGTCCTGGGTGGGCATGGTCACGGGCTTACCGTCGGACGGCTTGAGGATGTTGTTGGTGGCCAGCATCAGCAGCCGCGCCTCGGCCTGGGCCTCGGCGGACAGCGGCAGGTGCACGGCCATCTGGTCACCGTCGAAGTCCGCGTTGAACGCGGTGCACACGAGCGGGTGGATCTGGATGGCCTTGCCCTCGACCAGCTGCGGCTCGAAGGCCTGGATGCCCAGGCGGTGCAGCGTCGGGGCGCGGTTGAGCAGAACCGGGTGCTCGGTGATGACCTCTTCGAGGACGTCCCACACGACCGGGCGGGACCGCTCGACCATGCGCTTGGCGCTCTTGATGTTCTGCGCGTGGTTCAGGTCGACCAGACGCTTCATCACGAACGGCTTGAACAGCTCCAGGGCCATCTGCTTGGGCAGACCGCACTGGTGCAGCTTCAGCTGCGGGCCGACGACGATGACCGAACGGCCGGAGTAGTCGACTCGCTTACCGAGCAGGTTCTGACGGAAACGTCCCTGCTTGCCCTTGAGCATGTCGGACAGCGACTTGAGCGGACGGTTACCGGGACCGGTGACCGGGCGACCGCGGCGGCCGTTGTCGAACAGCGCGTCGACGGCCTCCTGGAGCATCCGCTTCTCGTTGTTGACGATGATCTCGGGCGCGCCCAGGTCCAGAAGCCGCTTGAGGCGGTTGTTCCGGTTGATGACGCGACGGTACAGGTCGTTGAGGTCAGAGGTCGCGAAGCGGCCACCGTCCAGCTGCACCATCGGACGCAGGTCCGGCGGGATGACCGGGATGCAGTCCAGCACCATGCCCATGGGGCTGTTGGTGGTGTTGAGGAACGCCGAGACGACCTTGAGACGCTTCAGGGCGCGGGCCTTCTTCTGGCCCTTGCCGGTGCGAATGGTCTCACGGAGCTTCTCGGCCTCCTCCTCCAGCTCGAAGTTGGAGAGGCGGTCCTGGATCGCCTGAGCGCCCATGCCACCGCGGAAGTACTTCCCGAAGCGGTCCCGCATCTCGCGGTAGAGCATCTCGTCGCCCTCGAGGTCCTGGACCTTGAGGTTCTTGAAACGGCTCCAGACCTCGTCGAGACGGTCGATCTCGCGCTGGGCACGGTCGCGGAGCTGACGCATCTCGCGCTCCGCGCCCTCGCGCACCTTACGGCGCGCGTCGCCCTTGGCACCCTGCTCCTCGAGCTCGGCCAGGTCGGCCTCGAGCTTGCGGTGGCGCTCCTCGATGGTGGAGTCGCGGCGCTGCTCCAGGTGCTGCTTCTCGACCGAGATCCGGGCCTCGAGCGACTGGAGGTCGCGCTCGCGGGCCTCGGTGTCCACCCACGTGACCATGTAGGCCGCGAAGTAGATGATCTTCTCGAGGTCCTTGGGCGCCAGGTCCAGCAGGTAGCCCAGGCGGGAGGGCACACCCTTGAAGTACCAGATGTGCGTGACGGGAGCGGCCAGCTCGATGTGGCCCATCCGCTCACGGCGCACCTTGGCACGGGTCACCTCGACGCCGCAGCGCTCACAGATGATGCCCTTGAAGCGGACACGCTTGTACTTACCGCAGTAGCACTCCCAGTCCCGGGTCGGGCCGAAGATCTTCTCGCAGAAGAGTCCGTCCTTCTCGGGCTTGAGGGTTCGGTAGTTGATGGTCTCGGGCTTCTTGACCTCGCCGTGCGACCACTGGCGGATGTCGTCGGCCGTGGCGAGACCGATACGCAGCTCGTCGAAGAAGTTGACGTCGAGCACTTAATTCGTCCCCTGCTCTCGAAGAATGCGGAAGTTAGACCTCTTCGACACTGCTCGGCTCACGCCGACCCAGGTCGATTCCCAGTTCTTCCGCGGCGCGGAAGACGTCCTCGTCGCTGTCCCGCATCTCGATGGACATACCGTCACTGGACAGCACCTCCACGTTCAGACAGAGCGACTGCATCTCCTTGATGAGCACCTTGAAGGACTCAGGGATGCCCGGCTCGGGGATGTTCTCGCCCTTGACGATGGCCTCGTAGACCTTGACGCGACCCACCACGTCGTCGGACTTGATGGTGAGCAGCTCCTGGAGCGCGTAGGCGGCACCGTAGGCCTCCAGCGCCCAGACCTCCATCTCACCGAAGCGCTGACCACCGAACTGCGCCTTACCACCCAGCGGCTGCTGCGTGATCATGGAGTACGGACCGGTGGAGCGGGCGTGGATCTTGTCGTCCACGAGGTGGTGGAGCTTCAGGATGTACTTGTAACCGACGGAGATCGGCTCGGCGAAGGGCTCACCGGTACGACCGTCGAACAGGCGGGCCTTGCCGTCGTCGTTGATGAGACGGTTGCCGTCCTTGTTCGGGCGGACCGACTTGATGAGGCCGCTCAGCTCGTCGCCGTGCAGGCCGTCGAAGACCGGCGTGGCCACACGGGAGTTCGGCTCGACGTCGGACGCGCCGATCGCGTGCAGCGACTTCTGCCACTCCTCCTCGGCCCCCTCGACCACCCAGCCGTTCTTGGCCAGCCAGCCCAGGTGGACCTCGAGTACCTGGCCGACGTTCATACGACCGGGAACACCGAGCGGGTTGAGGATGATGTCGACCGGGGTGCCGTCCTCCAGGAAGGGCATGTCCTCCTGGGGCAGGATCTTGGCGATGACGCCCTTGTTGCCGTGACGACCGGCGAGCTTGTCACCGTCGGTGATCTTGCGCTTCTGGGCGACGTAGACCCGGACCATCTCGTTGACGCCGGGGGCGAGCTCGTCGCCCTCCTCGCGGCTGAAGACGCGGACGCCGATGACCTTGCCGGTCTCGCCGTGCGGGACCTTCAGAGAGGTGTCGCGGACCTCGCGGGCCTTCTCACCGAAGATGGCGCGCAGAAGACGCTCCTCCGGGGTCAGCTCGGTCTCACCCTTGGGCGTGACCTTGCCGACGAGGATGTCGCCGTCGACGACCTCGGCGCCGATGCGGATGATGCCCCGGTCGTCGAGGTCGGCCAGGACCTCCTCGCTGACGTTGGGGATCTCGCGGGTGATCTCCTCCGGGCCCAGCTTGGTGTCACGGGCGTCGACCTCGTGCTCCTCGATGTGGATCGAGGAGAGGACGTCGTCCTGCACCAGACGCTGGGAGAGGATGATCGCGTCCTCGTAGTTGTGACCCTCCCAGGACATGTACGCCACGAGGAGGTTCTTGCCCAGCGACATCTCGCCCTGGTCCGTGGACGGACCGTCGGCCAGGACCTGCTTGACCTCGACCCGCTGGCCCTCGTGGACGATGGGGCGCTGGTTGAAGCAGGTGCCCTGGTTGGAGCGCTGGAACTTGCCCATCCGGTACGTCTTGCGCGTGCCGTCGTCGGCCATCACGGTGACGTAGTCGGCGGTGACGTCCTCGACCACACCGGCCTTCTCGGCGAGGATGACCTCACCGGCGTCGGTGGCGGCGCGGTACTCCATGCCGGTGCCGACGAAGGGCGCCTCGGCGCGCAGCAGCGGCACGGCCTGGCGCTGCATGTTGGAACCCATGAGCGCGCGGTTGGCGTCGTCGTGCTCCAGGAAGGGGATCATGGCGGTGGCGACCGACACCATCTGGCGCGGCGACACGTCCATGTAGTCGACCTCGGAGGTGTCGACCTGCTCGAACTCCCCGCCCTTACGGCGCACGAGCACACCCGACTCGGCGAAGCTCCCGTCGGCGTTCAGCGGCGTGTTCGCCTGCGCGATGACGTAGAGGTCCTCCTCGTCCGCGGTCAGGTAGTCGATCTGCTCGCTGATGCGACCGTCGATGACCTTGCGGTAGGGGGTCTCCACGAAACCGAAGGAGTTCACCCGGCCGTAGGCGGCGAGCGAACCGATCAGACCGATGTTCGGACCTTCAGGGGTCTCGATCGGGCACATGCGACCGTAGTGGGACGGGTGGACGTCTCGGACCTCGAAGCCCGCGCGCTCACGGGACAGACCGCCCGGACCCAGCGCCGAGAGGCGACGCTTGTGGGTCAGACCCGCGAGCGGGTTGGTCTGGTCCATGAACTGGGACAGCTGCGAGGTGCCGAAGAACTCCTTGATGGAGGCGACGACGGGACGGATGTTGATCAGGGTCTGCGGCGTGATCGCCTCGACGTCCTGAGTGGTCATCCGCTCCCGGACGACGCGCTCCATGCGGGCCAGACCCAGACGGACCTGGTTCTGGATGAGCTCGCCGACGGTGCGCAGACGGCGGTTGCCGAAGT
Source organism: Nocardiopsis alba (assembly GCF_000710955.1). Lineage (NCBI taxonomy): Bacteria > Bacillati > Actinomycetota > Actinomycetes > Streptosporangiales > Nocardiopsidaceae > Nocardiopsis > Nocardiopsis alba. The sequence continues at coordinate 148,674 of NZ_BAZE01000003.1, forward strand.
GGTCGATGTCGTCGGTCTCGATCGGACGGAGGCCGAAGACGGTCTCCTTCTCGACCTCACCCGCGTGCAGGCGGACGAGGTAGTCGATCGTGGCGACGATGTCCTCTTCGGTGAGGGTGCCCTGGGTGTAGTCGGTGTCCAGACCCAACTTCTTGTTGATCTTGTACCGACCGACCTTGGCCAGGTCGTAGCGCTTGGGGTTGAAGTACAGGTTCTCCAGCAGCGCCTGGGCCGACTCCTTCGTGGGCGGCTCCCCCGGGCGCAGCTTGCGGTAGATGTCCAGCAGCGCGTCGTCGGTACCCGCGGTGGGGTCCTTCTCCAGGGTGTTGCGGATCGACTCGTACTGGCCGAAACGCTCCAGGATCTGGTCGGTGGTCCACCCCAGCGCCTTGAGCAGGACGGTGACGCCCTGCTTGCGCTTGCGGTCGATGCGGACGCCGACGAAGTCGCGCTTGTCGACCTCGAACTCCAGCCAGGCGCCGCGGGACGGGATGACCTTGCAGCCGAACAGGTCCTTGTCCGAGGTCTTGTCCACGGACTTGTCGAAGTACACGCCCGGAGAGCGGACCAGCTGGGAAACGACGACACGCTCGGTGCCGTTGATGATGAAGGTGCCCTTGGCGGTCATGAGCGGGAAGTCGCCCATGAACACCGTCTGGCTCTTGATCTCACCGGTGTCGTTGTTGATGAACTCCGCCGTGACGAACATCGGGGCGGAGAAGGTCATGTCCTTGTCCTTGCACTCCTCTTCGGAGTACTTGGGCGGCTCGAACCGATGGTCGCGGAAAGACAGCGACATCGTGCCCGAGAAGTCCTCGATCGGACTGATCTCCTCGAAGATCTCTTCGAGACCGGACTGCTCCGGAACGTCCTTGCGGCCGGCGTTGCGGGCCGTCTCCACCCGCGTCTTCCACGTGTCGTTGCCCAGCAGCCAGTCGAACGACTCGGTCTGCAAAGCCAGAAGGTTGGGAACCGCGAGGGGTTCCTGGATACGGGCGAAGGAAACGCGGTGCGGACCAAGGGCGTCAGCGGAGGCGTTGCGCGAGGCTGCCAACAGGGGTCCTTCCGAAGGCTTGTGGCGGTTGAAGCGCGCACGCCAGACGATCCGTCACGAGAAGGACCGCCGCAACACGGTTGAGACGGTCACATCGAGCGGGAACGGGCCTTCCGGATCCGGAGTATTGAACGGAATGACGGAAGCCGTACACCGGCACAGGGATCACCAAAGGGCAGCGCAAAAGAGCAGTGTAGCCGAACACTACACCGCTGTCCACTCACGGTCCACAACGTCTCTCACGACACCCGAAGGATCACCCGTCGAGGGCGATCCGTCAAGCCCGACAACGTGGAACGTCGTCACGCACACCCCGGGGGAGGACCCTGGACCGTCAGGGTGAAACAGCGCGCCCGCCCCTGGCCCCATGGGGGTGTGAGCCAACGGACACCGGAAAGGGTTCCCCCGCCCAAAGCGGGTAAACACTCTCCACCGGGGCCCGTCAGGATTCCCGGGACGGGAGATTATCGCGTCCCGGGGACAGTTCGCACACGCGAGCCCCACGACCACGGGCCCAAGGCTCCGGGACCGACCCAGCTTCGCACATCACACGCCTCGAACCGGAACGGACACGGCGTCGCGAACGACTTGGAAAGGCGTGTTCCGGCCACTCCCCCGCCCCGGAAAGCGGTCCGACCGATATGCGACCCGATGTCCGCGCACACGAAAGCGGCCGCCCCTCCCTGGGAGGAACGGCCGCTTCAGGCAGACCAGCGGGCTTCTGAGGCCCGCGGAGGACTACTTGAGGGTGACGGTGGCGCCGGCGCCCTCGAGGGCGGCTTTGGCCTTGTCAGCGGCCTCCTTGTTGACGCCCTCGAGGAGAGCCTTCGGAGCGTTGTCGACCAGGTCCTTGGCTTCCTTCAGGCCCAGGCTCGTGAGGCCGCGGACCTCCTTGATGACCTGGATCTTCTTGTCACCGGCGGACTCGAGGACGACGTCGAACTCGTCCTTCTCCTCGGCGGCACCGGCGTCGCCGCCGGCGGCACCCGGAGCGGCGACGGCCACGGCGGCCGGGGCGGCGGCGGTGACGTCGAACTTCTCCTCGAACAGCTTCACGAAGTCGGACAGCTCAAGGAGGGTCATGCCCTCGAACGCCTCGAGCAGTTCCTCGTTGCTGAGCTTCGCCATGATGCGATCTCTCTTTCTCTGATGACACGCGCGCCAACGGCACAGCGTGCGAGCCGGTGGCCGGGCGCCGTCGGCACCCGCCGTGGTTCAAAAGGTTTAAGCGGCTTCCTCGGAACGCTTGTCCGCCAGAGCCTGCGCGAGACGCACAGTCTTGGAGGGCAGCGCCTGGAAGACGGCGGCGGCCTGGCCCTGCTTGGCCTTGAGCGCACCGGCCAGCTTCGAGAGGAGAACCTCTCGGGACTCCAGATCGGCCAGCTTGGTGACCTGCTCGGCGGACATCGACTTGCCGTCGATGATCCCGCCCTTGATCACCAGAGGCGAGTTCGCCTTCGCGAAGTCACGCAGACCCTTGGCGGCCTCGACGACGTCCCCGTGGACGAAGGCGATGGCGGACGGGCCCTCGAGCAGATCGGTGATCTGCTCGTCGACGCCGGCCTCCTTGACCGCGATCTTGGTCAGCGTGTTCTTGACGATGCGAAAACGCGCGTTCTGACCGAGGCTGCGGCGCAGTTCAGTGACCTGCGCGACAGTGAGCCCCCGGTATTCGGTCAGCACGGCGCCGTTCGACTCACGGAGCTCGTCCGCGAGTTCGGCGACCGCGGCTGCCTTGTCCGGCCTCGCCATGGGACTCCTTCCAACAGTGAACGCTGGTGATTCCCAAGGACTTCCACGATCGGCGTCAGCACGAGAAAAAGCCCCGAGCGCGAGGCGCACGGGGCACGACCACGTTCTCTGAACCCGCGCGTGAGCGTGGGTCGGAACGGGAAAGCTCTGGTGACACCTGCGCGGGCGCCCATCCTGGAACGGGTCCTTAGGTCACCCGAGCGGGTGACGACCAGCGGTCTTCGGCAGAACCCAATACTAACGGACGTTCCGGGGTGCTCGTCCACGACGATGGAGAACGCCGGGTGATCCGGGACTCACCGGGGAGGAGCGTGCCCCTCCCCGGAACGCGGACGGCCCCCGTCCCGGGGAGGGACGGGGGCCGTCTCAGGCGTCGTACACGACCCGAGGGTCGGAAGAGGACTTAGGCCTCGAGCGGGATGCTCGGGCCCATCGTGGTGGTGACCACGGCCTTCTTGATGTAACGACCCTTGGCGGCGGACGGCTTGAGGCGGTTCACCTCGTCGATCGCGGCCTGGTAGTTCTCCAGCAGCTTGCTCTCGTCGAAGGAGACCTTGCCGACGATGAAGTGCAGGTTCCCGTGGCGGTCCACGCGGAACTCGATCTTGCCGCCCTTGATGTCGGTCACGGCCTTGGCCACGTCCGGGGTGACGGTGCCCGTCTTGGGGTTGGGCATGAGGCCACGCGGACCGAGCACGCGGCCCAGACGACCGACCTTGCCCATCAGGTCCGGGGTGGCCACGACGGCGTCGAAGTCGAGGAAGCCGTTCTGGACCTGGGTGACCAGGTCGTCGTCGCCCACGATGTCGGCGCCGGCCGCGCGAGCCTGCTCGGCACGCTCACCGGTCGCGAAGACCAGGACCCGAGCGGTCTTACCGGTGCCGTTCGGCAGGTTCACGGTGCCGCGGACCATCTGGTCGGCCTTGCGCGGGTCGACGCCCAGACGCAGGGCGACCTCGACGGTCGCGTCGAACTTGACACTGGTGGTCTCCTTGGCCAGCTTCAGAGCCTCGGCGGGGCTGTAGAGCCGGTCCCGGTCCACCAGGTTGTTGGCTTTGCGGTGGTTCTTGCTGCGCTTCACGCTGTTCTCCTACGGGAACGTGTGGTCTTTGGGCCAGCGCCTGGCCCTGCCACGGTGGTTCTTGCCGTCGAGCGATCCCTCGCGGGGGCTACTTGACCTCGATGCCCATGGAACGGGCGGTACCGGCGACGATCTTGGTGGCGGCCTCGATGTCGTCGGTGTTGAGGTCGGGCAGCTTGGTCTGCGCGATCTCACGGACCTGGTCGGCGCTGATCGAACCGCTGTTGCTGCGGCCGGGCTCGCCACTGGCCTTGTCCAGACCGGCGGCCTTCAGGATCAGCTTGGGCGCCGGCGGCGTCTTCGTGACGAAGCTGAAGGAACGGTCCTCGTAGATGGAGATCTCTACGGGGATGACGTTGCCGCGCTGGCCCTCTGTAGCAGCGTTGTACTGCTTGCAGAAGTCCATGATGTTGACGCCGTGCGGACCGAGAGCGGTACCGACGGGCGGCGCCGGGGTCGCCTGACCGGCGGGCAGCTGCACCTTGACGAGTGCGGCGAGTTTCTTCTTCGGAGGCATATCGGGTCCTTTGCCTGATCTGCATTGTGTGCCGGCCCCTGCCTCCCTGACGGCACGCCCGGGTCACGAGGACCGCGGTCGGGCCGCTGCCGAAGGAGGCTCCCACGTCCATGCGCGGGCGACGGCCCGTCGGGACCGGACGGGCCGGGCGCGTGCCCCACCCTGACGAGAGTCGGGTGCCGCACGCGACGGTGGGCCCACCCCCGATGAGGGTGGACCCACCAAGTCTACGTCGCCCGGACAGTGGTCCGGGCGGAGTGTGGGGAGAACCCCACCTCGTCAGATCTTGGCGACCTGGTTGAAGGAGAGCTCGACCGGGGTCTCACGACCGAAGATCGAGACGAGCACCTTGAGCTTCTGGGTGTCGCCGTTGATCTCGCTGACCGTGGCGGGCAGGGTCGCGAACGGACCCTCCATGACCGTGACGGACTCGCCGATCTCGTAGGCCACGTCGGAACGCGCCTCGCCACCGGCCGCGGCCTTGGCCTGCGGGGTCTGCTCCGGCTCCTCCTCGGGCTCGGGGGCCAGCAGCTTGGCGACCTCCATGAGGCTGAGCGGCGCGGGCTTGTTGGACAGGCCCACGAATCCGGTGACGCCCGGGGTGTTGCGGATCGCGGCCCAGGACTCGTCGGTCAGGTCCATGCGGACGAGCACGTAGCCCGGCAGCACCTTCTCGGTGACCTGCTGGCGCTTGCCGCTCTTGACCTCGGTGACCTCGTGTTCGGGCACCTCGACCTGGAAGATGTACTCCTCCATGTTGAGGGACTGGGTCCGGCTCTCGACGTTGGCCTTGACCCGCTTCTCGTAACCCGCGTAGGTGTGCACGACGTACCAGTCGCCGGGCAGAAGGATGAGCTCGTTCTTGAACTCCTCGACGGGGTCCAGACGGGGCGTCTCGGGCGCGGCCTCGGCCTCGTCGTCACTCCCGTCGGCCTCTCCGGCCTCCCCGGCGAGCTCCGGGTTCTCGGCGTCGACCGCCGCGTCCTCGGACGGCTCGCCCGCCAGGCCGGTCTCTTCCGCCGACGACTGAACCGGCTCCTCTTCGGGGAAGTCGTCAGAGGTCAGTGGGGACTCGGACACGGCTGCTCTTTCTCTCGTCGGATTCGCTAGGGCGTGCGACGCACGCCGAACAGGCCGTGCGTCGAACCCAGTTCTGCCAGCTTACGGTCTCTCCGGGCGACGCGGGACCAACGCGCGGACGAGGAAGGAAGGGGAGAGGCGGAATCGACACGCCTCCACCCCGTGGACGGGGTCTCCCCCGAGAGGTGCGATCAGACCCCGGCGGGACGGCCGAAGGTGCTGTAGAGCCAGGTGACGGCCTCACCGAAGGCGAAGTCGAGCAGAGAGACGTAGGCGAGGACGATCACGACGAAGACCAGGACGACGATCGTGTAGGTGACCAGTTCCTTGCGCGTGGGCCAGCGGACCTTGCGGAGTTCGCCGACGACCTGCTTGGTGAACGTCACCGGACCGGTACGACGCTTGGGCTCCTTGTCGGGCTTGGCGTCGGCGTCAGTCTGAGTCACCTGGGGTCCTTAGGGTCGCGGGTTGCTTCATTCCCCGTAAGTTCCGTCGCCCCTCACGGCGGGGTGGCGACGGATCGCCACCCCGTACCGCGCGGACTTGCAGGGCAGGAGGGACTCGAACCCCCAACCGCCGGTTTTGGAGACCGGTGCTCTGCCAATTGAGCCACTGCCCTTTGCGGAAACTTCGTTCCCCACCATAGCCGGTATCGAGAGCCGTCGCACAACCTTGAGTGATGTGACGGCTGTGTAACGAAGCCGACCGACGCGAGCAAGTGTACGCCCTCCCCTGTTCTCGGCCAAACCGGTCGATCGCCCCATCCGGTGTGTGACCTTCCACCCGACGCGAAGGAAGGGCACGTGACACCATGGAGCACATGACTGACCGACCTCGTGTGTCCGCGCGCATCAGCGCCATCTCCGAGTCCGCCACCCTCGCGGTGGACGCCAAGGCCAAGGCCATGAAGGCGGAGGGCCGTCCCGTCATCGGCTTCGGCGCCGGCGAGCCGGACTTCCCGACGCCCGACTACATCGTGGAGGCCGCGGTCGACGCGGCCCGGAACCCCCGCTTCCACCGCTACACCCCGGCCGGCGGGCTTCCCGAGCTGAAGAAGGCCATCGCGGAGAAGACGCTGCGCGACTCCGGCCTCGAGGTCGACCCCTCCCAGGTCCTGGTGACCAACGGCGGCAAGCAGGCCATCTACGAGGCCTTCGCCGCCATGCTCGACCCGGGCGACGAGGTCATCGTCATCGCCCCCTACTGGACCACCTACCCCGAGTCGATCAAGCTCGCGGGCGGTGTTCCCGTCTTCGTCGTCACCGACGAGAGCACCGGCTACCTCGCCGACGTCGAGCAGCTGGAGGCCGCGCGCACCGAGCGCACCAAGGTCCTGGTGTTCGTCTCGCCGTCCAACCCCACCGGCGCCGTCTACCCGCGCGAGCAGGTCCGCGCCATCGGCCGCTGGGCCGACGAGCACGGCCTGTGGGTGCTGACCGACGAGATCTACGAGCACCTCGTCTACGGCGACGCCGAGTTCAGCTCGCTGCCGGTCGAGGTCCCCGAGATCGCGGACCGCACGGTCATCGTCAACGGCGTCGCCAAGACGTACGCGATGACGGGCTGGCGCGTGGGGTGGATCATCGGCCCCAAGGACGTGGTGAAGGCCGCCTCCAACCTCCAGTCGCACGCCACGTCCAACGTCGCGAACGTGTCTCAGGCCGCCGCCCTGGCCGCCGTCTCGGGCGACCTGACCGCGGTCGACGAGATGCGGAAGGCCTTCGACCGCCGGCGTCGGACCATCGTGGGCATGCTCAACGAGATCGACGGTGTGGTCTGCCCCGAGCCCGAGGGCGCGTTCTACGTCTACCCGTCCGTCAAGGGCGTGCTCGGCCGGAAGATCCGCGGCCGTACCCCGGCGACCTCGGCCGAGCTGGCCGAGCTCATCCTGGAGGAGGCCGAGGTGGCGGTGGTCCCGGGCGAGGCCTTCGGCACCCCCGGCTACCTGCGTCTGTCGTACGCGCTCGGCGACGAGGACCTGGTCGAGGGCGTGACCCGGGTCCAGAACCTGCTGGCCGAGGCCGAGTAGTCTCCACGCTCCACCGGGCCCCGGGCGACGTTCCGCCCGGGGCCCTTCGTGTGCGGCGCCGGCCACGGTGTCGTCGATCTCGGTGCGAGCGGGGGTGTTCATGCGGCAGTCTTACTTCATGGAGACACCGACCAGCGCCCGCCGGTTGGACCGGCTGCCCAAAGCCCATCTGCACCTGCACTTCACCGGCTCGATGCGCCACGACACCCTCGTGGAGATGGCCGAGCTGCGGGGGGTCCACCTCCCCCAGGCCCTCGTCGAGGAATGGCCGCCCCGATTGCGCGCCACGGACGAACGCGGCTGGTTCCGCTTCCAGCGCCTGTACGACATCGCCCGCTCGGTGCTCAAGGAGCCCGAGGACATGTACCGCCTGCTGCTCGAGGCCGCCGAGGACGAAAAGGCCGCGGGCTCGGGCTGGCTGGAGATCCAGGTCGACCCGAGCGGATACGCCTCCAGGTTCGACGGACTGACCGCCACGTTGGAGTTGATCCTGGACGCCGCCCGGATCGCCGAACGCGAGACCGGCGTGGGTGTGGGGATCATGGTGGCCGCCAACCGGACCCGGCACCCTCTGGACGCTCGCGCCCTGGCCCGGCTCGCCCGCCAGTACGTGGGACGGGGCGTGGTCTCGTTCGGCCTCAACAACGACGAGCGCCGAGGCCGTGCGCGCGAGTTCGAGTCGGCCTTTCGCATCGCCAAGCGCGCCGGACTGTTGTCGGCGCCGCACGGCGGTGAGCTGAACGGGCCGCGCAGCGTGCGCGAGTGCCTGGACGAACTGGACGCCGACCGGATCGGCCACGGGGTGCGGGCCATCGAGGATCCGTACCTGGTGGAGCGGATCGCCACCCAGGGGGTCACCTTGGAGGTCTGCCCGACCTCGAACGTGGGTCTGGGCGTGGTGGAGCAGGTGGAGCACCTGCCGTTGCGCCGGCTCTTCGACTCGGGCGTGCCCATCGCCCTGGGCACCGACGACCCGCTGCTGTTCGGCCCCCGCCTGGTGGAGCAGTACCGGATCGCACGCGAGGTCTTCGGGTTCACCGACCCCGAACTGGCCGAGCTGGCCCGTATGTCCATTCGGGCCTCCGGGGCCCCCGACGCCCTCAAGAAGGAACTCTCGGCCGGTGTGGACGCCTGGCTGGCCGCGCCTCCGGAGCCTCTCGAGGGGTGAGCGGCCGGGGCCGCGGTCCCGGCCGGCTCAGGCCAGGAGCATCCAGGCGCCCTGGCCGAGCATCGCGACGCCCGCCACGAAGAACAGCACCGCCGCGCCGATCCGGATGGCGCGTTCGGGGAGCTTCTTGCCCAGGACCGCGCCGATGGCGATGGCGATGGCGTCCGCGGCGACCATCCCGACGGTGGAGCCGATCCACACCGGCAGCCAGTGGTGCTGTGTGCCGACGGTGATGGTCGCCAGCATGGTCTTGTCTCCGAGTTCGGCCACGAGGAAGACCACGAACACGGTCATGAAGCCGGAGCGGATACGGCGGGAGGCGGCCCGCTCCTCGTCCTTGTCGGTCATCTCGTCGCCCCTCAGGGTCCACGCCCCGAAGAAGAGGAAGGCGAGCCCGGCCGCGAGGGTGAGCCAATCGGTGGGCAGGGTCGCGCCGAGCACCTCGGCGATGAAGACGCTGCCGAGGTGGACCAGCGCGGTGGCGGCGGTGATGCCGAGAAGAACGGTGCGCACCCGATAACGGGTCGCCAGGGACATCGCGACGAGTTGGGTCTTGTCTCCCATTTCGGCGATGAAGATGGCGATGGCGCTCAGACCGAGGCCGAGGATAAAGGCCGACATCGTGCTCCCACTGTCCTTATTGGGCGGAAGGAAGCGGATAACGCCCCTTCAACCCGGTCGTTTCCTACCGGGTCAAAGGTCTCGTCCGCCCGTCGGAGTCGGGCTCATGCGGCCGGGATGTACATCCAGCATGTCGACCGCACGCATTGGGGACTACTCCCCTTCGACGGAAAGAACATTACCAGTGGACTTTTTGCACTGGCAATTCGTCGCATCGGCGAATTGATTTATCAGGAAGGGCGAAAAAGCGAGTTCGGTGCGCCCAACACATTTCTTGGGCGCACGGCCCGGGTGACGGTCAGAGGGAGACGCCGACCATCACCGGCTCGTTGACCAGGCGCACCCCGAAGGCCTTCTCCACCCCCGCGCGCACCTCGCGCGCCAGGTCGAGCAGATCGGCCGTGGTCGCCCCGCCCGGGTTCGTCAGGGCGAGCGTGTGCTTGCCCGAGATCCTCGCCGGGCCGTCCCCATAGCCCTTGGTGAAGCCGGCCCGGTCGATCAGCCAGGCGGCGGAGAGCTTCACGTTCCCCGCCTCGTCCGGGTGTCCCGGGATCTCGGTCTCGGCGCCCAGACGCTCGGCGGCGCGCTCACGGAAGGCCGAGTACTCCTCCGGCGACAGCACCGGGTTGGTGAAGAACGAACCGGCGCTCCGGGTGTCGGGGTCGGCCGGGTCCAGGACCATGCCCTTGCCCCGACGCAGCCCCAGGACGACCTCGCGCGCCTTCTCCAGGGGCACCCGGTCCCCCGCGTCCACACCCATGGTGCGGGCGACCTCGGCGTAACGGACCGGACGGCTCGACGGTCCACGACGCAGCTCGAAGACCACCTCGCACACCACGTGACGGTCGCTCCCCTTGAAGACGCTGTCCCGGTAGGTGAAACCACAGTCGGCGTTGGACATGGTGATCCGCTCGCCCGTGACACGGTCCAGGACCAGCACCTCACGGATGGTCTGGGAGACGTCCTGGCCGTAGGCCCCGACGTTCTGGATCGGCGTGGAGCCGACCCGACCGGGGATGCCGGAGAGGAACTCGACGCCGTTGAGCCCCTCGGCGACGGTCCGCTCCACCAGCGGATCCCATTCCACACCCGCGTCCGCCCGCAGCAGGACGACGTCCTCACCGGTCTCCGGGTCGGTCCCGTCCTCGGTGAGGGTCACACCCTGGGACGCGACCAGGATCACGGTCCCGGGGAAGCCGTCGTCGGCGACCACCAGGTTGCTGCCGCCACCGAGCACGAGCACACGCTCTCCGGCGCGGTCGGCCTCGGTGACCAGTCGGATCAGTTCGTCCGTGGAGGAGGCGGTGTGGAAGGCCTTGGCGGGGCCTCCCAGTCCGAGCGTGGTGTGGTCGGCGAGCATCGTGGACACGGTCTTACCTCGACTTGCGAAAGAAGCGGACACGGGCGTGGGGGGCGGGTCAGGCCAGCCGCACGACGGCGGAGGCCTTGGCCAGGACCTTGGCGCCCGCGGAACGGGCGGTCAGCATGACGGTGACGGTCCCGTCGTCGTTCTTGGACTTGACCTTGCCGCCGACGGTGATCTCGGCTCCCTGATCGTCGTCGGGGACCACCACGGGCGCCGAGAAGCGCACCGAGTAGTCGACGACACTGCCGGGGTCCCCGGTCCAGTCGGTGATGAGCCGTCCGGCCTCGGCCATCGTGAACATGCCGTGCGCGATCACGTCGGGCAGGCCGACGGACTTGGCGAAGCGCTCGTTCCAGTGGATGGGGTTGAAGTCGCCGGAGGCGCCCGCGTAGCGGACCAGGTCCAGACGGCGGACCGGGAAGGTCCGCTCGGGGATCGTGGCGCCGGTCTCGACGTCGTCGTACTTGAGCCTGCTCATCGTCTCTCCCCGTCTCCTAGGAACCCCGGACGACGAGCATCATGCTCGCCGTCACCACATGCTCGCCGTCGGCCGCCTCGGCGACCGTCTCCAGGGTGAGCAGCTCGTTGCCGCCCAGGGCCTTGATCCCGGTGATGCGGGTGACCGTGCTGAGGACGTCGCCCGCGTACAGCGGCCGGCTGTAGTGGAAGCCCTGGTCGCCGTGGACGACCCGGGAGAAGTCGACGCCCAGGTCGGGGTCGGCGATGGCCAGCGCGGAGCCGGCCATACCGAGGATGACCGGGAAGGTCGGCGGGGCGATGACGTCGGGGTGCCCCATGGCCTTGGCCGAGGCCCGGTCCAGGTAGACCGGGTTGAGATCGTCGATGGCCTCGGCGAACTCGCGGATCTTGCCGCGGGTCACCTCGTACACCTCGGGGGCGGGATACTCCCGGCCGAGGTAGTCAGGGTTGATCGCCACGCTCTGCCTCTCGGATGTGGAAACGACGGTGTCGGGTCCGCGGTGACGGCGGGGGCCGTACACAGCGAACAGCCCGGTGAGCGGTTGGCTCACCGGGCTGGAGTCTACGAGAAGCTGACCGCTCCCTGCCTGGGCTACGGGCGCCGAGGGACTAGCGCGTCTCGCGGTGCTCGTTGTGCTTGCGGCAGTTCGGGCAGAACTTCTTGATCGTCAGACGGTCGGGGGTGTTCCGACGGTTCTTGCGCGTGATGTAGTTCCGGTGATTGCACTCCTGGCAGGCCAGGGTGATCTTCGGCCTCACGTCTGTGGCAGCCACTTCGGAGTGCCTTTCTCGCTGGAGACATTACCTGGGCGCAGTACGAACACTGCTCGAGACCCACAACAACCCCTGAGTACTCGGCCTCAGGGGTCAGTGGGTTGGTAGCGGGGGCCGGACTTGAACCGACGACACAGCGATTATGAGCCGCTTGCTCTACCGACTGAGCTACCCCGCCCCGGTTGGAACGGACCGGAACCACGAAGGGATCCGCCCCGGTCTAGGCCGGTGCGGATCCACCGGCCACCCACCTGAGTGGACCGGAACCTCATCAAGTGGTGGAGCCCCTTTACGGAATCGAACCGTAGACCTTCTCCTTACCATGGAGACGCTCTGCCGACTGAGCTAAAGGGGCACGCTGTGGGGCTTTCTCTCGTCCGCCCCGGGGGCGTTGCCCCCTTGCGTTGATGATGACTATACAGGGGTTGAGGGGTGGTCTGCCAAATCGAACGCCCGCCACCCCCGGAGCCACCCCTCCCCCGGGAACGAGATCCCTTACGGGGCAGGGGTTTCAGGACCTCAAGGCCCCTCGAAGCACCCACCACAAGAACCCCGATGTGACCCGGCGCACGAGCCACACGCCCTCTCCCCCGACCGCTGGAGTAGAGGTGGGAGATCGCGTGACCGTCAAACCCTGCCGGGGCTGAGGCCCGAAAGTGCTTGCTTTGCGCCTCCGCTTCGCTTCGGCGCGTGTTCGGGCGCCAAGGGAGGGAGCGTTCTTCATCCTCGTCCACGCCTACGCTCGTACCTCGCGGGCGGCTCGACTCGTCTTGCAGAACACTCCCGGCGCCCGAACCACACCCCTCAGGCGGGGTCGGCGAGCCAGACGTTGGACATCGCGTCCCGGTTGATCGTACGGATGTCCGCGGGGAGCCCCAGGCGGCGTAGGGCGTCCGAGAGGCGGGTGTCGTGGGTGAACACGACCAGCTGGCGGTGGCGCCCCACGTCGGCCAGGACGGAGGCGAGCCCTTCGACGGTCTCGGTGTCCATGGCTTGGACCGGATCGTCCAGGAGGAGGAAGCCGAAGGGGTTGTCGTCCACCAGGGTGCGGGGCAGGCAGATGGACAGGGCCAGGGCCTGGAACTCGCCCTGGCTGAGGAGCCCGGGGGCGCTGGTCTGATCGTCCACCCCGTCCACGGCGACGTCCACTTCGACCCGACGGCGGGCGCCCCGGCCGATCAGACGCATGCCCTGGAGGTCGATGTGGCGTTCCTGGCGGAGGCGGAACCACACCTGTTCGGCCTGATGCGCCACCGGTCCCAGTCGTTCGGAGCGGACCGAGTGGGCGTATTCGGCGAGCCATTCGAGGGCGGCCTCGGTGTCGGCGAGGGTCTCACCCGCCTTGATCGCCTCTTGGGCGTCGTTGAGCCATTCGGTGAGCCGTTCGGCGAGTTCGCCCCATCCGTCGGTGGGGTCCTCCAGACGCTCGGTGGCGTCACGGCGTGCGCTGACGGCGGCGGCGCGGAGTTTGCGTCCCACGACTTCGATGTGGTCGGCGAGTTCGGCGAGGTCCTCTATGTCGTCGCCCGATTCCCAGAGGGCCCAGACCTGCCCGAGTTCGCTCTCGGGCGGCAGCCAGCCGGGCATGGGCGAGAGCAGGAAGCGGGCCTGGTCGCGGGCGTTGTCGGCGCGTTCGTAGGCGGCCGAGGCGGTGGCGGCCTGGGGACGAAGGGCGCGGAGTTGGGCGTTGGCCCGGCGCACCCAGTCGGGGCCGAGGGCTCCGGCCGAGTCACAGGTGGGGCAGGTGGTCTCGGTGGGGTGGCGCTTGTGGTGCTCGATGGCCTGTTCGAGGAGGCGGACCACACCGTGCGCGTGGTCGCCTTTGCTGCCGGCGGCCATGGCCAGTTCCATGGCGGCGCCGCGCAGTTCGTTGACGACGTCGGCGATGAGGGCCCGCTCGGGGACCGCGAGGCGACGCAGGCGGCGCAGCACCACGTGCAGGGCCGGGTCGCTGGGGCCGTCGTCGGCGGCGATCCGACGCAGGGCGTCGAGGTCCATCGAGGGCGAGGAGAGGATCTGCGCGGCCTGGGCGGCCCGGGGGTCGGAGGAGGCCGAGAGGGCCTCCATGAGCTGTTTCAGGGCACGAGAGGGGCGTTCACGGCGCCGGACGAGGCCGTCGCAGACCTTCGCGAGGCGACGTTCGGCCTCGGCGAGTCCGGTGAGCCCCAGCAGCGCTGTGAGGGTGTCGTAGAGCTCGGCGGCGCGTCCGGTGACGGTCCGGCCGAGTTCGTCGTAGGACAGGAAGGGCCGGTAGCGGACGAGGTTCTCGCCCCAGTCGAGGGTACGCAGCGGGGAGACCCGACCGTCGGGGTGGACGACCTCTCCTCTCGCGGAACGGACGCTCTCCCCGGTCCAGCGGCGGCTGATCCGGGTGGGTCCGTCGTCTCCGGCGATGTGGATATCGACGGTCGCCTCGGTGCGCTCGTCGTAGTGCAGGTTGCGCCAACCGTCGCGCCAGCCGGTGGGCATGGAGTCCCAGCGGGGGTTGCGGCCGGTCAGCGCCGCCTCGGCGGCCTCGGCGAAGCTGGACTTGCCGGAGCCGTTGCGGCCCACGATGACGGTGAGACCCGGCCCCGGGGAGAAGGTGAGTTCGGCGGGACGACCGATGCCGCGGAAGCCCTCGACCCGGATCCCGGTGAGGTAGGAGCGGCGCATGCGTCCGGGACGTGGGGACGGTTCGTCGAGGACGGGTTCGGGGATCCGCTCTCCTTGGAGGAGCGCCTCCAGGGCGTCCTCTCCCCAGAGGGCCGCGTTGATCCAGGCCCGGACCCTCGAGGGGGTCCCGGAGCGCGCGAGGGCCTCCAGGAGAGCCGTCGTGGTGGGATCGTCCCCTCCTCCGGAGGTCTCCCTGCCGCTCCGTCCTCCGTTCGTGTCGGCCTCGGGCATCCGAGTCACCTTCGCCACCCCGCTCCGTTATCGAACCTGCACCAGAAGACTAGGACAGGACGGGAGGAAGCGCCCTGGTGATACGCGTAACGTCCGGCCCCGCGACCGCACCTATACCCCGACCAGCCTCCTACGACTACCGTCCCAGGTGAAGTGCAACGTCGCGATGCCCGGGACGTTGGGATCGCGCAGGCACTCGTAGATGTTGAGGCTGGGCACGCTGGCGAAGCACCCCCAGACCCGCTCGGAGGTCAGGACGAAGTCGAGGTCGAGTTCGACCAGGAGACCGAGCAGACGTCCGTGTGTGGGTTCGTCGACCTTGGCGAAGGCGTCGTCGAGCAGGATCAGGCGGGGCGCCCAAGGGGCACGTGCCGCCAGGGCGTCGAACTGGGCGGCGGCCGCGGCGAACAGCACCAGATAGGCGACCACGCGCTGCTCGCCCTGGCTGAGGGCGGTGCGGTGGCCCAGGCGACGTTCGTCTCCGGCGGCGTCGGTGACGTAGACGGTGAACGTGAACCAGGATCGATAGTCGAGGGCGGCGCGCAGTTGGGCCCCACCGGTGGCGGTCGGGTCCAGGCGTCGGATGGCCTCGATGCAGCGGCGCAGGGCGTCGCGCAGCCTCGTGGTCTGGACGCGGGTGCGTTTCTCGGCCGGGGTGGCCAGGAGCGGCACGACCGCCTCGATGTCGGCCCCGGCGTCGGGGGCCAGGTCCCAGTCCAGGCGCACTCCGAGCCCGGCCGAGGTGGTGACGTCCTTGAGGACGTCGTTCATGGTGGCGATGAGGGCACGGGCCTCGTCGATCTGGTGGGAGAGGTGGCCGGCGAGTTCACCGAGCAGGTGGCGTTCGAAGGCCTCCTCCTCGGCGATGGCGACGCTCTCCTCGGCCCTGGTGACGGACTCGGCGACGCGTTCGGCGTAGACCGTGACGTCGTGGGAACCGTCCTCGTCGTGGACGGTGAGCCGCTTGATCCCCCGGGGTTCGGTGAGTTCGGTGCGGGTCTGGGACCAGCCGACGGAGGTCAGGAGCCTCTGGAGCTCCTCCCGGCTGGCGAGGACGGCGCTGTCGTCGATCTCGACGGCGTCCTCCTGGGCGGCCAGGCCCTTCTCCAGGTCGGCGACGAAGGCCGCCAGGAGGCCGAGGCGCTCCTCGGGCCCGGTGGGCTCGGCGCCGGGTTCGGTCTCCAGGCAGGCCAGGTAGCGACGCAGGGGGGACCCCTCGGAGGCGCGTTCCTCGAGCCCGGCGGCGCGCAACAGGACGACGTCGGCGAGGAAGCTCTCCGAGGCCTCCTCATCGGTCCCCGTGGGTTCGACGGTCATGGTGACCGAGTCGATCAGCCCCTCCCCCACCGTGAGGGCCCGACGGACCTGTTCGGCCCGTTCGTCGGTGGCCGCGTCGAGGCGGGCCTCGGCTCCGACGCGTTCGTCCCTGGCCCGCTGGGCGGAGCGTTCGAGTTCGGGGAGGCGTTCGGTCGCCTCTCGGGCGCGGGCCCGGACCTGCTCGCGGGCGGCCTCGATCCGCTCGTCCCCGACCCCGCGGGCCCGGTCGCCGAGTTCGAACTGGCGGCGCACCGTGATCATGTCGTCGATCGCGGCCGCGCGGGCGTCCTCCGCGAGCAGGCGGGCCGCGCGGGCTCGGGACCAGGCGGCCACGTGGTGTTCGTGGTCGGCGAGTTCCCAGGCCAGTACGTCGAGGTCGCGCAGGGAGGAGGCGATGAGGACCCGCAGGTGGTCCAGGGCCCGAAGCGCGCTGTCGAGTTCGACCCGGGTGGTGGGCAGGCCGTCGGGTCGGGCGGCGTCGGCCAGGCGGGCGCGCAGCTCGAGGAGCTCGGCGCGTGCCTCGTCGGCGGCGGCCCTGGCGGTGTCGTGGGCGCGGCGCGCGGTGGCGACGTCGTTCCTGGCGACGTCGAGGGTGGCCCAGGCCCGTACGAGCGGGGCCGGGTCCGGCAGGTCCCGGGAGACGTCGAGGAGTTCGGTGTAGGAGCGTTCGACCGCCCAGCGGCGCTCCCCCGCCTCGGCCAGGAGGGCCTCGGCCATGGCGATGCGGCGGTCGGTGTTGGCGGTCTGGCGGTCGCGGGCGCGTTTGCGCGCTGCCTCGCCGATGTACTCGGGTTCGCTCTTGTCGTGGGCTCCGGAGGCCACGCCCAGGCGCCAGCCGCCGGAGAGCGACATGGAGCTGACGGTGGCCAGGGAGTGGTCCCGGCGGTGCTTGGCCTCGGTGTCCTCGGCGGTGCCGGGGGCCTCCGAGCGCAGGGCGATCGAGGCGAGCAGGGCGCGCAGACCCTCGTCGTGGACGCCGCGGTCGGGGACGGCGACGGGAACGAGGACGTCGAGGAGGGTGCGGCCCTTGGCCGGGCGGGCCGGGGTGATGATGAGGTCGCGGGTGGTCGGGTCGTAGAGGGTCCCGTCCGCGTTGACCCAGCCGGCGAGCAGGCCGCTGGCCTCCAGCGCCGCCTCCAGACCGGCCTGTTCCCGGGTGCTCAGCCCGTCGACGAAGTCGATGGCGAGGTGGAAGGGGACGCCTTCGGAGTCGGGACGGGGGTAGGTGGCCCAGGAAGGACGTTCCGGGCCGCTGTCGGCGCTCTTGAGCTTGCGTTCGGCGAGTTCGGCGAGCTCGTCGGAGAGCTGTCCCTCCTCGTTGACGGCGACGTCCCTACGGGCGCGCAGCTCTTCCAGGAGCGGATCGACGGCGGTGTGGGCCAGTCGGGAGACGGTGGCCGGGACCTCGGCGTCCAGGACGCGCAGGGAGTCGGAGATGGGCAGTTCGACACTGCCCTCCAGCTCGTGGATGGAGTCGCCGAGGGCGTGGGCGTGACTGGAGTCGCGCAGGCGGGCGGCCCAGGAGCGCACGCCCTCCGCGTAGGTCGCGCTCCGTTCCCTCAGCGTCTCGATGGCCTCCCGCTCACGCTCGTGCGCGTGTTCGAGGGTGGCCTGGGCGCTCTCGGCCTCGCTGTCGAGGGCGATCAGACGCCGGTCGGCGGAGGCCTCGGCGGTGGTGAGGCCGGTGAGTCGGGTGACCAGGTCGGCTCGGGCGACCGCCGTGTCGGCCACGGAGGTGAGCGTGTCGTGCAGCCCGCCGAGGTTCGTCCGCAGGTCGTCGAGGTCGATGCCTTCGACGGGGGCGCGTTCCACGGCCTGTTCGAGCCCCTTGAGGTCCACCCGGGTGGTGCTCTCTCGAGGAGCGTGGACGGCGACGCGGGTCTCGGGGACCCGGCCCAGGTCCCGGGGGTCCATACCGGCGGCGGTGGCCGCCCGGGTGCCCTCCACGTGGTTCTGGCGCAGGACGTCGAGGGCGCGTTCGATGGAGGAGGAGTCCTCGCCGAGCCGCTCGATCGCGTGGTCCTCGGTGGTGGCGGCGTGTTCGGCCGCGACCCAGGCCGCCTCGGCCGCGCGGATGTAGGCGCCCACGGCGGCGTCGTAGGCGCGACGTTCGTTGGTGGTGGCGGTGGCGGCGCCGTTGCGGGCGGCCGCCAGGGTCCCGTCGTCGGCCTCGGCGGTGTCGCGGGTGCGGCGTGCCTGGTCGCGTTCCTCCGAGATCCGGCTCTCGGCGGCGATCAGCTCGTCGAGTTCGGCGCGGAGTCGGTCGGTCTCCTCGGTGCGTCGGGTGAAGGCGTCGAGTTGTTCGCGGACGGAGGCGGCGCGGAAGCGCAGGGCGTGCACGAGGTAGCCGTGGTAGTCGGTGAGGAAGGAGGCGACCCCCGCCCCCGCGTCGGTGAGGGCGTTCTTCTCCGCGCGGGCCTGTTCCAGGTCGGCGATGTTGCGGGCGACCTCGTCCAGGACGGACTCGTCCATGGGCGGCAGTGCCTCGGAGAGCACGCCGACGAGCTCCCCCGCCTCCAGCCGGTCGCCGATGGTGGGGCGGCGCAGCCGGTAGAGCAGGTGGATGAGGTTGCGGTAGCGGACGGAGTCGTCGATGCCGAACAGGCTGCGCATGACGCGCGCCCGGTAGGGAACGGCGCTGGTGAAGCAGTTCTCGGCGCCGATCTCCGAGCGCAGCCGGTCGACGGGTTTGGGCCGGCCGTCCGTGACCAGGTCGAGGTCGTGGCCGACCCTGCGTTCGGTGACGAAGTAGACGCAGCGCGGGTCGGAGTCGCCCACGGCCATGACGGCGGCGCCCAAGGTGAGGTAGCGGGGCTCGGGTCCCTCTCCGGCTCCTTCTCCTTCGCCGTCGGTCTCGGAGCCTTCACCGAGCAGGGCGGCGGCGGACCGGGGGCCGGTGTCGTTCCGGGCCGCCGCGTCCAGGCCCCGATCGCCGCGGGCGGTCGTGAACTCCACCCACAGGTAGCCCAGGCGGGTGGCGGGGCCGGCGGTCGTTCCGGACCCGTCGGTCGCGTCGTCCACCTCTGCCGGCTCGTCCTCGGGCTCGCCGAGCAGGTCGGGGCCGGCCTCCTCCACCGGGGCCCGTCCGGCGCGGGGGTCCTCGGCCATGAGCCAGCGCAGGCTGGTCCGGTTGGTCCCGGTGGTGTCCAGACGACGGACGTCCCCGTCCAGGAGGAAGGGGAGGAGCATCTCCAGGGCCTTGGACTTTCCGGCGCCGTTACGCCCGCGCAGCAGCAGCCGCCCCTCGGCGAAGTCCAGGACGTGGTCGTCGTACTGCCAGACGTTCCGGATGCCCGCGCGTTCGAGGCGATAACGGGGGGTGGGGTCAGCCGGAGCCGTCTCCCGGGCCTCGCTCGTCTCCTGTGTCACCACTGGTCGCGCTCACCTTCTCGTTCGCCACCGTTCGCAGCACGGACGCCACTCGGTCGAGGTCTTCACGGGGGTCGGTTCGAAGCCTCGACTCGTCGTGCTCGGACGCGTCGTGACCGGCTCCACGCGGTCGCGCGGGGTCCGTCCGGTCGTCTTCGTCATTGTCCTGGATCCGGGGGACGCGATCGTCCACTTCCGCGCCGAATCGGGCCGCGGCGGCGGTCAAGCGCCACTCGCCGGGGCCTCCGAGGAGCAGCCCCGAGTCGGCGAGGAGTTCCAGGACGAGGGTGCGGAGCCGGTCGGGGTCGGGGACCTCGGGCCCGGCGGTGCGCGCCCAGTCGGCACGTGCCGGGGCGTCGGCTCCACCGAGGGCCTCCAGCGCCACCTGGAGTTCTCGGTCGGGTACGGGGACCGAGGTGGCGGGACGGCCGGGGTTCAGACGACCGGCGAGATGACGGACGAGCGCGAGCGCGGTGTGGCCGACAGGGTCGTCGGAGGGGAGCCGGGGCGAGGTGGCCGCCTCGTCGGACATGATGAGCGCCACACCCTCCGCCCGGATCTCGATCTCCCCTCCGAGGAGGTTGCCCAGAGCCGCGGCGGCGCGCCACTGGTGGGCGGCGAGACGGTCCCGCTGACGGGCGGGGAGCTCCTCACGGTGGACCACGGCGGTCTCGGCGAGCAGCCGCCGCAAGGTGGTCTCTCCGGCCTGGTCGCTCTCGGGGTCGGGGTCGACGGCTCCGGCGAGGAAGGTGTCGGCGGTGTCCCCGGCCTTGGGCAGGTGGGCGGCGACCGCGCGCAGGGCGTCGACGTCGGGGGTCAGCACGGCGTCGACGGCGGCGTCGTCGCGATGGGCGCGGATCGTACCGGAGGTCTCGGTGAGCGCTCCGAGGCCGGTCAGGTGGAGCAGGGCCGCGCAGAAGGCGCGACGCTCCGCCAGCCCTCGGGTCGGATCGGCGTCCACCCCGGCCTCTCCGGCGGCGTCGCGCACCCCGCGCGCCAGCGCCCGGATCCCCACCGGTTCGGTGGTCTCGACGAGGACGGCCAGGCTCAGGGCCAGGTGGGCGAGGGCGCGGGGGGTGAAACGGGTTCCGTCGGCGCGGGTCAGGGGGCGGACCACCTCGTCGACGAGACCGCGTTTGATCAGGCGGGCATGGTCGTCGGCGACGGTGAGGCGGTAGCCGAGCACGCGTTGGAAACGCTGGACGAGCCACTCGGTGTGCGATCGCACCAGCGAGAACTCGGTCGGGTGGGCCCGGCGGGTGAGCAGCGGCCTGGCCATGAGGGCGCGGGCGGCGGCCTGACGCTCTCCGAGCAGGGCGGCGTCTTCGATGTGGACGTTCGGCACCGTCACCCTCACCTCCGGGTCCGGGGCGTGTGCGTGATGATCTCGATCGGACCGGTGGTCTCGGCGTCGGGGTCCGGTCCCGGGAGGCTATCGGTCCGCTCGGGTCCCTCGTCCCCGGCCTCCGGTGAGAGGGCCTCGTCGTCCTCGAGGGCCGTCTCGGGTTCGAGGGCCGCTTCGGTCTCCTCGGAGCCCTCCGTCGTCTCCGGGGCCTCGGGGCTCTCGGTGGTCTCCTCGGGCTCGGGCGTCTCGTCCGTCTCCGGGGATCCGGGCTCTTCGGGGACGTCGAGGGTCTCGGTCCGGTCGGGGACATCCGGCCCGTCGATCTCCCCTTCCGGCTCGGCGAGGGGCTCGACCGGCGTGGGGGGAACGGTCTGTCCGTGGTGTTGGTCGTAGGAGGTCACGTGCAGGCGCAGCCCCTCCAGAGTGAGGTCTCCGCCCTCTCCCCGGACGACGACCTCCGCCCCGGGCGCGGTGTGGACGTGCAGACGCAGCCCGAACTCCAGGTCGCCGGCGGATGCGGGACCGCGGGAGGCGTCACCGGACCCCAGGGCCGTGGTGAGGAGTTCCATGAGGACCTCCATCCCCGCACCGGACAGGTCCAGCCGGGCCCGGTCGGCCGTGGGCTCGGTGAGCAGGGAACGCACCTGTTCGGCGCCGGCCCGCCTCCAGTGGGCGGAGGACTCGGCGGCGTCGCGCAACCGGGCCTGTTGGGCGCGGTGGTCGCGGACGGGCTCGGGCGAGCGCGTCCCGGGATGTTCGGTGACGGTGCTGCGATCGGGTTCCGCCTGCCACCAGGAGGTGGTGGCCGCCACTCCGTCGGCGACCCGGCCTTGAAGGTCGCGCGAGGGGTGGAGCGCGAAGGCCGCCGTCGCCAGGGCGTCCGCCCGATCCGGCTCGGCCTCCTCGAACCACGCGGCCAGGCGCAGCAGAGCGGCGCGGCCGTGCCGTGGCACCGGCCGGTCGCCGGTGTCCTGTCGTTCGTCCGCGCGATCGTTCGCCCACTGGTTGAGTCCCACAACTCAGCAGACTAGAGACCTCCGGGGCCCGCCACGCCCGAATCGCTCTTCTCCATGCGCCGAAGGCATCCGCCCCCACCCGATGTGAACAGGCGTTTCGTGATTCCTGCGGCCTTTGTAAGGATTCGGCGAAGGACGGGTGGAGTCGAAGTTCACTCCACCCGTCACGTATTCGCTCAGTCCGTCTGGGAGGGGACGGCCAACCGACCGCCGTCCGCGTCGTCCAACGCCTGACGCTGTTCCTCGGGCATGTCCCCGTAATCGGTGATGGTGTAGGTGGAGAAGTACGGGGTGCCGTCGACGTCCACCGGGTCGGCGAGTTCGACATCGACGTCGTAGGGGTCGTCCTGGCACCCCTGGTCCATGCACCAGGTGCCCAGCACCTCCCCCTCACCGCGGGCGCCGTCCTCGTGCCACTCGTCCCACTCCATGTCGGAGAAGGTCGTGAACTCGGTGGCCACGTAGTCCTCGGGCCGCTGGTCGGGGAAACCGTTCTCGTCGCCGTGGAAGTTGAGGACCTGGACGTCGCCCTCGGCCGTCCTGTCGTCGTCGTCCCGCTCGTAGCGGTCGTCCTCTCCGTCGCCCTCCCCCGGAGCGTTCTCCTCGCCCCCCGTGTTCTGCTGTCCACAGGCGGAGAGGGCCAGGGCCAACGCCGCCCCCATCAACAGTGCACGCCTCATATATCGCCTCCTCGATCGAACTCATCATGTTCCGGCGAACACGACAAGGCCCCCCGGCGACACGCCGGGGGGCCTTGGTAACGCTCTGTTCCGTCACCGGGATCCGAAGGACCCCGTTCGCAAGGGGCGACTAGTGGTAGCCGTTGCCCTTGTCGTGGTCGTGCCCGTGCTCACCACGGTCGTGGTCCACGTTGGTGCCGACCGGGCCGTTGACGCAGTCGCCCGTGGTCTGCGGCGACAGGATCGGCACGTTGGCACCGACGAGGCCGACGGCCAGCTCGGTGTTGCACAGCTGAACCGGAACCAGCTGCAGGTTCTGGTTGAACTGCTGGTCCCCACCGTGCGAGGCGGACGCCGGAGCGGCCGCGAGCATCGCACCGAGCGCGACACCGGCGATCGCGGTGGCGGCGGTGAACTTCCGCAGCATCTACGACTCCTAGTCGATGTTGGTGCTGACCGGGCCGTTGACGCAGTCGCCCGTGGTCTGCGGCGACAGGATCGGCACGTTGGCACCGACGAGGCCGACGGCCAGCTCGGTGTTGCACAGCTGAACCGGAACCAGCTGCAGGTTCTGGTTGAACTGCTGGTCCCCACCGTGGGAACCGGCGGAGGCCGGGGAGGCCGCGAGCATGGCGCCCAGGGCGATGCCCGCGATGGCGGTGGCGGCGGTGAACTTACGCATCTACAGGGCTCCTAGTCGATGTTGGTGCTGACGGGACCGTTGGTGCAGTCACCGGCGGTCTGCGGCGACAGGACCGGGATGTTGACACCGGCGATGAGCCCGACGGCCAGCTCGGTGTTGCACAGCTGAACCGGCACGGCCTGGAGGTTCTGGTTGTACTGCTGGTCCCCACCGTGGGAACCGGCGGAGGCGGGGGCCGCGGCGAGCATGGCGCCCAGGGCGATGCCGGCGATGGCGGTGGCGGCGGTGAACTTACGCATGTCGGGGTTCTCCTAGTCGATGTTGGTGCTGACGGGACCGTTGGTGCAGTCGCCCGTGGTCTGCGGCGACAGGACCGGAACGTTCACGGCGACCAGGCCGACGGCGGCACTGGTGTTGCAGAGCTGAACCGGAATGGCCTGCAGGTTCTGGTTGTACTGCTGGTCCCCACCGTGCGAACCGTGGGAACCGGCGGAGGCCGGGCTGGCGGCCAGAACGGCGGAGATAGCGGCACCAGCGACGAGGCCGGCAACACCGAGCTTACGCAGCATTCAAATCACCCTTCGAAGAAATTCGAGATATCGTCTCGGTAGAAACGATTGCCGGAACTAGCTGATGTTGGTGCCGACGGGGCCGTTCACGCAGTCACCGGTCGTCTGCGGCGACAGGATCGGCACGGTGACCGCGACCAGACCGACGCTGCCGGTCAGGTTGCAGGACTGGATCGGAACCAGCTGAAGGTTCTGGTTGAACTGCTGGTCACCGCCGTGCGAGGCGTAAGCGGGAGCCCCCATGAGGAGCGCGCCCATCGCGGCACCAGCGACCAGGCCAGCAGCGGTCAGCTTCTTGATCATGTTTCCCCCGGGAAATCATGCGAGGTTTCGACAGAAAAAGACGCAGGCGCTTCTTGCACCTGTGTCGCGGTGGACTGAGGCAATCATCATCACGGCCCCCGTTTTTTGTCAACGCCGAAACCCCGAAAACACTTTGTCCGGATTGTCGACAGCATTCCGCATGCCCCGAAAACGAAATGGTCTTATTGGAGATCTTTTTAAACGACACGCATATAAGGCGACCGATCCCATGGAAAGCCGCCCTTCGGCCCAAACGGACACACCATCCTGGAACCACCCGCTCCACCCCAGAGGACCCGGTGACGAACGGGGCGAATCACCCCGAAGACCCCCGCACGAAGCCATGACCAAGCGAGTTCAAGCGAACACCGAGGGTAATATTTCCGTGGCTTGAGCGTGATGCTTCCGCAATGACCCGAATCCCCTCCGACGTGACCCGGACCACTCCGACGAAGGACCATCGGCGAGCTTCGAACGGGATCCGAGCCCGCTACGGTCGCCCCATGTCGTCCACTCCCCCACTCGGAGACCTCCCATGGCGGGAACGCCTTCGAGAACGCAAGGACCGCTCCCTCTCCTGGGCCCGGAACCGTAGACGCCCTCTCAATCGAAGCGGGGTCCTCATCGGAGGGCTCTGCCTCACGATCGCCGTGTGGCCCCTGGTCATCGCGGTGTGGGACCTTCTGGGTCTCTCCTCGTGGCGGACCTGGCGCTCGGCCCTCTTCGCGATCGGTGGCCTGTTATTGGCCGCCGGGGTGGTCGGTTCGAATTGGAGGCGCAGCTCACCGATCCGACTCATGCGGCTGATCCTGGTCGCCTGGCTGGTGGCCGCGATCGCGGTCGTGGCACTGACCGGGCTGGCCTGGCTTGTGCTGGACACTCCCGGCTGGAAACCCCCAGAGAACTTGGCAGCCCGCCACCTGGAGGCGATCACCACTCGCGCGTTCGCGATCGTCGCAGGGCTCGGAGGTGTGGCGCTGCTGGTGATCGCCTATCGACGTCAGCGCACCACCGAGACCGGAGAACAGCGTGAGATCGTCAAACTGTTCAACGAGCGATTCACCACCGCCTACACCGAGCTGGGAAGCGATCACGCGGCCGTCCGCCTGGGCGCGATCCACGCCTTGGCGCATTTGGCCGACGATGCCCCCTCCGAGGACGAGGTACAGATGGTGATCGATGTCCTATGCGCCTACCTGCGCATGCCCTACTTCCCCATGCCGGAGGCGCTCCCGAGGAATGCCTCCAAAAGCCGAAGAGAGGAGCACCGAGAGCGCGAACTGGAGTTCGCCTCCTTCCGCGAGGTGCGGCACACCATCATCCGGATCATCGGCGACCACCTCCGTGAACCCACCCGCTGGCGCGGCAAGGACTTCGACTTCACCGGTGTCGTCTTCGACGGCGGAGACCTACACGGAGCCCACTTCACCGGAGGCAGGGTGAGCTTCTCCGAGACCCGGTTCATCGGTGGAACCATGGATTTCTCCGGGGCCCGGTTCTCCGGAGGGGACGTGAACTTTGCCAGGGCGAGGTTCACCGGCGGAGATCTGGAGTTCTTCGATACCCACTTCTCCGGAGGGGACGTGAACTTCGTCTGGTCTCAGTTCGCCGACAGTGCGGTGTCCTTCATCCAGGCCCGATTCACCGGAGGGAGGGTCTCCTTCCTCGCGAACCGCTTCACCAACGGGAAAACGATCTTCGCCGAGGCCCTGTTCGGTGGAGGAGAGGTGATCTTCAGCTCGACCAGGTTCACCGGAGGGAGGGCGGACTTCGACGACACCGAGTTCAGCGGTAGCGAGGTGAGTTTCCTGAGGGCCGAGTTCATCGACTGTGAGGCGAGCTTCTCTCGCGTCGACTTCAGCGATGGAAGGGTCTTCTTCGACAAGGCTTCGGGAACGTGTCCGGCCAACCTGCTCGAAGCGGTCGAGCGTGGGAAAACGGGTGTGGTCACGCTGTCCGAGGAGTGGTGATCGATCGACGGCGAGGAATCGGATCACGCTTGAGGGCTCCGGGAACGCGAGAGGCCCCGGTGACCGATGGTCACCGGGGCCTCTCCCCAGGGTGGCGGGTGAAGGATTCGAACCTTCGAAGGCAAAGCCGACGGATTTACAGTCCGCTCCCATTGGCCGCTCGGGCAACCCGCCTGGGATGCGGCGACGAGTGGCTCGTCGCTGCGCATGAATGACAATAGCGGATGATCGGCCTCAACCTGAAATCGATGGGCCGGGCGTGCCTTCGTCCGGTGGCTTCGGCCGCTTCGACGGGGCGGGGCTAAGCTCTGAACCCGGCCCGTACCGGGCCGGACGAGACACGCACGGGTGCCCGCGGGGCCTCCGTGACCCATCAGAAGTAGCGGGGTGTGAGAGTACGTGGCCGCCGAATCCAGTTTCGACGTGGTGTCCAAGCTCGACCGGCAGGAGGTCGACAACGCCCTGAACCAGGCGGGCAAGGAGCTGTCCCAGCGGTTCGACTTCAAGGGCACCGGGACCACCATCGCCTGGCAGGGTGAGAACGGCGTCGAGATCAAGAGCGGATCCGAGGAGCGCGCCACCGCCGCTCTGGAGGTCTTCAAAGAGAAGCTGATCAAGCGCAAGATCTCCCTGAAGGTCCTGGACGCCGCCGAGGAGCCCAAGCCCTCGGGCAAGGAGTACCGGCTCCCGATCAGCCTCAAGGAGGGCATCTCCACCGAGGACGCCAAGAAGATCTCCAAGCTGATCCGCGACGAGGGCCCCAAGGGCGTCAAGGCCCAGATCCAGGGCGAGGAGCTGCGCGTCAGCTCGAAGAAGAAGGACGACCTCCAGAGCGTCATGACGCTCATCAAGGAGAAGGACTTCGACCTGGCGCTCCAGTTCGTGAACTACCGCTGAGGTCGCCCCTCGGGGTTCGGACACACGACGGCCGCCGTCCCTTCGGGGATCGGCGGCCGTCGCCGTACGCGGGGGCCTCTCTCAGCCCAGGTCCCATTCCCGGTGCAGTTCCTGAAGGCGTCGGATCCGCTCGGAGACCGGCGGGTGCGCCGCGAACAACCGTCCGAGCGTGCCGGGGAACGGGTTGGTGGTCATCAGGTGGGCCGAGGCCAACAGCACCCGTTCACGGGGCAGCGGGTAGGCCCGGTTGCCCGATTCCATCCTGCGCAGGGCCGAGGCCAGCCCCAGCGGGTCCCCGGTGAGTTCGGCGGCCTTCTCGTCCGCGCGGAACTCGCGGGCCCGTCCGACACCGAAGTAGACGACCGCCGCCGCGAGCGGCGCCAGCAGGGCCAGCAGCAGTCCGCCCAGGAGGTCGGGCATGTCCGTCTCCTCGGATTCCCCCAACGGCAGGAGGAAGGTGACGGCCGTCAGGGCGGTGATCAGGGCGGTGAGCGTCGCGGCCACCGAGCTGATCAGTGTGTCGTGCGCGCGGATGTGGGCCAGTTCGTGCGCGATGACCCCGCGCAGTTCCCGTTCCTCCAGGGTGCGCAGCAGCCCCGTGGTGCAGCACAGCGCGGCGCGCCTCGGGCTGCCTCCGGTGGCGAAGGCGTTGGGCGAACGCACCGGGGCCAGGTACAACTTGGGCATGGGCTGCCGAGCCGCCGTGGCGAGTTCACGGACGATCCGGTAGAGCTCGGGTCGTTCGATCTCGCTGACCGGCCGCGCGCGCATCGCCCGCAGGGCCAGGGACTCTCCGAAGAGGTAGACGAGGATCCCGGCGCAGAGCACCAGCGCGATCGAGAGCTGGGCGCCCTTCTGGGCCCCGCACAGCCATCCGGCCACGATGACGAGCGCCGATACTCCGGCGAACAGGCCGATCGCGCGAACCGCGTTGACGTGCACGCGCCCTCCTTCCGCTGTCCACCGCTGTCCGACTTTTGTTGCGTACATGGTGACAAACGTGCGGGTCGACGTCTGACGTTCCCCATGTGACCGACCGGTGTCCATCGCTCTCGGCCGGCCCGGCGGCACGGGGGGAACGGGTCGATGTGACAATCGCCACCCGCCTCGACCCCGTGAGCACTCGACGACCTATAGTGCGAACGTGGCCCTCGTCACCGAACGCACCGCGGAGGTGGGACCCTCCCTCCCCCCGGTGTGTCGTGGGCCGTGTCGTCATGGGCCGTCGCCCTCCCACGACCCGGCCGCGGTCCCGTACCGCACGACGCCATGTCGGGTTGGCGCATCCGGCGTGCGCGGGGTCACGGCAGCATGTCCCTTCCGTCCCCGACCACGACGATCGGCCCGCGGCCGGTGTGGCCGGGTCGGGACGCACACCGAGCGCCGCCGCCTTCACGACCGGCGGCTCACCGAGGAGGTCGTCGATCTCAGTGGCCAAACAGATCGAACAACTCGACCGCGTCATCATCCGCTTCGCCGGCGACTCCGGCGACGGCATGCAGTTGACCGGTGACCGGTTCACCCAGGAGACCGCTTCGTTCGGCAACGACCTGTCGACCCTGCCGAACTTCCCCGCGGAGATCCGCGCCCCGGCGGGCACCCTTCCGGGGGTCTCCAGTTTCCAGTTGCACTTCGCCGACCACGACATCGTGACCCCGGGGGACGCCCCCGACGTCCTGGTGGCGATGAACCCCGCCGCCCTCAAGGCCAATCTCGGCGACCTTCCCAAGGGCGCCACGATCATCGTCAACACCGACGAGTTCACCACCCGGAGTCTGGCCAAGGTCGGCTACGAGAGCGACCCGCTCACCGATGGGACCCTCGACGGTTTCAAGGTCAGCGCCGCCGGGCTGACGTCGATGACGGTGGCCGCCCTGACCGACATCGACATCTCGAAGAAGGACGCCCAGCGCGCGAAGAACATGTTCGCGTTGGGGCTGCTGTCCTGGATGTACAACCGGCCGACGGAGGGGACGGTCTCGTTCCTGAGGTCGAAGTTCGCGCGCAGACCGGAGATCCTCGCGGCCAACCTCGCCGCGTTCAAGGCCGGATGGAACTTCGGCGAGACCACCGAGGACTTCGCGGTCTCCTATGAGATCAAGCCGGCCCGTCTCCCCTCGGGCACCTACCGCAACATCACCGGGAACCTGGCCACCGCCTATGGGCTGATCGCGGGCTCTCGGCGTTCGGGGCTGCCCCTGTTCCTGGGCTCGTACCCGATCACTCCGGCCTCGGACATCCTGCACGAACTGTCCCGGCACAAGCGGTTCGGGGTCCGGACCTTCCAGGCCGAGGACGAGATCGCCGGGGTCGGCGCGGCCCTGGGCGCCTCGTTCGGCGGTTCGCTCGGTGTCACGACCACCTCGGGTCCGGGCATGGTGCTCAAGCAGGAGGCCGTCGGGTTGGCGGTGATGACCGAGCTTCCGCTGGTCGTCGTCGACGTGCAGCGGGCCGGACCGAGCACGGGGATGCCCACCAAGACCGAGCAGACGGATCTGTTGATGGCCCTGTACGGGCGCAACGGCGAGTCCCCGGTACCCGTGGTGGCGCCCTCCTCCCCCGCCGACTGTTTCGACACGGCGGTGGAGGCGGTCCGGTTGGCCGTCGAGTACCGGACCCCGGTGATCATGCTCTCCGACGGCTACCTGGCCAACGGCTCCGAGCCCTGGCGGCTGCCGAGGGTGTCGGAACTGCCGACGATCGATCCGGGGTTCGCCACCGAGGCCAACGGCCCGGACGGGACCTTCCTGCCCTACCTGCGGGACGAGGAGACCCTGGCCCGCCCTTGGGCGGTGCCGGGCACGCCGGGTCTGGAGCACCGGATCGGCGGGATCGAGAAGCACGCCGAGACCGGGGACATCTCCTACACCCCGTCCAACCACGACCTGATGGTCCGCACACGGCAGGCCAAGATCGACGCGATCGCCCGGAGCCTTCCACCGCTGGAGGTGTCCGACCCCACCGGCGACGCCCGTGTCCTCGTCCTCGGCTGGGGCGGGACCTACGGGTCGATCACCGCGGCCGTACGGCGCGTACGCCGATCGGGCGGCCGGGTGGCCCAGGCCCATCTGCGTCATCTCAACCCGTTCCCCGCCGACCTCGGCGAGGTCCTGCGCCGCTACGACCGGGTCGTGGTCCCCGAGATCAACCTGGGCCAGCTGGCGCTGCTGTTGCGCGGCCGCTTCATGGTCGACGTCATCGGTTACAACAAGGTCCGCGGCCTGCCCTTCAAGGCCGAAGAGCTCGCGTCCGTCGTGCAGGAGGTCATCGACCGTGACTGAGAATCCGAACGGGGCCCGGAACGGGCACTCGGGACACGTGGCGGCGTCGGCCGGACTGCGTCTGGTGCCCACGACGGACACCGTCTACAAGATGAAGGACTTCAAGTCGGATCAGGAGGTGCGCTGGTGTCCGGGCTGTGGCGACTACGCGATCCTGGCCGCCTTCCAGTCCTTCCTTCCTCGTCTCGGGATTCCACGCGAGAACATCGTGATGGTGTCCGGGATCGGCTGCTCCTCCCGGTTCCCGTACTACCTGAGCACCTACGGGATGCACTCGATCCACGGGCGCGCCCCGGCGATCGCGACGGGGTTGGCGGCGAGCCGGCCCGACCTGTCGGTATGGGTGATCACCGGTGACGGCGACGGTCTGTCCATCGGCGGCAACCACCTCATCCACGCGCTGCGCCGCAACGTCAACATCAACATCCTGCTGTTCAACAACCGGATCTACGGGTTGACCAAGGGCCAGTACTCCCCCACCTCCGAGACGGGCAAGGTCACCAAGTCCTCGCCGGCGGGGTCGCTCGACCACCCCTTCAACCCGGTGTCCCTGGCGCTGGGGGCCGAGGCCGGTTTCGTGGCGCGGACCGTGGACTCCGATCGCGCGCACCTGACGTCGGTGCTGCGCGCGGCGGCCGATCACCCCGGAGCGTCCTTCGTGGAGATCTACCAGAACTGCCCGATCTTCAACGACGACGCGTTCGAACCCTTGAAGGACCCCTCCTCCCGTGATCTGCGACTGCTGCGGATGGAGCACGGGGAGCCGCTGCGGCTGGGCCCGGACCGGGGCGTGGTGGCCGGGGACTTCGGCGGCCTGGAGGTGGCGGACGTGGCCGAGGTCGGCGAGGACCGGCTGATCGAACACGACGCGCACCGTGAGGACCCCGGGTACGCGTTCGCGCTGTCCCGACTGGACCGGCCGGCGTTCGAACACGTGCCGATCGGGGTGTTCCGGGACGTGCGTCGACCGGTCTACGACGAGCTGCTGAACGAGCAGATCGAGGAGGCGCGGGCCGAGCACGGCGACGGTGACCTGGAGGCTCTGTTGGCGGGCGGGGACACCTGGACCGTGGAGTAGGCGGTATTCCCCCGGGCGGCGTCGAGAAGTTCACAGGCCCGCCCGGGTCGCCGTCCGGGCTCCACCCGGGGTGAGGCAATACGCTTCCCCCATGCGTATCGTCATCGCCGGAGGGCACGGAAAGATCGCTCTGAGTCTGGCCAGGGCCCTGGCCGACCGCGGAGACACCCCCGTCGCCCTCATCCGTAACCCCGACCATTCCCAGGACGTCGTCGACGCCGGGGCCGAGCCGGTCGTGATCGACCTGGAGCGGGCCACCGTCACCGAGCTGACCGAGCGGATCATGGGCGCCGACGCCGTGGTGTTCGCGGCCGGCGCCGGCCCGGGCAGTGGCGCGGCCCGTAAGGAGACCGTCGACCACAAGGCGGCGGTCCTGACCGCCGACGCGGCAGCGCTGGCCGGTGTGCGCCGCCTGATCCAGATCTCGGCCATCGACGTGGACCGTCCGGTGGCCGAGGACGCCGACGAGGTCTGGAGGGCCTACGTCGCGGCGAAGAAGGCGGCCGACGACGACCTGCGCGGACGCGACCTCGACCTGGACTGGACGATCCTGCGTCCAGGGAGGTTGACCGATGAGGCCGGCACCGGTCTGGTCGATCTGGGCGAGGAGGTGGAGCGTTCCTCGGTCTCCCGTGCGGACGTGGCCGCCGTGATCGTCGCCCTTCTGGACGAACCAGGTACCGTCGGCCGGGTTCTCAATCTGGTGAACGGTGGAACACCCGTCGTCGAGGCCGTGCGCGCCATCGCCGAGTGAGTCGCTTCCGGGGGCTTCCCGAGCGGAGGGGTTCTGTCGGTCTCTGTGGCCAGATGCACCTATAGGGGGCATGATGGAGGCGGAGCCCGGCGGACCCCCGTCATGGTGGACGCGGACGACCGGGAACGAACCCGACGGGTGGACCAGCTCCGAAGAGCAGATGGGTACGGTTATTCATGAGCGTCACACAGGTCGTGAGGGACAGCACGGTCGTCGAACACGCGAAGGTCGCCGCGCAGCAGAAGCGCCGGATGTTCATCATCCAGTTGGAGGTCAACGCGTACGACGACGCCTCCAGCAAACTGCGTCCCGGACTGACCCGCATCCTCGAGGGGATCGAGGAGGCCGGCTGGCGCCTGGACCTGATCACTCCGAGCGAGGACGGCGAGTCCAAGGCGGCGCGTCTGTTCATCTTCCGCCCGGACGAGGACGCGAAGGACGCGAAGGCGGAACAGGCCGAGGCCCGAAAGCCCCAGCAGCCGCAGCCTCATGACCACTCCGGGCAACAGCAGGCCTACCCGCAGCATCCCACCGGCGCCCAGCAGCAGGACCCGTACGCGGGTTACGGCCAGGGTTACGGTCAGCCTCAGCAGCCGTACCCGGGTTACGACCAGCAGCAGTACCCCGGCTACGGACAGCAGCCCGGTTACGGCCAGCAGCAACAGCCCGGCTACGGGCAGCAGTACCCGGGGTACGGCCAGCAAGGCTGGTGACCCCTCGCCTCTCGGGGCCCGCACGGCATCGCCGTGCGGGCCCTTTCTCTTGTTCGGCCCCCGCCTTTCACAGATCCCTCATGTCGGACACTCGAGGGTTCCGATGCATTCGCCAGAAACCTGTTTCAGTCACGCTTTCGGTTGTGTAACGCCCGAGGGCAAGAAGCCGCGATATGTCCGTCATGCCACTCGGTAAGCCGAGAAAACTTTGGGGAAACTCTGGATTCTTGCGTGAAACTACTTCGAGCACCCTTCCGGCTACGCTAAGTTAATTCCGGCGGCTGCAGCCAACCCGTTTCTGCACTTCCGAAAGGTGACCTACATGTCCCGTATCGCCAAGGTTTCCGGCTTCGTTCTGGCCACCGGCCTCGCCCTCGGCGCCTTCACCGGCACCGCCGCCGCGGACAACAACGCCAAGGTCCAGAACATCACCATCCCGGTCTGCATCGACGTTCTGAAGGCCTCCGGCGTCAGCGCCAGCGGCTGCAACGTCGTCGACTGGGACGCGACCTCGGGCATCGCCGTTCACGACTAGGAAGAACGGGTCGTCCCGACGCAGCCGCCACCACCGACCGCACACAGCGAACCGAAAAGGAACATCACCATGAAGCGCATCGCCTCCGTCTCCGGCCTCATCCTCGCCACCGGTCTCGCCCTGGGCGCCATGTCCGGCACCGCCGCCGCCGACAACAACGCCAACATCCAGAACATCACCGTGCCGATCTGCGCCGACGTGATCGCCTTCACCGGCTTCAGCTCCGAGGGCTGCAACGTCATCTCCAACGACATCCACTCCGGCATCGCCGTCCTGGACCACTAGTCCACGCCCTCGCGCGTCGACACACGCGGGGCCCGGCCTTCCACGGCCGGGCCCCGCGTTCGTGTTCTCCGTTCGGAGGCGTCCTGGGACCCTCAGTACTTACAAGGCCCCTCCGGGGTCCACTCCTCCGGGTCGGTGACCAGACGAGCGTGGGAGGCCGTGTCGTAACGGGAGGTCCCGTAGAGCAGCTTGGCCCTCTCGATCCCCTCCGGCAGGAGACCCGCGCGCCCCAACGCCACGCACGACCCCGGGTTGTCGATCCGATGCCCCGCCTCCACCCGGAACAGTCCCAGCTCATCGAAGGCGAACCGCGAGGCCAGCCGGGCTCCGGCCGTGGCCACACCGCGCCCCTGTTCGGCGGGGTGGGTCCAGAAGGACAACCACCCCAACTCGTGTCTTCGACTGGTCACCGAGATCTGCACATGTCCCAGCACCTTGTCGAGCCCGTCCACCACCGCGAAACCGTGGATCTCCTCCTTCGTCAGCACGGCCCGACGATCGATCCACTCCATCGCCTCGTCCGGGGTCCGGGGGACCTCGGTCTCCTGCCAGGCCAGCTCCCTCCAGGCGAAGGCCTCCAGCAGCCGATCGGCGTCCCCTCGGTTCCACTCACGCAGTCGATACAACGGCGACCTCTCTCCTCGACCCTCCCGGTCGCGCCAACCTAGAACCCCGCCCCGGTGGAGGCAAGCCCGTGGCGTACACCGGCCGGAAGAGGACGGGAGGTGTGTCAGGGCGTGTCACGAACGCGCCCGAGTGGTACGTCTTCCTGATCATGACGACGACAGAGGTCTTCGAGGAGCACCGCTCCCTGTTGAACGGGGTCGCCTACCGGGTCCTGGGCAGTGCCGACGACGCCGAGGACGTGGTCCAGGAGGCCTGGATGCGCTGGTCCGGCGAATCTCGGGACGAGGTCGACGACCCCCGCGCCTACCTGGTCACCGTGGTGTCCCGGCTGGCCATCGACCGGCTGCGCAGGGCCGGCTCCCGGCGCGAGTCCTATGTGGGCGAATGGCTGCCCGAACCCGTCAGCGACCTGCCCGACGGCGCCGAACGAGCCGAACTCGCCGATTCGGTGGAGTTCGCGCTGATGGTGGTCCTGGAGACCCTCAGCCCCCTCGAACGCGCCGTCTTCGTCCTGCACGAGGCCTTCCAACTCCCCTACGCCCAGATCGCGCGGGTCATCGACCGGAGCGAGGGCGCCACCCGACAACTGGCCAAACGGGCCCGCAACCACGTCCGCGAACGTCGCCCCCGTTTCGAGGCCGACCGGGCCGAACGGCGTCGGATCACCGAACGCTTCCTCCGGGCCTGCATGGAGGGCGACCTGGACGGGCTCAAGGAACTGCTCGCCGACGACGCGACCCTGGTGAGCGACAGCGGCGGCAAGGCGCGGGCGCCCCTGCGGGTCCTGCACAGCGCGCACAAGGTGGGGCGTTTCCTCGCGGCCGTGTCCGAGGAGCGCAACGCGTCCCGCTTCCTCCGGTCCCTGGGCCTCTCCTCCATCGACGATCTGGTCTTCGGGGTCACCGAGGTCAACGGCGGCCCCGCCGCCGTCGTCTCGGTCGGCGACGCCCCGGTGCTCCTGTTGGTCCTGGACGTCTTCGAGGGGAGGGTCCGGCACGTGTACCTGTTGGTCAACCCGGAGAAGATGTCACGTCTACGGGCCCCCGATCCGTCCTAGGGGTATGGACATCACCGTTGTGGGCGGTGGCCTCGCAGGATTGACCGCGGCCATCGCCGGCGCCGAGAACGGCGCGAACGTCACCGTGTTGGAGTCGCACCGGACCCTGGGAGGCCGGGCCCGTTCCACCGAACCTCCCTATGTGGCCAACGACGGCCCGCACGCCCTGTACACCGACGGGGCCCCGTACCGCTGGCTGGCCGAGCGGGACCTGGTCCCGCCACTGGTCAGGCCCTCTCTGGGAGCTCTTCGCTCCTCGCGTTTCCGCTACCGGGAACGGCTGACCGGACGTCCGCCCCGCGCACTGCTGAAGGCGCTGGCCCGACGCGGGCTGTCGGCTCCGGTGGAGCAGGACTTCGCCTCGTGGGGGGCCGAACGTCTGGGCGAGGAGAGCACCCGGCTGGTCGCCTCGATGATGGGCGTGGCCCTGTTCGAGGCCGATCCGGGACGGCTGTCGGCCTCGTTCGTCTGGGAGAGGTTCCGTCGGCTCACCCGTCCCCAGGTGCCCGCGGTCCGCTATCCGGTCGGC
This sequence comes from Nocardiopsis alba, assembly GCF_000710955.1. Classification (NCBI taxonomy): domain Bacteria; kingdom Bacillati; phylum Actinomycetota; class Actinomycetes; order Streptosporangiales; family Nocardiopsidaceae; genus Nocardiopsis; species Nocardiopsis alba. Next base: position 184,450 of record NZ_BAZE01000003.1, read on the forward strand.
GGTTGGGTCCGTCTCGTCGAACGCATGGCGGACCACGCGCTCGCCATGGGTGTGCGGATCGAGACCGGGCATCGGGTCGATTCCCTGCCGGAGGGGCCCGTGGTGGTCGCCACCTCGCTGGCCGCGGCCCGTTCCCTGCTCGACGATCCGTCCCTGGCCTGGGAGAGCGGGCACTCGCTCATGACCGACCTGGGGTTGCGTTCGGCCGACGACCCCTTCCTGGTGTCGGACCTGGACGAGGGCGGGTTCCTGGAGCGGTACTCGGCCCATGACCGGGTCCTGGCCCCCGAGGGCGAGGAACTGGTCCAGGCGCAGATCCCCGTCCGCGCGGGCGAGTCCCGGGCCGAGGCGACGGAACGGCTGGAACGCCTCCTGGACGCCGCGTTGGGCGACTGGCGCGAGCGGCTGACCTGGCGCCGCGACCAGATGGCGCGGGGCCGGACCGGCGCCTTGGACCTGCCGGGTTCGTCCTGGCGGGACCGGCCCGCCATCGACCGGGGCGGGGACGTCTACCTGGCCGGGGACGAGGTGGCCGCGCCCGGCCTGTTGGGCGAGGTGTCGTTCACCAGCGCCGTCCGGGCGGCGCACCTGGCCACGAGCCGCGCTCCGGCGCCTCTGGGCTGAGTTCGGTCGCGGGGGCGACGGACACGCGCCGTCGCCTCCGTGTCGTCGTCCCGCTCAGGCGGGGACGTGGCTGACGGCCTCCACGTTGTTCCCGTCGGGGTCTCGGACGAACGCGCCGTAGTAGTGCTCGTGGTATTCGGGCCACACCCTCGGCTCGTGCAGGACCTCGGCCCCGCTCTCGACCGCCGCCGCGAAGAAGGCGTCGACCGCCGCGCGATCGGCCGCGGTGAAGGCGATGTGCGACTCCCGAGCGGGCCCCTCGATCTCGGCGGGAGAGATCCAGAAGGCGGGCTCCTCGCTTCCGTAGCCGATCACCGGCCCGTACTGGAGCATGCGCCGGTGGCCCAGGGCCCCGAGGACGGCGTCGTAGAAGGAGGCCGCGGCCTCGGGGTCGGCGACCTGGATGCCAAGGTGATCGAGCATGCCCCGAGTGTGACACGCGCCACCGACGTTCTCGTGAAGGCCCGCGCCGTGGGGAGACGAACGCGCTCAGGCGACCCACCGGTAGAGGTGTTCGGGGCGCCCGGCGGAGCCGTAGCGCATGCGCAGTTCGGCCCGACCGTCGGCGCACAGGTGTTCCAGGTAGCGGCGGGCGGTCACCCGGGAGACCCCGGAACGGTCCGCGACCTCGGCGGCGGACAGCTCGTCCCTCGACGCGCGCAGCACCCCCGAGACCAGGTCGACGGTGGCGGCGGTGAGCCCCTTGGGGAGGGAGCGGGCCGCCGGTGGGCGCAGCAGCCCGAACAGTCGATCCACCTCCTGCTGGGTGGCCTCCCCCGGCCCGCCCTCCATCTGGCGGCGGGCCACCGCGTAGCGTTCGAGCTGGTCGCGCAGGGCCGCGAGCGGAAAGGGCTTGAGCAGGTAGTGGACGGCCCCGCCGTGCAGCGCCGAACGCACCTGGGCGATGTCGCGGACGGCGGTGATCATGAGGAAGTCGGGCTGCGGGGTGTCCGGGTCGGAGGTCGCGCGCAGGGTGCGCATCACGGAGATGCCCGAGGCGTCCGGCAGGTGCAGGTCGAGCAGGATCAGGTCCGGTCGATGACCGCGCACCTGGGCCAGGGCTGCGGCCGCCGTGTGCGCCGTGCCGACCACGGTGAACTCGGGGACCGACTCCACCAGCTCCTGATGGTTCCGGGCCACGCGCACGTCGTCGTCGACGATCAGGACGCGGATCATTCCCCGACCCCCACCGGCACGGCGACGGGCAGGCAGGCGGTGAAGACCGCCCCCTCCTCCTCGTCCGGTTCCTCCATCTCGATGCTTCCCCCTCTGCTCTCGCACACCTGTTTCACCAAGGCCAGGCCGAGGCCCCGAGTGCCTCCGTCCCGTGATGCCTTGGTGGTGAATCCGTATCGGAAGATCTCCTTCGCGACGTCGTCGGCCACCCCGTGCCCGGAGTCGGTCACCCGGATCTCCAGCAGGTCGTGCGGCAGGTCGGTGTCCACGTCCCGGTGCAGTCGCACCAGGAGCTCGACCCACCCCTCTCGGCCGACCGCGTCCAGGGCATTGTCCACCAGGTTGCCCAGAACGAGGAGGGCGTCGGCCCGCGGCTCGGCGTACAGGGGCCCCGGAACCCGGGTCAGCGGGGAGAGACGCAGGTCGACGCCGCGTTCGGAGGCCTGCGCGGACTTGGCGAGGGTGAGGGCGGCCAGGGCCGGGTCGTGGATGTGCTCGGCCACGCCGCTGGAGGTGCGCGTGTGGGTGGCGGTGAGTTCCGCGAGGTAGGCGCGGGCCTCCTCGTGGGCTCCCAGTTCGAGCAGCCCGGCGACGGTGTGCACTCGATTGGCGAACTCGTGGGCCTGGGCCCGCAGCCCCCGGGTGACGGTGCGGGCTCCGTCGAGCTCTCCGGTGAGCCGATCGACCTCGGTCCGGTCGCGGAGGGTCACCACGGCTCCGGCCTCGCGTCCCCGGATCCTTACCGGCATCCGGTTGGCGACGAGGACCCGGTCGCCGGCGAGGAGGATCAGGTCGCCGCCCCGGTCGGCCCCGGTGACGATGTCGCGGGCCCGCTCGGACAGGCCGAGGTCCTCCAGCCGGAGCCCCTCGATCTCCCCGCTCAGACCGAGCAGCTCGCGGGCGGGACGGTTGACCAGGACGACCCGGTCGTGGGCGTCGACCGCGAGGACGCCTTCACGCACGGCGTACAGCAGGGCCTCGCGGCTTTCGAGCAGGGTGGTGATGTCGGCCGGTTCCAGACCGTGGGTCTTGGCCCGGACCCGCCGGGACAGCATCCAGGAGCCGCCCACCCCCACGGCCAGGACAAGGGCCACGGCGGCGAGGATCGCGGGGACGGCCGCACGGGTGTCGCCGCCGGCGCTGGAGGTGAGGATGCCCAGGGACACGTAGCCGACGACCTCGCCCTTCGCGTCGCCTCCGTTGACCGATCCGCCTTCGGAGAACACGGGGATCTTCGCCCGGACCGTACGGCCCTGGGTACCGTCCTGGACCCCGCTCCACTCCGTCCCCTCGGCGGCGGGGCCGGGCGGGGTGGACACCGTACGCCCTATGAGCTCCTTGTTCGGGTGGGTGTACCGGGTGCCCTCGGGCGAGGCGATGACGAGGAAGTCGGTGTCCGTGGCCGCGACCAGACGGTCGGCGAGCGGGTCGAGGGTGGCGGCGGGGTCGGGCTCCTGAAGCCCGGCCACCACCTCGGGCATGACGGCGACCGAGCGGGCGACGGTGAGGACGCGCTCGGCGTACTGGCGGTCGGTCTCGCGATCGACGTGGAGCGTCCACAGGACGCCGACCCCGGTGAGCGCCACCGTCAACAGGCAGACGTAGCCGATGAACAGGGATCCGGTGAGGGTGAGGCGGCCTCGTGCGGGCGGTGAGGTCATGGGTACTCCAGTGGCCGGGTACGGGGCTCCCGGGCCGGTGAACGCACAGGTCGACGTCGTGCGATCGGGTTTCACGAACAATACGACCAATATGACTCCAGTTTTAACAAAGCCCTCACATGCGGGTGTCCGCCGTCACACTGTGGTGCGGATCTCCCCTGCGTCTGCGTGTTCGTCTGCGCCGGGGACGTGCACAGACGATCGAGACGATCGAGAGGAGAGGACGATGCGTGATCGTGGCGTGTTGTTCCGTGTGGTGGGAGGGCTCTGTGCCGTCCTACTGGTCGGGACGGCACTGTACGACGTGCGGCAGAGCGCCGCCTCCGGCGACGGTTCTCAGGAGAAGCTTCTGCTCATCGCGCCCGCGGCCCCCGGCGGAGGCTGGGACACGCTCGCCCGCGAGATGCAGAACGGCCTGCGTGAAGAGGAGCTGCGCTTCAACGTCGAGGTCCGCAACGCCGAGGGCGCGGGCGGCACCATCGGCCTGGCGCAGACCGCCGGCCGCGACGGTCAGGCCAACGTCCTGACCATGACCGGCCTGGGCATGGTGGGCGCCGTGGAGACCACCGGCTCCCCCTACTCGATGGAGGACTCCACCCCCATCGCCCAGCTCGCCTCGGAGTATCTGGTCGTGGCCGTACCGAAGGACTCGCCCTACGAGGACCTCGACGATCTCGCCGAGGACTGGACCGAACGCTCGGAGACCCTGCCGGTGTCGGGCGGTTCGATGGGCGGTGTCGACCAGATCTTCGCCGCCCGGGTGGCCCAGTCCATGGACGTGGCCCCCGGTGAGATCAACTACCTGCCCTACTCGGGCGGCGGCGAGGTCCTGACCTCACTGCTGTCGGGCACCTCCGAGGTCGGCTTCGGCACCCTGGGCGACTTCAGCGACCAGATGGAGGAGGACGGCCCGCTGCGCGCGCTGGCGATCTCCTCCCCCGACCGTCTGGAGGGGGTGGACCTCCCCACCATCCTGGAGCAGGGCTACGACGTGGAGATGTCGAACTGGCGCGGGGTCATCGCCCCTCCCGGGTTGAGCGACGAGGAGGCCGCGGCCCTGGAGGAGCTGGTGCGCGAGCTGCTCGCGACCCCCTCCTGGGAGGACACCCTGGAGCGCAACCGATGGACCGACACCTTCCAGGACCGTGAGGAGTTCTCGGAGTTCCTGGAGGAGGAGGTCGCCCTGACGCAGGAGACCGTAGAGGAGTTGGGTCTGTGAGGGACGACGTGACCGAACGGACCGGATCCGAGGTCCCCGAACCGGTGACGGAGACGGAGACGAACGGGCCGGACGAGAGTACGCAGGCCCCTTCCCCCGAGGAGACCGCCTGGAGCGGCCCCGGAGCGTGGGTCGTCCCCGCCCTGGTGGCGATCCTCGGCCTGGTGGCCGTGTGGGGCGCCCTCACCATCGAGGCCCCGCCCAACGCGACCCGGCCGGGTCCCGGCGCCTTCCCCGGCGTCGTGGGCGTACTGCTCCTGATCACCGCCGTGTGCATGACCGTGGTCAACCTTCGAGGGCGGGGCTCCGAGAGCGGTGTCTCCCCTCTGGCCTGGTTCGAGGGTCGTCCCGTGCTGATCGTGCTGGCCGGGCTGGTGGCGCACATCGCCCTGCTGGAGATCCTGGGCTGGCTGCTCGCCGGCGCTCTGTTGTTCTGGATCGTGGCCTACGCCTTCGGCGCCCGCGCCCATCTGCGTGACGCGATCGTGGCGCTGTCGATCTCGGCCGCCGTCCAGGTCGGCTTCTCGTTCGGGCTCGGACTCAACCTGCCCGGCGGCTTCCTGGAGGTGCTGCTCTGATGGACACCCTGCTCAACCTGGTGGACGGGCTCTCCGCCGCGATGAGCCCGCAGAACCTGATGTGGGCCTTCCTCGGCGTCCTGCTCGGCACCGCCGTGGGCGTCCTGCCCGGCATGGGTTCGGCGATGGCGGTCGCCCTGCTGTTGCCGGTCACCTTCCGCCTCGACCCCACCGGCGCGTTCATCCTGTTCGCCGGCGTGTACTACGGCGGCATGTTCGGTGGCGCCACCACCTCGATCCTGCTCAACACCCCGGGGCAGGCCTCCTCGATCGCCACCACCTACGAGGGCCACAAGATGGCGCTCAAGGGTCGCGCGGCCCAGGCCTTGGGCACCGCGGTGATCGGTTCGTTCGTGGCGAGCATCCTGGGCACGCTGATCGTGGCCCTGTTCGCCCCGGTGATGGTCGCGTTCGCGCTCAACTTCGGACCCGGCGAGTACTTCGCGCTGACCGTCTTCTCCTTCGTGGCGGTGGCCGCGGTGGTGTCCGGTTCGGTGCTGCGCGGTCTGGCGTCGTTGCTGATCGGTCTGGCCATCGGCATGGTGGGGATCGACGGACAGAGCGGCGCGGCCCGTTTCGACTTCGGCTCCTCCAGCCTGCTCGACGGCATCGACATCGTGATCGTGACCGTGGGTCTGTTGGCCCTCGGAGAGGTGCTGTACATCGCCGCGCGGGGCCGGTCCGCTCCGGACTTCGCTGCGATCCGTACCGGCCGCCCGTGGCTGGGCCGACGTGACCTGCGTCGTTCCTGGAAACCGTGGCTGCGCGGTACCGCCCTGGGTGGCGCCTTCGGCCCGATCCCGGGCAGCGGGGCGGAGATCCCGACGTTCCTCTCCTTGGGTCTGGAGCGCAAGCTCGCCGAGCGCCGCGCCCGCCGCAAGGGCGAGGAGAACGAGTTCGGCGAGGGCGCGATCGAGGGTGTGGCCGGTCCCGAGGCGGCCAACAACTCCAGCGCCGCCGGCACTATGGTCCCGCTGCTGGGCCTGGGTCTGCCCACCTCGGCGACGGCCGCGATCATGCTGGCCGCCTTCCAGCAGTACGGACTCCAGCCGGGCCCGGTCCTGTTCGAGCGCAACGCCGACCTGGTGTGGACCCTCCTGGCCTCGCTGCTGATCGGCAGCGTGCTGCTCCTGGTGATCAACCTGCCGTTCGCCCCGCTGTGGGCCAAGCTCCTCAAGCTGCCCAAGCCGTACCTGTACGCGGGTATCACGCTGTTCTCGGTGCTGGCCGTGTACGCGATCAACACCTCCGTGATCCACCTGGTGATGTTGACGGCGGTCGCGCTGCTGGGATTGGTCATGCGGACCTTCGGGGTCCCGGTGGCCCCCGCCCTGATCGGTGTGGTGCTGGGACCGATCGCCGAGACCGAGTTCCGGAGGGCGCTGGCCGCCTCCTCCGGGGATCCGACGATCCTGGTGGGCAGCGGCATCTCGATCACGCTGTACGCCCTGGTCCTGCTGGTGGCGGTGGTCCCGCTCATCGCCCGGGCCCTCCGCCGACGTACCGCTCGGGCGGTCGACGCTCAGGAACCCGCCGCACGGTCCTGAGCCCCGCCCCTCCCTGAACGGCCCCCGGGTTCCGTCTCCCGGGGGCCGTCGTCGTGCGCGCGTCCGTTCTTCGATCAGACGGTGGAGCGCAGCAACGGGATCCGCTGGACCACGGCCACCAGGAGCATGCTGATCGCCATGGTCGCCAGCGCGTATCCGGCCGCGGCGACCAGGGCCATGAGGCCTTCGGGCACCCCGCCGAGATCGCGCAACGTATAGAGCACCATGACGTGGACGAGGTAGACGCCGAAGCTCAGCCCGGACACGGAGGCGACCACCCGATCGACCGGTCCTCCGGCCCGCACCCGGGAACCGAGGGAGCGCAGGAGGAGGAAGGCCCCCACGGAGGCGAGGACGACCATCGGGGAGAGGAAGTCGTAGACGTAGGCGGCTCCGCTGCCCCACTCCCCCTCGAGGGTGGCCGCGCCCCAGGCCCCGACGGCGGTGGCGGCGGTGCCCAGGACGAAGGCGATGGCTCCGCGTCGCGTGTCACGAGGGTCGTCGTTCCGGGTGACCAGGAGCCACCCCAACAGGTAGTAGCCGAGGAAGGGCAGGAACCGGGTGGCCGCGGTGACCCCGCCGACCCCGTCGACCAGGCCCAGCAGTTGGTCGGTCGCGCCCAGGGCCAGGGTCGCCCCCGCGAACCACCAGAGTCCGGCGCGCGGAGTGTGGGCCACCACCGTGCGCAGGAACGGGGTGAAGAGGTAGAGGCCGGCGATGACGTAGAGGAAGTAGAGGTGGATGGAGGGGGAGCCCGAGGCGGTCTGGGAGACGGCGTCGAAGACCTCGATCCCGTCGCGCCACCGCTGCCACACCAGGTAGGCGAGGGTCCACAAGACCAGCGGAACGCCGATCTTGGCCCACCTCTTGCGGTAGAAGGTCCCGACGCTCTCCTCCTTGGGCCTGAGGAGAAGGGCACCACTGATCATCACGAACACCGGCACGCACCAACGCAACGCGGCGTCCACGACGTTCGCGGCCCACCACGTCGGACCACCGAGGTCGGCGTAGATGGTGCTCACCAACGGGGAGTAGGCGTGCACGAGGACGACCGCGATCATCGCGGCGACACGCGCGAACCCGATCCAGGTGGTGGACGGGATCGTCGCGGGGGACGCCGGGGTTACGGGGAGGGCTTTATCGACACGCACCCACTACCGATACCACTTCGTTACCATCGGGCTCAACCCCGATTCTCGTTCTCCCAGGTGGGAGCCTCGACCCCGGGCCACCCGATCACGACCTCACACGCCGTATCCCTCCCCGCGCTCTCCGAGAACACGAGAAGGTCCGGGGCTCCCACTCGAGTGGGAGCCCCGGACCGGGACGACGGCGCGGGGTCAGGCGGTGTTCGTCGCCGGCGGGGGCAGCAGCTCCTCCAGGGCCTTGGCGATGGAACGGATCGTGGGTTGGTGATCCGGTAGCGCCGTGGGACGTTGCGGGAGCGCCTGGAGAAGGGTGGCCCGCAGACTCAGCAGGTGGAGTGAGTTCACCCCCAGGTCCGCCAGGTCGGTGTCCAGATCATGGTCGGTGACCTCGACGGCGGCCAGGTCCGCCACCTCACGATGGACCTGGTCCAGCACCACGGCGTGACGCTCGACCCCTTCCAGATGGGCGATGCGGTCCGTCCATCGGTCGGAGACGCTCGGGGTCCACGGCGCCGGTTCCACCTCCAGGGGTGCGCAGGCGGCGGTGAAGGGCCAGGTGAGCGGGATGTGGTGGGTGTAGGCGTGCGCCGCGACACGTGCCGGCCCCAGGGGTTCGTGTTCGGGATCCCCGGCCGCGGTGATGTCCAGGGTCAGGTGGTGACGGGCCCGGGTGTGGGCCATGGCCGGCCCCAGGACGGGCCGGGGCGAGATCTCCACGGCCAGGGTGGCGCCCGATGCGCAGGAGATGGTGGCCTGCTCGAACTCGACCGGGGCACGGAGTTGGCGGACCCAGTAGTCGGCGGTCAGGTCGGTACCGACGATGGGACGACCGGTGACGGTGGAGACCATCTCCACCTCCCCCGGCTCGGGCCGCAGACCCTCCAGTTCCGCGGCCAGGAGGGACTGGAGCCCCTCCACGTGCCGGCTGTGGGCGGGAGGCGCCTGGGAGACACGGGTGTTGCGCACCCCCCGTTCGGTCAGGTCCGCGACCAGGGCGTCCAAGGAGTCCCGATCTCCGGAGAGCACGACGTCCCGTGGCGAGTTACGGCAGGCGATCTCCAGCCCGTACCGGTCGGTGAGCTCCTGTGCCTCGTGCGCGTCCAGTTGGGCGGCGACCAGACCGCCCTCATGAACGATCCGTTCCAGAAGGGTGGAGCGGGCCCGTGCCAGGCGCGCGGCCTGATCCAGCGGAAGGATGCCCGCCACATGGGCGGCGGCCACCTCTCCCATCGAGTGCCCCACCACCGCGTCCGGGACCAGGCCATAACGGTCGCGCAGCGTGTGGGCCAGGGCGACCTGGACCGCGAAGGTGGCCTGCTGGAGAAAGGCCAGACCGAGCTCACCGGTGTCACCGGGTCGCCAGGGCAGCTCCAGCTCCCGGAGGACGGCCTCCAGGTGCTCGGCGAACATCGGATCCTCGCGACGCAGTCTCAGGCCCATACGAGGATGGGCGCTGCCCTGTCCGCCGAACACCCACACCTGACGCCACGGCGAACGCCCCTCGGTGGGGCCGACGAGATCCGGGTGGGATCGACCCTGCGCCAGAGCCTCCCAGGCCTCGGCCGAACCGGCGGTGTTGGGCGCCGACAGCACCGCGGCCCGCACCCGGTGGTGGTCCCGGCGTCGGACGAGATGATCCCCGATCCGGCCCGCGCGAGCACGGCCGGGACCGGCGACGGCCGGAGCGAGGACCTCCGCCGCGGCGCGCACACCGGACTCGGTGGGAGACGAGACCGGAAGCGCCAAGGCACCGCCCACGGAAGCCGAGGTCAGACCGCCGCGGCGTCCACGTGCCGCGGCGGGGACCCGGCTCATGATGGTGTGACCGATGGCCCCGGAGAAGCCGAGCCCGGTCACCCCCACCACCTTCGGCGGGATCTCCACGGCTTCGGTGGCGACCGTCAGGCCTTCGCCCAGATCCGGGTTGGGCTCGGTGTGTCCGGTGGTGGGCGGGACGATCCCGTGGTGCAGGCTCAGCGCCGCCGCGACCACGCCGGTCAGGGCGGAGGCCGCCTCCGCGTGCCCCCACAACCCCTTCACCGATCCGACCAGGAGCGGACGGTCCCGCTCGGGTCGGTCGAACACCTGCCTCAGGGCGGCCAACTCGGCCCGGTCGCCGGCCCGGGTGGCGGTGCCGTGACCGATCAGGTAGTCGACCCGTTCCGGGCTCAGACCGGCCTGGTCGTAGACCCGGGTGAGCAGCTCGGCCTGGGCCGGCCGTGAGGGCATACCGGTGCCGGCCGAGCGGCCGTCCGCGCCCATCAGGGTGTGGTCGATCAACGCGTAGACGCGGTCCTGGTCGGCCCGGGCCCTGGAGTAGCGGCGCAGGACCACGGCGACCACGGCCTCACCGCGTACGTATCCCCGGGCTCCGACGTCGTAGGGGAGGCAGGCGCCGTCCTCCGCCAGGACACCGCCCTCGACGAACGCCCGGATCACCACGGGGTCGGCACAGGTGTTGGTGCCGATGACGATCGCGGTGTCCACCCTCCCCTGGGCCAGGTCGCGGTGGGCCGCGTCCAGAGCGGCCATGGACGCCGAGCAGGAGGTGTCGAAGGTGACCAGGGGGCCGCGGGTGTCGAGCCAACGCGAGACGGGCGTGGCCAACATGCCGGCACCGCCGGAGGCGAGGTCCACCAGACCGGGGCGGGATCGCCGCCCGAAGGTGGTGAGGGCCTCGTCCGGGGTGGCGTTGCCCAGGTAGACACCGGTGGAGGGCCCCGCCAGGGTGGAGGGCGCCAGCCCCGCGTCGGCGATGGCCTCGGCGACCACCTGCGTGACCAGGGTCTGGGTGGGCGACAGGTGGGCGCCCTCGGTGGCGCGCATCCCCAGCACGGTGGCGTCCAGGGATCCGGCTTCGGGCAGGGTCAGGTGGGCGACCGGCCACGGGGTGTCGGAGCGGTCCTCCGGGTGGAGGCGCTCGGCCATGGCCCGCCATCGCTCTTCGGGGTAGCGGCCGATCGCGCTCTCGGCCGCCAACAGTGCGTTCCAGGCGCGATCGGGGCCGCGCAGATCAGGGCCGGAACCACCCGGCAGGCGTAGACCGATACCGGTCAGGGCCGCCGATGTGGAGGGAACCGGGGTCCTCAACGGGCCACCCCTCGCCACAACGCCACTCGGCCCACGATGTCGATCTCCACATCGTCGAACCGCTCGCGCAGGGCGGCGCGCAGGTCGTCCAGGGAGTCGCCCCGGTTGTCGAAGACACCGCGGTCGTTGAGCAGCTTGAGACCGGCGCGGCTGAGCGCGGTCTGGCGCACCCCGTGGCTCAGGACGGTGGCGCCGGCGAACGTGCCCCCGGGCCGCAGAACGCCCGCGATGTGGTCGAACACCGACGACTTGGCCTTCAGGTCGCTCCCCCGCACGCAGTGCAGGACCATGGACAGCACCACGACGTCGACGCTGTTCTCCTCCATGGGGAACGGCTTGGTCGCGTCATTGTGGTGAAGGGTGGGGGCGTAGCGGGCCAGACGCGCGCCGGCCACCTTCAGCATGTCGGGGTTGGTGTCCATCAGGTGCAGGTCGAGCTTGTCGCGGTCGACCCGGTGCAGGTGCCCGCCGTCGGCGGGACCGATCTCCAGCACGGTGTCGCCCTCGTGGACGACCTCCCGGTGCAGGTCCAGGACATAGCGGTAGTTGCAGCCCCACAGGTAGGGGTAGGTGCCGTGCACCACCAGGGCCTGGTAGCCGCGGTCGACCAGGGTCGGGTTCCACCAGGCGGACGCGGTGGGGGTAGAGGCCACAGAGGGGGACATGGGGATCTCCAATGACTGGATAGGGGATGAAAGGGGTGGGGAAGGGATCGGGTGGGTTCGAAGGGTTCAGGAGACGGGGAGCGCCTGAGGCAGGACCGAGGCCAGGTAGGCGCGGGCCTGTTCGGGGTCCATCAACCACTCGGCGTAGGAGCGCGGGTCGGCCAGACCCTCGATGATCCGGTCGGCGACCGGCTGGTGGAAGGTGGCGGCGCCGAACACCTCGCCCACGTGGGCGGGCGCGTCGGGCTCCCACATTCCGTCCAACATCTCCGACAGCCCCGAGGCCGCCGCTCCCATACCGGTGTGCGCGCCGTCCTGCCCCGACCAGAAGCCGTCGAAGGTCTCCTGCATCCACTCCGGGGTGAACCCCTGGTCTCCGTGGCCGAGGATGCGCTTGTAGTAGTGCTGGGCGCTGTGCACCGACAGGTTCGACTCCTGAGCGGCCATGGGGTCGGTGGTCACCACCATGTCGCCCAGACCGAGGACGTGCCCGCCGGAGGGGAGCTGGGCGATGGCCCGTCGCGCGTGCGGGCTGATCCGATGCGTGCTGGTGCTGCGCTCGCCGATCAGCTGGGCGTGCACGATGCGCTCGTACATGTCGGGGAAGTAACGGCCGACGATCTCCTTGGCCCGACGCAGCTGCTCGTCGGGGCCGGGGCGGTCCGGCCATGAGTCCATCGGGCCGCCGGGGTTGGAGACCAGCTGGAGGATGTGGCACTCGCCCTGGGTGGTCAGCACCGGAGCGAGGATCCCGCGCACCTCGCGGGCCGACCCGACCAGGGCCAGGTCGCCACCGGACGAGGCGTACGGTCCGGGCGGCACGTCGTCGATGAGGACCTGGGCCACCGTCCGCTCCTTGGCGCGGGCGATGTCGGAGTTGTGGTCGAACAACTGCCCCAGTTCGCCGCCGCCGACGGCGACCACGATCAGGTGGAACATACGGGTGAAGTAGTCCAGGTCGGTCACGGTCACCCCGTGGATCACGACCTTGCCGCCGCGGTCCTCGAAGGACTCCAGCCAGTCGGCCATCTTGATCCGGTGGTCCACCGACACACCGGGGGCGGCGAACCGGCCGCGCACGGCGGCGGGGTCCCCCTGCGGCGGGTGCAGGAGCAGGTCCACGCCGGTGATGTGCGGGGCCATGCCCTCCCACATCGTCAGGTCCAGGACCCGTTCCCGCGCGACCGCCTCTCCCAGGGTGAACTGGAACAGGGGCAGGGGACCGGTACGGATCTCCCCCGACGCGGGCGAGTTGATGACGGTGACGTCATAACCGGCCCTCAGCAGCTGGTGGGCCAATATCAGCCCCGAGCTGCTGGCTCCGACGATCAGGATCTTCTTCATGAGGGCTTCTCCAGGGTGATACGCGGCAACCGGGTCAGAGTCGTGTGCGCGGCCGGGCGGGAACGGGTGTCCGCGAAGTGGATCTCGTCCACGTGCGAAGTTCGACCGATCCGGCCCGGGCGGGGCCGCGTCCGTTCGGGACGGGGGGTGTGCGCCACCCCGACCGCGGCCCGGTTCCGTTCTCGACCGGGACCAGAGCGTGGTCGACGGCCCGTGAGGCCGGGTGGCGCGGCAGCCCGCGCCGGAGCGGCGGACCTCCATGAGGGAAAGGAGTTGCGCATGTGACTACTGTGCCCTGAAATCACCTATAACACCTATTGGGTTGCCGGGATCTCTCCGAAGAGTGATAAAGAGGACACCTCCCGCGTGAGGCGTCGATAGCGCAATGTGAGTTTCTTCTGGAGAAATGCCTGCTTAGACAGGTCGAAGGTTTTCGGACCTCACCTAATGCTCTTTATGAACCCAGAGGCATGGACCGAAAAGCCCTGGTGGTGGCGCACCCGAGAGGTTCGAGTCGTCCACGGAGGCGACCCGCGGGCCCTTCGGTATCTCCAGAACGTGGCCGCCCGCCCAATCCGGAGTGAACGCGACCTCAAGAACCCCGGGACGCCGAAAACACCTGCTCCGACGTCCGACTACTTCATAAACGAGGATCGCGGAACGCCCCTATCCCCGTCCGCCGGCGAAACGGAGGAATCGGGGAGGTCCCATGGCGGAATCATCGGAGGACGTTCCTCGTCACGGCCCACTTCGCCTTTCACGACCTCCGGTCGAACGGGGGCCGACCACCTCGGTGGCGGTCCGGGAGACACGACATGGCTCCCCCGCCACTCCACGACACGAGCCCCGGGCCCACACCCCGGGTGGGGCGGGCCCGGGGCTCGCGTCGGTCGGGCTTCGCGGTCTACTCGTCGCCCGTGGAGGCCACGCCGATCGGGCAGCTCGCGCCGGTCCCGCCGATACCGCAGTAGCCGTTGGGGTTCTTGGCCTCGGACAGGTACTGCTGGTGGTAGTCCTCGGCGAAGTAGAAGTCCCGGAGCGGCGCGATCTCCGTGGTGATCTCCCCGTAGCCGGAACGCGTCAACACCGGCTGGAAGGCGTCGCGGGTGGCCTCGGCGGTCTCCCGCTGGGCCTCGGAGTGGTAGTAGATCGCGGACCGGTACTGGCTGCCCACATCGTTGCCCTGCCGCATGCCCTGCGTCGGGTCGTGCCCCTCCCAGAAGATCTTGAGGATCTCCGCGTAGGAGATGAGCTCAGGGTCGAAGACCACGCGCACGACCTCGGCGTGCCCGGTCAGTCCCGAACACACCTCTTCGTAGGTGGGGTTGGGCGTGAACCCGCCGGCGTAGCCCACGGCGGTGGTGATGACGCCCTTCTCGGCCCCCAGCCGCCAGAACACGCGCTCGGCTCCCCAGAAACAGCCCATGCCCAGATCCGCGATCTCGGACCCGTCCGGGTAGGGCGGGGTCAGGGCGGTGCCCAACACGGTGTGACCGAAGGGAGGCTCGATCGGGGTCTCCCGCCCCGGCAGGGCGCGGGCGGGGTCGACCATGGTCGTCTTTCTACCGAACATGTCTCCAGGCTATCCGCCTCGTCCAGGGGTTCCCAGAGCCGTGCGCGCCCCTGTGGACGATCCACCCGAAGTCCATCGCATACGCACGATAAAAACAGCGACAGATGCGGGGATTCGTCCTACGATTGCCTTTGTGCCGGAATCCAATCGCGGCGTCGCCCTCGGGGCCGGCGCCTTCCTCCTCTGGGGCTTCGCCGCCCTCTACTGGCCCTTCCTCTCGGCCTCCGCCCCGGCCGAGATCCTCGCCCACCGCATGGTGTGGGCCCTACTCGCGATGTGCGTCTTCCTCCTCCTGGCCCGTCGGGGCTGGTCGTGGCTGCCGGCCCTGCTCAGGGATCCGCGCAAGCTGCTGTTGGTCGCCGCGGCCGCCGTCCTCATCTCGCTGAACTGGTGGGGGTTCATCTACGCGGTCTCCATCACCCAGACCCTCCAGGCCTCGTTGGCCTACTTCATCAACCCCCTGATGACCGTCGGCATGGGTGTCGTGTTCTTCTCCGAACGCCTGCGCCGCACCCAGTGGATCGCGATCACCCTGGGCCTGGCCGCCGTACTGGTGATGACGGTGGCCTACGGGTCCACCCCCTGGCTCTCCCTTCTGATGGCGAGCTCCTTCGCCTCCTACGCCGCGGTGAAGAAGTACGTGAACCTGGACGGGATGCAGAGCCTGACCGTCGAGACCCTCATCATGTTCCTGCCGGCCCTGGGCTACGTGGTGTACCTGGAGGCGACCGGGGCGGGCACCGCCTTCTCGGTCTCCCCCGCGCACACGGCCCTGTT
Source organism: Nocardiopsis alba (assembly GCF_000710955.1). Classification (NCBI taxonomy): domain Bacteria; kingdom Bacillati; phylum Actinomycetota; class Actinomycetes; order Streptosporangiales; family Nocardiopsidaceae; genus Nocardiopsis; species Nocardiopsis alba. The sequence continues at coordinate 199,852 of NZ_BAZE01000003.1, forward strand.
GGTGGGCGGCGGTTTCGTGACGGCCCTGCCGTTGCTGCTGTTCGGGGTGGCCGCCCGCCGGGTGCCGTTGAGCATCATCGGCATGCTCCAGTTCATCGCCCCGACGATGATGTTCCTGATCGGTTGGCTGCTCCAAGGGGAGGAGATGCCCCTGAGCCGGTGGATCGGTTTCGGGTTCGTGTGGCTGGCGGTGTGCGTCTTCGTCTACGACCAGGTCCGCAACGCCCGTCGCCGATCGGCCGCCCGGGCATCGGTCACAGAGGTCGTCGAGGAACCTCCGGTCTCCCGACAGGGCTGAACTCGGCGTTCTCGGTTCCGGCGAACCGAAACTACCCTCAGTGACTCTGTGCTAACGTCTGGTCGTGGGCGTCGGGTTCCCTTACCCCGCCCCTCCCCGGTCGTATGTCTCGGAGGGCCTCAGTGAAGCCTCGCATCAGCCGCCCCGGCACGCTCCGTGCCGCGTCGGCCGTGTGCGCGGCCCTGCCCTCCTTCATCGGCCTTCCCCTGTTGCTCGGCGCCTTCCTCACCGTGTTGTGGCTGTCGGCGGCGCCCGCGCAGGCCGAGGCCCTGAGCGCTTCGGAGCCCCTCCAGAGTCTGGGCCAGGGCCGGACGCTCGAACGGGTCGAGGAGGTCGCCGCGCCGGTGACCGACACCCTCGGCACCGTCCACCAGCGGCTGGAAGAGGGCACCGGCGAGGCGGCGGCCACCGCCACGATCCTCCCCGAGCCCTCCGTCTCCGAGTTCCGCGGCGAGGTACGCGGGGTCTTCACCGAGGTCGACCGCGTCCGTGAGGAGGCGACCGAACTCGGTCCGCTCCCCATGCCGTCCGTCCGCGAGACGACCACCGCGAGCCCCGACACGGTCGAGGCCCCGAAGGACGAGGCCGCCGACGAGGAGGGCCCTCGCCCCTCCCGAGAGATCCAGGAGACCGAGGCCCCTCTCGACTCCGTGCCGCCCACGGAGCGGATCACGTCCGCACCGGTCTCCGGCGGAGCGAACGAGGCCCCGGGCGAGAACGCCACCGTCGACGACGACACCGACGTCGAGCCGGTCGCCGAGCCGCACCGTGCCCAGGGCACCACCGGTTCCCCGGCACCCTCCACCGGAGGTCCCGCCCCGGCCGCCGCCGTCGCCGGCTACCTGGCCTCCGCCACCCTGCCCGGCCCGGACTCCACCGCCGTGCTCATCGGGTCCCGCGCGCCGCACGCCGGCCCGACCGACCCGGCCGACGACCCCACGGTCTCGCCCGACTAGCGAACGGACCGAGCGCGCCTTCACGCGCGCCCCGGACCCGTTCCCAGCACGTCCTTCTTCTTCCTGGGAGCTGACCTGAGTCCCGTGCCGTCGTTCACGTGATTCACGTCAGCCGGTGGTCCACCCGGCTCCGCAAGGCCGCCGTCCCCACGACGGCGCGGCCGTCCCGTCAACACATGGCTTCACGAGGGAAGGAACCCCATGACCAAGACCCGACGCCTCTCTGCCCGAACCATCCTCCTCGCCGCCGGAGCGGCCGGGTTCGTGGCCCTCGGTTCCGGTGTCGCCGGAGCCGAGGGGCTCCAGGCGCCGCTGAACGACGTGGTCTCCCCGCTCGCCGAGCAGGCGCTCGTCAAGGGCGTCGCGCCGACCGTGAACAAGATCGCCCCCGAGGGCGTCACCCCCATCGCCGGGGCCACCTTGGAGGAGCTCCAGGCCAGCGCCAACGACCCCGGCCGCGGCGCCCCCGACCTGGGCGCCGCCCTGCCGGACTCCCCTTTGGCGAACACGCTCTCCGAGACCCGTAGCGCCACCGGCATGGACGGGAACCCGCACGACACCATCGGTCACACGGCGGGGGCGGCCCTGGAGTCCACCGCGCAGGACGCGGGCGCGTCCCTGGAGTCCACCGCCAAGGGCGCCGGAGACCGGTTCGAGCAGTCCGCGAACGAGGTGCTGCCGCACACGGTGGTGGCCGTGGCCGAGCTGCGCGACGAGGTGCTCACCCTGCCCGAGGCGGGCGACCTCCGGCTCCCCTCGACCGACTCCGCCCGACTGCCCGAGCTGTCCGAGGCCCCCTCGCTCACCGAGGTGACCGACCTGGGCTCGGTGACCGATCTGACCGGCGGCAACAGCCTGGAGCTTCCGGTGGAGGGCTCCACCGAGCGGATGAGCCACACGGAGGGCTCGATCCCGACCGCGCCCAACGTGTGGGACCTGGCCGCCGGCTTCGGTGTGGAGACGCCCAAGCGGATCCAGGACGTCGTGGAGTCCACCGAGTTGACTCAGGACAACTACGTCAGCCTCGGCGAGGAGGAGGTCCTGGGCATGGTGGGCAACCGCGCCTGGGACGACGCCCCGGCCGTCGTGCCCCAGAGCTCTCCCGAGGCCCCGGCCCTGACCGACCTGACCGGCGCGGTGGTCGACGGGGTCTCCTCGAACGGCCTCTCCGACTCGGTGAGCCTCAACGGGCCCCTGGCCGACAACGAGCTGCCCCAGGTCGCCGAGGGCGTGGACACCACCACCGTCGAGGACCTGGTCGCCGGACTGAGCCGCGGCACCGACCTGCTCAACGACATCGACACCAGCGACCTGGTGTCGATCGAGGGCGGCACCGTCGAGCCCGAGACCCCCGAGGGCATGACCCAGCACCCCACCTTCATGGACCTGCCCGGTTCCGAGGCCCTCCCCGTGATCAGCTAGCCCACATACGCCTCATCGACGGCGCCGTCCCCTTCGGGGCGGCGCCGTCCCTCGTCCTCGGAGGGGATCACGCACCGGCCCCGGCGGGGAGATGCTCGTCCAAGGGGAGGTTGTAGGCCTTCCTCTGCTCCACCGACGGCCTCATCCTCTGTCCCAGCCGGGAGGCCCCGTCCAGGAGCCAGGACCGTACGTACGTTCCGATCGCCCCGGAACTCGGGACGAAGATCTCGCCGTTCGCTTGGGACGTGAGGATGTTGGCGTCGACCAGACCGCGCATCGCCCGTTCATAGGCGGGAAAGGCGACCCGGTGGTCGCCGCGTGCCTTGGCGAGCTCTCCGCCGAGGACGCACGCGCCCGTGAGGGCGAGGGAGCCTCCCTGAGTGGTCATCGGTTCGAGCGCGTGGCCCGCGTCCCCCAGGAGGACCGTTCGGCCCAGGCTCCAGGAGTCCATGCGGACCTGCGCCGAGGGGGTCGTGTACGTCGTGCGGGCGTGCTCCATGGCCTCCAGCAGACGCCTCGTCTCCTCGCCGTCCCTCTCGAAACGTTTCCGGAGCAGTGCCCGGTGGCCCTCCACGTCGGTCAGGGGTTCGGGGTCGCGGGTGAGGAGGAAGCACTCCAGCAGCTCGGTGTCGGGGGTGGGCTGGAGGAGTGTCCCGCGTCGGGCTCGTGCCCGTCCGATCATGTGGCGTACGGGTCCCAGGTGATTCTCGATGTCGAAGAGGGCGATATTGGTGCCCTTGTAGTGGAGGAAGCGCTCTTCGGGGCCGAAGACCAGGGAACGCACGCCGGAGTGGGCTCCGTCGGCTCCGACGACGAGGTCGAAGTCGCGTGAGGGCCGGTTCTCGAAATCGACGAGGATGCCTTCCTCCGTCTCCCGGAGCCCGGTGACCGTGTCGTCGAACAGGTACTCCACGTCGTCTCGCACGTGCCGGTACAGGAGTTCGGCCAGGTCTCCGCGTCGGATCATCAGCCCTGTCTCGTCGGAGAGCCGCGGAGCCCCGTTGGGCATCACCAGCCGGTGCCCTCCGTAGTCGAGGTGGATCTCGTCGGGTGTGGGGCCGCCCGCCCTCCTGGCCTCGTCGAGGACGCCGATCCGTCTCAGGGCGTCGATCCCGACCCCGTCGATCTGGATACCGTGGCCTCCGGCGCGAATCTCCGGAGCACGCTCCACGATGGTGGGTCGGAAGCCGTACGCGCGCAGCAGGTGCGCGAGCGCCGGGCCGGCGATCCCTCCCCCCGATATCAGGACACGCGGTCCGGACATATCGACCTCCCGAGAAATGAACGACGCTTTTTTCATATTGTACGTACGTTCGAATCACCGACGGCGAGGCCATCACGGCGAGAGGCACCGCGTTCCGGTCAGGAGCAGTCCTCGTAGACCGTGGAGAAGATGCCGTCCGCGAGGTCGTAACAGATCCCGACCGGCGGGTGGCCCCGAACGTCCTCCTCATGGTCGGGGGAGGTCAGGAGGAGGAGCCCTCGCTCCGGCGCCCCCTCGAAGACGAGACGTCCCCGCTCCCCGAAGGCGCCCTCCTCCGACGCGGGCACGACCTCCCCCTCCGGAGAGACCACCGTGAACCACGCGCCGTCGATGACCGGACCGTTCCCTCGGGCGGCCGCGAACGTCATGGCGACCCCCTCGTCCCGGGCCTCCATCCCCTCGACGGTCATGGACGAGCTCGCGGGCCCCGGGTCCAGGACGAACCTGCCGTGGGGACCGCGGTCCACGTCCTCGTCCCACCCCCGGGTCCCCAGGTCGACGATGGCCGCGGCCTCCACCACGTATCCGATGTTGGACCCCCGATCCCGCGCCGCCTCGGCGAACGGATCCGTGGTCGTCCCCCCGACCTCGGAGGTCCCCTCGGTGAGGGCCTCCGGTTCCGTCTCGGCCCCGGTGTCCACCCACGGCCGGGCCGCCACGAGCCCCGCGGTCGCCGCCAACACCACCGCCATCGCCCCCGCCGCGACGATCGGTCCGCGCCGCCACCGTCGGGGCCTCGGGCGCGCGGCGAGCCACCTTCGCGCCGCCGGATCGTGCTCCAGCAGTCGTTCCAACAGCCACGCCGCGTCCGGGCGCCGGTCGACCTCCTTGACGAGCGCCGCCTCGACCAACGGACGCAGAGACTCGGGGACACCGTCCAGATCGGGCTCGGCGCCCAGGACCCGGGCGGTCACGACCTGAGGGGCACCTCGCCCGAAGGGCGGCCGTCCCGTCGTCGCGTACGCCACGAGGGCGCCCCAGGCGAACACGTCGGCAGCCGGTGTGGAGAGGCCGTGGACATGGCGTTCCGGGGCGATCCACCCGGAGGAACCCACCACCCCTCCGGTCCTGGTCAGCGCGGTCCCGTCGAGGGCCCGGGCGATCCCGAAGTCCACCACTCGGGGCCCGTCGGGCCCCAGGAGCACGTTCCCCGGTTTCAGGTCGCGGTGCATCACCCCTTGGGCGTGCAGGTCCCGCAGCGCCGCCAGGACCCCGGTGGCCAGAACGGCCGCTCTCCCACCGGTCAGCGGCCCCGAGCCGATGATCCGGTCGAGGGACGCGCCCCGCACCAGCTCCGTGGCCAGCCACGGGACCGGCGCCTCGGTGTCGGCGCCGACGAAACGCGGTACGTGCGCGCTGCGCACCCGGCGGACCAGGTGGACCTCCTGGCGGAAGCGCTCACGGAACTCCCTCGATCCGGCGAACTCGGCGTGCACGGTCTTGACCGCGACGTCGCGACCGCCGCTCCGGGCCCGGTACACCGTGCCCATTCCACCGGAGCCCAACCGTTCCAGCACCCGGTAGGGGCCCACCCTCGTCGGCCCGCTCATCCGGTGAACCAGGCGGGGTCGCAGTCTCCGGCCTGGTGGAGCGGGCTGATCGTCTCCCCTTCGGGGGCGTCGGACGCCAGGCACTTCTCGGCGGCGATACCCACGACCTCCTGCCGCGTACTGTCCGCGAAGTAGGACTCCACCCCGTTCAGGTACTCCCCCGGGATCCCGATGTTGAGCGCGCTCCGATCGGGGAGCCCCTCGAAGGTCACCTCGAACTCGTCCCTGGTGTGGTCGGGACTCAACACGAGCAGGACCCCGTCCTCCTCGGGTGTGAACACCTGGATCTCATCCGTGTCCATGTCCCCGCCGAGGAAGCCGGGCGGGAGGACGTCGGCCCTGACGTCCCGGCTGTGCAGGACCATGTCGCCCGCGTCGCCTCCGTAGACGCCCTCGCCCCGCACCACGACGTCGTTCCCCTCGCGGCGGGCGCTCAGCGTGATGGCCCCGATGATCTCGCCCTCTTCGGTGATGGCCGTTCCGGGCGGGCCGGGCTCCATCCTGTAGAGCCGGACCGTGTCGGCCACCGTGGCGGAGAGGCCCACCACACCGGTGAGCTCCTCGTAGGAGCCCGACAGCACGTTGATGCCACTGTGGTCCGGTACCTCGGCGGGATCCTCGGCCTCGGCGACCGGGTCCTCCGCTCCCCCGACGTTCGGGTTCGATCTGCTTCCGGCCCACCACGCCCCACCGGCCACCAGGCCCAGGGCCGTCACGGCGGCGACGGCGACGAGGAACCCCCGCCCCCTCTTCCGGGGCGTCGGGCTCCGGCGGATCGGCCCTTCGCCCCAGACGGACAGGTCGGGACGTGGCCCGGCCTTCCAGGAGGCCTCGAGCAGCACCCGTGTGTTCCGGACCGTCGGATCCGCGCCCACCAGTTCGGCCATCGCCCGGTCGGCGGTGGGGCGCGAGGCCGGGTCCTTGGCCAGGGCCGCCGTGACCACGGGGAGCGCTTCGGCGGGGACACCGGTGGTGTCGGGCTCCTCGTGGGCCACCCGGTAGGCGAGGGTGTCGGCCTCCCCCTGGCCGAAGGGGTCGCGTCCGGTCGCGGCGAAGACGACCATCGCCCCCCAGGCGAAGAGGTCGGCGGCGGGGGTGGGGTCGGCCCCCGCGTACAGTTCGGGTGCGACCCATCCGGGGGTGCCGAACAGGCCACCGGTGCGGGTCACCACGGTCTCGCCCAGGGCCCGGGCGATCCCGAAGTCCAGCACCCTGGGCCCGTCGGGGGCCAGGATCACGTTGGCCGGTTTGAGGTCGCGGTGGACGATCCCCTGGGCGTGGACGGCCCGCAGCGCCTCGGCGGTCCCCACCGCGAAGGCCCTGAGGACCTCGAGCCTGGACCCGCTGTCTCAGGGTGGGGCCCGGCACGTACTCGGTGGCCATCCAGGGGATCTCGCCGGCCACGTCGGCGCCGAGGAAGCGCGGGGTACAGAGTCCGTCGACCCGGGAGACGAGGTCGACCTCTCGGGCGAAGCGGGCCCGGAAGCCCCGGTCGGCGGCCAGTCGGGCGTGCACGGTCTTGACCGCGACGGGGACGCCGTTCGGGTCCAGGGCCCCGTACACCACTCCCATGCCACCGGCGCCGAGCCGTCCGATCAGTCGGTGGGGGCCGACGTGTTCGGGGTCGTCGGGACGTAGGGGGGACAGGCCGGGAATCCGTCGGCTCTGCTGAGTGGGTGCGCTCACGGAAGGACTCTCGGTAGACGGTCGGGCTCCGTGCGGTGGGATGCGGTCCTCACTCGATCGGTTCCCCGGGAACCGTTGCCGTTTTGAGCCCATAAATCGTGTTCATCCTCTTCGGCCGGCACAAGAATCGGTACATGGTTCTCGGCAAGCTCCTCGCCCTCGGGGAAGAACGCCTCGCACGGAAGTACGGCGTCACCTGGGGCTCCACCTGGCACGACCCCGACCTCGTCGCGGCCCTCCCCCTCCTTCGCGCCGGTGACATCGCCACCGGCCTGTCCCTCCTCGACACCCCCGATCCCCAACTGCGCTCCCTGCGTCTGGACGTGCTCTCGAAAGAGGCCGTCCCGTTCCTGGCCGCGTTGGAGGCCGGGATGGACCACCCCGACCCCGAACCCGACCTGCTCCTGTGGGCGGGCACCGACGTGCCGCCGCCGTGCTCTCCCTGGCCGAAACCGTCGTGCCCGACGCCGGCGAAGAGCTCTGGAGCCACCTCGCGGTCCACGGTCCGTCCTACTACGCCGAGACGCGCTTCGAACTGCGGATCCCCCTGCCCAAGGTCTGAACACACGCGAAGGGCCCCACCCGCTCGGGTGGGGCCCTTCGAAGCACGGTGCGGTGAGGCTCAGCCGGAGCGTTCCACCACGTAGTCGCACAGGGCCAGGAAGGCGTCCCTCGCCGGGATGTCGGGGAGGGTGCGCAGCTCGGCCCTGGCCTTGTCGGCCCATCCCTGAAGGGTCTCGTCGGCCTCGGTCATGGCCGGGTGCGGACGCAGCAGCGTCAGCGCCTCCTCGGCCTCGGCGTCGTCCAGCGGACGGCCCAGCAGCGACCTCAGACGCTCGTCGGCCGGGTCCTGGGAGCGCAGAGCGTAGAACATCGGCAGAGTGAGAACACCCTCGCGCAGGTCCGTACCGGGCGTCTTGCCCGACTCGGCGCTCTCGCTGGCCACGTCCAGGATGTCGTCGGCGAGCTGGAAGGCCATGCCCAGCGCGTCGCAGGCGCGGGTCAGGGTGCTCACCGTCTCGGGGTCGACCTTGCCGAACATGCCGCCGAACTCCGCGGAGGAGGCGATCAGCGAGGCCGTCTTGTCGTCGATGACGTCGAGGTAGTGGTCGAGCGGGTCGACGCCCTCCCGGGGCCCGGAGGTCTCCAGGATCTGGCCCTGGACCAGGCGGGCGAAGGTCTCGGCCTGGAGCCGGACCGCCTCGGTGCCCAGGTCGGCCAACATCATGGAGGCCTTGGCGAACACGTAGTCACCGGTGAGGATGGCGACGCTGTTGCCCCAGCGCTGGTTGGCGCTGGGCTTGCCCCGGCGCAGCTCGGCCTCGTCCATGACGTCGTCGTGGTAGAGCGTGGCCACGTGGGTCAGTTCGACCACGGCCGCCGCCGGGATGAGGTCGGGCACCTTGGGGTCGCCGAAGCGGGCGGCGAGCAGGACCAGCATGGCTCGGAAGCGCTTGCCTCCGGCCTCCAGCAGGTGGGAGGCGGCCTCGGTCAGCAACGGATCGCTCGACCGCACCGACTCCCGCAGGAGCTCCTCGACCTTCTCCAGGTCGTCCTGGATCTCCCGGGCGAGGGTCGGGTCGACTCTCGGGAGAGCGAGAAACCCGCTCGGGACAGCACCGCTCACCGTAAAGCTCCACCTGTTGAACGGGCGCGCGGACGCCTCTCCGGAGGAGGGGACCGCACGCTCAGCACATGAACATGATCCGACTTGCCACGGTATCCGACCCGGAATGAAGGTCCAAAGCCACACCCGGGTCGGAGACCGTGGAAAAGTCAGTCGGTCGTCCCCCCGTCGGTGACCTGGTAGATCATCACCGCGGCGGGCTCTCCGCCGGTCTCCGAGGACGGCAGGAGGTTGTCCAGGACCGGCCCCGGGAAGATTCCGAGGGCCAGTGTGGCGGCGACACCCACGGTGATCACACCGCCGGTGAGAACGCCCGCGCGAGCCACCGTGGGCCCCTCACCCTCCGAATCCCGGAAGAACATCACAACGATGATCCGGACGTAGAAGAAGGCGGTGACCGCGCTGCTGAGCACACCGACGACCACCAGCGGGGTGGCCCCGGCGGCGACCGCGGCCTCGAACACCGCGAACTTGCCGATGAAGCCGCTGGTGAGCGGGATACCGGCGAAGGCCAGCAGGAACAGCGACAGGGCCAGGGCCAGACCGGGCGAACGGCGGCCCAGGCCGGCCCAGCCGTCCAGGTCGCCGAGCTCCTGTCCGCCGTCCCTGGTGCGTACCAGGGTGACGATGGCGAACGCGCCCAGCGTGGTGAACCCGTAGGCGGCCAGGTAGAACATGGCGCCGGCGAGGCCCTCGGTGCTGGAGGCGATCACGGCGGTGAGGATGAAACCGGCGTGCACCACCGAGGAGTAGGCCAGCAGTCGCTTGACGTCGCGTTGGGTGACCGCGATGAAGGCGGCGACCACCATCGTGAGGATGGCGACCGTCCACAGCATCGGCTCCCAGATCTCGACGGAGCCGCCGAAGGGCACGAAGAACACCCGCAGCAGCGCGCCGAAGGCGGCCACCAGGGTGCAGGAGGCCATCAGCGCGGTGATCGGGGTGGGGGCGCCCTGGTAGACGTCCGGCTTCCAGTTGTGGAAGGGCACGGCGCCGACCTTGAACAGCAGACCGATCGCGACCAGACCGATGCCCATGATGAGCAGCGGCTCGCCGTCGCCCTGGGCGAAGATCTCGGCCCCGCCCGACTCCACGGCGGCGCGGATGGCGGCGAAGTTCACCGAGCCCGCGTAGCCGTAGACCATGGCGATCCCGAACAGGAAGAACGCCGAGGAGAACGCGCCCAGCAGGAAGTACTTGACCGCGGCCTCCTGCGAGAACAGGCGGCGGCGTCGGGCCAGGGCGCACAGCAGGTACAGCGGCAGGCTCATCACCTCGAGGGCGATGAACATGGTGAGGAAGTCGTTGGCGGCCGGGAACATCAGCATGCCCAGGACCGCGAACAGCACCAGCGGGTAGACCTCGGTGTGCTGGGAGCCGGCGAGGATGTGCCTGCGCTCCTCCTCGCTGCCGGGGACCGTGGCGGCCTGCGCGGAGAACGCGTCGCGACCGTCACGGCGCTCGGCGATGAGCATCAGGGACACCAGGGCCAGGACGGCGATGGTGCCCTGGAGGAAGAGCACCGTGCCGTCCACGGCGAGCACGCCGCCCGCGATCATCGCTCCGCCGGCGCCGACCGTCTCCACCTGGAGGACGATCAGCGTGAACGCGGCGATCAGGGCCGCGGCGGCGACGGTGATCTGGACCGGCCGCAGGGACCTCTTGGGCACGAAGGCCTCGAACAGCACCGCCAGCACACCGGCGCCGAACACCACCAGGTAGGGGGCCAGCAGCCACCAGTCCAGGGTCGGTGCCGCCTCGGTGATGCCGGGGAGCGACGGGGGCGCCCCGTCGGCGACGTAGAGCGCGTTCACTCCTCGTCTCCTTCCTCGGTGTCGCCCTCGGCGTTCGCGGTGGTCGAGGCGGTGTCCGCCCCGATCTCCACGGTGCGTTCGACGGCGGGGTTGATGACGTTGAGCAGGGGCTGCGGGTAGACGCCGAACGCGATGATGAGCGCGATCAGCGGGGCCACGGCCCAGGTCTCACGAGCGGACAGGTCCGTCGTGCCGGAGAGGCTCTCCTTGGTGGGCCCGGTCATGGTGCGCTGGTACATCCACAGGATGTAGAGGGCCGCCAGGACCACGCCGACCACGGAGATGACGGCCGGGATCGGGTTGAAGGCGTACACGCCGACGAACACGAGGAACTCGCTGACGAACGGGGCCAGACCCGGGAGCGCCAGTCCGGCCAGACCGGTGATCAGGAAGACCCCGGCCAGCTTGGGCGCGACCTTCTGGACGCCGCCGAAGTCCTCGATCCGGGAACTGCCCCGGCGGGCGATGAGGAAGCCCACGATGAGGAAGAGCGCGCCGGTGGCGAAGCCGTGGTTGACCATGTACAGGGCCGCGCCGGCCTGGGCCTGGGGCGTCAGGGCGAAGATGCCCAGGGTGATGAACCCGAAGTGGGACACCGAGGTGTAGGCGACCAGCCGCATCATGTCGCTCTGGCCGATCGCGAGGATCGCACCGTAGATGATGCTCACCAGACTCAGTGCCACCACCGGCCACACGAACCAGGACACGGCGGCCGGGAACAGCTCCAGGCAGAACCGGAGCATCCCGTAGGTGCCGACCTTGTCCAGGACGCCGACCAGCAGGACCGCCGTGCCGGGGCTGGAGGACCCGGCGGCGCCGGGCAGCCAGGTGTGCACCGGCCACATCGGGGCCTTGATCGCGAAGGCGATGAAGAACCCGAGGAAGAGCCAGCGGGCGGTGGCCGGGTCGACGGCGGCGAGCGGGCTGCCCGGCGCGGTCAGTTCGCTCCACAGGAAGGTGCCGCCGATGACGTACACGCCGATCACCGCGACCAGCATGATGAGGCCGCCGGCGAGGCTGTACAGCAGGAACTTCATCGCGGCCTTGGCGCGGTCGGCGCCGCGCCCGTAGCGCCCGATCATGAAGTAGACCGGGATCAGCATGGCCTCGAAGAACACGTAGAACAGGAAGACGTCGGTGGCGGCGAAGACACCGATCATCATCGCTTCGAGGGCGAGGATGAGGGCGAAGTAGCCGCGGCCGCCGTCCTCACGGTCGGAGTGCTCGTTCCAGGCGGCCAGGACCACCAGCGGGACCAGGATCACCGACATGAGGATCAGCACCAGGGCGATGCCGTCCACACCCAGCGCGAAGTGGACCCCGAAGTAGGGGATCCACGGGTAGACCTCCTCGAACTGGAGGCCCCCCGCTCCGGCGGTGTCGAAGTTCCACGCCATGGCCGCGACCAGGGCGAGGGTGGCCACCGAGAAGAACAGGGCGATGCGCTTGGCGGTCTCCGCCGAGGCGGCGCCCGCCGTCCCCGTGCCGGTGGCCGGTCGGGTCTTGACGGCGGTGCCCCCGGAACCGGCGGCGCCGGAGGCCGAGGCCTCGGCGCGCGCCGCGGTGGTCGCCGTCTCGGACGTCTTGACGCGTGGCAGCGCCCAGATGACGATCGCGCCGATCGCGGGGAGCGCGATCGCGAGAGTGAGCCAGGGGATCATGTCAGAACCTCACAGCCAGCGTCGCGGCGACGATCACGGCGCCGATGAGCATGGTGAGCGCGTAGGTGCGGGCGAACCCGGTCTGTGTCCGGCCGAGCCCCTGGGAGGAGTCGCGGACGCCGGTGCCGATCCCGTTGACCGCGCCGTCGATGACCTTGTCCTCGACGACGAGCAGGACCTTGGTGAGCACCTGCCCGGGACGCATGAACAGGCCTTCGTTGATCTCGTTGCCGTACAGCTCGTTGGAGGCGGCGACGGTGACGAGGTTGCCCTTGGGCGCGGTGCTCGGTACGGGCTTGCGCAGGTACATCGCCCAGGCGAGCGCCACTCCGAGGACCAGCACGACCAGCGCCGCGATCCCGTAGGGCGAGGTGAAGGCGTGCCCGACCGTGAAGTGCGGGAGTTCGGCGCCGGTGACCGGCTGGAGGAAGGCGGCGAAGCGGTCGCCCGCCACCAGGAACCCGCCGAGCGCGATCGAACCGATGGACAGCGCCACCATGGGCGCGGTCATGCTCACCGGGGACTCGTGGGGGTGCACGCCCTCGTCCCAGCGCTTCTTTCCGAGGAAGGTCATGAAGACCATCCGCGACATGTAGAAGGCGGTGAGCGCGGCGCCCAGCACGACCAGGGAGCCGAACACCAGGCCGACGGTGCCGCCGTACCCGAAGGTGGCGGAGATGATGCTCTCCTTGGTCCACCAGCCGGACAGCAGCGGGACGCCGATGATGGCCAGATAGCCGAGGCCGAAGGTGGCGAAGGTGATCGGCATCTTCGATGCCAGACCGCCGTACCTGCGCATGTCCACGCCGTCGTTCATGCCGTGCATGACCGATCCGGCCCCGAGGAACAGCCCGGCCTTGAAGAAGCCGTGGGTGACCAGGTGGGCGATGGCGGCGGCGTAGCCGATCGGGCCGAGCCCGGCGGCCATCACCATCATGCCGATCTGGCTCATCGTGGAGCCGGCCAGGGACTTCTTGATGTCGTCCTTGGCCGAGGCGATGATCCCGCCGGCCAGCATCGTGGCGGCGCCGACGGTCATGACCACGAGTTGCGCGACGGGGGCGCCCTCGAAGATCGGGCCGGCGCGCACGATGAGGTACACACCGGCGGTGACCATGGTGGCGGCGTGGATGAGCGCCGACACCGGGGTCGGGCCCTCCATGGCGTCCAGGAGCCAGGCCTGGAGCGGGAGCTGGGCGGACTTACCGCAGGCGCCGAGCAGGAGCAGCAGCCCGATGGCCAGTAGGACGCCGTCGCTCGCGCCCGGAACGGCCGCGAAGACGTCGCTGAAGCTCACCGCGCCGAGCACGGTGAACATGATCATGATCGCGATGAGCAGGCCGATGTCGCCGACCCGGTTGATCAGGAACGCCTTCTTGGCGGCGGTGGCCGCGGAGGGCTTGTACTGCCAGAAGCCGATCAGCAGGTAGGACGCGAGCCCCACCGCCTCCCAGCCGAGGAATAGCAGGACGAAGTTGTCCGCGAGCACCAGCACCAGCATGGCGGCCACGAAGAGGTTGAGGTACGCGAAGAAGCGCCGCTTCTCCGGGTCCTCGGCCATGTAGCCGAGCGAGTACACGTGGATCAGCGAACCCACGAAGGTGATCAGCAGGACGAAGGTGATCGAGAGCGGGTCGATCAGGAGGTCGATCCGCGCCGAGAAGCTCTCGACCGCGAACCACTCGTAGACGGGAACGGAGACGGAACGCTCGGCGCCGGAGCGGCCGAGCAGGTCGAACAGGACCAGGACGGCCCAGACGAAGGAGGCCACCGGGAGGGCGGTGGCCAGCAGCGGCCCCCAACCGTTGGTACGCCGCCCGCCCAGGAGCAGGATCGCCGCGCCCACCAGAGGCAGGGCGATCAGCAGCCAGGCGTTCGACAGCACCGCGCTGTCGGCCGCGGTCGCCACCACGGGTTCGGCGGCGAGGTACGCGTGATGTTGTGTCACAGCCACGTCGCCTTCTAGTGCTTGAGCAGGTTGGCGTCATCCAGCGACGCCGACCTGCGGGTTCGGAAGATCTGCATGATGATCGCGAGGCCCACGACCACCTCGGCGGCGGCCACGACCATCACGAAGAAGGCGACGACCTGCCCTTCGATGTCCCCGTGCATCCGGGCGAACGCGACGAACGCCAGGTTGCAGGCGTTGAGCATGAGCTCCACGCACATGAAGACGATGATCGCGTTGCGTCGAATGAGGACGCCGACCGCGCCGATGGTGAACAGAAGCGCCGCGAGGACGATGTAGTTCATCGGGTCCACGTGGACTCGACCTCCTGCCCGTTGCCGTTGTTGCCGTCCGTGTCGGTGTCGGATCCGTTCTCACCGGAGGGGGCGGGGTCGGACGTGTCCCCGGTGTTCTCCTCGGCCTCCTTGGAGCGGGCCGAGTCCGACGCCGCGCCGGGCAGGGCCTCTCGTCCCGCCTGAACGTCCATCGGCACACCCGACCGGTGTTCGGGGTCGCGGGCGGCCAGGACCGGGTTGAGCGAGAGCTGCGAGATCGAGCCGTCGGGCAGCAGCGCGGGCATGTCGATCGCGTTGTGCCGCGCGTAGGTACCGGGGCCCGGCAGCGGGGTGGGGTGGTCGCCGCGGATGCGGTCCTCGGAGATCTCACGCTGGGTGCGGCGCTTGCCCGTACGGGCGGTGTGCGCGAGCACCATGGCGCCGAGCACCGAGGTGATGAGCAGCGCCGCCGTGGCCTCGAAGGCCACCACGTAGCGCAGGATCAGCTCTCCGGCCAGCCACGGGATGGTCCCGCCGACGGGGGCCGCGCCGGCGATGCCCGCCGGGTCGCCCACGACGATCCGGGTGATCCCGGTGGCGAGGGCGCCGATGAAGCAGATCGCGACGAGGGCCGCCATGATCCGCTGTCCGCGCAAGGTCTCCACCAGGGAGTCCGAGGAACTGACGCCGACGAGCATCAGCACGAACAGGAACAGCATCAGGACGGCGCCGGTGTAGACCACGATCTGGACGACCATGAGGAACGGGGCCTCGTTGACGCCGTAGAAGATCGCCAGGCCGACCATGGTCAGCGCCATCGACATGGCCGAGTGGACGGCCTTGCGGGAGAAGACCACGCCCAGGGCGCCGAGCACCACGATGGTGCCCAGGACCCAGAACAGGCCGGCCTCGCCCGAGCCGATCGGCGCCGCGGCCAGGTGTGTCGTGGAGGTGGTGTCGAACGGGGTCACCGTGCCGCCTCCGCGTTCTCCGGCCGATCCTGCGTGCCGTGCTGTCCGCGTCCGGTGGCGTAGTAGTCCTGCTCGTCGTCGCCGAGCCGCATCGGGTGCGGGGGCTGCTCCATGCCCTCGGTGAGGGGGGCCAGGAGCTGCTCCTTGGTCCAGATGAGGCTCTGCCGGCTGTCATCGGCGAGCTCGTACTCGTTGGTCATCGTGAGGGCCCGCGTCGGGCAGGCCTCCACGCACAGACCGCACAGGATGCACCGCAGGTAGTTGATCTGGTAGACGCGCCCGTAGCGTTCGCCGGGCGAGTACCGGTCGTCCTCGGTGTTGTCGCCCGCCTCCACGTAGATGGCGTCGGCAGGACAGGCCCAGGCGCACAGTTCGCACCCGATGCACTTCTCCAGGCCGTCGGCCCACCGGTTCAACTGGTGCCGTCCGTGGAAGCGCGGCGCTGTGGGGCGCTTGACCTCCGGGTACTCGACGGTGGGCACCTTCTTGAACATCGTGTGGAAGGTGACGCCGAAACCCTTGACGGGGTTGAGCCACTCAAGCACCGGTAACCTCCCCCTTCTTGTCGTTGCGTTCGGCGGTGCCGGCCGCGGCCGTCCGGGACGGTTCGGCGAGCACGCTGCTGCCGTAGTGGGCGGCGGTGCGCGGGGGCACCGGGAACCCGCCGAAGGAGGGTTCCTTGTGGGCGCGGCGCGCGTTCTCGGCGCGCTGTCGGGCCTCCTCGGCGCGCTCGCGCCGCACGAAGCGGAGCCAGGCGGCGAAGGCGGCGATGGTGGCCACGGTGAAGGCGGCGACGACCGCGCCGATGATGATCGGGGAGGCGCCGTCGAGGATGAGCATGCGCACGACGGCCACACCGGTGATCCACACGAGCTGGATCGGGATGAGGACCTTCCAGCCGAGCTTCATCAGCTGGTCGTAGCGCACACGCGGCAGGCTGCCCCGGGCCCAGATGAACAGGAACATCACGGCGACGAACTTGATCAGCCACCACAGGGCCGGCCACCAACCCTCGTTGGCGCCGGGCAGGATCGCGGTGACGCCGGGCGGGGCGTGCCAACCACCGAGGAAGAGCGTCACGGACACCGCGGCGACGGTGCACATGTTGACGTACTCGGCGAGGAAGAACATCGTGAACTTCATGGACCCGTACTCGGTCATGAAGCCGCCGACGATCTCGCCCTCGCCCTCGGCGAGGTCGAACGGGAGCCGGTTGGTCTCACCGATCATCGTGACGATGTAGATGAGGAACGACGGCAGCAGCAGCACCGCGAACCACAGCTTCTCCTGGGCCGCGACGATGCCGGAGGTGCTGAGCGTTCCGGCCATGATGAAGACCGCGACGAAGGACAGACCCATCGCGATCTCGTAGCTGATCACCTGGGCGGAGGCGCGCAGGCCGCCGAGCAGGGCGTAGGGCGACTGGGAGGCCCAGCCGCCGAGCACGAACCCGTAGACGCCCAGCGCGGCGGTGGCCAGCACCAGCAGCGCGGCGATCGGCAGGTCGGTGAGCTGCAACGGGGTGATGACCCCGAACATGTTCACCTCGGGACCGATCGGGATGACCGAGAAGGCGAGGAACGCCGGGATCGCGGCGATCATCGGCGCCGCGATGTAGACGAACCGGTCCACCCCGCGCGGGATCAGGTCCTCCTTGAGGGAGAGCTTGATGCCGTCGAACAGGGATTGGAGCAGGCCGAAGGGGCCCATCCGGTTGGGTCCGTGGCGCTGCTGCATCCGACCCATGACCTTGCGGTCGGCCATGATCATCATCAGCACGCAGATCATCAGGAAGACGAAGATCGCCAGCGCCTTGATGGTGATGATCCACCAGGGGTCGTTCCCGAAGACGCTCAGGCTGCTCTCCGCGGCCAGGTCCGCCGTGAGCGGATCGAAAGCGGCGGGGGTCACTGCTGCCTCCCGGCGTTGGTGGTGGGCGAGGTCAGCTCGACCGTCTGCCCGGCGCCGGCGCCCAGGTCACGACGGATGTCGCACCCGTGGGCGTTGGCCGGAAGCCAGACGACGCGGTCGGCGATGTCGGTGACGATCACGGGGACGGTCACCGAGCCGCGGGGGCCGGTGACACGCAGCGAACCGCCGTCGGGGACCCCGACCTCCTCGGCCGTGGTCTTGGACAGGTAGGCGCGCGGTCGGCGGGCGGTGCCGGCCAGGTAGGGCTCGCCGTCCTCCATCCGACCGGTGCCGAGCAGCTGCTTCCAGGTGGACAGCAGGGCACGGCCGGCGGTGGGTTCGGGCAGGGCCACCGGTCGGGCCGAGGGGGCGGCGGGGCGTTCGCCCAGCCATACGCCCAGCTCCAGCAGTTCTCCGTAGGCCCCGGCGGAGTCGGGAAGACCGAGGTGGACGTCCATCTCGTCGGCGATCGCCGCGAGGACCCGCAGGTCGGAGAGGGCGCCGGGCACCTTGAGCGCATCGCCGAAGGGACGGTGGCGCCCCTCCCAGTCGACGAAGGTGCCGGATTTCTCGGCGACGGCCGCGACCGGGAACACCACGTCGGCGCGGTCGGTGACGTCGCTCGCCCGGATCTCCAGGCTGACGATGAACGGCACCTTGGCCAGTGCGGCGCGGGCCGCCTCCGGGTCGGGCAGGTCGTCGAGTTCGACGCCGGCGATGACCAGGGCGTCCAGTTCGCCCGCGGCGGCGGCCGCGAGGATCCGGTCGGTGTCGCGTCCGGGCAGGTCGGGCAGGGAGCCGACGTTCCAGGCTCGGGCGACCTCGGCACGGGCCGAGGCGTCGGCGACCGGACGTCCGCCGGGCAGCAGGTTCGGCAGCGCCCCGGCGTCGATGGCCCCGCGTTCTCCGGCTCGACGCGGGATCCAGGCCAGGCGGGCGCCGGTGCGTTCGGCCAGGGAGACGGCGGCGCTCAGGGCCCCGGGGCTCGCGGCGAGCCGCTCGCCCACCAGGATGACCGCGCCCTCCTGCCCGATGGCCTCGACGACCTCGGGGTGTTCCACGTCCAGGGCGTTGAGGACGCGGCCCTCGTCGCCCGGGGCGGTCGGGACCAGCGTCCCCTTGACCTTGGTCAGCCCGAGGGTGACGTGGGAGGCCAGGGAGTAGGCCTTCAGCCCCCGCTTGCGCATGCCCTTGCGCAGACGCAGGAACACCAGCGGAGACTCGTCCTCCGGGTCGAAGCCGGCCATCAGGACCGCCGGCGCCTTCTCCAGGGCCGTGTAGTCCACGTCCACCGGGGTTCCGGCGACACGGGCGGCCAGGAAGGCGGCCTCCTCCTCGGAGTGCTCGCGGGCGCGGGCGTCCACGTCGTTGGTGTTCAGGGCGACGCGGGCGAACTTGGCGTAGGCGTAGGCGTCCTCGTAGGTGAGGCGGCCCCCCACCAGCACACCGACGTTGCCGCGCGCGGCGGCCAGCCCCTGCGCGGCCATGCCGATCGCCTCGGGCCAGGAGGCGAACTCCAGGGCCCGGGAGTCCTCGTCACGGACCAGCGGCCGGGTGAGCCGGTCGGCCTGCGTGGCGTAGGTGAACGCCCAGCGGCCCTTGTCGCAGTTCCACTCCTCGTTCACCTGCGGGTCGTCGCCGGCGAGCCGGCGGGTGACCTTGCCACGGCGGTGGTCGGTGCGCTGGGCGCAGCCGCCCGCGCAGTGTTCGCAGACGCTCGGCGTGGAGACCAGGTCGAAGGGGCGCGACCGGAACCTGTAGGCGGAACCGGTGAGCGCGCCGACCGGGCAGATCTGGACGGTGTTGCCGGAGAAGTAGGAGTCGAACGCCTCCCCCTCGGCGATACCGACCTGCTCCTGGGCGCCGCGCTCCATCAGTTCGATGAGCGGGTCGCCCGCGATCTGCGCGGCGAAACGGGTGCAGCGGGCGCACTGGATGCAGCGTTCGCGGTCCAGCAGCACCTGGCTGGAGAGCGCGATGGGCTTGGGGAAGGTGCGCTTGACGTCGATGAACCGGCTCTCGCCCTGACCGGTGGACATGGCCTGGTTCTGGAGGGGGCACTCGCCGCCCTTGTCGCAGACCGGGCAGTCCAGCGGGTGGTTGATGAGCAGGAACTCCATGATCCCGCGCTGGGCCTTCTCCGCCACCTCGGAGGTCAGGTGGGTGTTGACCACCATGCCCTCCATGACGGTGATCGTGCAGGAGGCCTGGGGCTTGGGCATGCCGCGCCCGTTGCCCATGTCGGGGATCTCGACCAGGCACTGACGGCAGGCGCCGACCGGGTCGAGCAGCGGGTGGTCGCAGAACCGGGGGATCTGGATACCGAGCAGTTCGGCGGCGCGGATCAGCAGGGTGCCCTTGGGCACCCGGATCTGGAAGCCGTCGATGGTGACGGTGATCAGGTCCTCCGGAGGCGGGGCGGGCGAGGACCCGCCGGAGGTGTTGGAGGTGACGGTCACCGGTTCCCTCCCTCTTCTTCCGTGATGGTCGGCCGGTCCGCCCAGACGGTGGACCTGGAGTGGTCGAAGGGGCAGCCGCCCTTCTCGTAGTGGTCGACGTACTCCTGGCGGAAGTACTTGA
Source organism: Nocardiopsis alba (assembly GCF_000710955.1). Classification (NCBI taxonomy): domain Bacteria; kingdom Bacillati; phylum Actinomycetota; class Actinomycetes; order Streptosporangiales; family Nocardiopsidaceae; genus Nocardiopsis; species Nocardiopsis alba. The sequence goes on from NZ_BAZE01000003.1 coordinate 219,815, forward strand.
TCGACGACATGACGGGGCTGGTGGCACCGTCGCCCAGAGCGCAGAACGAGCGGCCGAGCAGGTTGTCGCAGATGTCCAGGAGCTTGTCGATGTCGGCCTCGGTACCCTCGCCCCGCTCCAGACGGTCCAGGACCTGGACCATCCAGAAGTTGCCCTCGCGACAGGGGGTGCACTTGCCGCAGGACTCGTGGGCGTAGAAGGCGATCCACCGACCGACGGCGCGCACCACACAGGTGGTCTCGTCGAAGATCTGGAGGGCGCGGGTGCCGAGCATCGAACCGGCGGCGCCCACCGACTCGAAGTCGAGCGGGGTGTCCAGGTGCTCCTCGGTGAAGATCGGCGTCGACGAGCCGCCCGGGGTCCAGAACTTGAGCCGGTGCCCGGAGCGGATGCCGCCCGCCATGTCCAGGAGCTCGCGCAACGTGATGCCGAGCGGCGCCTCGTACTGGCCGGGGTTCGTGACGTGCCCGGACAGGGAGAAGAAGCCGAACCCGGCGGACTTCTCGGTGCCCATGGAGGTGAACCACTCGGCGCCGTTGGCGACGATGCCCGGGACGCTGGCGATGGACTCGACGTTGTTCACCACGGTGGGCGAGGCGTAGAGTCCGGCCACGGCGGGGAACGGCGGCTTGAGGCGGGGCTGGCCCCGGTAGCCCTCCAGGGAGTCCAGGAGGGCGGTCTCCTCACCGCAGATGTAGGCGCCGGCGCCGGCGTGCACGACCACGTCGAGGTCGAAGCCGGTGCCCAGGATGTTCTTGCCGAGCAGCCCGGCCTCGTAGGCCTCGGCCACCGCCTTGCGCAGACGGCGGATGACGTGGACGACCTCGCCCCGCACGTAGATGAAGGCCTGCTGCGACTTGATCGCGTAGGAGGCGATCGCGACGCCCTCCACCAACACGTGCGGGTTGGCGAGCATGAGCGGGATGTCCTTGCAGGTACCCGGCTCGGACTCGTCGGCGTTGACCACGAGGTAGCGCGGGTTGGGGTTGTCCTTGGGCAGGAACCCCCACTTCATCCCTGTCGGGAAGCCCGCGCCGCCGCGGCCGCGAAGGCCGGACGCCTTGACCAGGTCGACGATGGAGTCGGGCTCCATGGTCAGGGCCTTGCGCAGCGCCTCGTAGCCGCCGGTGGCCCGGTAGCCGTCGTAGGTGAAGGAGTCGGGACGATCCCAGTTCTCGGACAGGATCGGGGTCAGGGTGGTCACTTCGCGCCCTCCTCACCCTGGCTCGGGGAAGGGAGGTCGTTCGGGTCCGGCGCCGTCCAACCGTTGCGCCGGGCCAGTTCGAGACCGGCCAGCGACGGGGCCGCCGCCTGGACGCCCTCGCCGGCGCGTCCGTCGTCGAACCCGGCGAGCACGCGCGAGGCCTGCTTCCAGGTGCACAGGCTCGCGGGGCCGCGGGTGGGCGCGACGTCCGCGCCCAGACGCAGGTCGTCGACCAGACGCTTGGCGGTGGCGGGGGTCTGGTTGTCGAAGAACTCCCAGTTGACCATCACCACGGGGGCGAAGTCGCAGGCCGCGTTGCACTCCACGTGCTCCAGCGTGACCTTGCCGTCCTCGGTGGTCTCGCCGTTGGCCAGGTCCAGGTGCTCCTTGAGGGCGGAGAAGATCTCGTCTCCGCCCATCACCGCGCACAGGGTGTTGGTGCACACGCCCACCTGGTAGTCGCCGCCCGGACGGCGGCGGTACATGGTGTAGAAGGTCGCGACCGCGTTGACCTCGGCCTGCGTGATGCCCAACTGGTCGGCGCAGAACCGCATCCCGGCCTTGCTGACGTGCCCCTCCTCGGCCTGCACCAGGTGCAGGAGCGGGAGTAGCGCCGAGCGCGGCTTCGGGTAGCGGCTGATGATCTCCTTGGCGTCCTGTTCCAGTCTGGCCACCACCTCGTCGGTGAAGACCTCGACCGTCTCGTCCGGTCCGCCGTCGAGACCCCTGTTCTCGGGTCCGTTGTGCTCGCTCACCGGTCCACGCCTCCCATCACCGGGTCGATACTGGCCACGGCCGCGATGACGTCGGCCACCGTCCCGCCCTCGCACATGGCGGCGACGGCCTGGAGGTGGGTGAACGACGGGTCGCGGAAGTGGACGCGGTAGGGACGGGTGCCCCCGTCGCTGACGGCGTAGCAGCCGAGCTCGCCCTTGGCGCTCTCCACGGCCGCGTACGCCTGGCCGGCCGGGACCCGGAAGCCCTCGGTGACCAACTTGAAGTGGTGGATGAGCGCCTCCATGGAGCCGCTCATGATGTGCGCGATGTGGTCGGGCGAGTTGCCCAGACCGTCCGGCCCCAGCGCCAACTTGGCCGGCCAGCCGATCTTGGCGTCCTCGATCATCACCGGTCCGGGTTCGAGCCGGTCCAGGCACTGCTCGATGATCTTGAGGCTCTCCTCCATCTCGGCGATGCGCACCCGGTAACGCGCGTACACGTCGCCGCCGTCGGAGACCGGCACGTCGAACTCGTAGTTCTCGTAGCCGCAGTAGGGCTTGGCCTTGCGCAGGTCCCAGGCCAGACCGGAGGCGCGCACCAGGGGCCCGGTGATCCCGAGCGCCATGCAACCGGGCAGGTTGAGGTAGGCGACGTCCTTGGTACGGGCCAGGTAGAGCGGGTTCTCGTCCAGGAGCTTGCGCATGATCTTGATGCGCTCGGGCATCTCCTTCAGCAGCTCCCGGACCTTGCCGACCGCGCCGGGCGGCAGGTCCTGGGCCACGCCGCCGGGGCGCACGTAGGCGTGGTTCATCCTCAGGCCCGTGACGAGCTCGAAGATGTCCAGGATCATCTCGCGCTCACGGAAGCCGTTGGTCATCACCGTGGTGGCGCCCAGCTCCATGCCGAAGGTCGCCATGGCCACGAAGTGCGAGGCCATCCGGTTCAGCTCCATGAGCATGACGCGGATGACGCTGGCGCGTTCGGGGATCCGGTCGGTGATCCCGAGCAGCTTCTCGACCGCCAGGCAGTACGCCGTCTCGTTGAAGAGCGGCGTCAGGTAGTCCATGCGAGTGACGAACGTGGTGCCCTGCGTCCACGTCCGGTACTCCATGTTCTTCTCGATACCGGTGTGCAGGTAACCGATGCCGACACGGGCCTCGGTGCAGGTCTCGCCGTCCAGGGTGAGGATCAGCCGGAGCACCCCGTGCGTGGACGGGTGCTGCGGACCCATGTTGACGACGAGACGTTCGGCGCTGCTGCCCTGGGCCTTCTCGACGACGTCGTCCCAGTCCCCACCGGAGGCGTCGATGTAGTCCTCGGTGACGGTCATGCCGTGCCTCCCTTCTGGATGGCCCTTCGAATGGCTGGTGCGGTGTCCGTGCGGGTCACTTGTAGGACCGCCGCTCGTCCGGCGGGGGCACGGTGGCGCCCCGGTACTCGACGGGGATGCCGCCCAGCGGGTAGTCCTTGCGCTGCGGGTGGCCGTGCCAGTCGTCGGGCATCTGGATACGGGTCAGCGCGGGGTGGCCGTCGAAGACCATCCCGAAGAAGTCCCAGGCCTCGCGCTCGTGCCAGTCGTTGGTCGGGTAGACCGAGACGATCGACGGCAGGTGCGGGTCGGCGTCGGGACAGGTCGTCTCGACCCGGATCTCGCTGTTGTGGGTGATCGACCGGAAGTGGTAGACCGCGTGCAGTTCGCGCCCGGTCTGCTCGGGGAAGTGCACGCCGACGACGCCGGTGCACAGTTCGTAGCGCAGGGCCGGGTCGTCGCGCAGGACGCGGGCCAACTCCAGGAGCCCCTCGCGGCGCACGTGGAAGGTGATCTCCCCCCGGTCCACCTCGACACGTTCGACGTCGTCCGCCCGCTCCAGGGCGTTCAGCGCCGCCTCCAGGTCGTCCGCGACCCGGTCGAAGTCGGCCGTACGGGGGTCGTCGGGGTCGGTGAAGGGGCGCTGGCTCCGGACGGGAGCGCTCCCCCTGACCTGGAGACCGCCGAAGCCGGAGGTGTCGCCCGTGGTCCCGGCGCCGAACATGCCGGTACGCCTGATCGGCGCGGCCAGGCGTTCACGTCCGCGCTGGTCCGGCAGGTTCGCCGCCGCCTCGTCGCGCTCGCGCTCGTTCTCGTTGCTCATGTCAGTCCTTGGTCACCAGGGGCAGGGAACGGCGGAGCATGCGCTCCTCGGTCTCGGTGATCTCCTGCTCGCGGTGGGCACCGAGCTTGGTGTTCTGCACCTTGTCGTGGAGCTTGAGCACGGCGTCCAGGAACATCTCCGGCCTGGGCGGACAGCCCGGCAGGTAGATGTCGACAGGGACGATGTGGTCCACTCCCTGGACGATCGCGTAGTTGTTGAACATGCCGCCGCTGGAGGCGCAGACGCCCATCGCGATGACCCACTTGGGTTCGGGCATCTGGTCGTAGATCTGGCGCAGGACGGGGGCCATCTTCTGGCTCACGCGTCCGGCGACGACCATCAGGTCGGCCTGGCGCGGGGTGGCCCCGAACTTCTCCATGCCGAACCGGGCGAGGTCGTAGTGGGGGCCGCCGACCGCCATCATCTCGATGGCGCAGCAGGCCAGACCGAACGTGGCGGGCCACATGGAGGTCTTGCGCGCCAGGCCGACGACCTGTTCGACCGTGGTGAGCGCGACCCCTGCGGGTAGTTTCTCTTCGAGTCCCATCAGCTTCGGACCTCCTCCGGGCCGGACTGCCGTGTCTGTGTTGCCTGGGGGCGGGGCGTGCGGGTCAGTCCCATTCGAGGCCTCCTCGGCGCCATTCGTAGGCGTAGGCGATGGAGACGTTCACCAGGAAGAGGATGATCGCGATCAGGCCGAACCATCCGAGGGCGTCGAAGTGGATCGCCCACGGGATGAGGAAGATGATCTCGATGTCGAAGACGATGAACATCATGGCCGTCATGTAGTACTTGACGGTGAAACGCCCGCCGCCCGCGGGCTGCGGTGTGGGCTCGATACCGCACTCGTAGGCCTGCATCTTGGCGCGGTTGTAACGCTTGGGCCCGACCACGGCGCCGACGACCATCGACACGACGACGAAGGCGGCGCCGATTCCGCCGAGCACGAGTATCGGTGTGTACAACTCCACGGCTCACCCTCCTCCGCTGAACGACCCGTCGGGCTGCGCGACCGACAGTCTTGTGAACGGTTTCACGTGCTTGTCCCGAATTCCTTGTGGTTGCGGCGAAGACCCTTTCGGGACGCCGAAGGGATCTCCACCGCACGGTATTTTCGACTCGCCGTTCCGTTTGCCCGATTCGTCGCTTTTCAGCGCCGACAGCGAACACTTCGGCTCATGGCGGTTTCTTCTTCTTTTCGGGCGTCGATCAGGCCGCGGGCGCCATACGGCTCAACCCGTTGATGACCCGGTCCATGGCGTCGCCCTTGCTCGGTTCGGTGAGATTGGCGAGCATCTTCAGCACGAACTTCATGAGGGTGCGCCGGCGGAGCCCGTACTTGGTCGCGTACTTCATGAACTCGGGCTGGCCGATGACCTTCACGAAGTAGCGACCCAGGGTGTAGTAGCCGCCGTAGGTGTCGGCGAGGACGTCCGGGTAGCGCAGCAGCGCGCGCTCCCTGGTCTGCTGGGTGGTCCGGCCGTGCGCCTGCACGATCACGTCGGCCGCGATCTGACCGGCCTCCATCGCGTAGGCGATGCCCTCCCCGTTGAAGGGGTTGACCATGCCGCCCGCGTCGCCGACCAGCATCAGTCCGCGCGAGTAGTGCGGAACCCGGTTGAAGCCCATCGGGAGCGCCGCGCCGCGGATGCCGCCCTTCTGGTTCTCCTCGGTGAAGCCCCACTCCTCCGGCATCGAGTCGGTCCACCTGCGCAGAAGCTTGCGGTAGTCCACGTCCTGGAAGGAGGAGGTGGAGTTGAGGATGCCCAGGCCGACGTTGCTGGTGCCGTCGCCGACACCGAAGACCCAGCCGTAGCCGGGCAGGAGGACGTCCTTGTCACCGCTGCGATCCCACAGCTCCAGCCAGGACTCCAGGTAGTCGTCGTCGTGCCGGGGACTCTCGAAGTAGGTGCGCACGGCCACGCCCAAGGGGCGGTCGTCGCGCTTGCGGATCCCCATGGCGACGGACAGGCGGGAGGAGTTGCCGTCGGCCGCCACGACCAGCGGCGCCCGGAAGGTCACGGGTTCGCGGTCGGCGTTCTTGGCCTGGACCCCGACGATGCGGTTGCTGCGCTCGTCCATGAGGGGTCCGGTGACGTTGGTGCGCTCCAGGAGCTTGGCCCCGGCGCCCTTGGCCCGCTCGACCAGGATCTGGTCGAAGTCGTACCGGGTGCGCACGAGGCCGTAACCCGGGTAGGCGGCCAGTTCGGGCCAGGGGAGTTCGAGGCGGACCCCGGCTCCGACGATGCGCAGGCCGTGGTTCTTGATCCAGCCCTCGTCCTCGAAGGTGACGCCCATCGCGGTGAGCTGCTTCACCGCCCGAGGGGTCAATCCGTCTCCACAGACCTTCTCCCGAGGGAAGGAGGTCTTCTCCAGCAGGAGAACGTCCAGGCCCGCCTGGGCCAGGTAGTAGGCGGTGGTGGAACCGGAGGGTCCGGCGCCGACGACGATGACGTCGGCGTCGTACTCGACCCTCTCTCGGCCTCTGGGAGAGGAGGTGGCTGTCTCGCTCACGGGTGGGTCCTCGACTACTCGCGCGGTCCTACCGTGGCGGGCCAGTGCGGGGTCGACCCGCTCACGGGGGGTGTTGTGGGTCGGTTTGGGACTTCCGACATATCCGACATGGGCCTTGTGTCATGCGACTCGTGTGCTTGTGAAGCACTTCACAAACCACTTTCCCGAAGTCTAGACCCTTGGACGCGAAGAGGCGACCCCCGGGGGGCATTCTTCGGTAAATCGGATATAGCGCCCATAACCTCCGAAGCCACACCCGAAGTCACCATGAGTCACCGAAAGCGCAGCTCACGACAGCAGCACCCCCGAGAACAACACAAGAAGCCCCAAGGAACAAGGATTCCTTGGGGCTCCGAGAGCTTTAAGACTTTAAGGGAAGAATGAAACCGACTGCGTACTATTGCGCACTATGTCGGATTTTACTTCTCTCGGAAGCCACGGTGGAGAGCCACCGTGCCGAGCGTCAGGTTCCGCCACGCGACCCGCGACCAGCCCGCGCCCTGGAGGTGGGTCGACAGCTCGGCCTGGTTCGGCCAGGCCATGATCGACTCCGACAGGTAGTCGTAGGCCTCGCTCCGACCGGAGAAGGCGCCCGCGATCCTCGGCAGGGCCGCCATCAGGTACGTCGAGTAGAGCCTGTCGACGAACTCCACCGGGATGTGGCTGAACTCGCAGATCACCAGACGGCCGCCGACCTTGGTCACCCGGAACAGTTCCCGCAGTGCCTGGTCCACGTCGGCGACGTTGCGCAGGCCGAAGGAGATCGTCACCGCGTCGAAGGTCTCGTCCGCGAAGGGCAGGGAGAGGGCGTCCCCGGCCACGAAGGTCACCCCGCCGCGCGAGGCGCCGCCCCGACGGTCGGCGCCCTTGCCGAGCATGCCGAGCGAGAAGTCGCAGGCGATGACGCGGGCGCCCTTCTTGATGAAGGACTCCGAGGAGGTGCCGGTCCCCGCGGCCAGGTCCAGGACCAGCTCACCGCTGTGGGCGTCGACCGCGTCGACCACGGCGCGCCGCCAGACGCGGTCCTGGCCGAGCGAGATGACGTCGTTGACGAGGTCGTAGTTCTCTGCGATGCCATCGAACATCGCGGCGACGTCCTGAGGCTTCTTATCGAGCTTCGCGCGGGTCATGGCACCAGCCTAAGGGGGCCGGACCGGCACCCCGTCCCGCCCTCACCTCAGACCGGGAACTCACCGAACCAGAAGCCCTCCAGCAGAACCCGGGGCAGATGGTCCGAGCGCACGTCCATCCGATAGTCCGACTCGTGCCGCGCGCGGTCGAGGGCCAGGGACGCCAGAGCGAGCAGCCCGAGCGGGAACGTTCCGGGCCCGGCGCCCTCCCCCGCCCGTGCGTGGAAGTCGTCGAACGCCTCCAGGCCGCGGACCAGGGTCCTCTCGAAGTCGTCCGGGTCTCCTCCCAGGAACGCCCGGAACAGATCCAGCTCCGGAAAGGCCAGAAGGTCCAACTCGCGCGCGATCTCGGGCGAGGCGACCCGGCGGGAGTCCGACAGTTCCATGGCCTTGCGCAGGCACGGGACCATCCGGTCGTCCTCCTCGATGAGCGCCCGCAGAGCGTCGATCCAAGGAAGGAGGTAACCGGGATAGCGGGCCTCACCCGACAGTGGCATCCTCCCCACATCGATACCCGCCAGATGACGGACCCTCTTCTCGTCCCGGCAGACCAGCGCCATGAGGAAGGTCCTCAGCCAGACGTGTCGATCCGCGACGACCAGGGGGCCGGGAGAGACCAGGACACGCTCCTCGTGCTCCACGGTCCACCGGACCTCGGAACCTCGGGGCACCGTGACCGCGGCGATGACGGCGTGATGGTACTGCGCGGCGAACGTCCAGGTCTCCCAGGTCTCCACCAACGTGCACTCGGGATCGGCCGCCAACGCCTTCCGCGCCAGGTCGTACACGTCGGTGAGCCATCGGGCGGCCTCGGCCGGCGCCTCTTCGAGGAGCCGGGCGTAGCGGATCCTCACCTCCTCCAACGCCCTCACCTTCTCCTCGTCGACCACGACCGGGACCGACGATGTCCGAGGGACGAAGACCATGACCTCACTCCTTGCTTCGATCGTGGGTGTTCGGAACCCGGGTCAGACGGGGAAGGCGTCGAGCCATCGCCCATCGAGGATCCCCTCGGGAAAGTAATCGCTCTCGACCTCCAAGGAGACACCCTCGACCCGACCGTCCCGGACCAGACAGGCCATCCCCAACAACTCCAACGGCACGATCCCACTCAACCCACCCTTGGCCAGATCCGCCGCCGTGTACTCCCGATACGCCTCCAACGCCCGCACCAACGCCTCGTTGAAACCATCCCCATCTCTGGCGATCAACCGACCCAACACCTCCATCTGCGGAACCGCCATCAACCCCGCATAACCCGCCGCGAAAGAGGCCCGACCCGGATCAGCCAACTCACGAGCCTCCTCCAACAACACCCCCGCCCGCGGATCACCCTTCACAAAAGCCTGCAACACCTCCACCCACGCATACGCGTCCCGCATGAAACGCGTCCCCTGACTCTCCCCCGCACGCCGCAACACCTCCACCGGAACATCCGCCAAGAACCCCGCATAATCAAAATCACGACACGTCCACGCCTCGAACAACGCCCCCGCCCAAGAAGAAGCATTAAAAGCGGAGACCAACGCATGACTCTTCAATCTCCGAACCTTATGACCTACCAGACATTCCACATGAGAATCCGACTCCGCCATCGACACACGAAAGAACGCACGCTGATACTGCATCGCCAACACCCACGCCTCCCACGTCCGCCGCTCAACAACCCCCGGATCCACCACAAGAAAATCCAAGGCCTTAAGCTGAATACTACTGACGAAATGAAACATCCCCCCAGCGCCATCATCAAGCTTGGAAGCCTTTGACTTCATGTAATTCTCATTATAAGAAAGCTTGGACACAGAAGTCCTGCGAACAATCTCAGGCCTCTCAACACGCATACTCATCCTCCAACTCCACACAATGAAGACAAACAAACATCAAACCGAAAGCAAAATGCAGGATCAAATGGGGGAGGCGTCGAGCCAACGTCCATCGAGGATCCCCTCGGGAAAGTAATCGCTCTCGACCTCCAAGGAGACACCCTCGACCCGACCGTCCCGGACCAGACAGGCCATCCCCAACAACTCCAACGGCACGATCCCACTCAACCCACCCTTGGCCAGATCCGCCGCCGTGTACTCCCGATACGCCTCCAACGCCCGCACCAACGCCTCGTTGAAACCATCCCCATCTCTGGCGATCAACCGACCCAACACCTCCATCTGCGGAACCGCCATCAACCCCGCATAACCCGCCGCGAAAGAGGCCCGACCCGGATCAGCCAACTCACGAGCCTCCTCCAACAACACCCCCGCCCGCGGATCACCCTTCACAAAAGCCTGCAACACCTCCACCCACGCATACGCGTCCCGCATGAAACGCGTCCCCTGACTCTCCCCCGCACACCGCAACACCTCCACCGGAACATCCGCCAAAAACCGCGCATAATCAAAATCACGACACGTCCACGCCTCGAACAACGCCCCCGGCCAGTCACCAGCATTGAAAGCAGAGATCAAAGGACGACTCGAAAGATTCCACACCCGATGATCGACCAGACAATCCACACGGGACCCCGACTCCGCCATCGACACACGGAAGAACGCACGCTGATACTGCATCGCCAACACCCACGCCTCCCACGTCCGCCGCTCAACAACCCCCGGATCCACCACCAAAAACTCCGAGGCCTTGTCGAAAAACCCATCTATGAGCCAATGCATACCCCCGACACCATCACCAAGACCGGAGACACTTTCCTTCAACCAATCTTCATTGTATTTAATCTTCGACTCGGACACCCGACGAACAATCTCAGGCCTCTCAACATACATACTCACCTCCTCACATCAAAAAGCTGATAGTCGTAGCCGCCTGCCACGTCTCCACCAGAGCCCCGACCAGAAGGATTTCCCTTGAATACCGCATAGGAAACTTTACCTTGTTCCATTTTATCGCGAATATAGTCAGCAAGAACATCCTCACTCACGCGACTACCCACGCCCCCCTCGTTCTTTTCAACTCCTGGAATCTGAGAATTATCATTGACTCTAAGAACAGAATTATCACCGCGACCTTCCATAGCATCGAGGATCGAGCGAATATAGTCAGCCGTCCCCTGATAGGTATCCCTGGGGCGCCCCCGCGGCGGCGCATAGACCCTCGTTCCGAGCTTCGTGTTCGTACTGGCCTTCGCCTCGATGATGACGATCTCGCCATCCTTGGTCTCGTAGATCAGGTCGAATTGACCGTTACCGTTACCCGGGGCCCCCGAAGCCTGGCCGAGCAACGTCGCACCGTCGAGGTTCGGCTTCCGCACCTCTTCCCTGCGGACGTTCCCATGCTCATCACGGACAGGTTTTCCTTCGGAGTCCCGAACCTCCCGCATGACGACCTCGCCGTTCTTGTCCCGCAAGGGCTCCCCGTCGAACTCGTAACGAGCGCCGATGTCCGCGGATTTTTCTCCCAACAGCTCCGCAGCATCCGTCGCATCGCGCTGCGCATCGGCCTTTTCCCGGTAGGCCCTCTCCACATCGGGGTGGTTGTTTCCGTTCTCCACGTATTTTCCGTGCTTCTTCGCCTCCTGCTCGTAGATCTTTTCCAGTCTTCTCGCCTCGTCGAGCTTGTCCCTCCGGTCCTGGGCGAAGTGATCGATACCGGCGAAGTCGTCCTTGAGCTTCTGCCGCCTGGTGAGCTCGTCACCGGTCAGCGGCTTTCCATCCGGCCCCTTGAAGAAGTCGGAGGAACCGATTCTGACCCTGGTCTTATCCCCGAAGTAGGTGGGAGACTCCGGTTGCCGCAGCGGTGTTCGATGTCCACTCTCCGGATCCACGTGAACCTTGGGGAGCTGCCAGCCCTCCAGGCCGATCTTCATATCCTCTTTGACTCGATAGAGGATTTTGTTGTAGTACTTCTTTCTGAGGGCCTCGTCATTGTTGAGCAGGTACTCGACATCCCGGAAGAAGGCCTCCTCGGCTTTGGGGTCGTTCTTGTCGCCCCAGCGGTGCCGCTCGAACTCCTCCAGGTTCTTCGGCCCGGGCCCTCCGGGGCCGTCGTCCCCACCACTCGGGGAGGGTCCGTCGGGACGATCACCTCCCCCTCCACCGCCTCCACCGAGGTACGGCCCCGCCTCCGTACCGCCGTGGCCGAGGGTCCCCGTACCTTCGGAACGCGCATCGTCGCGGTCCAGGACGGTCGTGACGCCCCCGCTCCGTCCCTCTTGGGACTGGGCAGGGGTTCGGGTCTCACCCCTCTCGGTATCGGAGAAGGCTCGAGGACCGAAGTCATGTCCCCCTCCTCGACGGCCGAGCCCGTCCGGACCGGGGATCTCCATACCCCCGCCGCCGGAGAGGACCAACGCCCTTTCACGTTCGAGCAGGCGAGCACGTTCGTCGGCGTTCATCGCGCTATACCGATCGATCTCCTCGGAGAGCTCCCGGACCGACCTCTCCTCGAAGTCGTCATCGGCTCTCCGTGTCGGGGTGTTCCGATCCGGAGCGCGGTCGTCACGGAGGTCTCCGCCCGTCCCGGATCCGGTCGAACCCCCATTGGCGCCCGTCGTCCCGGTTCCGTCCGCCGACGGTGATACGGGCCCGTGCGGGCTCCCCGACGTGGGGGCGGACCACCTGGAGGTGAGTTCACCGAGACGCCCGGTGAGTTCGTTCAGGCGTCTCCCGACGCGCTCGACGGTTCCATCGACGTCGGTTCGAAGAGCGTCGAAGGTGTCCGCCAGGTTGAATCCCGGGCGCGCCGCCGCACCGGGAGAACCGTGCCCGCCGGGGCTCGACCCGTTCGCTCCGTTCGACCCCGCGTCGACGTCGGGCAGATGGGACCCCGTACTGAGCTTGGAACCCAACATCCCGGCCCGGGCCGGTAGCCCCACGACCGCGAGAGCCAGGTTCCCGCCCGCGGTGGTGACCGTGTACGCGGGCCGATCGTCCCACTCCCGCCACGGCACCAGGTCGTGGGCGACCTCCTTCCAGGATTCACCCATGTTGCTCTTCCAGGTGTCCATGGTGAAGTCGCCTTCACCGATGAGACTTCCGGAGGAGCCGTAGAGGCCGGCGAGGGCCGCGTAACCCTTGATGGTGTCCTTCAGGTGTGCCCCGGCGTTGTCCCTGACCTCGCTCGCGCTGCCGGCCCAGCCGCTGCCCTCCCGCCACAGGCCGGTGGAGGCGACCGCGTTGACCCCGAGGCCCCACACCATCCCGCCGCCGAAGTTGTCCCAGGTCGCCATGTAGGAGTCGGCCGCCCAGGCCACCTCGGCGGGCTTGTTCCCGTCCCTCAGGTAGTTCCAGCCGAACTCGTGTATCCGCTTCCAGTCACCGAGGCTGGTCATGTCGAAGTTCGGGTCGGGGACGTCCGCGGCGTCGATGCCGTAGACGATCTCGTTCTCGCCCGGAGGGGCCTCACCCGCCGCCACGTAGACGCTGTCGCCACCGTTGATCGACGAGAGGGAGCTCGCGCACTCGCGTTCGGCGTCCTGGTACTCGCCCCAGGCCTTGTTGGCCCGGAGCTTGATGATGTGGTTGCGCAGCGTGTTCGCCGGGTTCTCGTTCCAGGCCTCCTCGGCCTGCATCTCCTCCCGGAACTCCCAGGCCTCGTCCCGAATCGCGCCCAGTCTCTCCTTGGCGCTCTGCGCCGCTTCGGCGAAGGTCTCCAAGGCGGTGACGGCGGCGGAGACGTCGCTCTCGATGTCGTCTCCGCGCTCGGCGACCCGGTCCATCGAGGAGAAGAGGGTCTCGCTCTCGGGTGCCGTGTAGTGGGCCTGGAGACCTCCCCAGGTGCTCTTGATGCCCTGGCCGCCCTCGGAGACCGAGCCGGCCGAGGACCTCATCAGATCGATGGCCGCCTGGAGGTTCTCCACCAGGGTGGTCGGACGGGGGATCGCGGGTGGATAGACGAGGAGATCCGGGTCGGGGTCCACGCCGAACTGAGACTGACCGGCGGTCTCGTTGTGCGATGGCCTGATGGTGTCGATGGGGGGCATACGACTTTCCGTCTCGTGGGTGACTCTGGTGTCAGAGGTCCGGGTCCTCGAACGTCCCGGCGTTGCTCTGGGCCTCCGCGGCCATCTCCGCGTCCCCGACGAGGTAGGCGTCGACGGCCTGAGCGCATCCTTCGACGGCGGATCCGGTCCGTTCGACCATCTCCTCGGACAGGCCGCCGATGTGTTCGAGGAGTCCGTAGAGTTCGGCGCCGACGGGCCCGCTCATGGACGCCATGGCCGCGTTGGCGATCTCTTCGGTGAGGGTGGTGAGGTGGCCGTCGAGGGCGCTGCCCCCACCGTCGCCCATCTGGTCCATCACGCTGTGGAGGATGGCGCCCACACCGGCCGTGTCGATGCTCCAGCCACCGCTCATCGGTCGCCTCCACCGGAGAAGAGGTGGGCCCGGAAGTTGTCGGGTGGGGGAGCCTGCTCCACGGCACCGTTCTCGGTTCGCTCTCTCTCATGACGAGCGATGTTCTCGTCCAGGCGTCCGAGGGAGACTCTCAGGGAGTGGGAGAGAGAGGTGATCCTGTCGCCCAGGGCACCGGCCCGTTCGGCCATCAGTGCCGCTCTGGTCCTATCTCCAGGAACGAGGGAGCGGCCGTGCCGGGCCGCCTCTCGATAGGGGTCCTCTTCTCTCTCTTCCTGCCGGTCGGGGGATGAAACCAGCTCGAACCTCACGGTTCTCCTATCTGCTTTCCATGCTCATCGGGCCTCGCCCGCGCTTCTCATTACTTATACCGACGCTCGGTGACAGAGAGGATCCGAGAATTCCCTGTCCGGTTCGCATGCTTGTCTTGAGGAATCCGAGGAAGCGACCAAAGTGAAGGGCGAAGAATGAGCTATGACGTGGTGGCGTTGCACGCGGACAACCCCGACCTGCGAACTCTCACACGTGCGCTGGAGGACGCCGGACGGGATCTACGCGTGCGCGCGTTGGCCGGGGGTCATCTCCTCCGGCTCCGCGATGCCTCCGGGACCCTGCTCACCCTGGAGCCGGCCCAACTGATCGAGGCCCCGGGCGAGGTGGAGCGGCTCCTGGATCCGGACCTCGCCGCGGGGCTCCCCGAACGGTGTTGGTGGACCGAAATCCGAGCACGTCCGGACGAGGCCGGACGGGAGGCCGCCCACCGGGTCGCCGATCGTCTGGCGCTGAGTTCCGGGGGCGCGGTGTGGACCTCGGGGCCGGCCGACTTCGGCGTGTGGGAGGAGACGGAGCATCCCGCCGTGGAGTACACGGCCGGGAAGGCCGTCGTGGTGGCCCAGGATCGGCCGGTCGTTCCGTTCTCCTCCTGGATCTCCGACGTCCTCGCCGACCCCGCCGTTCAAGAGCACGGTTTCCAGTTGCTGACCCCGGCGCGCTCCCGGCTCACCTACGCTCTGCGCACCCTGATGGCTCTTCCTCTGGCCCGATGGGTGGTACGGACCGAGGAGGGCGATCATTTCGACGGCCTCACCGGCCTGCCCCTGCGTCCGCATCCCGAGCATGGTCATGTTCCGGCGTACTCCGAGGGCCCGGTGTCTCCCGCCGAAGGCTTTCTGGACGAGTCGCCCCCGGGCCGTCAGCTCGTGGTGGACTTCACCACGCGGGCGCCGAAGGAGGCGTTCGATCCGGGTCTGTCGGTCGAACGGGTGACGGAGCGACTGGCCGGAGCCGCGCCCATGGCGTGGGGCCCGTACGAGCCGGCCCTGGTCCCGTGGAACCGGGAGCGGATGGCACGGCTCGCACGGCATCGGGCACCGCGCCCTTCCCTGTTCCGCTTCCGCGGCACGGGCGCGGGGGGCTCTCGTTTCTCCGGTGATCTGAGACTGACCTGGGAGGAGGGGATCGTACGCGAGCAGGTCTCCCTGGTCCTGGGCCACCCGGACGCGGAGTCGGTGCCTCACCACGCCCTGCCCGCGGCCGTGGCCGCCGTGGCGGAGGGGCTGGAGATGATGCACGTACGTCTGGCCCGAGGCCGTGAGGACGCCACCTACGCGCCGCGCTGGCATGGGCTGGCCGAGCCTTTGGGCTTCGCCGTGGGGAGGGAGAGGGCCGAAGGGTCGCACGGGCGTGGAGGCCCGCTGGAGGGCACACGGCTGAGCGAGGGTTCCGGCGCCGTGTGGTATCCGGTCCCCCGCGACGTACCGCGCGAGCGGGCGACGAGTCTGGTGGCCTCCCAGATCGAGTACCTCACCGCGGGAAGAGGGCGTTCCGGAGGCGAAAGGCCTGGTCACCTCACGTAATCGGACAACTACTTCGTGCAATAATGAGCCGGCCTCATACCCTTCCCCGCACGCACGAGGAGAGTCCCTTGAAACCGGCCCGATCGTTCGTCGCCCTCACCATGAGCTCACTGCTCGCGCTGCCCCTCGCGATGGCCACCGCCGCCCCGGCGACCGCCGCACCCCACGTGGGCGTGGTCGACGAGCGGCCCGTCCAGTGGACCCCGCACGTGTTGGACGGCACCATCAAGGACATCCTGAGGATCGGTGACACCGTCGTGGTGGCCGGCACGTTCACCCGGGTCGCCGAGTCCGACGAGAGTCGCACCCACGATCGGACCCACCTGTTCGCCTTCCGTCATGGGAGTGGAGAGGTGCTCGCCGGCTTCAGGCCCTCCGTGGACGGGACGGTCACCTCGTTGGCCGAGGGCCCCGACGGCTCCGTGATCGTCGGCGGCGACTTCGAGCGGGTGAACGGGGAGACACGTCGAGGGGTGGCGCGGATCGACCTGGCCACCGGACGGACCGTCCGCGGGTTCGACGCCACGCTGGACGACGGGAACCTGTACCGGCTGGCCTCCGATGGCTCCGACCTCTACCTCGGCGGGAACTTCACCGCCGTGAGCGGGGAATCGCGCGCGGGGCTGGCCCGTGTCGACACCGCCACCGGGAGGGTCGACCCGGACTTCACGCCGACCATCTCCGACCAGCGGCGGGGCGGCCTGCGCGTCCAAGAGCTGGCCCTGAGTCCGGACGGTCGACGGCTGGTCATCAACGGCACCTTCACCAAGGTGGACGGCGAGGACCGCTACCAGATCGCCATGATCGACACCGAGGCCGGAAGGGTCTCCCCCTGGTCGACCTCGGCGTACGAGGAGCCCTGCGACTACCCGACCATGTACACCTATCTGCGCCAGATGGACTTCTCGCCCGACGGCTCCTACTTCGGCGTGGTGACGGTCGGAGGGCCCGAGATCAAGCCGGGGCTGTGCAAGTCCGCGGCCAGGTTCGAGAACGACGACGCTCCGAACGCGGAGCCCACGTGGGTCAACAAGACCGGCGGCGACTCGCTGTACTCGATCGAGATCACCTCGGACGCCGTCTACATCGGCGGGCACCAGCGCTGGATGGACAACGAGAAGGGCGCCTCCAACCCGGGTCCGGGCTCGGTGGAGCGCGAGGGGATCGGCGCGGTGAATCCGACGACCGGACGGGCCCTGGACTGGAACCCGGGCCGTTCCCGAGGCCACGGGGTCGAGGCCCTGCACGCGACCTCGGACGGGCTGTACGTGGGCAGCGACACCGATCGGCTGGCCGGCGAGTACCACGCGCGGCTGGGGATGTTCCCCCTCCCCTGAACGAGGGGGAGGAACGTGACGGGGTGGGTCCGCGGGGCGGGCACCACCCCGTTCGTCACTTCTTGGTGCCCTCGGCGGGCTCGCTCTTCTCGACGGCGTCGTCGCCCTGCTCCTGGGAGCGCAGGATCTCGTCCTGGACCTCGTCCTCGCGGGCGGCGCCGTCGACCAGACGGTTGCCCACGGCCTTGTCCTGTCGCTTGTTCGACCAGTCGACCACGGAGGCCGACATCTGGTCGCGCCACTTGGAGAGCAGCACGTAGGAGGCGAAGCCGCTGAGCACCCACGCCAGGATGAGGGCGATCCAGGACCTCGCGCCGAACAGGTAGACGACCCCGAAGGCGGCGGCGAAGAGCGCCAGACGGGCGGCGGTATAGGTCAGCCAGCTACGCATCAAAAAGCCTCACAACAGACGATTACCTGGACTACATTGGTCGACACGCCCGTCCACGCGCGTACTTCCACGTGGACGTCGGTTCGGGCGACCCCGTACGTGGAGGCGGCGCCTCACATCAGGCAGCTCTCGACCTCCAGGTTAAGGGCGGTCGTCGGGCACCCGACACCAGGGAGGGGTGTGTCCCCTCTCAGCGGGGCCGGGGCGTGAGGCACATCGGATTCGGATATTCATGGGATGTTTCCAATCCCGACAAGAGAACCCGAACATCACGTTCCGATCACATATCACTCCCTCATCCCCCGATCCTCGCTATTTCTCCGAAAACTAGGGAGGAAACGGACCAACTCGTGCACACTAGGGGATCAAACGCCCGCCGCCCCCACACTCAAGGCGGGCACGATTGGGGGAATGTGAAGGTGGAACGAGCAAGCGAACGCCTGTTGACCCCCGGGGAAGTGGCCTCACTCTTCCGGGTTGATCCCAAGACCGTCACCCGCTGGGCCGCCTCCGGACGGATCAGCAGCATTCGTACTCCCGGTGGGCACCGCCGCTTCCGGGAATCCGAGGTGCGCGCCCTTCTCCTCGGCGAGCCCAGCGAAAGCACTCCCTGAAGAACCGACCGAACGTCGGAGACCCTCGGCCCGATATCGCGCGTGGTCTTCCCGCGACCCCCGAGACGACACCCCGGCTGTGAGAAGTCGACAGCCAGAGTAGGCTGGAAGCATGGTGTGGCTCGGTGGCCTGATCACGCTCGTATCGATCGTTCTGTGGGTTTACGCGTTCTTCGACGCGTTGACCACCCCTGCCCAGGAGGCCAGGAATCTTCCCAAGGTCCTGTGGCTGGTCGTCATCGCGTTGTTCATGCCCGTCGGATCGATCCTCTGGCTCTTCCTGGGACGGCCGCGTCGGCCCGCCGCCGTCCAGAGCGACACGCCCTCCCCGGCACAGGCCGTGTCAGTGGACGATCTCGATCCGTCGGACTTCGCCAAGCCTTCGGACAGCCCGCATCCGCTCGGCCCCGACGACGACCCCGAGTTCCTCCGACGACTCGGACGCAGGATCGACCCGGACGAGTAGGCGTCTCGACCGATTCGACGCACGATGACACACGATGGGGCCGCTCCCGAACGGGGGCGGCCCCATCGACGTCTCCACGGTGACATGGGGAGGGGGCGGGTCCGACCCACCGGTCGGAACCGCCCCCTCCGTCGTCCTGCCGTTCCCCTCGCGGGTCAGGCGTAGGAGTGCAGGCCGCTGAACATGTAGTTCACGGCGAAGAAGTTGAACATGACCGTGAGGAAGCCGATCACGTTGATCCAGGTCGCCTTGGGTCCGCGCCAGCCGCCGGTGGCGCGGGCGTGCAGGTAGGCGGCGTAGATGACCCAGGAGATGAAGGACCAGACCTCCTTGGGGTCCCAGCCCCAGAAGCGGCCCCAGGCCTCGTCGGCCCAGATGGATCCGGCGATGATGCCGAAGGTCCACAGCGGGAAGGCGAAGAGGATGAAGCGGTGCGAGATGCGGTCGAGCAGCTCGGGGCTGGGCAGGCGTCCGGCGATGCCGGCGACCTTCTCCCCCAGGGCGCGCTTGGCCTCGGCCCGGTGCGAGACCAGGTAGGTGATGCCCGCGGCTCCGGAGACCATGAAGGCGCCGCCGGCGATGATGGTGGCGGTGACGTGGATCGGCACCCAGTAGGAGTGCAGGGCCGGGATCAGCGGACCGGGGTCGACGTACAGCCAGCGCACGCCGATACCGAGCAGGATCAACACCGGCACCAGCACGAAGGCGCCGAGGAAGCGGGCCTGGTAGCGCCAGGAGGCGTACAGCAGCGAGCCGACCGCCACCAGGCACAGGGCGACGATGAACTCGAACATGTTGCCCCAGGGCCAACGGCCGGCGGCCACGCCTCGGGCGATGATCTGCGCGACCCCCATGAGGAAGCCCAGGGTGGTGACGCCGAGGGCGATCGTGCCGAGGATGTTCTGGGAGGCCTTGGCCTCCTTCTCCTCGGTACGGACGTTGACCTCGATGTCGTCGTCACGGCCTTCCACCGTGCCCGCCCCGACCGGCATGAGCCGTCCGGCCTTCAGCCGGGTGCGGTTGCCGTAGGCGGCCTCGATCGCGAACAGGAAGAGCGCGGCGGCGTAGGTCACGATCATCGCGATGACCAGGGTGTCGCTCAGCGACGCCATGCTCTCGTTCACCGGTGCGGCGAGTGTGTACGTCACCGGTCACTCCCTTGTGTGGTCGTCTCTGTGGATGGGGTGTCGGGGCCGCCGTCGGACTCGCTCCGGAGTCGTGCGGCGAGCCTGGTGGTGATCTCGTGGAACTCGGCGTTGTCGCCGGCCACCTCGGTCTTGCCGAGTCCGGCCAGTTCGACGCGCGTGCGGCCGTCCTCGCCCGGGGTGGCGCGGACCCAGACCCGTCGGGGACGCACGAACAGCGTCACCAGGAGTCCGACCACGGCCAGGGAGGCGGCCAGCAGCGCCGGCACGCGCGCCCCGTCCCGGTTGCTCTGCAAGGTGGCGTACTCCTTGACGCCGGTGAAGGTGATCGACCCGGCCTCGTCCGGCAGCTCCCAGGTGTCGCCGACCGCCATGACGGGCGACTCGCCGATGTTCTCCATCCCCTCGGTCTGGAGTTGGTAGACCGACTGGGGGTCGATCATGCCCAGGTCGCCCTGGTAGGCGTTGAGGGTGACCATCGGGTTCTCCGCCCCGGGGAAGGAGGAGACGAGTTCGCCTTCGGAGTCCTCCATGGCGGTGGGCAGGAAGACCCCGACGAAGCCGAGCTCCTCGCCCCCGGTGTCGGGGACCTTGATGACACCGTCGGAGATGTAGCTCATGGTCTCCCGGTGCAGGAAGGGCACGGCCTGGTCGAAGACCAGGTCGCCGTCGGCGTTGCGCACCTCGAACTGCGGCGCGTAGCCGTGCCCCAGCAGGTAGACCTGCACCCCGTCGACGGTCAGCGGGTGGTTGACCTCCAGCTTGTGGGTGCCCTCCTCTCCGCCGGGTTCCTCCGTGTAGGTGAGGTCGGCGACGTAGGACTCCGCCTGGCCGCGCAGGTTCCCGTCCTCGATGAACGAGGCGTCGAACCGGTCGAGGTGGATGGTGAAGGGGGCGAGATCGTCGGTGTCGGTCCAGTGGCCGGGGTAGATCGCGTCGTAGGAGGGCAGCGTGTTGGCGAAACCGTCGCCCTCCACGATGAGCATGTTGCCCCGGTAGCCGAAGAACGCCCCGGCCGCCAAGGCCAGCAGCAGGCCCAACAGCGCGAAGTGGAACAGCACGTTGCCGGCCTCGCGCAGGTAACCGGTCTCTCCCGAGACCGAGTTCTCGTAGCGTTCGACCCGATAGCCCTTGAGCACCTTGCGGGCCTGTTCGAGGGCGGTGTCCGGCGAGGCGTCGGTGGAGAAGCGGGCCACGTAGGGCATCCGCGACAGGTTCCTCGGGGTGGCCACCGGCCGGGCCCGGACCGCCTTGGCGTGCACCAGGGCCCGCGGGATCACGCAGCCCGCCAACGACACGAACAGCAGCATGTAGATCGCCCCGTACCAGGGCGAGGAGAACACGTCGAACAGGTAGAACCGGTCCAGCCACGGGGCCAGGTCGGGGTGCTCCTGGTAGTAGGTGGCCACCTGGTCGACGCTGACCACGTTCTGCGGCAGGAACGAACCCGGGATGGCGCCCACCGCGAGCAGGAACAGCAGGATCAGCGCGGTACGCATCGAGGTGAGCGTGCGCCAGATCCAACGCGCCCATCCCAGGACGCCGATGCCCTTGGGGCCCGGTTCGGACCACTTCCCGGACGGGGCGTTCTCCGAGGTTTCGGATGTGGTCGTGGTCATGTCAGATCACCGTCTGGAAGTCGGCGGCCCAACGCTGCATCCCGATGGTCATCTCGGTCCACAGTCCGCTCACCATGGCCAGACCGACCAGGACGAGCATGACCCCGCCGACCACCGTGACCGTGCGGGTGTGGCGCTTGAGCCATCCGAAGGCGTTGAGCGCGCGCCGGTAGAGCAACGAGGCCAGCACGAAGGGCAGCCCCAGACCGACGCAGTAGATCAAGGACAGGAACATGCCCCGGCCGGCGCCGCCCTCGACGAAGGCCAGGGTCTGCACCGCGGCCAGGGTCGGGCCGATGCACGGGGTCCAGCCCAGCCCGAACAACACCCCCAGCAGAGGGGCTCCGGCCAGGCCGGCGCGGGGCAGGCGGTGGAAGCGGAACTCGCGGCCGAAGCCGGGCATGACACCCATGAACGCCAGCCCGAGCACGATCGTGAGCAGGCCCAGCACCCGCGTGATCGGGTCGGTGTAGGCCATGAGCAGATCGCCCAGCCAGCCGATGAAACCACCGACCGCCACGAAGACCAGCGTGAACCCCGCGATGAACAGCACGCTGCCGGTCACCATCGTCCACCGACGCCGCGCCAACTCCGCGTCGACGTCGGAGAGCGTGGCCGTCGCCGTGCCTCCGGCACCGGGGTTCTCCCGGTGCTCGCGTACGTGGGAGCCGCTCATCCCGGAGACGTAGGACAGATAACCCGGCACCAACGGCAGCACGCACGGGGACAGGAAGGACACCAACCCCGCCAACAAGGCCAACGGAGCCGCCAGCAACAGGGAACCGGTCAGAACGGTCGTACCGATCGTGTCCATCAGCCGTCGGCCTCGGTCCGGGGAGCGTCCGAGGCGTCGGCGTCATCCGCCTCCTCGCTGTCCTCCGGTTCGGCCGACTCCTGTTCGGAGACGCGGGGCCGCTCCTGCGGATCCCCGAACCCGTACTCCACCACCAACGGATCCAACAACCCCGTCAACTGCCCGTACGTCGTCGGCCCGATCACCCGAGCCGCGATCTCCCCCTCCGGAGAGATCACCAACGTGCTCGGAATCGCCCGCGGCGGCACCGTCTCCCGAAACGCCTGCGGAATCTCCCCCGGCTGGTCGTACAGACTCGGATACTCCACACCCTTGTTCTCGGTGTAGGCCAACGCCGCCGTCTCGTTGTCCTTGATGTTCACACCCAGGAAATCCACACCCAGGCCCCCGTACTCGGCGAACACCTCGTCCAATACCGGCTGCTCCGCACGACACGGACCACACCAACTCGCCCACACGTTCAACACCAGGATCCGACCCTCATAGTCGGCCAACGCCAACTCATCACCCTCGAAGGTCGTCCCACCCACCTCAGGAACCGGAACACGATCCCCCGCCTCGAAGACGGTCGCACTCCCATCCCCCGAAATGAAACGATCCTCCTCACCACCGGTCTGGATCTCGGTCCCCCCGGCACAGCCGGTCAGGGCGAGGACTGTGGCCAGGACGGCGGCCGACAGGAGCGGCACGGCACGGTGGCGCCGCGTACCTGCGTTGGTACTGGGCATCGAGGGGACCTCGCGAACAGGGTGTGAACAGGGCGGACTACAACAACGACAAAGTGTAGTAGACACCCTGGAGAACACTTCGGCGCCCCGGCGCAAGGGTCGTCCGACCCGGCCTGGAGGAACACCTCGCGAGAACGTGGTTCACCCACGGGGGCGGTGGTGGGGGTACACCGCGCCCGTGGGTTCTCGGTGGTCCGGGCGCCGGACATGTCGCCCGACGCCCGGACCCCGTGAGTCCGCGATCAACCGGCCTCGACGAAAGCCTCACGGAGGTAGTCGTGCACGGCCCGTTCGGGAACCCGGTAGGAACGCCCCACACGGATTGCGGGGAGAACTCCCGAGTGCACCATTCGGTAAACGGTCATCTTGGATACTCGCATGATCGTGGCGACCTCCGCCACGGTCAGGAACCTGACCTCTTCGAGAGGCGGCTTACTCCCGTTCATCTTCCGACGCCCTCATTCCCGGACGTGAGCAATTGTCTACCCTTCGGCTCTGGCGTGCCTTCCAGTCGATGGGAGGCCCCGGATTCCGTGCCCGTCCCACCGCCACGCCACCGTGTCCTGCTGTCACTACTGACACGTCCGTTTTCAGAGTAGAGCCGAGTTCCCGTCTAGGGAAGGTCGGTTTTCGCTGTCTTCGGGGATATACGTTGAGCACGGGTCGGATGAGGTTTAAAGGTGGGTATAAAGGTGCCCCCACCCTCAGAGGAGCCCCGCTCTCGCGAGTACATAATCACGCAGAGGAGCGTAGTCCTCGGTCAGGTAACCGTCATCGAGAGGCACCGTGACCAGTAGTTTCCCCTCATGTTCGGCGAGGAAGAGAGCCGGGTCGTTACAGTCGGCGAAACCCATCGTCGGTACGCCCATCTCCCCCGCGGCCCCCGCGAATCCGTGATCGGCGATGACCAACTGCGGCCATGCCTCCCCCCGGTCTCCGAGCTCGTTGAGAATGGCCCGCATCGCGAAGGGATGGTGACTGTGCCGCGGAAGATGGCCGTCCGTCACCATGGCGACATCGTCCTGCCAGACGACCACACGCCGGTTCGGCGGTCGCTCCGTGGTCACCTCATAGGAGTAACCGCCCGCCGCGGTGACGATCGGACAGCCGCGCTCGGCCAGGGCGTTCTTCCAGGCGCCGTACGTCTCCCGAAGATTGCGCGGGTGGCCGGTGGCGAACATGACGCGTTCCCCGCGCTCGGCGGCCAGGGCCATCCGGTCCGCGAGCGCCTCCAAGGCGTCGATGGTCAGGTCCGGATCGATCGTGTCGATCCCCCACACGTACTCCTCGTCGCCCACCACACCACAGCGCTTGTTCATCAGCGCGAGGACCTCCTCGAAGGTCCACTCATGGGAGAAGGTCAGACCGAACCGATGGTAGGGGTCCTTCTGGACGAGCCTCCGATAGTGGCGCAGGTTGTTCTGTCGAGGGGTGTCGACGTGCCCCGCGATCCCCGTGCGAACCAGATAGGTGATGAGTTCGGCGCGTGTCGGCGGCGTCACCTGCGTTCCCCTTCCTCTCCTGGGCGACGCCGACGGTGACGCGCCGTGCGGCCACCACGGCGCCGATTCCCGTTCGCCCGGTATTCATCACCTTCCTACCCGCTGGGCGCCTTCCACGCGGCGATCCCGGAGATTTCACCGTGGCGTGATCCGGGAGGTCGGAACACCTTCTCCACGGTGGGAGGAAGGCCTCTCAGAGGCTGGGGTCGATGCCGTGGTTGGGGAAGATCGCGGTGCGCGTGGCGTGGATGGCCCGGTCGATGGGATCGCCCGGATCGTATCCACGCTCGAAGGGGGCGAAGGAGACCTCGCGTCCGTCCGTCATGTACAACGGCGCGAGCTCCCCGGTGCGTTCGCGGACGAAGTCCCGCCACTCCTGCGGGGTCTCCCGATCGGGATCGATGGGGGCTCCGGCCGCCTCGCCCAACAGATGGGTCCAGGCACGCGGCACGACGTGGACCAGCCCGTAGCCGCCACCACCGAACAGCAGCCACCGGCCTCCCGCCGTCTTGCGGGCGAGCTTGTGCAGCTCCTCGTACGCCCGACGCTGACCGTCCACGCTGAGCGTGAGGTTGGCCAGCGGGTCGAGCGCGTGGGTGTCGCATCCCTGTTGGGTCACGAGGATCTCGGGCTGGAACTCGTGCAGCAGCGGCGGAACGACCGCCTCGAAGGCACGGTGCCAGCCGGTGTCCCCGGTACCGGCCGGGAGGGCGACGTTGACGGCGTACCCCTCCGCGTCCGGTCCACCGACCTCCGACGCCTGTCCGGTCCCCGGGAACAGCGTCACCGGGGACTCGTGGAGGCTGATGGTGAGCACCCTGGGGTCGTTGTAGAAGGCGTTCTGGACACCGTCGCCGTGGTGCACGTCGATGTCGACGTACGCGATGCGCTTGGCACCCTGCTCCAGCAACCACGCGATCGCCAGGGCCGGGTCGTTATAGACGCAGAACCCCCAGGCGTTGCCGCGCATGGCGTGGTGGAGGCCGCCGGCAATATTGGCCGCGTGGGCGCTCTGCCCGGTCCACACGGCCTTGGCCGCGGCCACGGAGGCTCCGGAGATCAGCGCGGCGGCGTCGTGCATGTCGGGGAAGACCGGGTTGTCGGCGGTGCCGAGCATGTGGGCGTCGTCGGGCTCCAGGGTCCTGCCCGCGCGCTTGACCGCCTTGATGTAGGCGGGGTCGTGCACCAGGGAGAGCAGTTCGTCCGAGGCCGGCTCGATGTCCAAGAGGTCCACGCCGGGCCCGTCGAAGACGCCGAGCGAACGGCTGAGCGCCATGGTCAGTTCGACCCGGATCGGCGCCATCGGATGCTGGGGACCGAAGTCGTAGGCGGTGAGTCCTTCGTCCCATGCCACCCGAAGCGAGCAGGACGTGCGCCCTCCCATGTGGTGACCCCCGTTCCAGGTGTGCGTGCTTCGAAGCACACAGTACGCAAACCCGCCCCTGTACAGAACCCCGGGGCCCGCGCGAACACTCGCGCGGGCCCCGGTCGGCGGGTCGGGAGGACGCTCCCGTCAGGGACTACTCCCGGTAGAAGCAGTCCGCGTACGTCTCCCCGGCCTTCATCTCGAAGGTGCCGTGCAGGGGACGGCTCAACAGGTTGTCGGTCTCACCGATCAGGATCCGGTACTCGCCCGGGTCGAGGCTCAGATCCATGGCGTTGTCGTCGTTCAGGCAGGAGGTGGAGGAGGGCGGCGAGGACGTGTCGCAATCCGCGCAGGGATCGATGGTGACCTCGCCGTGCACCGCGTCGGGACCCACGTAGAGGAAGGTCATCTCCTCGGCGGTGTGGTTCACGTACCGGATGGAGACCTTGTCTCCGCCCCCGGTCTCCAGCGGAGAGTCCGAGATGTCGCTCTCTCCGAGGAGGGTCGCGCGGTCCATCTTCTCCTCGACGCGACCGGCGCCGATGTTCCGCACCAGATCCTCGACCTCGTCGGCCTCGTGGTCGGGGTATTCGGCGGCGAGAAGGTCGGCGGTCTCCTCGGCCTCGTCGTAGGCGTCGGCGTCCACCTGGTCCCAACCGCACTTGAGGGCGGCGTCGGGACGCTCCTCCTCGATCCGTTCGGCGACCTCCGGGGCGGAATCCCAGGTCAGATCGTCGAACATCCCGATCTGCCCGAAGGCCCCGCACCAGTTCTCCTCCGCGTAGTCGCCGGTGGCGAGGTCGTAGAGGTCGACCAGCGCGGCGGGGACCTCCGCGGCGGCGGGGGTGTCGGAGAAGTCCTCGGCGACGAAGGTGTAGGTCTCCTGGGCCTGACGGAAGGTGGCCTCGACCTCCTCGGTCACCTCGCCGCTGTAGAGCTCGTCGGCCTCGGCCGCCAGCTGGGCGGCGTAGTCGAGGTGGACCTCGGCGACACTGCCGTCGGTGTCCTCCCAGCGGGAGGCGCGGTGCGCGAAGTAGTCGCCGTAGGACTCCAACGCGTAGTCGTAGTCCTCGTTGGCCACGTCGGACTGGGCGCGGCGCAGCAGCTCGCAGGCCTCCACCCCGGCGCGGGACCGCTCCATCAGGCTCGGGGACATGGAGAGCTGGAAGGCGGTCTCGACCGAGTTGTAGCCGGCGATCGCGGTGTCGCAGTCGCCGCTCGCGTGGGCGGCGTCGGCGACACGCAGCCGCCATTCGCCGGTCTGCCACACGCCGACGAGCGAGGCCGCCATCGCCAGGACGAGACAGGCCGCCAGGATCATCGGCCTGCGAGAGGCCGTCGGGCTCTCACCCCGCGCCATGAGGCGCCGGTCGTGCGCGCGCCCCGCGAACAGACCGTGCACGACGGTGACCAGTACCCAGCCGAGCAGGATCGGGACCCACATGAGCAGGTCGTCGGCGGCGCCCAGCAGCGCGGCGGTCACCAGCAGCCCGATGGTGACCGCCAGATTGATCCCGAAGAACAGGTGGTTGCGCAGGTGGAAGTAGCCCGCGCCGACGCCGGACAGATTGAGCAGGGCGGCCCGGCGGCCGGAGACGGACTTGAACAGACCGAGCGGGGGCAGGGGCGGCGGTCCTCCCGGGGGCATCATCCCGCCGGGGGGCATGCCTCCCGGCGGCGGGCCGCCCGGAGGCGGGCCGCCGGCGTTCATACCGCCGGAGGGCGCTCCCATCGGCGGCCGGCCGGCGGGAGGCGGGCCCATCGGCGGCTGTCCGCCGGAAGGCGGCCCCCCGGGACCTCCGGGGGGCGGACCGCCCTGCGGCGGGCCGCCCGGAGGCCGACCTCCGACGGGAGGTGTGCCCGGGGGCGGGCCCGCCGGAGGGTGCCCACCGGAGGGGGCTCCACTCGGAGGCGGACCGGCGGGGGGCCGAACTCCCTGTGGAGGGGGGCCGCTCATGGGAGACCCGGTGGGCGGTGTCCCGCCCTGAGCCGGTGGAGAGGGTGGACCACCCGGCGGCGGCCCCTGGTTCCGGGGGCCGCCCGGGCCACCCTGGGGGGTTTCGGGCCCGGGCGGACCGGGCGGTCGGGAAGGGTCCGATGGAGGGTGAGGGTTGCTCATGGGGTCCCGGAATCGTTGGAGGATGTTCTGGCACGTGTGGGAGGGGGCAGAGGATTCCGCCTACCCTGTCCGACTTTATGCACTCCGTGTGACGCCGGGACCGTGACCTGGAGACCACATCCGGCAGAAGACTTTATGTGATGTGGGTCACCTTTACCTGGGTTCAGTTGCCGGAGAGGGCCCGACTGCGATCCCTGGCCGCCTCGATGGCGTCGGTGAACGCGGTCCGCACCCCGTGCCTCTCCAACTCGCGCAGGGCCGCAGCGGTGGTACCACCCGGCGAGGTGACCGCCTCACGCAGGACCACGGGGTGCTCCCCGGTCCCATCGAGCATCGCGGCCGCCCCGGTGATGGTCCGGTCGACCAACCGTTGCGCCGTGGCGCGGGGCATGCCCATGGCGACCCCGGCCTCGATCATGGTCTCTGCGATGAAGTAGAAGTAGGCCGGCCCACTGCCGGAGATGGCGGTCACCGTGTCCATGTGCTGCTCGCCGACCCGGATCACCTCTCCGACCGTGCCCAGCAGTTCCTCGGCCCGGTCCAGGTGCGCGGACTCCGCGTGCGCCCCCCCGGCCACCGCGGTCATCCCCTGCCCCATCAGTGCGGGGGTGTTGGGCATCGCTCGCACCACGGGCACCCCCGCGGGCAGGTGGCTCTCCAACACGGCGGTGGTCAGCCCCGCCGCCACCGAGATCACCAGGTTCCGCCCGGACAGGAGCGGGGCGATCTCGTCCACCAGGGCGAGCATGTCCTGAGGCTTGAGCGCCAGCAGGAGGGTGTCGGCGCGTTCGACCGCGTCCGCGGCGGGGACCGTCTCGACCCCGTAGCGCTCGCGCAGTTCCGCCGCGTGCTCCTCGCGCGGCTCGGTGACCAGAACGTCCTTCGGGGCGTGGTCCCGGGTCAACAGCCCGGCGAGCAGCGCCTCGCCCATCTTTCCTGCGCCGATGATCGCGATCATGAAGAGGTCCTCTCTGCGGATCCCTCCACGCTAGCCGCCACCGACACCCGGCCCGGGCGGATCGTCCCGATCCGTGGACACCCCTCGCTCAGGGGCGACCCCCGTCGGCGTCCCCTTCGTCGTCGACCGACCCGCCCGGGTCCACGGAGAACCGTCGTGGCGGAGGCTGGGGGCGATCCCTCAGCAGGGCGATGCGTTCACGACGGCCCAGCGCCGGTTCGGGCTCCTTCGGGCCGGCGAAGTGCAGACGGGTGAAGGCCAGGGCCTCGGCCAGCTCCCGCATCCGGGTCTGCCGGTCGGGAGACTTGCGCGTGCTCACCTCGAGGACGAGCTGCCCCTCGTAGCCGTTCCCGGCCAGATGTTCGAGGAGCTCGGCCACGGGCTGGGTGCCCCGCCCGGGGATGAGGTGCTCGTCCAGGTTCTGGCCACCGAAACCGTCCGTGACGTGCACGTGGGAGAGACGGTCCCCCAGTCTCGCGGCCATGTCCATGGCGTCGGAGCCGGACATCGCGGTGTGCGAGAGGTCGAGTGTGACGTCCGGATAGTCCCGGTCGAGGGGGTTCCAGCTCGGCGCGTAGGGGACGACCTCGCGATCGCGGACCCGGACCGGGTACATGTTCTCGACCGCGAAGACCACGTCGGTCTCGTCCTGCATCCGGGCGATGCCGTTCTCGAACCCCTTGGCGTACTCGCGCTGCCAACGGAAGGCGGGATGGACCACGATCGCCTTGGCGCCCAAGGCCTCCGCCATCTCCTTGGACCGGACGAGCTTGCCCCAGGGGTCGCGTCCCCAGACCCGCTGGGTCAGGACGAGACAGGGCGAGTGGATCGCGGTGACGGGCATCTGGTGATAGTCCGAGAGACGCCGCAGGAGGTCGATGTCCTGGCTGGTCGGGTCGGAGGAGACGAGCACCTCCACCCCGTCGTACCCCAGTTTCGCGGCGATCTCGAAGGCCGCCGGGGTCTTCTCCGGGTAGACCGACGCCGTCGAGAGGACCACGGGCGCGTCTGGGACCTGGATAGGGCTCACGGAACCAGAGTATGTGCTTTCGCGCTCTCCGGCACGGTCGCCCGGACGAACGCGGCGTGGCGGGCGGAGGTGATCCCGCCGTCGGCGCGCCCCGGGAAAAGGGGCGACGGCCGTGGCCCGGGTGCACGGGGAACGGCCGTCGAAGAGTGCGAGAAGACGACTAGAGGCGTACGCCGCCGGCGAGGTTGTAGCGCATGACTTCGCGCTCGGAGATGGAGCCTCCGGTCCTGGGCGCGTCGATCATGCGGTCGTCTCCGAGGTAGATGGCGACGTGGTAGGCGTATCCGCTTCCGTCGGTCCAGTAGAGAAGGTCTCCACGTCGGGCTTCGGAGTAGGCGATCCGCTCGCCGGAGGAGACCTGGTCCTGGGCGACCCGGGGCAGGTCGACCCCGGCCTCCTTGAAGGCGTGCTGTACCAGTCCCGAGCAGTCGAAGGATCCCGGCCCGGTGCCGCCCCACGCGTAGGGCTTGCCCTTCTGGGCCTCGGCGGCGTCGATCGCCTTTTCGACGGTGGAGGAGGCGAGGGACTGGTGCACCCGTTCCGGGACGGGCGCCTCCGCGGTCCCGGAGGGTGCGAGGTTCTGGGCGAGTGCCGGTGCGGCCCCGGTGGCCAGGAGCGCCGTGGAGAGGGCGGCGACCGCGAGTGCGCGCGTCCCCCCTCGGAGGCTCCGGTCGTTCTCGGCCTGTCGCCCCGGGTCCGTGGTGGGACGGCAGGCCCGCGTTTGCTCGTGATGTCGGGGTGAGCGCATGTGTCTCTCCTGGATCCGCCGACGCGGACCACGCCCCTGTGACGTGGGTCTCCCGAACGCCGACACACCATTCGTCACACAGACATCGAGAAGAATCACTCTCCGTAGCCTAATCGGCTTCCAAAGACGGTAAAGAGTGCTTGACCCCGACGGACATAGCGGTCATAGAAGTATCAACCGCAGGGCGTCCATCGGGGTCGGTCACACTGAGCGACTACGGACTGGGCACCCCGAGGGTGCTCCGGATGAAGTCCGTCGTGGCCGCCATGCCCAGGTTGTTCGGGTGCACCGGAGCGCCGTCCTCGGGGATCAGCCCCTCGACCCAGCGGGTGTCCGAACCCTGACAGACGTCGTGGCCGCGCTCGAAGGTGTCCACGAAGGTCGCGCCGTTGGCCTCGGAGACCTCGGCGATCATCGCGTTGAGCCTGATCTGCGCCTGGTCCACGAAGGGCACGTCACCGCGGGAGATCGGCGTGCTCGGCCAGCAACCACCGCTCTCCGGCATGATCTGGAGGTAGCCGATGCTCAGCACCGTGGCGTTCGGGCTGCGCTCGGCGATGTCGGCGTAGACCTGGTTCAGGTCGTCGCGCAGACCGTCGATCCGGTCGTCCAGGTCACCGCCGTAGTAGTCCGAGCACGGGCTGCCCAGCGGGTTGGTCAGGCTCCTCTTCGCGCACTCGACGAGCACCTCGGAGAACCCGAAGTCGTTGCCGGAGATGCCCACCGTGACCAGGTCGGTCTCGGGGCCGAGCGCGTCCAGCTGAGGCTCGGTGTCGTCGAACTGCTTCTCGTAGAGGTCGTTCATCACCGCGCCCGAGCAGCTGACGTCGGTGATGTCGTCGATCCCCAGCTCCTCGGCCAGCCGCTTGGGGTAGTTGACGGAGGACTGCATGCAGCCCAGGAGGGGCATCTGCGCCTGAGCCTGGACCATGGGGCCGGCGGTGAAGGAGTCACCGATGGCGACGTAACTGGTGAATTCGGCCGCCTCGACCTCTTCGGCGGCGACCGGGGCCGAGGCCAGGGTCACGCCGAGGGCCGCGATCGCGACCGAGGCCATCAGACGCGACAGTCCGCGCCGGCGCGGAAGGGGGGAACGGTGGGGGACGGGGGATTCGTGTGAGTGGGGGACGGGGGATTCGTGTGAGCGGGACACGAGGGTCTTCCTCTCTCAAGGAGCGGGGGCATGGGAGTCGTCAGAACCGCCTGGGGAGTGACTCCCCACACATTCTCTAACACGAGCTACGAAACCTACGGGCTAACTCGTAGGTAACTTTCTTATGTCCTTCGGCGCCCTTCACCTCCAGCCGAGGCTGTCCCCGACACCCGTTAGCGTTGCGACCATGGCAAAAGCAGCGAAGACCTCGTTCCGGTGTGTCGAGTGCGGATGGAGCACTCTCAAGTGGGTGGGCCGCTGCGGTGAATGTCAGTCCTGGGGCACCGTCGAGGAGGCCGGAGCCCCCGCGCCGACCGCCGTCGCTCCGGCCCCCGTCACCGCCCGGGCCCGCCCCATCACCGAGATCAGTGTGGAGAGCGCGGCCGCGGTCCCCACCGGGGTCGACGAGCTCGACCGGGTCCTGGGCGGAGGCGCCGTTCCCGGCGGCGTGGTGCTGCTGGCCGGAGAGCCCGGAGTCGGCAAGTCGACCCTCCTCCTGGAGGTCGCCGCCATGCGCGCGGCCAACGCCTCCGTCCTCTACATCACCGGCGAGGAGTCCGCCGGACAGGTGCGTCTGCGGGCCGAACGTCTCGGGGCGCTCTCCGATCGCCTGTATCTGGCCGCGGAGACCTCCGTCGCCACCCTGGCCTCCCACGTGGACGCGGTCTCCCCCGACCTGCTCATCGTGGACTCGGTCCAGACCATGGTCTCCCCCGAGGCCACCGGGGTCCCCGGCGGCGTGACCCAGATCCGCCAGGTCACCGGCGCCCTCATCCAGATCGCCAAGGAGCGCGGCATCGCGACCGTGCTGGTCGGCCACGTCACCAAGGACGGTTCCATCGCGGGCCCCCGGCTCCTGGAACACCTGGTGGACGTGGTGCTGCACTTCGAGGGCGAGCGCCACTCCCAGCTGCGTCTGCTGCGCGCGGTCAAGAACCGGTACGGTCCCACCGACGAGATCGGCGTCTTCGAGCTCACCGACAAGGGCATCGAGGGCCTTCCCGATCCCAGTGGACTGTTCCTCACCGAACGCACCGACCCGGTCCCGGGCACCTGCGTCACCGTCACCCTGGAGGGACGGCGTCCCCTCATCACCGAGGTCCAGGCACTGGTCGCCCCTACCCCGTTGCCCGCCCCTCGACGGGCCACCTCCGGACTGGACACCTCACGGGTGAACATGATCCTGGCCGTCCTGGAGAAGCGCACCGGCATGAAACTGGCCAACATGGACGTGTACGCGTCCACCGTGGGCGGCGTCCGTTTGGGCGAACCCGCGGTCGATCTGGCCCTGGCCATCGCGGCGGGCAGCTCCAACAACGACGTCGCGCTCCCGAGCGGCTTCATCGCCGTCGGCGAGGTGGGGCTCGCCGGGGACGTACGCGCGGTCAACGGGGTCCGCCGCCGGGTCGCCGAGGCCCAGCGGCTGGGCTTCACCGACGCGGTCGTGCCCAAGAACTTCGGCGATCCGATCCCCGGCATCCGCACCCATGAGGTGGAGGAGCTGATCGAGGCCCTGACCTGGGTGGCCAAACGCCGTCGGCGCTCATGACGCGTGGGGCCGAAGAGGATCTCCTCTTCGGCCCCACGACCGTCTAGAAGTCGAAGATGGCGCCCTTGGCCATCGAGAGGAGGCAGTCGTTGCCGAAGGTCTCCTCGTAGCGCTCCCCGTCACCGTCGACCGCGATCGCGGTGACCGGCCGGTGGATCATCGTGCAGGCGCCGTCCCGGACGGCCTGGACGTCGGCGATCGACCCGCCGGCCGCCTCGATCAGCTCACAGGCCTCGTCGGCCCGGGGGTGCCCGCCGCCGGCCGGACCGCACTCCAGCTCCATGGACCGGGCCCAGCCGATGGCTCCGTCCCCCTGCTGTTCCGGGGCGCCCTGCACGGTGAGCGAGTACCGGGTGGTCTCCGCCTGCGCGGGAGCGGTCAGGGAGAGGGCCAGGGCGGCGGCCGCAGCAAGGGTGAGGGCAGTCCTCATGGGTTCACTCCAACATCGACGACACCAGATTCACCACTAATAGTAGTGAAGTGATGACGAAGAGTCGTGGCATTTCCCTGATTCGACGCTTTTTCCTCACTGAAGCTGGAAGACCAGCTGGTCGACGTTGCCGACGTGGTCGCCCTTCAGGTTCGCCTTGTACCAACCCGGTTGGGCCTTGGCCGACGAGTCGCGGCAGTCGGTGAAGGAGCGGTTCCGCTCCCAGTCCAGGGTGTACTCGTACGGACGCCCCTGGGTGAGCTGCTGCTTCTCCCGCTTGCCCTCGGCGCAGTCGGCCGTCGAGAAGATCCTGTCGTTCCCGGAGTGGATGATCAGCTCGACCGCCTCCGGGCCCACGTCCACGGTGCAGGTCTGCTCGGCGATGTTGACCACGGTCACCTTGAAGCCGGGGCCGGCGCCGCCCCCGTAGGTGTCCCGGTCCTTCTCGGCGAAGTCGAAGGTGACCACCACGTCCTGCGGTCGGCAGGCGTCCTCGGGGCTCTTCGGGGCCGCGGCCTCTCCGGACTCTTCGGACTCCTCGTCCTCCGCCTTCTCCTCGTCATCGTCCTTCCCGGCGCCCTCCGAGGGCTCCTCGGACGGGGAGGCGGAAGCGGAGGGCTCCTCCTCCGGTTCCTCGGACGGGTCCTCCGAGGGTTCTTCCTCGGGCACACTGGGAGAGGCCGAGGGGTCTTCGATGGCGGCCTGGTTGGAACTCGTCTCGCTCGCCCCGTCCGAAGGCCTACAGGCGTACGCGATCAACGCGAGCACCAGCAGCACCCCGATCATGACGAAGGCCCGTCGCCTCCAGTAGATGTCCTTGCTGACAGGTGCGGGGTGTCCGGTACTTGACGCCATGGGCCGTAGTATTGCGGTTTTGCGCGCCACCTACCTACTCAACCCGCCGGATTCCCGTTAAAGATGAGCGATAACCCTTACAGCACCGCGGTTCTGGCGTGGTACGAGACCAACGCCCGAGACCTTCCCTGGCGTCACCCGGACGCCTCGCCCTGGTCCATCCTGGTCAGCGAGATCATGCTCCAGCAGACCCCCGTCGTACGGGTGCTGCCCGCGTGGCAGGCCTGGATGGAACGCTGGCCCACCCCCGCCCACCTGGCCGAAGAGCCCTCCGGCGAGGCGGTCCGCATGTGGAACCGGCTGGGCTACCCCCGCAGGGCCCTCCGTCTGCACGCCTGCGCCGTCGCCATCACCGAGGAACACGGCGGCGAGGTTCCGGACGATCACGCGACCCTTCTGTCACTCCCCGGAATCGGCGCCTACACGGCGGCGGCGGTGGCGAGTTTCGCCTTCGGACAACGGCACGCCATTTTGGACACGAACGTGCGTCGTGTTCTAGCCCGTGCCGAAACCGGAATCGAGTACCCACCGAAAACCCAGACGAAGGCGGAGACCGCGCTGGCCGAGTCCCTGCTGCCCTCGGAGCCGTCCGTGGCGGCCCGTTGGGGCGTGGCCGTGATGGAACTGGGCGCCCTGGTGTGCACCGCCCGGTCCCCGCGCTGCGTGGACTGTCCGATCGCCGGACAGTGCGCCTGGCGGATCGCGGGCAAGCCGCCGCACGACGGCCCGCCGCGTCGAGGACAGATCTACGCGGGCACCGACCGTCAGGTCCGGGGAAAGCTGCTGGCGGTCCTGCGCGATTCACGCGAGCCGGTGGTCAAGTCCGCGCTGGACGCCGTCTGGGACGACCACATCCAGCGTGAGCGGGCCCTGGACGCCCTGGTCTCCGACGGCCTGGTCGACCCCCTGGACGACGGCCGCTACGCCCTCCCCGCCTGACCCCTTCTCATTCCATGGCCTCCATGTCGAAGCCGTGCTCGTCGAACTCGGCCTGGGTGCCGTCGTAGGCCCCGCTGCACGGCGCCCCGGGTTCGGGGGCGTTCGGGCTCTGTTCGTACTGGCGGAGGAAGGTGCCGATACGGGGGTCCGAGGCGTCGTCGAGCATGAGTTGAGCCTCCCAGGCCGAGGCGACGACCGGTGCGGGCAGGTCCTCCATCGGGCTGACGATCACGTAGGAGCCGGGGCTGTGGTGGGCGGTCAACCGTTCGATGTCGGCCGGGTCCAGGTCCGGGTCGTGGGTGATCCAGACGGCTCCGTGTTCGAGTGAGTGCACGGCGGCCTCGACGGTGATGGGCTCGTCGTACACGCCGCAGTTCTGCCAGAAGGGGTAGTGCTCTCCACCGACCGGTGGATGCTGCCCGTAGTCGACCTTCTCGCCGATGTCGACGTGTTCCTTGGACAGGTCCTCGAAGGTCAGGACCCCTGCGGAGCCCCCTTCGGAGAGCCCTCCCCGGGTGAAGGCCCAGAGTCCGAACCCGGCGGCGCCCACGAGGAACAGGGCCAGGGCTCCACCACCGATCACCCAGGGCAGCGCGCTCCCTCGCCGGGGCGGCGGCCCCTGAGGCGGATATCCGGGCGGCGTCCCTCGCGGCGGGTACCCGGGTGGCGGCCCCTGCCATGCGGGCGGGCCGTGGACGTGCTCGGGCGCGGGAGGGGGCCCCGCAGGGGGGCGTTCGCCGCCCTGGCCGGGGTCGTCGGGGTAAGCCACAGGGGAACCCTATCCCCGGGCCACCGTCCTTAGCAGGGAAATCGTTCGAAGAACGACGACGGGGACGCCCCTTGAAGGGACGTCCCCGACTCGTTCGGCGGGACCCGCGGTCACACCGTCATGTTCACTCGCCCTGGGCGGCGGACTCCACCTCGGGGGTGTCCGGCACCTCGGCGGGCTTCGGAACACCCTTGAAGGTGAACTTGGCGTCCGTGCCCTCGCCCTCGGCGTCGATCACGACGATCTGGCCGGCCTTGAGGTCTCCGAACAGGATCTTCTCGGACAGCTGGTCCTCGATCTCCCGCTGGATCGTGCGACGCAGCGGCCGCGCGCCCAGAACCGGGTCGAAGCCGCGCTCGGAGAGGACCTTCTTGGCGTTCGGCCGAAGCTCGATGCCCATGTCCTTCTCCTTGAGCCTGCTGTCCAGGTTCGCGATCATCAGGTCGACGATCTGGAAGATCTCCTTCTCCGTCAGCTGGTGGAAGACGATGACGTCGTCCACACGGTTGAGGAACTCGGGCCGGAAGTTGGTCTTGAGCTCCTCGCTGACCTTGGCCTTCATCCGCTCGTAGTTGGTGTTGGCGTCGTCCTCCTTGGCGAAGCCCATGGCCACGCCCTTGGAGATGTCCCGCGTACCCAGGTTGGTCGTCATGATGATGACCGTGTTCTTGAAGTCGACGTTGCGACCCTGGGCGTCGGTGAGACGACCCTCCTCCAGCACCTGCAGGAGCGAGTTGAAGATGTCGTTGTGGGCCTTCTCGATCTCGTCGAAGAGGACCACGGAGAACGGCTTGCGGCGCACCTTCTCGGTGAGCTGGCCGCCCTCTTCGTAGCCGACGTAGCCGGGAGGCGAACCGAACAGACGCGAGACGGTGTGCTTCTCCATGAACTCGGACATGTCGAGCTGGATCAGCGCGTCCTCGTCCCCGAAGAGGAACTCCGCGAGGGTCTTGGACAGCTCGGTCTTACCCACACCGGACGGACCGGCGAAGATGAACGAGCCACCGGGACGCTTGGGGTCCTTCAGACCGGCGCGGGTACGGCGGATGGCCTGCGAGAGCGCCTTGATGGCGTCCTCCTGGCCGATGACCCGACGGTGGAGCTCGTCCTCCATGCGCAGCAGGCGGGAGCTCTCCTCCTCGGTCAGCTTGAAGACCGGGATACCGGTGGAGGCGGCCAGGACCTCGGCGATGAGCTCCTCGTCGACCTCGGCGACGACGTCCATGTCGCCGGCCTTCCACTCCTTCTCCCGCTGCGCCTTCTTGTTGAGCAGCTGCTTCTCGTCGTCGCGCAGGGACGCGGCCTTCTCGAAGTCCTGCTCGTCGATGGCCGATTCCTTGTCCCGGCGCACCTTGGCGATCTTGTCGTCGAACTCGCGCAGGTCCGGCGGCGCGGTCATCCGACGGATGCGCATCCGCGAACCGGCCTCGTCGATGAGGTCGATGGCCTTGTCGGGCAGGAAGCGGTCGCTGATGTAGCGGTCCGCGAGCTGCGCGGCGGCGACGAGGGCGCTGTCGGTGATCGAGACGCGGTGGTGGGCCTCGTAACGGTCGCGCAGACCCTTGAGGATCTCGATGGCGTGCGTGATCGTCGGCTCGTCCACCTGGATCGGCTGGAAGCGGCGCTCCAGCGCGGCGTCCTTCTCCAGGTACTTGCGGTACTCGTCGAGCGTGGTGGCGCCGATGGTCTGGAGCTCACCCCGGGCCAGCATGGGCTTCAGGATGGAGGCGGCGTCTATGGCACCTTCCGCCGCGCCCGCTCCGACCAGCGTGTGCAGCTCGTCGATGAAGAGGATGATGTCGCCGCGGGTGCGGATCTCCTTGAGGACCTTCTTGAGGCGCTCCTCGAAGTCACCGCGGTAGCGGCTGCCCGCGACCAGGGCACCGAGGTCCAGCGTGTAGAGCTGCTTGTCCTTGAGGGTCTCGGGGATCTCACCCTTGACGATCTTCTGCGCGAGGCCCTCGACGACGGCGGTCTTACCGACGCCGGGCTCACCGATAAGGACCGGGTTGTTCTTGGTCCTGCGGGACAGGACCTGCATGACCCGCTCGATCTCCTTGTCACGACCGATGACAGGGTCGAGCTTGGACTCACGCGCGGCCTGCGTCAGGTTGCGGCCGAACTGGTCCAGCACCAGCGAAGTGGAAGGGGTGGACTCGGAGGAGGCGCCGGTGGCCTGCGGCTCCTTGCCCTGGTAGCCGTGCAGCAGCTGGATGACCTGCTGGCGGACCCGGTTGAGGTCGGCGCCCAGCTTGACGAGGACCTGGGCGGCGACGCCCTCGCCCTCGCGGATCAGGCCCAGCAGGATGTGCTCGGTACCGATGTAGTTGTGGCCGAGCTGCAACGCCTCGCGCAGCGACAGCTCAAGGACCTTCTTGGCCCGCGGGGTGAAGGGAATGTGCCCCGACGGAGCCTGCTGGCCCTGGCCGATGATCTCCTCGACCTGCTGCCGAACCGCTTCGAGGCTGATACCAAGACTCTCCAGGGCCTTGGCGGCGACACCCTCACCCTCGTGGATGAGGCCGAGCAGGATGTGCTCCGTACCGATGCAGTTGTGGTTGAGCATCCTGGCCTCTTCCTGGGCCAGAACCACCACTCGCCGCGCGCGGTCGGTAAACCTCTCGAACATGTCTCGTCGCTCCTCTACAGAGCGGTCAGGCAGGGACGGTTCATTCCGACCCAACTCTTCCGCATATAGGCCCCACAGGGATAACCGCCCCGGGGAGCACTGTCGCACCCGCCCGTCCTCACCGACCGGGGCCGGTGGGGACGAACATCTCCGTACGGCCGACCGCAGCCGTCCGTGCCAGAGACTTTCCCCGACGATAGGGCGTTCACCCAACATCCAACTACCAATTGGCGCGTCAGATTTCCCTGTACGCCGAAGGCGAACGGCCCGGGCCTCCCATCCATCACGAGAGTGCCCGGGCCGCACGTGCGTAAGCCCCATTATCGGCTCTTAGCGAACAAGCCGAAGGCGTGTTGTTGTTCGAGCGAAAAAGCCACATCGACCGAAGGGTCATCGTCGACCACCGGAGTTCGGATGCGACGACCCGCGACGGAGGGTCGGATCACACCGATGTCGACATCTCGAGGGCCCGGTCGGTTCGGGTTCGGGCCAAACAGGAGCGGGAACCGCGTGCCCGTCTCGCGGGTGTCCTCCAACGAACGGTCTCCGCACCGGCTTGGCGCTCCCCGACCGGACTCCTCGCCCGATTCTCCGGAACCCCGCATCCCCCGTTAACCCCTACATCCGGTGTGTCGAGGCCTCCTCCGCTCGGGAGGGCCTTCGGGATGTTCGGGTACGAACGTCGGCGTGGTCGGAACGAAATCGGTTCGAGTGCCGGCGTTATTCCGGCGACCGAGGGCGGTGACGAACCTAACCCTTGATGGCCTCGTATTCAGCGACGATGGCGGCGGGGATACGCCCGCGCTCATTGACGGGCTTGCCCGCGGCCTTCGCCCAGGCGCGAATCTCCGCGCTGCGCTCACGGCTGGGGGCATTCCGGCTTCCGCGCCGGGCGCCACCACGACCCTGCTTCGACGGGGCCTTGCGAGAAGCCTCGACGAACGGAGTAAGGGCCTCACGGAGCTTGGCGGCATTATCCGCGCTGAGGTCGATTTCGTACGTCGATCCATCGAGACCGAACGTCACCGTCTCCTCGGCCTCGCCACCGTCGAGGTCGTCTACCAGGAAAACCTGGACCTTCTGTGCCATGGAATCAAACCT
Source organism: Nocardiopsis alba (assembly GCF_000710955.1). Lineage (NCBI taxonomy): Bacteria > Bacillati > Actinomycetota > Actinomycetes > Streptosporangiales > Nocardiopsidaceae > Nocardiopsis > Nocardiopsis alba. Next base: position 259,932 of record NZ_BAZE01000003.1, read on the forward strand.
TTCAGAAGAGCGGTGTCTCCACACCTGAATATAAAGCTATCTCGCGAGAACGCGGAAGACAATTCCCGGCGCGTCAGAAATCGCGAGAGGCCGGCCCGATGGGATTCCGGGTCACCGAAGACGCGCGGGGCATCGAGTCCGCCCGCACACGCGTGCATCCCCTGTATCAGGGGTCTCGGTACCGGTTCGGGCCGGCACCGTATCTAACGGCCGTCGGAATCGGCTCGTTCTTCGCCTTGGACCATCGACGTCTTGTTCGTCACCACGGTCTCGTCGACCCCGGTCTCGCCCTTGTCCACCACGAAACCGCCACCGGCCGCGCCCTCGCTGACCAGGCTGCCGTCCATACGTCTCGGAGCCATCTCCTTACGGAGCAGCTTGATGACGAAGGTACAGAACACGGTCGCGACAACCACCGGTGGGATGAGCGCGGACAATACGTCGATCAGCCCAGGAGGAAGCACCGATGACAAAAAGTCGCCCATCGAAGCGGCCCACCCTTCCTGGTTGTTACTTATTGCAGCAAATACCCGACTCAGTGTCGGGTCACTCCTGGGGGATGGCGCGCACCGGGCATCCGGACAAACGCATACCAGACATCATAGACATCGTTTGCCCCCGGTTTGACACCGGACGTACCGAAGACCCCCGGCAAAGCCCGGGAGAGAGCAATGTCCGATCGTCCGTTCCACCCCCGTACCGGATCGCCGACTCGGGCTGAGGACGGCCACTCGGCAGATCCGGAAAACGCGGGCACCGTACCGCCTCATCGACTCTCGGCGAACCGGCCGCCCCCGTTGGACGCAGGTACACATTACCCGTCCTCTTCCGCCCCCATACCACGCGGTGCACTTAAGCGTCCTTCCTCTCGGGAGAGCCTCCCGGAAGCGTTGGGACGTATGGGAAGGAGGACCTATCCGTACCCTAAAAGCTTTACTTCGAGACACCTCGGGACTCGACGTCGAGGTGTAGGAGCATCCGGGTGTTCCCGAGCGTGTTGGGTTTGACCCGTTCCAGGTCGAGGAATTCCGCCACACCCTCGTCATAAGAACGGAGGAGTTCCTCGTAGACACGGAAGGAGACCGGTGTTCCCTGGATCGGGGCAAAGCCGTGCCGTGCGAAGAATCCCGTCTCGAACGTCAGACAGAACACTCGACGAACACCCAACTCCCGCGCCGTGTCGAGCAGGGCGGTGACGATACGGTGACCGACCCCGAAACCGCGGAGCGAGGGATCCACCGCCACGGTCCGCACCTCGGCCAGGTCCTCCCAGAGAACGTGCAGAGCGCCGCAGCCGACCACGGAGCGCACGGCCTCCCCCACCGGTGCCCCTTCGGGGGTCTCGGGCACGATCTCCGCCTCGGCCACCCAGAACTCCTGGATGTCCTCATAGAGGTTGACCGTGCTCTTGGAGAGCACGCGTCGGTCCACGGAGTAGGTGTCGACGAGACGGCGGATGTGGGTGACGTCGGGCGTGCGCGCCCGACGTACCCGAACATGACGAACGGGCATAGCCGGACCAGACTACGCCCACTCGAACCCTGACCGGAACGCTCTTCCTCCGGTATGCGGGACTCGTGACGTGTCGGCCCGGTATGCCCGTGGTCTCGCCCGTCCCCTCGGACGGGCCCGGCTCAGATGAGCTGGCGGCGGGCGGCCCAGACGACCGCCTCGATCGGTGTGTTCACCCCGAGCACATCGCAGATGTTGCGAATGCGACGGCGCAGGGTCCGGGCACTGAGTTCGAGGTGCCGAGCGGCCACTTCGGTGGTGACACCGGTGGCGATCTCGGCGAGCAGTTCCAGCTCCTCGTGGCTCAGCTCGACCGGGGTGTAGGAACCCCCGAGGGCGCTCTCCCGCCTGGCCAGGGGAACCACGTTCTCCCTGGTCTCCCGCGTGAGACCCTGCTCCTCAACGGTACGTCGTACGAGTGTGGCCTGTTCCACTCCGTCCTCCCTCATCCATGTGAGTGCGGAACATCGACTCGTCACCGAAGCGCGCGACCGACCGGCTGTCGGCGCGTGGTGAGCCCCGGCCATTCCGAGCGACCCTCGCGAACCCCTCTGGCACAGGGGTGGAGGTCGGTTCGGAGAGCACGGGTCGCACGGCCTCGGCTCTGTGATCTGGGACGGACAGATCACGCCGTCGGCTCGTGCGCGGGGGCCGGAGGACCGTTCTCGACCCGACCCCTTGCTCACCGTTGTTCTCGATCCACTTCGGCGAACTCGCGGACCAAAGCCCGCTCTCAGCACGCTAGGCGGCTCGGATGATACCGTCAAGGCCCAATAAATCACCATGGGTGATCACCCGGAGACACTGGGCCATAAAGTCGTGGAAGGCGTTGCGGCCTTTCCCTCCTGACCTGCGTGAACGATATCCCCCGAGAGACCTCTTCCTCACCCGAACGGGAAGAACGGAAAAAGTCCTCTCTGTCCGAGAGGCCATCACGTTCTGGCCCGGAGTTCGCTCCACATGGCCGAAAGGTGAGCCATATCGCGTGCCCCACACCATGGGGCGGGAGGGGATCGGTATATGGAAGGGGCCACCGCGTCTATGACGCGACGGCCCCTTCCGGGTCTTTCGGTCCTCCCCTATGGGGATCCGCTTCGCATCCGTTCGCCCGAAAGCGGACGGACGTTCTCGGTCACTCCCCGGAGGGCTTCACGATCGGGAAGAGAACGGTCTCCCGAATGTTCTTTCCGGTGAAGGCCATGAGCAGACGGTCGATACCGACGCCCACACCACCGGTCGGCGGCATTCCGTACTCCAGGGCCCGCAGGAAGTCCTCGTCGAGCTGCATCGCCTCGGGGTCGCCCTCGGCCGCCATCAGCGACTGTTCGGTGAGGCGACGGCGCTGCTCGACCGGGTCGACCAGCTCCGAGTAGCCCGTGCCCAGCTCCATCCCGAAGCCGATGAGGTCCCACTTCTCGGTGAGCAGCGGGTCCTCGCGGTGCTGACGGGTGAGGGGGCTCGTCTCCAGCGGGTAGTCGCACACGAAGGTGGGCTGGATCAGCGTGTGCTCCACCAGCTCCTCGAAGATGTGCTCGACCAGCTTGCCCTGACCCCAGGCCGGGTCGAACTCCACATCGCGGGCCTCGGCCAGCCGCCGGACCTCCTCGATCGGCGTACGCGGGGTGACCTCGGCGCCGACCGCTTCGGACACAGCTCCGTAGAGGGTGATCCGCGGCCATTCGCCGCCCAGGTCATAGGTCCGACCGTCGCGCTCGACCATGGTGGTGCCGAAGGCGGCGAGCGCCGCGTTCTGGATGAGTTCGCGGGTCACGTCCGCCATGACGTTGTAGTCGGCGTAGGCCTGGTAGAACTCCAGCATCGTGAACTCGGGGTTGTGCGTGGAGTCCGCGCCCTCGTTCCGGAAGTTCCGGTTGATCTCGAAGACCTTCTCCAGCCCACCCACGACCAGCCGCTTGAGCGACAGCTCCGGCGCGATGCGCAGGTACAGGTCCATGTCGTAGGCGTTGATGTGGGTGGTGAACGGACGCGCCGTGGCGCCACCGTGCACCCGCATCAGCATCGGGGTCTCCACCTCGATGAAGTCGCGGTCGCTCAGCCCCTCGCGGATCGCCCGGATGGCGGCCGAACGACGGCGCACCATCTGCTGCGACTCGGGGTTGACGATCAGGTCGACGTAGCGCTGCCGGACCCGGGCCTCGGGGTCGGTGAGACCCTTGTGCTTCTCCGGGAGCGGACGCAGGCACTTGGCCGTGAGCGTCCAGGAGCTCACCAGGATGGACAGCTCTCCGCGGCGCGAGGTGATGACCTCGCCCTCCACACCCACGTGGTCGCCGAGGTCGACGTCGGCCTTCCAGGCGTCGAGACGCTCCTTGCCGATCTGGTCCAGGGACAGCATGATCTGCACGTCCCCGGTCTCGTCGCGCAGGGTGGCGAAGCACAGCTTGCCACCGGTGCGGTAGAGCATCACACGGCCGGCGATGGCGACCTTGTCCCCGGTGTGGGTATCGGGCTCCAGGCCCTCGTGTTCGTCGCGCACGGGACCGATCGACGCGGTCCGCGGGAAGTTCACGGGAAAGGGGTCGATGCCCTCCTCCCGGAGACGGTCCAGTTTCTGTCGCCGGACCCGCATCTGTTCGGGCAGGTCGTCGTAGGTGTCGTCGTGCGCGTCATTCACGGCCACGATCCTACCGGCGTCGGGCACCCCGGCCGAACGGAGACGGCGGGGCCCGGTCCGACCCCGCGGTGTCCGAGGACGTGCGGGGCCGGACCATCGGGCGGGTCAGCCGACGTTGCGTTCGAAGACCAGGCGCAGCCCCGTGAGCGTGAGCCAGGGTTCGTGGACGTCGACGGTCTCGCATTCGCCGATCACCGTGCCCGCGAGACCGCCGGTCGCGACGACCGTGACCTCGTCGGGGTTGTCGGTGAGCTCGGAGACCATCCGGTCCACGATGCCGTCGACCTGTCCGGCGAAACCGAAGACGATCCCGGACCGGAGGGCCTCCGTCGTGTTCTTGGCGATCGCCGCGCGCGGCCTGACGATCTCCACCATGTGCAGCTGGGCGCCCCTCCGGGACAGGGCGTCCACGGAGATGTCGATGCCCGGGGCGATGGCCCCGCCCACGTACTCGCCCTTGGCGCTGACCGCGTCGAAGGTGGTCGCGGTCCCGAAGTCCACCACCACGCTGGGGCCGCCATAGAGGTGATCGGCGGCCAACGCGTTGATGATCCGGTCGCTGCCCACCTCCTTGGGGTTGTCCATACGGATCGGCACCCCGGTCTTCACCCCCGGTTCGACGATCACAGCGGGCAGGTCTCCGAAGTGCCTGCGGAACATCTCCCGCATCTCGTGCTGGACGGAGGGGACCGAGCAGCACATGGCGATGCCGTCGACCTCCCCCAGGTCGCTCAGGGCACTACCGCCGATGAGCCCGCGCAACACCACGGCCCACTCGTCCGCGGTACGCCTGGTGTCGGTCCCCACCCTCCAGTGTTCGAGAAGATCGTCGGAGTCGAAAAGCCCGAGCACCGTCTCGGAGTTGCCGACATCGATCGCGAGCAGCATTCTGGGGGCCTCATCCTTGGTCGTCGTGGTGCCTACCCAAGGAATCTTCCACCACGTAGGGCCTTCAGAACAGATCGAGCGCGATATCCAGCGCGGGGCTGGAGTGGGTCAGGGCCCCGACCGCCAGATAGTCGACACCGGTGGCGGCCACCTCCGCGGCCACGTCGAGGGTGAGTCCACCGCTGGACTCCAGTCGTGCCCGGCCGTCGACCAGGGCGACCGCCTCCTTCAGCCGGTCCGCTGGGAGGTTGTCCAACAGGATCTCCTCGGCCCCCTCCGCCAACGCCTCCTCGATCTGGTCGATCCGGTCCACCTCGACCTCCAGCGGAAGCCCGGGGAAGCGCTCGCGGATGGCACGGACGGCCGCGCCCACCCCTCCGGCGGCGACCACGTGGTTGTCCTTGATCAGACCCGCGTCGGAGAGGCAGTAGCGGTGGTTGACCCCGCCTCCGCAGCGCACGGCGTACTTGTCCAGGGCGCGCAGGCCCGGCGTGGTCTTGCGGCTGTCGCGGATCCGGGCACCGGTGCCGGCGACCGCGTCGACCCAGGCGCGGGTGGCGGTGGCGATGCCGGACATGTGGGTGAGCAGGTTGAGGGCGGTGCGCTCCGCCGTGAGCAGGTCGCGGCTGCGGGCGGTGACGCTCATGAGGACGTCGCCGCGCGCGACCGTGTCACCGTCGGCCACCTCCCGGGTGACCTCCAGGGCCCCCTCGGCGACCAGCCAGAACACCAGCTCGGCCAGAGGAAGCCCGCTGATCGTGCCGTCGGCGCGCGCCACCACCTTCGCGGTGCGGACCTGGTCGGCGGGGATGGTGGCCACGGTCGTGACGTCGATGCGCGGGCCGGCGGTGAGATCCTCGCCCAAGGCGCGCAGGACGGTGTCCACGTGGGACTCGTGCGGGGCCGTCCAGGGCAGTGTGAACTCGGATCGGGCCCCCGGGTCGGGGGCCGGTCCGGCGAGCGGAAGGGAGATGGAGTCGAGTTCGGCCACGAGGGAGGCCGGGAGCGAGGGTCGCCGCTCCTCGTCGGTGGTCACGGTGATGTCCCCTTCTTCCAGTCGGACGATCACGGGTCGCGTACGCGACCCTGGTCGGGGTTCGGGCGCGTCGGAGCGCTGGTGGGATCCCCGGCTCTCCTCACGCCCCAGGGCGGCCGCGGCCACGAGGCGGGCCACGGTGAGCAGGTTGGTGGTCTCCCAGGCGGCCGTGTCGGGGACGGCCGGCCCCGGCTCCACCGCGAGGGCCTCCAGTTCGTCGACCAGGGTCCGCAGCCCTCCCCCATCGCGCAGGACCCCGGCGTGCCGGGACATCAGGGTTCTGACACGGGGTGCCAGCGAGGGCGAGGCCAGTGTGACGGTGGACCCGGTCGTGACGGCCGAGGTCGGAACGGCGCCGGGCTCGGTGGCGAGGCGGGCCGCGATCCGGTCGGCGTACACCAGCCCCTCCAGGAGGGAGTTGGAGGCCAGGCGGTTGGCCCCGTGCACACCGGTCCGGGCGACCTCGCCCACGGCGGACAGGCCGGGAACGCCGGTGCGTCCGTCGACGTCCACCTCCACGCCTCCGGAGGCGTAGTGGGCCGCGGGGGCGACCGGGATCGCCTCGGTCAGGGGGTCGATGTCGTGGGCCCGGCAGGAGGCGAGGATCGTGGGGAAGCGCCGTTCCCAAGTGACCCGACCGAAGTGACGGGTCTCCAGGTAGACGTGGTCGGTGTTCTGCTCCGCCATCACCCGGGCGATGGTGCGGGCCACCACGTCACGAGGGGCGAGGTCGGCGAGTTCGTGCACGCCCCGCATGATCCGACGACCCTCACCGTCGACCAGGTAGGCACCCTCACCGCGCAGCGCCTCGGAGATGAGGGGCTGACGACCGCGCGCCTCCGCTCCGAGCCACAGCACGGTGGGGTGGAACTGGATGAACTCGAGGTCGCGCAGGCGGGCTCCGGCGCGGGCCGCCAGGGCCGGACCGTCTCCGGTGGACACGGGAGGGTTGGTGGTGGCGGCGAAGATCTGGCCCATGCCACCGGTGGCCAGGACCACCTCGGAGGCCAGGACCGAACCCACACCGTCGCGTTCGCCCTCGCCCATGACGTGCAGGGTGACCCCTTGGACCCGGCCGGTATCGGGGTCCCTGAGCGTGTCCAGGGCCAGGGCGCGCTCGACGATCTCGATCCGCTGCTCCTCACGGACCGCGTGGACGAGGGCACGCTGGATCTCGGCCCCGGTGGCGTCGCCGCCCGCGTGAGCGACCCGATCGGCGCGGTGGCCGCCCTCACGGGTCAGGGAGAGGTCCCCGTCGTCGTCACGGTCGAACTCGGCGCCCACGCCGATGAGCCAGCGCAGGGCGTCCGGGCCCTCGGTGGCCAGGAGGTTGACCGCGAGCGGGTCGCACATCCCCGCCCCGGCCATGTGCGTGTCTACCATGTGGGCGACCGGACCGTCCTCGGGCGCCATGGCGGCGGCGATCCCGCCTTGGGCGTAGGCGGTGGAGCCGGTGGACAGCCGATCCTTGGTGACCAGGACGACGCGGCCCGTGTCGGTGCGTTGGACGTAGCGCAGCGCGGTGCTCAGGCCCGCGATGCCCGAACCGACCACCACCACGTCGGTGTGGAGGGCCCATCCGGGTTCGGGGGCGGGGAGGCGGGTCTGTCTGTCAGAACTCATCCGGGGTCTCTTTCGCGCGTCACCGCCGAAGGTCCGGGAGGGGTGACCACCGGGAACCTCGATCGGAGGGTTCGTCCGGGCGTCCCGTCGACGTCCGGGTCCGGGGACGGGCCCCGGGAACCGCACTGCTACAGGGTCACCGACACGTTGTCGATGAGTCGGGTCGCCCCCACACGGGCGGCGACGGCCAAGACGGCGGCCCCCCTGTGGTCGGCGGGCGCCTCGGCGAAGGTGGCGGGGTCCACCAGGGCGAGGTAGTCGGGTTCCACCGAGGGTGTGGCGCGGGACGCCTCGTCGAGGACGGCCCGGGCGGCGGCGCGTACCGCGTCGGCCCCCGCGTCGGCCGCGTCCGCCCCGGCGCGCAGGGCCCGGGAGAGCGACAGGGCGCTCGCGCGCTCGGCGTCGTCGAGGTAGACGTTGCGGCTGGAGGAGGCCAGGCCGTCGGGGTCGCGCAGGGTGGGCGCGCCCACGATCTCCACCGGCAGGTTCAGATCGACGACCATGCGGCGGACCAGGGCGATCTGTTGGGCGTCCTTCTCGCCGAAGACCGCCAGGTCGGGGCGGACCAGCTGGAAGAGTTTGGTGACCACCGTGAGCACGCCGGTGAAGTGCCCGGGACGCGAGGCGCCTTCCAGACGTTCCCCCATGGGGCCGGCGTCGACGGTGACCATCTGCTCGGCGGGGTACATGGTCTCGACCTCGGGGGCGAAGACCACGTCGACCCCCTCCTCGCCACAGACGGCGAGGTCGGCCGGCAGGTCGCGCGGGTAACGGTCCAGGTCCTCGCCCGGACCGAACTGGAGCGGGTTGACGAAGACACTGACCACCACGGTGTCGGCCTTCTCCCGGGCCAGACGCATGAGGGTCCGGTGCCCTCCGTGCAGGGCTCCCATGGTGGGGACCAGGGCCGTCCGACCCCGGCCGTCGAGCGCCCGGCGCAGCTCCGCCGGGGTACGCGCGACGAGGGGGCCCTCGGTGGTGGGCCGCTGCGGCGTGGCGTCGGTCATCGGTCTCTCCGTGATGGTGTTCTGCGATCGCGCGTGTTCGGCGCGCGTGGGTCGGATGCCCCGGTTCAGCGCCGCAGGACGTCGAGCAGACGCGCGGCGTCCTCGGGCTTGAGCAGCCCCGCGTTGATGGCGAGGTCCGCGGTGAGCCGGGCGAGTTCGACGTAGCTCGCCACGCTCTCGGGCGCGTTCTCCCGTAGCTGCTCGATGTGGCCGGCGACGGTTCCGGCGTCGCCGCGCAGCACCGGGCCGCTGAGTCCGTGGATGCCCAGGCGCAGGGCGTTGTCCAGGGCCGCGCTCAGCATCGGGGCGAGCACTCTTCCGGGTTCGGGGACCCCGGCGGCGGAGAGCAGGGAGGCGCTGTCGGCGACGAGGGTGACCAGATGGTTGGCGCCTCCGGCGAGGGCCGCGTGGTAGAGGGTGCGCTTGTCCTCGGCGATCCACACGGGTTCGGCGCCCATCTCGACCACGAGGGCCTCGGCGATGGGGCGCAGCTGGTCGGGCGAGGTGACCCCGAAGGCGCAGTTCGCCAGTCTTTCGACGTCCTCTTCGCGTCCGGTGAAGGTCATCGCCGGGTGCAGGGCCAGGGGGAGCGCCCCCGCGATGGTGGCGGGCGCCAGGATCCCGTAGCCGTGCGCTCCACTGGCGTGGACGAGGATCTTGCCGCGCAGGTCGACACCGGTCCCGGCGAGCCCCTCCACGAGATCGGGGAGGGCGTCGTCGGGGACGGTCAGCAGGACGAGATCGGCGGCCTCCACGACCCGAGCGGGTTCGAGGATCCGCGCGGTGGGGAGACGACGCTCGACCCGGGCCACCGACTCCTCGGAGACGGCACTGGCCGCGACGACCTCGTGTCCGGCCCGGCTCAGGGCGACGCCGAGGACGGAACCGACACGACCGGCCCCGATGACGCCGATCCGCAGCCGCGCCGGGCGCTCCTGTGTCGTCTCCATGTGCTCCGTGTCCTCCCCTGATCCGGCACGGCCGTGACTCCCGCGCCGTGGTCTGAGCACACGATAGCCCTCCCGGCCCGGTGACCTGCCGGCCCGCCCCCGGACACACGAGAACGGGGGCGGGCTCGAAGCCCGCCCCCGTTCCGTCCCTCGGTCCGCCCGTCCGCCTCGCGGTGGCGTTCGGGAGGCACCGGTCCCGGGCCGCCGTTCAGGGGTAAGGGGAGGCGACCCGGTCTCCGGTTCCGGTCCGAGGTCAGTGCTGGATGATCACCCCTGCGTTGTAGCAGGAGGCCAGGGACTTACCGAGCACGGCGTTGGCGTTGCCGCAGCCCTCGTTCTCGGCTTCGAAGTCCTTGATGTAGGTGTTGTTCCCACTGGCGTTGGAGCCCCAGGCTCCAGGGTGCGCCGCGGCCGGCGTGGCGGAGAGGATGACCCCGGCGGAAGCGAGGGTCAGGGCACCGACTGCGAGCGTCTTCTTCAGCACTACGTGTCTCCTTAGCCGTCCGGTCGGGGGGACCGCCGGACTCGCGGTGTTCCTCCTCGACGTCATGGTGACGCCGAGGAAGAAATTACCGACGAACGGCGCCGGAGAACATGCCTTGAGCTGCATCGATCACAAGAAATCCACACATGTTCACACTGAGTGTCCGATTCCTCGGGCTCCGATGCGGACAAAGGGAGAGACGTCATCTCATGTCCCTGTGCGCAGCGTCACCGCTTTTCGAGGTTCCAGACCCGCGACAATCCCGATTGTGGACGGCCGGTCCGTTTCCGCTCGAACACGGGAAAGGCGCCATCCCGTTCGCACGGAATGGCGCCTCACACGGAAAGCTCTCGGACCCCTATCGGAGGGACCGGTCGGGACGTCTCCGACCGGCGTTCGTTCGATCGGGCCGAGCCGCCGCGGCTACTACCAGTTCTTCACGGTGGCGCCGGAGTCGATGCAGTTGGCGCCGGAGACGCCCAGGATGGCGATGGAGTTGCCGCAGACGTTGATCGGCACGTCCAGGTCGGCGACGAGCTGGTTGCCGCCCAGGATCGAGCCGTTGCCGGAGGTGAACACGTCACTGTTGGCCATGGCCGGGGAACCGGCGAAGAGAACACCGGCGGCGGCAGCGGTGATGGCGGTGGCGGCGAAGGCCTTCTTCAGCATGAGAATCTCCCGTCAGGACCGTTCGGCGGGGGTGCCAAACGGTCGAAACCGTTGACGATGTGTATGACAGTGAACACTCGCCGTGTTCAGTCACCATTTAGCCATACTCAGCCGCCTCGCGTGGCCGGAATTCCGAAGAGATCGCCACCCCTGACCAGGAGAAACCACCCATAGTGAACAGACATGTCGGACATGCAACCCACAACCGGAACCACATCATCCCCTAGATGTGACACACGTCACAATGCCTCTCCGGGGGTGTCACCAGGGGTTTCCTCCGTTTTCTCGTCTTCGGAAGGGGCCGGCCCCCGCTCCGCGCGCATCGTCGCCCGTGTCGCCCACCGTTCCGTTCCCGCCGAAGGCACCCTGGCACGCCTTCCGTACTCGGCCAGGGCGTTCAGGAAGCGTCGCCCCTCCTCGGCGTCCCGGTCCGCGGCCCGCGCGGCCACCGGGCCGGGCGGGGTGTCCACGTCCACCGTGGCCCTCCCCCGCCATCTGGCCAACGGCCCCGCCGACAGCCGCAACGTCTGCATACGCTCCACCGGGACGATCTCCGTCACCCGGCAGAACAGCCCGCGGACGCTCACGAACAGGTGCTCGTCCACCCCCGCCGCGCTCGGCAACCTCTCCCGGTTGACCACCAACGGCACCACGGCCGCCTCGCTCCCCGGGAACATCTCGTTCACCAACGTGAACGCCCGGCTCCTCGGCGCCACCGGCAGCAGGTCGGACGAATCCCCCTGACGGGCCCCCGCGTAACCCGCCATCGTCGCCTCGACCCTGGCCACGCCCAGGGCCCGCCACAGCAGCGGTTCCACGATGCGCACCGCCTGGACCCGGCCCGGCGGGATCGTCTGCATACGACGCTGGAACATGCCGTACCGCAGCCGCAGGCCGTCCGGGGACAACGACGCGTAGAAGTCCGTGTACCGGGCCAACGGGCCCCAGTAGTAACGCAGCAGCCCCAGGGCCAACGGGACCACCGCTCCCAGCACCCCCGCCTCCAGGAACACCACGAACGCCGTGCCCAGCATCAACAACAGGATGAAGGCCAGCAGGATCGGCACCCGGAAGGTGAGCGCGCCCAGCAACAGGGGGAAGGGCAACCGGTAGAAGGGGCGTTCCGGAGCGTCCGGGGAGCGCCCCGGCAGGCCGGCCGCGTGGGCGAGCACCGCCGTCCGCATCCGTTCGGCGAGCTCCCGCGGCAGGTAGTGGAGACGGATCGCGCTCCCGTCCCCGCCCGCCAATTCGATGCGCAGCTCCGCCACCCCGAACACCTGCGTCAACAGGGGGCGGACCACGTCCACCGCCTGGAGCCGGCTGAGCGGGATCTCGCGCGAACTGCGCAGGAACAGCCCCCCGTGCACCACCAGGTGGTCCTCACGGAGCCCGAAGGTGCCGTACCACCAGGAGGGCAGGGCGTAGGCGAGGGCGCCGAACACCACCGCCACCGCCATCAGCAGCACCCAGGCATGGCCGAAGGTGCTCAGAATCGGCCCCACCAGGGCCACGAACACCAGGGTGACCGCGATGACCCGCACCGGAACGATCATCCAGTGCGAACGGAACACACCCGTGGTGACGTCGTCGCCCGGCCTCGGCGGCGGAGGAGGAGGCGTCCCCTGCCCCGGTCGGGGCGGAAGCATCGTCGGGTTCCGAAACGACGGCGGATACGGGAACCCCGCCGGAGGAGGCGGAGGAGGGGTACCGCCTCCGGGCGGCACCCACCCCGGCTCGTGCTGAGGTGGTCCGTGCACTTACAACCCCGTGGAGAAACTCTCGCTGCGCGCCGCGAGCCGGTCGCGCAACTGGACGGCCTCGGACAACGGGAGCCCCACCACACGCGTGTCCGCGGCGCTCGCCGCCGTTCGCACACGCACCGTCGCGATCCCCAACGCCTGCTCCAGCAGGTTCGTGGTGACGTCCACGACCTGCATACGCCCGTAGGGGACCACGACCAGCCGGCGGACCAGAACCCCGTAGGACAGGTACAACTCCGCGGACGCCTCCGCGTACCCCCACGAGCGTTGGGAACTCCCGGCCAGGAACCACAGGGCGACCCCGGCCACCAGCCACAGTCCGAGCCACACGCCGAGCGCCCACACGGGCAGCCCCCACAGGAGCGCGAGCACGCCTCCACCCGCGCCGGCGGCAAGACAGACGGCCACCGACTCCAGACGCAGGTACCAGGCCAACCCTGTCGGGATCCTCCTCCAGGGAACGCCCTCCGGGGCGGCGAAGGCCACGTCCACGGAACGCCGCGGATTCGACGGCCCCGCCTCGGTCTTGGGTGTCGGTTCACTGGTCTCCACGGGCTCAGTCAACCATCAGCGGACGATCCCCGACCAGAACCCGGGGCTCCGGGGGTTTCGGGTCGCGCTCGGGCGAGGAAGGAGACCGGGCGGGTCGGACCTCGATGCCTGGGAGTCGGACCTCGGCGCCTAGGAACGGTCCTCGTCGTCTCCGCGGTCCTCGGGGACACGGCAGGCGTGCTCCAGGTAGAGGGCCGCGGCCAGCAGCAGCCCCGCGGTGAGGGCGGTGCCCAGGCAGGTCAGGAACACGGCCCGATGGGTGGGCAGGGCGAGGTGGTCGGTGACCGCCAACGCCATGCCCGCGAAGAAGCCCAGGGCGAGCGCGGCGAAGAGCGTACTGGCCTTGGCCAGGGCCAACAGACGCGCGGCGCTCAGCGGCTCCATGGGTTCGGTACCGGGCTCCCGGCGGATCCGTCGGGACGTGCGCCTGGCCGTGAACGCCTCCGCGAAGGCCAACAGCAGCAGGGTCGGGATGGCCGACCACGGCAGCACCGGAAGCCCGCTCACCGAGTTCGCGACGAACAGCCCGGCGAGGGCCCCGAGCGCCGCCAAGGCGGCCGGGACACGCCACCCCGTAGGGGCGAGCGTGCCCCTGCCGTCGTCGGGCATCAGCGTTCCGCCTCTCCCGGGGTTCGAAGCCTCAGGTCGTCCCTACGGGTCAGCTCCTGTTCGCCGGCCGTGTCCTCCTCCTCCACGGTGGCGAGCAGAGCCGCGACCGGGCCCCGGCCGGGCACGATGGCCGCGGGGTCGGTGTCCAGCCAGGGACGGAGGACGAAGGCGCGCAGGTGGGCTCGCGGGTGCGGAAGGGTCAGGACCGGGTCCTCGTCGACGGTGTCCCCGAAGGCGATCACGTCGACGTCCAGGGTGCGGGGACCCCAGCGGACCTCCCGAACCCTCTCGAAGGCCCGTTCGGCGTCCTGGGCCCGTTCCAGAAGCCCTCGCGCGGTGCCCGGGGTGTCCACGACCAGGACGACGTTGAGGAAGGCCCCCTGTTCGGGACCGCCCACGGGCGCGGTCTCGTAGACGGGTGAGAGCGCCACCGCCGTCGGGGCGTCCGGTCCGGCCAGGAGGTGGTCCACGGCGCCCTGGAGTGTCGCCCTCCGGTCCCCGAGGTTGGAGCCCAGGGAAAGCACGGCACGTGTCACCATGAGCCCCTCCTTCCCCGTGTGACGGTGACCGACACGTCGGCGAACTCGTGCTCGATGGGGGCCGACGGCTTGTGCACGGTCAATTCCACCCCCTCCACGATCGACTCGCTCATGCACTCTGCGGCGAGCCGTTCGGCGAGCGTCTCGATCAGGTCGACCGGGTCGCCGGTGACGATCGCGACCAACCGGTCGGCGAGCAGACCGTAGTGCACGGTGTCCTCGACGTCATCGGAGGCGGCCGCGGGGGCGGTGTCCAGGTACAGCACGGCGTCGACCACGAAGTCCTGGCCCTCACGGCGCTCGAAGTCGAACACGCCGTGGTATCCCCGGGCCCGCAGCCCGCGGAGCGTGATGCGATCCCGCATCAGTCCTCGACCTCCGCCTCGTCGTCGTCCTCCATCAGGACGGGGGAGGCGTGGTGGGACCACAGGCGCCAGCCCTGGTCGGTGTCGACGAACAGATTGGTGGTGACCACCTGGCCGCCCGCGACGAACCCGGGGCTGCCGTCCTCGGCGGTCAGCACGTTCTCCTCACAGGTCACCATGGCGATGTCGCCGCCGACCCCGATGTGGGTCTCGGTGAGGACGTACTGGATGTAGGTGACGTTGGCCATGATCAGGGACCAGGCGCGCATGATCTCGGTGCGACCCCGCAGCAGCGGCCACCCGGGGTTGACGCACACCAGATCGGGGGCCTCGTGCTCCTCGGCCCACACGGTGCGCATCAGGTCGATGTCGCCGTTCTCGATGGCGCTGTAGAACTGGGCGTTGGCCTCGGCGACGCTCTCCATGACCTCCTGACGGGACTTCACAGGCCGCCCCGGTCCATGATCTCGGCGCGTCCTCCGTGGAGGGCCGCCCCGCCGTCGGACCAGGCCGCGGCGACCCGGACGGCGTCGGCGTTGGGGCGGACGTCGTGCACCCGCACCGCCCAGGCCCCCCTGTCCGCGGACAGGGTCGTCAGAGCCGTCGTGGCGGCGTCGCATTCCACGAAGGGGCGTTCCTCCCCTTTGCCGTCGCTCAACAGACGGCTGAGGAAGCGCTTGCGGGAACCGGCGACCAGAACCGGCCGGCCCAGTTCGTGGAAACGTTCGAGTCGGTGGAGCAGCGCCCAGTTGTGCGCCCGTTCGGGACGTTTGGAGAATCCCAGCCCCGGATCCAGAACGATCTGCCCGGGGTCGACACCTGCACTGATCATGGCCTCCATACGGTCGCGGAGCTCATCGAGGACCTCCTGGACGACATCCGTGTACACGGCACGGCTCTCCATGTCATGACTATGCCCACGCCAGTGCATCAACACGTAGGCCACACCGGAAGAAGCGACCAATCGTGCCATCTCGGGGTCGGCCAGACCACCACTGACATCGTTGACCAATACCGCTCCGGCGTCGACCGCGCGTGCCGCGACCTCGGCCCTCATCGTGTCGACGCTGACGGCGACCCCCCGCGCGGCGAGAGCCCGGACGACCGGTTCGACCCTGCGCAGTTCCTCGGACGCCTCCACCCGTTGGGCGCCGGGGCGGGTGGACTCGCCGCCCACGTCGATGATGTCGGCCCCCTCCTCGACCAGGCGGAGTCCGTGTTCGATCGCGCGCCCGGGATCGAACCACGAACCGCCGTCGGAGAAGGAGTCGGGGGTGACGTTGACGACCCCCATGACCAGGCACCGCCCTCGGTCGGGCAGCCCCGGAAGTGTGTATTTCGGCGCCATGCGCCTCACCCTACGCGTACGACGAGGGGCCGGAAGCACGCGGCTCCCGGCCCCTTCGAAGGTGTTACACGGGTCTCTCCCCGAGAGGCGCTCAGCGCCGGTCGAGGATGAGGCTCATGGCCTCGGCCCGGGTGCGGTCGCTGCTCCGGAAGATCCCCCGGACGGCCGAGGTCACCGTCTGGGCACCGGGCTTGCGCACACCGCGCATGGTCATGCACAGGTGCTCGGCCTCGACCACCACGATCACGCCGCGCGGTTCGAGGTGCTCCATGATCGCGTCGGCGACCTCGCCGGTCAGACGCTCCTGCACCTGGGGACGGCGGGCGTAGACGTCCACGAGACGGGCGAGCTTGCTGAGCCCGGTGATGCGGCCGTCCTCCCCCGGGATGTAGCCCACGTGCGCCACTCCGTAGAACGGGACGAGGTGGTGTTCGCAGGTCGAGTACAGCTCGATGTCCTTGACCAGGACCATCTCCTCGTGCCCGGCCTCGAAGACCGTGGTGAGCACGTCACCCGGCTTCTGGCCGAGACCGGCGAACTGTTCCTCGTAGGCCCGGGCGACCCGGTCGGGGGTCTCCAGGAGACCGTCCCGATCCGGGTCCTCGCCGATCGCGATGAGGATCTCGCGGACGGCGCGGGCGACACGCTCGCGGTCCACCGTTCTAGGGGGTAGTTCACTCACGTCTGTTCTCCCTCGTCACCCGTCGAACCCTGGGCCCGTTCCTCGTGCTCGGATCCCCTGACGTCGGATCCGTTGAGCATCGCCAGTTCCTTCTTGGAACGCACCGGAGGCCGGTCGGAGGGCTGACGCTTCCCGTAGCCGGTGTAGGAGCCTCGCGCGGGACGCTTGCCGACCGGCGCGAAGACCTCCAGGACCTCGTCCTTGGTGAGCGTCTCCTTCTCCAAGAGCTGCACGACCAGCTCGTCGAGCACGTCGCGGTACTCGACGAGGACCTCGTAGGCCTCGTCGTGCGCGGACTCGATGAGGCGGCGCACCTCCTCGTCGATGACGGAGGCGATCTCCTCGGAGTACTCGCGGGCGTGCGACATCTCGCGACCCAGGAACGGCTCGCTGTTGGCGGTGCCGAACTTGCGCGCGCCCAGACGCTCGCTCATGCCGTACTCGGTGACCATGTTGCGGGCCAGGTTGGTGGCCTTGTCGATGTCGTTGCCGGCACCGGTGGTGGGCTCGTGGAAGACGAGCTCCTCCGCCGCGCGACCACCGAGCATCATCGCCAGCTGGTCCATCATCTGCGAGCGCGAGGTGAGGAACTTGTCCTCGGTCGGCACCGACATGGTGTAACCGAGGGCGCGACCGCGCGGCAGGATCGTGATCTTGTGGACGGGGTCGGCGTTGGGCAGCGCGTGGCCGACGAGGGCGTGACCGCCCTCGTGGTAGGCGATGACCTTCTTCTCACGGTCCGACATGACCCGGGACTTGCGTTCGGGTCCGGCCATCACGCGTTCGATGGCCTCTTCCAGGACGGCGTGCGTGATGACCTTGTTGTCGGCTCGCGCGGACAGCAGGGCGCCCTCGTTGATCACGTTGGCCAGATCGGCACCGGTCATACCGGCGGTCTGGCGGGCGATGACCGCGAAATCGACGTCGTCGGCCATCGGCTTGCCCTTGGAGTGGACCTCCAGGATGTCGCGACGACCGTCCAGGTCCGGGCGGTCCACGACGACCTGACGGTCGAAGCGGCCCGGGCGCAGCAGGGCCGGGTCGAGGATGTCGGGACGGTTGGTGGCGGCGATGAGGATGACCCCGCCCTTGACGTCGAAGCCGTCCATCTCGACCAGCATCTGGTTGAGGGTCTGCTCGCGCTCGTCGTGCCCGCCGCCCATGCCGGCGCCACGGTGGCGGCCGACGGCGTCGATCTCGTCGATGAAGATGATCGCGGGGGCGTTGGCCTTGGCCTGCTCGAACAGGTCGCGCACACGGGAGGCGCCGACACCGACGAACATCTCGACGAAGTCCGAACCGGAGATGGAGTAGAACGGGACCCCGGCCTCACCCGCGACGGCGCGCGCCAGCAGGGTCTTACCGGTTCCGGGCGGCCCCATGAGCAGAACGCCCTTGGGGATCTTGGCGCCCATCGACTGGAACTTCTCCGGGTTCTGGAGGAACTCCTTGATCTCGTGGAGCTCCTCGATGGCCTCGTCGGCCCCGGCCACGTCCGCGAAGGTGTTCTTGGGCGTGTCCTTGGTGATGAGTTTGGCCTTGGACTTGCCGAAGTTCATCACGCGGGAGCCGCCGCCCTGCATCTGGCTGAAGATGAACCAGAAGATGACGATGATGATGATCAGCGGCAACAGGCTGAAGAGCGCCGTCGTCCAGATGGGCGTCGTGGCGACCGAGACCTGGTAGCCCTTGAGCTCGCTGTCCGGGTCGGACTTGGACTCCTGGAGCTTGTCGGCGAGCTCCAGACCCTGGCCCTCGACCCAGTAGGCCTCGTAGATGTCACCATCGGTCGTGGTCAGCTCGATGCGCTGGTCCCGGTCGATGATCTCGGCCTCGACCACCTTGTTCTGGTCGATGTACTCGACCACGGTGGAGGTGTCGATCTCCTCCGGCTGCGGACCGCCACCGACATCGAACACGCGAAAGCCGATGATGAGCATGAGGGCGACGGCCAGGATCCATATCCACGGGCCGCGGAAAAAACGCTTCAGATTCATGTGAGAGGAACCCTGCCGGCTCCGTCCCTCCTGACCAGGCCGCCCCGCCCCAGAGGAGTTTTCCGAAGCAGGACCTATCGGACACGTGCTCCCTGCGATGACGCCGGGATATTCGACGGTACACCTCGCCGTACCGGGCGGGCGCACCGCTCAGGCCGGACACGGGGCCGTCATGAACGCAACGACGGCATCCGTTCCGTTGTTCCCGAGCCGGCCCGCGGGACCTCGGCGGACACGCGGGCCGGCACGAGACTACTTCTCGTAGACGTGCGGAGCGAGGGTGCCGATGAACGGCAGGTTGCGGTACTTCTCCGCGTAATCCAGCCCATATCCGATGATGAACTCGTTGGGCAGGTCGAAGCCGATGTACTTGACGTCGAGGTCGACCTCGAAGGCCAGCGGCTTGCGGACCATGGTGCAGACCTCGACCGACCGGGGGCCGCGCGAACGCAGGTTGCCCACCAGCCAGGAGAGGGTCAGACCGGAGTCGATGACGTCCTCGACGATCAGGACGTCGCGGTCCTTGATGTCGGTCTCCAGGTCCTTGAGGATCCGCACCACGCCGGAGGACGTGGTGCCGGCCCCGTAGGAGGAGACCGCCATCCAGTCCATCGAGACGGGGGTGTGCAGCACCCGGGCGAGGTCGGCCATGACCATGACCGCGCCCTTGAGCACACCGACGATCAGCAGGTCGCGGCCCGCGTAGTCGGCGTCGATCCGCTCGCCCAGCTCGGCCAGGCGCGCCTTGATCTCTTCCTCGGTGACCAGGACCTTCTCCAGGTCCTCGCCCATGTCCTTCGCGTCCACGCTCACGTCCTCGCTGATGGATTCCCCGTTTGCGGCAACCAGGATAAACGTGCCGAACACGGCGATGGTGCGGGACCGGTGGCCTTCGGTGTCCCGGCTCAGCGCTCGAAGAGGATCCGCCCGGCCGCCCTACGGCCGCGTACCCCGCCGGGCAGGTCGATGTGGGACTGGCCACGCCACTCGGTGACCAGCCGGTCGAGTTCGCGCACGTGCCGGGCGGCCAGGTCGGTGGCGGGGCAGCCGGCGTCGAGGGCGGCCGCCCTCAGCACACGGGTGCGCAGAGCGGCCTCGGCCCGCTCCAGCGATGCCACGTCCAGGCCCCCTCCCTCCGATCGGGCCCGCTCGCGCAGTTCGACGGCGAGGGCGTCGAGGGCGTCGGCGTCGTCCCGGAGCATGCCCGCGGTCCTCGCCAGGGCGGCGGTGATCCCCGGCCCCAGCGCCTTCTCCAGGGCGGGCAGCGCCTCGTATCGGACCCGGGAACGGGCGAAGCGGGGGTCGTGGTTGTGCGGGTCCTCCCAGGGGTCCAACCCCATCAGCAGACATGCCCGACGGACCGTGGCCCGGTCCAGCTCCAGCAGCGGCCGGTGATGGACGTCCCCGCGCGCCGCCATCCCGGAGAGGGAACGGGCCCCCGACCCGCGGGCCAGTCCCAGCAGGACCGTCTCCGCCTGGTCGTCGAGGGTGTGTCCGAGCAGGACCGCGGCGGGGGCGTGCGCGCGGGCCGCCGCGTTCAGGGCCCGGTAGCGGGCGCGTCGGGCCGCGGCCTCGGGGCCGCCCGCCCCGGTCACCCGCACGGTCTCGACCATGACGGGCGCCAGCCCCAGTCCGCGCAGGGTCCCGGCCACGGACTCGGCGCGCTCGGCCGAACCCTCCTGGAGCCCGTGGTCCACGGTGACGGCGCCGGCGGTACGCCCGACCCGGGGCGCCTCGAAGGCGAGCGCCCCGGCCAGGGCCAACGAATCGGCCCCGCCGCTGCACGCCACCAGCACGGTGGTGTCCTCGGGCAGGGCACGCAGAACCCGCCGCACCGCCGAACGTACGGCGGCCACGGCGGGGGGAGGCCCGCTCACTCGGTGATGACGGCGGGCCGCACGACCCGCTCGATCCACCGCGAGGGCTGACGGATCTCCTCGATCGTCGGCAGCGTCTCGGGAGAGGTCCACACCTTGTTGAACTCGGCCATACCGACCTGCGCGACCACCTGGCGGACGAAGGAGGCGCCCTCCTCGTACTGCTTCATCTTCAGGTCCATGCCCAGAAGCTGTCGCATGATCCGGTCGAGCGGGTTGGCGGTCTCGCGCCGCTTCTGGAAACGGGAGCGGATCCTCTCGACCGAGGGCACGACGTCGGGGCCGACCGCGTCCATCACGTAGTCGCCGTGCCCCTCGGCCAGGCTCATGACCGCGGTGACCCGATCCATGAGGGCGCTCTGCTCGGGCGTCTGGAAGGCGGTGAGCAGGTTGCCGTCGCCGCCGCGCACCGCGTCGGCGACCGCCTCGCCGGCCTGCCTCAGGCGGTCGATGAGGTCGGAGGCGTCCATCTCCGTGGACAGCAGCAACTCCTGCATGAGCTGCTGGACGTGACCCCGCAGCCACGGCGTGGCCGTGAACTGCATGCGGTGGGTCTCCTCGTGCAGGCAGACCCACAGGCGGAAGTCGCGGGGATCGACGTCGAGTTCGCGCTCGGTGTTGACGATGTTGGGCGCCACCAGGGTCAGTCGCCCGGTCGGCGAGTGTCCGTCGGGGTCCGGCGGCAGGAACAGCTCGTACTGGCCGAGGACCTTTCCGGCCAGGTAGGCCAGGACCGCGCCGAGCTGCACCCCGGTGATCCGGGAACCGACCGCGCCGGCCAGGTTCCCGGCCGGACCGCTGTTCAGCCGGTCGGCGCCCATCTGTTGGAGTACGGGTTCGAGTACCACTCGGAACCCGTCGACGTTGGCTCGAATCCATCCGGGACGGTCCACGATGACCGCGGGGCCCGAGGGTTCGAGGGGGTTCATTCCGGTGAAGTCGCGCACGTGCCCGGCCGCCACGCCGGAGAGCTCGCGCAACTGCGCCACGGCCTGCCGCGCGTCGGACAGGTCCACCTGCGGCCCAGGGCGCACGAGGCGGACACCGGTATTGACGGCTACG
This sequence comes from Nocardiopsis alba, assembly GCF_000710955.1. Taxonomy (NCBI): domain Bacteria; kingdom Bacillati; phylum Actinomycetota; class Actinomycetes; order Streptosporangiales; family Nocardiopsidaceae; genus Nocardiopsis; species Nocardiopsis alba. The sequence continues at coordinate 281,527 of NZ_BAZE01000003.1, forward strand.
TCCCAGTCGATCACAGTCACACCGTCAGCCTACCCACGGAGAACGCGGGGGCACGGGGATCAGGGCTCTATTTCAGGGCAGACCCCGGGTTCTCCCCGAGCCGACCCGAAAACCCGTCGGGGCCCGTGCCCCTCGCGCGTGCGCCCGTCACGAACAGCCGCAGCGGCTCAGCGCGGCGGCGAGCGTGTCGAGTTGAGGGCCGGTCGCCCCTTCGCTGTTGGCCATGAGGGCGAACAGGAACACGTTGCCCTCCTGGTCGTGCACGGTGCCGGCCAGAGTGCTCACCCCGTCGAGAGTGCCGGTCTTGCCCCGGACCATCCCCGCGGCGTCGCTCGAGGTGGAGTACTCGGAGTAGCGTCCGGCCAGGGTCCCGGTCGAGTGCGCGGTGGGCAGTCCGGTCAGGGTGGCGTTGAGCGCGGGGTCCTCCGAGGCCGTCCGGACCAACCGGACCAGGGCCCGAGGGGTGATGCGGTTCTTGGTGCTCAATCCGCTGTTGTCCGACAACCTCACCCCCTCGATGCCCAGGTCCTCCATGACACGGTGGGTGGCGGCCGCCGCGCCCGGGAAGTCCGGTTCCTCGCCCATCTCCAGGGCGGCGATCCGTCCGAGGGCCTCGGCCATGTTGTTGTCGCTGGCCAACAACATGAACTCGACCAGGGAGCTCACCGGAGCGGACTCCGCGGAGGCGATGGGCTCTCCCACGGAGTCGGCCTCGTCGGGTTCCCCCTCGACGGTCAGCCCGGCCAGCTCGAGCTGGTCGGCGAAGGCCTCGGCCGCGGCCTTGGGCGGGTCGGGAACGCGGGTGGACACGTCCGGGTCGACCCGGCCCTGGTCGACGAGCAGGGCGTGGATGGTGGCGGTGCTGCCCTCGGTGACGTAGTTGGGCTTCCAGCCCGGACCGGTGTCGGGACCGGTGAAGAGGGAGTCGTCGTATCCCACGGTGACCGTGTCGAGCCCCAGACCCGCGAGGGCGGCCGCGGTGTCCTCGGCGAGCTCCTCCAATGTGGCTACCTGCGGGTAGGCTGCTGAATCGGCCGTGACGGTCAAGGTCGCGTCGCCCGCGCCTCGGAGCACCACTCGGTTCTCCGCCGGATCGAGATAGACCTCGGTGTGGAGCACGTGGTCGGGGCCGACCGCGTTCAGAACGGTGACGGCCGTGGCGATCTTGGTCGTCGACGCCGGGGTCACCGGGGCGTCCGCGTCCCGTTCGAAGAGGGTGTCTCCGGTGAGGCCGTCGACCACATAACCGGAGAGGCCGTCCTCGAGCCCGGAGGATGACATGGGATCATCGAGGATGTCCGCGATCCGTTCCGGATCCGCCGGAGTCGGGGCCGTGGTCTCCACCGCCGCCGCGCCATCGGCACGTGTGACGGGATTGGGCACCGCCGGAAGCGGTCGTGCCTCGATCACGTCCAGGGCGACGAACCCGGTGATCAGCACGAATATGTTGAGCAGGGCCAGCGCGAGGAACGCCTCGCCTCGTACCCGTCGCACCCGGGGCACCTGCCCTTCCTTCGGTGTCGCGGCCTGACGTTGTAGTTATACGGCGACATTAGTCGCATTGGGAGCCGAGATCAGCATGGAATTCGACGTTACGATCGAAATCCCCAAGGGGGAACGCAACAAGTACGAGGTGGACCACAAGACCGGTCGTATCCGTCTCGACCGCATGCTGTTCACCTCCACCACCTACCCCGCCGACTACGGTTTCGTCGACGGGACTCTCGGAGAGGACGGGGATCCTTTGGACGCCCTCGTCCTGCTGAAGGCTCCGACCTTCCCGGGCTGCCTCATCCGCGCGCGCGCCATCGGCATGTTCCGTATGCGCGACGAGGCCGGTGGTGACGACAAGCTGCTGTGCGTTCCGGCGACGGACCCGCGCATGGAGCACCTGCGTGACATTCACCACGTGAACGAGTTCGAGCGTCTCGAGATCGAGCACTTCTTCACCGTGTACAAGGACCTGGAGCCCGGCAAGTCCGTCGAGGGCGCCAGCTGGGTCGGTCGTCACGAGGCCGAGCAGGAGATCATCGCCTCGGTGAAGCGTGCCGAGGAGGCCGGCGTGCACGGCGACTCCTCGCACATCACCTCGTGACCGGTCGCCGCGCCTGTCTCGGCACCCGGTGAGTTCCGGCGGGTCGGAGTGTTCCCGGGGGCGAACGCCCTCGCACGAGCCCTCCGACCCACCGGATCCGACCTCCTAGTCGGCTCCGGTCAGGAAGAGCACCAGCAGCGCACCGGAGAGCATGAGGACCAAGGGGACGAACACCGAGACCGACGTGCGGGCCAACACGTCGCACGGCCCCGGCCCCAGAGGGAAGCCCTGATCGTCGAACCGGCCCGCCCGGACCGCCACGTGCGCCCGATACCCGTCCAGCTCCGGCCCGTTCATCCCGTTGAGCACCAGGACGCGGACCAGGTCGTCCCCTCTCGAAGAGACCGTGTGCTCCGGAGGACGATCCCCCCAGACACAGTCGCGATGACGCTCGCACTCCGTCTCGGCCAACGCGTGCAGCCACTCCCCCAGCCGACCGTCGTCCACCAGTCGCACACTGTGCGCCCGAGCGACGATCAGAGTGTCCCGAAGCACGACGTGCGCGGCGTCGCGATCCCCCAGGTTCCGGAGACAGTGCCGGTAGAGCTCCTCCCCGTACGCGTCGAGAAGCCACGCGTAGACCTCACCCGTCGGGGTGGGTCCGGAACGCAGGGCGTGGAGGAGGTCCCGGTCCGTCATGAGTTCAGAATCTACGCCGCGCGCCCCGTGAAGCCGCCCGGTTCTCCGAAAGACGCGTCCCCCTCCCCCTCGGCCGTACGCGTCGTCCGTCGAAGAGGGCCCTTCACCGCCGGGGACCTCAGTCGTCATCGGGAGGCCGCCGGGGTTCCGGTCCTCGCGGCGGGTCGTGCGGCCCCTCCCTGTGGACGGATCCGTCCCGGGAACGTTCGTCCGTGAAGAGCAGCCCCGCGTACCTGGTTCGCAGCCACAGCAGCACGTAGGTGAGCACGGTCAGGAAGGAGACCAACAGAGCGGCCTCCGGCCCCAGGAACCCCAGGGCCATCACGCCGGCGGCGACCACCACCAGGGCACGCACCAGCACACGCGCCCACCGGCCCTGTACCTCGGGGGTCAAGGCTGCCCTCTGGGAACGGACGGCTGCACTGCCACTCCTGTCGCTACGGCTGTACTGGGAAGTGGATCCCGGGGCGACGAGAAGGCCGCTCTCTCGGGTTCCACATGTCACCACCACGGGGCCCGCGCCGCAACACGCCCGGGATGTCTCCGCGGTGAGCGGTTCGACACGCGTGATTCCCGGCGTTCGCTTGACGCACCACCGGCTTTGCTGGTCTGCTTACCTCCATGTATCCGCGCACCCGCACCAACGCCATGGCTCGTACGGCCCCCTTCGGGGCCTCCTGCCTGCCGGCCTGTGCGGCGTGTCCGTGTTGTCGTCGCTGAGCCGCGCCACCGGGGTCCACATCGTTCGACCCCGCACGACCGACCTGTGAACGGCCCCCGCCTTTCGGTGTGAGACGGCCGTGAACGGAGTCCACTCGGGTGACGCCCCTCTCCGGACGCGCGTTCGGAGAGACCACCCTCACCGCCTCGGAGCCCTCGTGGCCCCATGACGACATCTCCACGGCCCTTCCTCACGCGAAGCGCCGTGTACACGTGAAGGATCCTCTCACGATGCCCCAGCAGTCCTCCGCGCCGACCGCCGATCGTCCCACCGCCGTCGGGCACGCTCCCCGGCCTCGCACCGCGCCCGTCTCCCTGGACGGGATCGGCGACGTCGTCGACGCCGGACGTTCCTCCGGCTACGCCCACCTGGACGCGCGCGGGCTTCCGACGCTCGGACAGGTGGTCACCGCCGCACGCGCCGCGGCGGCCTCGCTCCACCGACCCACCCTGTGGCCGAGCCGTCGTGGGAGCTGGCAGCCCGCACCGCGCTCCACCCGCCGTCGGGTCGGGGGACGATTCCGGGTGACCACCGTAGCCCTCGAACCGAACGGGTTCGTCCCCGGCCCCGTCCCGCGCTCCGAAGGGCCGCACGCGCTGGAGGTGCTGTGCCTGGTCAGGGGGCGCGCCCACCTGATCGCCGCCGAAACCGACGGACGGATGCTCTCGGCCACCGAACTGGCCATCGACCGGGCCCGTGTGGTGGGCGGTGGTGGCGGGGAACGTCGGCACCTGGTGAACACGGGGGACGAGATCGCGGTGCTGGTCCGGGTCACGGCCTGAGGCTCCCGCCTCCGGCTCACTCATCGTGGGACTGTTCCGTGCCGGCCCGGCGCAGCGCGCGGTCCACGACCTCGATGGAGCGGAGGAGCGCCGCGGTCCGGCGCCCTTCGGCGAGGTAGGCCTCCATGACCTGGTCCAACGCGTGAGGAGGCAACCGGTCGCGCAGGTCGACACGGGCCGTACGGTAGCCCTCCCGCGTGGCGTCCAAGGTGGCCGACACGTAGTGCCGGGCCAGGCGGGAGAGGGCCACGGGGTGGCGTCGCAGCACTCCGTGCAGCCGGTAATCGGCCGGCACCTGGTCGAAGAGCCATTCCAGGGCCGTCTGCTCGAAGGAGTCCGACCCGGGTGGGTGCACACTCGCGGGCCAGTCCGACGTCAGGGACTGATCGGGCATACCGGACAGCATACCCATTGTTCGAACATGTGTTCGAGAGTTCGAAGGGTCGGATCAGTCCGATTCCGCCGTCTCCGACGAATCCTCCTCGCCCGCCTCACGCCTCTCCAGTTCCACCCGGAGCGCGTACTCGGCGGCGTCCACGGCCGCCCGCGCGGTGATGGCATTGGTATGCGCCCGGTCCACCTCGTCCAACAGGATGCAATCGAAGGCCACACGAGCGTCGTGGACCGCGGCTTCCAACTGACGTGACGCTTCTTCCAGACTCATGTTCCCTTCCCTCCCCAGAACTCGCCCTTCGCACACACCCGCATCGAACACCACGAGTGAGAACATCGTTCCCAAGGGTCACCTCGGCCTCTTCCGAGGAGGCTTCGGACACCACCACGCCGGGTAGGCCACCGGCACCGCACGACACCGTCCCCAGGAGCGAACATGGTGTATCTCATCCTCGTCCTGCTCGCCGTCTGGCTGATCCTCGCCATCCTCGGCACCCTGATCAAGGGGCTGTTCTGGTTGGCGGTCATCGGCGCGATCCTCTTCGTCGCCACCGCGATCTGGGGCTGGCTCCAGAACCGTTCCAGGACCTGAGCCGCCCGCTCAGGACTCCAGGGCGGGGCGACCGCCCTCGTCCAGACGCCGAAGGGCCCGCCGGGCGCGCTCCTCGTCTCCGTCCAGGTGCGGCCGGAGCAACCTGACCGCCTCGTCGGCGCGGTCCAGGGCGACCAGATTGCGCGCACGCTCACGAAGCCCGGAGGGGAGTTCGTCGACCCCTCGGTCGGCGGGCACGTAACCGCCCACGTGCGGGCGCGGGACCTCCGCCGGCGGCGGCTCGGGTTCGGCGACCTCGCTCCGCGGCTCCATCCGGGCGAGCACCTCGCGCAGGACGTAGGATCCGCCGGCCAGAACGACCACCGCGCCCATCAGGGCGAACAGCATGAACATCAGGCTCATAACGCCCACCTACCCATACTTCGGACACAGCAGGCACAACACCTGTTCACGCGGGGTCATCATTCCGCCAAGGCGCTCCCCGCCCCGTCCTCCCCGGGGACATCCTCCGGGAGCAGCGTCTGCAACTCCTCCAGGTCCAGGACCCTCCCCGAACGGACCCACCCCTCGATCCGACGTGCCTGACGGGCCGCGCACGCCTGGAACAGCGCGCGCACCTCATGCCCGTTGCCCGCGGCGAACCGCTCGGAGCACGCCTCGATCGCCTCCGCCACCACCGCACGGGTCCTCTCCGGAACCGCGAGATCGACCTCCTCCGCGACGCCCACGAAGATCCTGAGCAGCTCCTCGTCCGTGTACGAGGAGAACCCCACCACCGCGCCGAACCTCGCCTCCAGATCGGGATGGTCGGACAGGAACGCGCGAGCCCCCTCCTCGGCACCGCACAGGACCACCACCACATCGTCGTGGTGTTCGCCCATGAGCTCGACGAGCGCGCCGGCCGCCTCCTCCTCCCCGACCACGTCGTGCGCGTCCGTGATCAGGAGCACCCCGCCGTGCGCCAGGTCGAAGGCCTCCCGGGCCCGCCGTGAGACCTCGCCCCGCTCCACCAGCTCCCCGGCGCGAAGACGCACCGGCCGCCCACGCGACGTCAGGCCCAGAGCCGCCAACAGCTCCGCGTAGATGCCGGCCACCGTGGTCCGCCCGGTCCCCCGCTCCCCCAGGAAGACCAGGTGACGTGAGGGCCCACCACCCGCACGGCCCGCCGTCAACAATCCGGCCAACCTCCCCGACAGGGCGTCCTTGACGTCGGACATCCCCACCATGGCGTCCAACCCCGCCATCAACGAGGCCACCCGACCCCCGCCCCGACCGGAGGCGCCGCCCGCGGCGGCGGTGGCGCTCTCCAGGTCCTCGGCCCGGAAGCGGCTCAGATCGTCCACGGTCGTGTAGCCGCCCTCGGCGATCCGCTCCGAGTGGGCTCGGATCGCCCCGTCCAGAACCCTGCGCACCTCGCGGCCGTTGTCGAAGGCCTCGTCCTTCATCCGCCGCCGGAAATGCTCGACCAACAGCTCGCGCACCCCCTCGCCCAGGGTGCGGCCCCGCTCCCCGGCCTCCCCCGCGAAGATCCCCATGAGCTGCTCGGGAGAGTAGTCCTCGAACTCGATCGTGCGCGCCACCCGCTCCCGCAGCCCCGGCGAGGCCTCCAGGAGTTCTCCGAGTCGATCGGAGTGCCCGGCCAGGACCAGGACGAACCCCTTTCCCGGCTCCGACATCGCCCCGACCAGGGTGTCGACGACCTCCCGGCCGTGCGGATCGGACTCCTCCGGCTCCTCCTCGACCAACGCGTGCGCCCCGTCCACGAACAGCACACCGCCGCGCGCCCGCTCCACCGCCTCCAGGACCCTGGTCCGGGTCCCGCCCTGATACTCGGCCACCAGGTCGGGACGGGCCACCTCCACGAACGGGCCCCGCTCCAGACCGCCCAGGGAGCACAGGATCTCCCCGTACAGCCGGGCCACGGTGGTCTTGCCGATCCCCGGCGGGCCCGCGAGCACCAGGTGACGGCCGACGTTCAACGCGGGCAGACCGGCGGCCACACGCTTGGCGCTCACCCGTTGCAGGTCGACCAGGGCCCGCACCTCCCGCTTGACCCGCTCCTGCCCCACCAGCGCGTCCAACTCGGTGAGCAGGGACTCCAGCGAGCGTTCCCGGTCCCGTACCGCACCCTCCCCGACACCGCCGAGTATCCGCCCCGGACCCGTGGCCGCGCCCCTCGTCCCCCGGACCACGACCCGATCGCCGTCGCCGCCCCGGTTCCCGCCGAAGGTGGTGTCCTCCAGATAGACCGAGGCGTCGTCGGCGGCCCACAGACCCGAGTCGTCGTTCCCGGAGACCGTGCACCGCACCAGCCGGACCCGACCACCGTCCTCGACCATGAGCCCGTCCCCGCGTCCATCACGGATCGCGGTGTCCTCCAGCGCCGCGACACCGCCCGCGCCCACCCGTACACCGCGCTCACCACTGCCGGACAGGGTGGAGGAGCGGACCGTGACGTACCCTCCCTGGACGTAGACCGCGTCCTCTCCGCACTCGGACAGGTCGGCGTCCACCAGACGTACCTCGGTGCCGTCGAGGATGTTCAGCCCGTCCTCCCGGGCCTCGCGCAGCACCATGCCGCGCACGGTGATCGTGGCGTCCTCACGGCTGTGGATCCCCGAACCCACCTCATGGCCGACGATGTCCTCGAAGACGCCGCCACCGCCCACGACGATGGCCATCGGGCCGTGCCAGCGGCTGACACGCAGATCGCTCACCTCGAACCGCGAACGGACCGACGCGATCGCGCCCCGCCCCTCCTGCGTGCTCTCGGAGACCGACATGCCCGAGACCGACACCCTGGCACCGTCCGCCACCAACAACGCCGCCTTGCCCACTCCCGAGCATCGGACGTCGGTGAGGGCCGCCTCACCGCCGTCGACGAGGACCGCGTCGGCCGCCGCCCCGGTCACCGTGAGGCCGTGCACGGTGAGCCTTCCGCCCTCGATCGCCAATCCGGTACGGGTGGAACCGGTGATCTCGCAGTCGTGCAGCACGCTCTCGGAGTCTCCGTGGACGAAGAACGCGTCCGTGCCCTCCTTCCGCGGCGCCTCCACCACCAGCCGGGTGAAGCTCGCGCGGGAACGCTCGTACACCCGGACCGGCCAGTCGCGGGCCCCGGTGACGCGCACGTCGGTGAACTCCGGGGTGGCGCGGTCGCGCACATAGATCCCGCCTCCGTCGACCAGCGCGCAATCGGACACCTCGGGCGAGGCCCCCGAGACGTAGAGGGTGTGCCAGTCGTCGTGGGCCCCGGTGAAGATCGTCCCGCTGATCCTCGGAGAGCACTCCCCTTGGACCGCGATCACCGCCTTGGCGAAGTAGCAGTCGCGCACCGACCCCTCTCCGGAGTCCCACAGCAGTCCGCTGTCCTCGAAACGGCAACCGACGAGCTCCGCCCGCGCGCCCACGACGTTGACCCGTCGCGGCGCGGTGAAGACACAGTCCACCGCCCGGAGCCTGGCTCCCTCCTGCGCGTACAGGGGCGGATAGTCGTCCGAGGAACTGCGGACACCGATGCCGTGGATCTCCAGATGGCCGCCTTCGTGCACGTTGAAGACGTTGGTCTCATCGGCAGCGCTGACGGTGACCGTGCCCGCCCCTTCGGCGGGCACCACCACCACATGCCGCAGCACCCCGATGACCTGGGGCTCCACATAGTCGCCCGGGTCCACCCGCAGGTACAGGTCCGAACCCGCGTAACGAGGGTCCCGGATCACCTGCCCCAGGGAGGAGACCGAGGCGGGGTCTGACTTCGAGACGCGGACCGTGATCATCTCCATCGACTCCCAAGGGGGTAGCGGCCGCCACGCCGCGCCAGAGGGTCTGCGATATGTACCGTATCCACCTCAGAGACGGGGAATCCGAGACGACGCACCCCCTTGTGGCCAGGGTCGGTCAGAATCCGTCGCGCCCGTGGCCCCGGCTTTCGGAGAACACCCCGTCCTCGCTCTTCGTCTCGGTTCCCGCCGGGCCGATGGCGCCGTGGTCCCGTCATCGGCGATGGCGCGGCGGAGCGTGGCGTCGTAGAGCTCCCGGGAGGTGACGCCGATGCGCCATGCACCGTGGCGTCCGCCGGTGTCCCGGGGGCCGTCGCCGTGCGACCGCCCCCGGAAACGCCTCAGGCCCGTCCGGGTGTCCCGGACGGGCCTGAGAGGGCCGAGCCGCCTATCGGAATCGAACCGATGACCTATTCATTACGAGTGAATCGCTCTGCCGACTGAGCTAAGGCGGCACGTCGCCACGTGTCGCACGTGGCGAAGCAGGAACCAGTCTAGCGCCTTCGGAGAGTGGGGCGTACACCCCGGCCGAACGGAGACGGTCCCCCGATGCCGCCTCGTCAGCCCGCGAGGGCCGCGGCGCAGACCCCGCCGTCCTCCGGCACGGACAGCTCCAGCAGGTAGCCGTCGACGATCTCGTCCACGCAGTCGTCGCCCATCCGGTAGCCGGTGTGGCCATCGCCGTCCCGGGTGACGAGGAAACCCGACTCCAACTGGTCGGCGAGCGCCTCCGACCAGGCGTAGGGGGTGGCCGAATCGCGCGTGGTCCCCAGCACCATGATCGGATCGGCGCCGGCCGCGTTCAGCTCGGCCTGCGGGGCCACCGCCTCCTCCGGCCAGAAGGCGCAGGGCAGAGCGCCCCAGGCCAACGTCGGGCCGAAGACCGGGGACTCCTCGCCCGCCAGGGCCGCCGCCTCCGCGTAGGCCTCCAACTCGCGCGGTGCCGGAGAGTCCGAACAGTTCACCGCCATGAGGGCCGCCGTGGAGTTCTCGTACTCGGCACGGTCCCCGCGCCCGTAAAGGTCGTCGCCGAGCAACAGCAGGCCGGTACCGTCCCCGCCCTCCATCGCGTCGGTGAGCGCCTCCCGTACCCGCGGCCACCAGCTCTCCGTGTACAGGGCCGCGAGCACGCCGAGCTCGGCGCGAGCCTTGTTGAGCTCACGCCCGTCGTCCGTGGCGGTGTCCAACGGTTCGACGGCGACCTCGTCCAGGAAGGCCTCCAGGTTCGCGATGCCCTCCTCGACCGTGTCGCCCCGCTCACCGATCGGGCATTCCGTCGTTCCCAGGCAGTCCTCGACGAAGGCCCTGAGCGCGGTCTCGAAACCGGTGGCCTGTTGAACGCTGACGCTCAGCTGGTCCTGGCTCGGGTCGACCGCTCCGTCGAGGACCAGCGCGCGTACCCGATCGGGGAACTGTTCGGCGTACTGCGCGCCGATGTGGGTGCCGTAGGAGGCCCCCAGGTAGGTCAGCCGGTCGTCGCCGAGCAGCGCGCGCAGCAGGTCCATGTCCCGGGCGACGTCGGCGGTCCCCATGTTGCGCATGAGGTCGGGCGCGTTCTCCTCGCAGGCCTCGACGAACGACCGGCTCGTGTCCTCGATCTGCTCCAGGCCCTCGGGGCTGAGGTCGGCGAGGTCGTCGGCGCCCCGCCCGGTGCCGTAGTCGGTACCGAGAAGGTCGTCGATCTCCTCGGTGTCCAGACAGGTCAGAGGGGTACTGCGGCCCACACCCCGAGGGTCGAAGCCCACCACGTCGAAGTTCGCGCGCACGGCCTCGCTCACGGTGTACGGAGAGTGATCGACGAAGTCGTATCCGGATCCCCCCGGACCACCGGGGTTGACCACCAGGGACCCCAGGGCCTCGTCCCCGGTCGCGGGGACGCGCTTGACCGCGATCTCGATCCGTTCCCCATCGGGGGCGTCGTAGTCCATCGGCACTTCGAAGACCGCGCATTCACTGCCGGGAAGGCCGCTCTCGCACTCCTCCCAGGCGAGTTCCTGCTCGGTGAACTCCACGGGCGCCCCGCCGTCCTCACCTGCCGTGTCCCCACCACCGAGACCACATCCGGAGAGCAGCACCGCTCCGGCGAGCAGTGTCGCCCCCACACGCACCCTGGCACCCACCCGTATCCGCCTCCACTCGTCGTCGTGCCCCGATTCTCGCGGATCGGGCCGATGCCCGGCCCCGGGGGCCGCGGTGTTCAACCCGCCAACAGGGCGGAGGTCATCGCCTCCATGGCGATCTGCGGATGCACGTTGGCGGCGATCCGCTCACGACAGGCCATGATCGCGTCGATACGGCGGAGCGTGGACTCCGGGGTACCCGCGCGGGCGATCCGCTCCAGGTCCCCGGAACGTTCCCCGGTGGACAGCTCCACGGTGGCCCCGAGTTGGAGGGCGAGCACGTCCCGGTAGAAGGCGGCCAGGTCGAGCAGGGCCCGATCGTAGGAATCGCGTTTGATCCGGGTGGCCCGACGTTTCTGTCGCTCGTCCAGGTCCTTGAGGGCACCCGCCGCGCCCCGGACCGCCTTGGCCACCCCCTTACCGGTGGAGCCCTCGCCGAAGGCCGCCTTGAGCTCGTCCTTCTCCTTCTCGTTGAGGGCCGTGGTGAGCGCCTTGGACTCCTCCTCGGCGATCTCGTACAACCGGGCGGCCGCGGTGACGCAGGCACCGAGCCCGTCGAGCCGCGCCGGGATGGCCAGCACCTCCTCACGGCGGCGACGCGCCTCCGGGTCGGTGGCGAGCTGCCGCGCCCGGTCCATACGGCCGGCCGAGGCCCGGGCCGCCGATTCGGCGGTGACGGTGTCCACGCCCTCGCGCATGACCAGGGCGTCGACGATCTGGCGGGTGCCCGGGGTGGCGAGGGTGACCAGCCGGCACCGGGAACGGATGGTGATCAGCAGGTCGTCGGGGGTGGGCGTGCACAGCAGCCACACCGTTCGGGGAGAGGGTTCCTCCACCGCCTTGAGCAGGGCGTTGGAGGCCGCCTCCGTGGCACGGTCGGCGTCCTCGAAGAGCACGATCCGGAAGTTGCCGCCGGACGGCTTGGAACCCGCGCGCAGGACCAGGTCACGGGTGGCGGCCACACCGAAGCTCAGCCCGCTGGGGTGTACGTAGAGCACGTCCGGGTGGGTGCCGGCGAGGACCTGATGGCAGGAATCGCAGTGGCCACAGCCGCCGTCGGGACATTGAAGGGCCGCGGCGAAGGCCCGCGCGGCCTCCTCCCTTCCGGACCCCGGCGGGCCGGTGAACAGCCAGGCGTGTGTCATCCCGGCGCCCTTCCCGCCCGCGATGAGGTCGGCGGCGCCGGCGACCGCCCGACTCAGCTGTGCGCTCGCCGCCTCCTGGCCGACGAGGTCGTCGAAGACCGTCAAGCTTGCCCCCCGGGCCACGTGGAATGTCCGTCCCCAGGATAGAAGTCCCCGACGACACCCGGACCGTTTTCCACAGCCCCTCTTCCCTGTGGGCCTTCGGCCGTCGCACCTCCCAGGGGGCGAGGCCGGCAGCGCCCAGAACCCAACCCTTCGGGCATTTCGACTAGATTGGTGCTCGACCACACGCGCCCGCTCCGCATCCGTGGCATCCCCCTGTCCCCCGAAACGGTCGGAGCGACCATGTCCCAGCCACCTCCCCCACCGCACCCGCCCCACGGCCCGGGCTCCCCGTACCCCCAGGGCCCTTACGGCCCCGGGCCGCACGGACCGGCCCAGAACCCCCCGGCGCCCTCCCCGAAGCGGGGTATGTCGACCGGCGCGAAAGCCGCTCTCGGCTGCGGAGGGGCCGTCGTCATCCTTCTCGTCCTCCTCTTGATGGGGGCGTGTATGTCGGTGCTCTCGGACGACCCCCCTCGTGAGCCCCGTGCCACGTCCGCACCGGAGGCCGTCACCGAGGCGGAGAACGAACAGGCCGTCACCGAGGCGGAGAACGAACAGGCCGTGGAGGAGGAAGAGGAGGAGGAGCCGGCGTTCCCCGAGCCCGAGACGTTGGAGTACAGCGGTGTCGGCGACTCCGTCGTCGAGATCGACCTCCATGACGACGCCCGCATCGCCACCTTGAGCCACGGCGGAGCCTCGAACTTCACAGTGCGGACCCTGACCTCCGGCGGCGACAACAGCGACATGCTCGCCAACGTCATCGGCGCCTACGAGGGCCGGGTCCTCTACAACGCCGGCGAGCGCGAGGAGGCCGCCGCCTTGGAGATCAGCGCGGACGGATCCTGGGAGATCACCCTGGAGCCCCTGTCCACCGCCGTCTCGTGGGGAGAGGACGAGGACGAATTCGTCGGTGCCGGAGACGAGGTCGTCCAACTGGCCTGGACCCCCGAGGGCATCACCGCTCTGAGCATGACGCACGACGGAGCGAGCAACTTCGCCATCTGGAGTTACACCAGCACCGACCGGGACCTGCTCGTCAACGAGATCGGCGCCTACGAAGGACAGGTCTCCCTGGCCGCGGGCACGCTGCTGCTCGCGGTGACGGCGGACGGGAACTGGACCTTCACCCGCTGACCCGATGAGCCGGGCCGGGGGCGACCGCCTCCGGCCCGGGCCACGACGGGGATCCTTCGAGCGGTCACAATGGGAGCCTCGTCGTCCCCCGAGAGCACGGAGTCCTCGTGACCGCACCCCCTCCCTCCGGACCCGCCTCCCACCGTCTGTCCACCGGAACCCTCGTCGCGCTGGGCGGCGCCGGTCTGGCGACCGTCTTCCTCGTCCTGGTCACCATCGCCGCCCTCCTTCGATCGGGCCCCGACGGCGCCTCGGAACCCCCTACGGCCGACGCCTCGCCCACGACCCCCGAGACGACCATTGAGGCCGGTGGGGTGGACGACGAGCCCACCGAACGGAGGGGGACACCGGAGGCGATCGATCCACCGCCCTTCCCCGAACCCGAGACCCTGTCGGGCTCCGGCACCGGTGACACCCTCCTCGATCTGGGAGACCCCTTCGAGGACACCCGGATCCTCTCCTTCCGCCATGAAGGGGAAGGAGAGTTCATGGTGTGGGCCATGGAATCCGACCGCGAGACCATGAACCGGGTGGAATGGGCCGAAGGCCCCTACGAAGGACGTCGCCTGCTCGGCCCGTCGTTCCAGCACGAGGAGATCGCCTACCTGAGCGTCGAGGCCGAAGGCGCCTGGGAGCTCGTCGTGGAACCTCTGACGGCCGCGGTCCCCTGGGAACCGGAGGACGATGTCTTCTCCGGCTCCGGTGACGAGGTCGTCCAGCTCTGGTGGGCGCCCAACGACATGGACGACCTGAGGATGACCTACGAGGAGGAGGGGCCGTTCAGCGTCAGGAGCCGGACCCTGGAGGACCTCGGCGACTCGATGGTCCTGTCGGACGGGCCCCTCGACGAGAGCGCGCCCCTGCGGGAGGGGACGGTCGTCCTGGAGATCGGAGCCCGCCGCGGCGGCGACTGGACCCTCACCCGCTGACACGACGAGGGCCCCTCACCGAAGATCGGCGAGGGGCCCTCGATCACGCTCCTATTCGGGCTTGATCACCGGGATCATGCCGGTGACCGCCTCCGAGTCCGCGTCGATCGGGTCCGGCAGCAGCGGACGCACCCGTCGCTGGATCTCCCGGGCGATCTTCTCCTGCGGTTCACGGGCGTCCAACACCAGGTACCGCTCCGGGTGCTCCTCGGCCAGCGCCCGGAAGCCCTTGCGGACCCGGTCGTGGAACTCGACCGACTCCGACTCGATCCGGTCGGCCGGGCCGCCCAGACGGGACAGGCCGTCCTCGGGCCGTACGTCCAGCAACACCGTCAGGTCCGGGACCAGCCCCTGCGTCGCCCAGGAGCTGATCTCCTGGACCTCCTCCGTGTCCAGGGAGCGCCCGGCGCCCTGGTAGGCGAGCATGGAGTCGATGTAGCGATCGCTGATCACCACCGCGCCCCGGCGCAGGGCCGGAAGGATCTCCTGCTCCACGTGGTCGGCCTTGTCGGCCGCGTAGAGCAGGACCTCGGCCCGGTCGGTGATGTGGGAGTTCTCCCGGTCGAGCAGGATGCCGCGGAGCCGCATCCCCAGCTTGGTGGCGCCCGGCTGCCGGGTGCCCACGACGTCGAAGCCCTGTTCGCGCAGCCACACCGTCAGGTCGCGGACCTGGGTGGACTTGCCCGCGCCCTCGCCGCCCTCCAGGACGATGAAGGTGCCGGTGATCTCGGGGCGTTCCCCCTCGTCGACCTCGGGGTCGATCCCGCGCAGGGCCGCGAACAGTTCCGGCAACAGGCCGGGGCCGGCCTCGGGGTCGTCGCCCTGGGCCTGTCGATAGCTCACCACGGCCAGGATCAGGGCGAGGAGACCGCCGACCAGCAGCACCACTCCGCTGCCGTTCAGGTCGTAGCTGAGCGGGCCTCCCAGCGGGATCTCGTGGTCGCCGGCCAGACCGGCCGCCAGCGGGGCCAGGATCGCCGCCGCGAGCAGGGCGATCCGGCCGGTGGCGTGCAGGAGGGCGAACGCGGGCTCGCGCTGTTCGTCCTCCACGTCGATCTCGATCAGCCGGGACCCGGTCGCCCAGGTCAGGCCGGCGCCCATACCGAGGACCAGGGCCAGGACGGCGGACAGGACCATGTCGCCGATCGCCCCGGTGATGATCAGGGCCAGCGCGACCGGCACCACGGACAGGCCGAGGAAACGGCGGCGGCTGAACTTCTTCAGAACGCGCGGGGCGGCCACCAGGCCGAGGCCCAGACCGAGGAAGAGCGCGGCGACCAGGACACCGAAACCGGCGTTGCCCGCGCCGAAGTGCTCCACGTGCGGACGACCCACGCCGATCACCAGACCACCGGCGGCCGCGGTGACCGCCAGGGCGATGACGACGCCGCGCGCGAGCGCGCCCGAGCCGACGGCCTCACGGCCGCGGCCGATGGAGCGCAGCAGTTCGGCGTCGCGGTTGGGGCTCAGCAGGGTCTTGGAGACCGCGTGCTTGGGCAGCGGCAGGGTCGCGACGACGATCGCGGCGACGAAGAAGGTGAGGGCGTTCAGGTAGAGGGCGACGTCCGCCTCGGGGGCGGCCATCGAGGGCATCAGGACGCCCAGCAGGTTGCTGATCGAGGCCAGGGCCGCGAAGAGCAGGGCCGCGATCGGGGCGGCGCCGTAGGTGGCCAGGAGGGTGAGCCGGTTGGCCTGCCCCAGCATCCTCTTGGGGACCAGACCGGGGATGGTCGCGTCCCTGGCCGGGGTCCAGAAGAGGGCGACGATCTCCGCCAGGAGACCGGCGATCAGCAGCCACTGGAGGGCGAAGCCCGGGAACAGCAGACCGACGACGGGGATGGAGACGTAGAGGAGGCCTCGCAGGACGTCGCCGCCGACCATCGTCCACCGCCGGTCCAGCCGGTCGGCGACGATCCCGGCCAGGGGGCTCAGGAGGATCGCGGGGGCGAGCTTGATGGCGACGACCGCCGCCACCGCGAGGTAGTGGACGAGGGGGGAGCCGTCGGCGGTGAAGATGGCCGCGAGGGACACCATCGCCAGCAGGCTCAGCCAGTCACCCAGGCTGGAGAGGGAAAGCGAGACCCACAGCCTTCGGAAGGGTGTGATCGCGAGGACGTTCTGCGCCTCGGCCGGCGCTCCCAGGGGTGCAGATCTGCTCATAGCGCTCAAGATTATCGACGAGGGGGATAGGACATGACGGGCATCGGACACCTGTCCAAGAAAACGGGGGGCGCCTCTGGGGTGCGCACTCGTTTCAGCGCCCCCACCGGTCACACTCAGCGTAGTACGGAAGCCCCACCCCCGACAGGCCGTCAGGTTCCGTATACGTCACGAAACCCCCACGGCACACCCTCGGCCCGACCACCCGACCACCGTCTCACCCCTGGGGGTCGATGTAGGAGATCGCGTACCGGTCACCCCCAGGGGGTGAAGGTGGGAGTCCGCACCCTCCGGCACCCCAGGGGGTCGCTGCACACGATCTCCTACAGCAACCCCAGGGGGTTGCCCGTTCGGGCGCCGGGAGTGTTCTGCAAGACGAGTCGAGCCGCCCGCGAGGAACGAGCGTAGGCGTGGACGAGGATGAAGAACGCTCCCTCCCTTGGCGCCCGAACACGCGCCGAAGCGAAGCGGAGGCGCAAAGCAAACACTTTCGGACCCCAGCCCCAGCAAGGGGTAACCGGCACTCGATCTCCCACCTCAACCCCCGGAGACCCCGAAACGAAGCGGAGGGCCGAAGCGAACACTCCCGGCGCCCGAACCTCTTTACTCGCCGGTCTTGGGTTCTCCGGTCTTCTTGGCGGCCGTCTTGCGCGTGGTCGCCTTCTTGGTGGTGGTCGTGGTCGTCTTCTTCGTCGTGGTCTTCTTGGCGGTGGTCTTCTTCGCCGTCGTCTTCTTGGCCGGGGCCTTCTTCTTGGCGGGCGCCTTGGCCCGGCGTTCGGCGAGGAGTTCGGCGGCGCGCGCGTCGGTGATCGACTCGACCTCGTCGCCCTTGCGCAGGGAGGCGTTGATCTCGCCGTCGGTGACGTAGGGGCCGAAGCGACCGTCCTTGACGACCATCTTGGCGCCGGAGGCCGGGTCCTCGCCGAGTTCGCGCAGCGGCGGGGCCGCGGCGCGGCGGCCACGCTGCTTGGGTTGGGCGAAGATGGCACGGGCCTCGTCGAGGGTCACCGTGAACATCTGCTCCTCGTTCTCCAGGGAGCGGCTGTCGGTGCCCTTCTTGAGGTAGGGGCCGAAACGACCGTTCTGCGCGGTGACGTCCTCACCGTCGAGCTGCCCGACCACACGGGGCAGGGACAGCAGGCGCAGCGCGTCCTCCAGGGTGACCGTGTCCAGGTCCATGCTCTTGAGCAGGGAGCCGGTACGCGGCTTGACCTTGGCCTTCGCCTTGCTCTTCGGCTTGGTCTCGCCCTCGGACTCCTCCGGTTCGGGGATGATCTCGGTGACGTAGGGGCCGAAGCGGCCGGACTTGGCCACGATCGTGCGCCCGGTCTCGGGATCGGTCCCCAGTTCCCGGTCTCCGCTGGGCTGGGCGAAGAGCTCTTCGGCCTTCTCCTTGGTGAGCTCGTCGGGGGCCAGGTCCTCGGGCACGTTCACCCGGACGCCCTCACGGTCCAGGTAGGGGCCGTAGCGTCCCACGCGGAGCACGATGTCGGTGCCGGGCAGCGGCAGGGAGCTGACCTCCTTGGGGTCGATCTCGGACAGGTGGTCGCCCACCAGGTCCTTGAGACCCGTCTCCTCCTCGCCGCCGGGGGCCTGGCCCCCGAAGTAGAACCGGCGCAGCCAGGGCAGGCTCTCGGTCTCGCCTCGGGCGATGCCGTCGAGGACGTCCTCCAGGCGCGCGGTGAACTCGTAGTCCACCAGGTTCCCGAAGTGCCGCTCCAGGAGCTGCACCACGGCGAAGGCGAGGAAGGAGGGCACCAGGGCGGTGCCCTTCTTGAACACGTAGCCGCGGTCGAGGATGGTGCCGATGATGGAGGCGTAGGTGGAGGGGCGGCCGATCTCCCGCTCCTCCAGCTCCTTGACCAGCGTGGCCTCGGTGTAGCGCGCGGGCGGGCGAGTGCTGTGGCCCTCGGCCTCCAGGCTCTCCGCCTTGACCGGGTCGTCCTCGGACACGGCCGGGAGGCGACGCTCGCGGTCGTCGAGGTCGGCGGCCGGGTCGTCGGAGCCCTCGACGTAGGCCTTGAGGAAGCCGTGGAAGGTGATGATCTTGCCGCCGGCGCTGAACTCGACGACCTCTCCGCCACTGGAGGTGCCCTCGATGCGGACGGTGACGGATTCTCCGATGGCGTCCTTCATCTGGGAGGCGACGGTGCGCTTCCAGATGAGTTCGTAGAGCCGCAGCTCGGGGCCGCTGAGACCGGTCTCGGCGGGGGTGCGGAAGCTGTCGCCCGCCGGACGGATGGCCTCGTGCGCCTCCTGGGCGTTCTTGACCTTCTTGGCGTACACGCGCGGCCGGTCCGGCAGGTAGTCGCCGCCGTACAGGCGTCGCACCTGGTCGCGCGAGGCCTTGATCGCGTTGTCCGACAGCGTGGTGCTGTCGGTTCGCATGTAGGTGATGTACCCGTTCTCGTACAGCCGCTGGGCGACCTGCATGGTCTGCTTCGCGGACAGGTTGAGCTTGCGGGAGGCCTCCTGCTGGAGGGTGGTGGTGCGGAAGGGCGCGTAGGGCGAACGGCGGTAGGGCTTGCGTTCGACCGAGGAGACCGCGAATCCGGCGCCGGACAGACGTTCGGCGAGCCCGCGCGCGGCGGCCTCGTCGAGGTGGCGCACGTCGCGGTCGGAGCGGATGGTGCCCTGGGCGGTGAAGTCTCGGCCCGCGGCCACGCGCTTGCCGTCGACGGAGGCCAGGGTGGCGGGGAAGGTGCTGGGACCGTCGACGGTTCCGGAACCGGTGGCGTCGAAGACCGCCTTGAGGTCCCAGTACTCGGCGGAGGTGAAGGCCATCCGCTCGCGTTCGCGCTCGACCACCAGGCGGGTGGCCACGGACTGGACGCGCCCCGCGGAGAGCTTGGGCATGACCTTCTTCCACAGCACGGGTGAGACCTCGTAGCCGTAGAGACGGTCCAGGATGCGTCGGGTCTCCTGGGCGTTGACCAGACGGGCGTTGAGGTCGCGCGTGTTGTTCGCGGCGTGCCTGATGGCGTCCTTGGTGATCTCGTTGAAGACCATCCGTCGGACGGGGATCTTGGGCTTGAGCTCTTCCAGCAGGTGCCAGGCGATGGCCTCGCCCTCGCGGTCCTCATCTGTGGCGAGCAGGAGTTCGTCGGCCTCGGCCATGAGCTCCTTGAGCTTCTTGACGTGGGCCTTCTTGTCGGTGTTGACGACGTAGAGGGGTTCGAAGTCGCCGTCGACGTCGACGCCCAGCCGTGCCCAGGGCTTGCCCTTGTACTTGGCGGGGATCTCCGCGGCCTTCGTCGGCAGGTCACGGATGTGACCGATGCTGGACTCCACGACGTAGCCGCGCCCCAGGTAACCGGCGATGGTCTTGGCCTTGGCCGGTGACTCGACGATGACGAGAGCGGTGCCCGCTCCCTGGCGTCCGTTGTCCTTCGAGCCGTTCTTGCCGGCGCTGCCCTTCGTGGGTGGCACGCTGTTTCCCCTACGTCTAGCCTTACGTGTTTCTGTCGGCCGCGGTCCTTCGGCTCCCGTGGGAACCGACAGTAACCGAACTACAGGTATTCCCCCGTCGGTGAGCGGATCGGGGCGGCCTCGTGAGGGATCGTCCCTCGATGGTCCGTCACCCTCGCACCCACCGGCATCCGCAGAATAAGCGCTCAGGGAACCGGTACCGGCCCGTAATGAGCGAGAGCGACCATGGCGTCCCTCTCGTCGCCGCCGCCATCGACTCGGACGAGCACTTCGAACACACCATCTTTATGACTTGCGTCACACTTGTCGACGGTAGGCGTGTCTTGACCCTGGGAATGCGGCGAGTCCTCCCGGTTATTCCCGGGAGGACTCGACTCACGTCACGGGCCTCCGATCGTCACCTTCCCCTCTCCGCAGTCCACCGCGTTCCTCACGGAACGGAGAGAGCGAAGGCGACCCCTCGACCCGACGCGTACGGCATCCGCGTGCCGCTCGCGGGACCGGTGCTTCGAACGGCGATCCCCACCTTTTCCGGAGAAGCCCGACCCACCGCAGTCCACCGCTTTCCTCACGGAACGGCGGGTCGTTCCTCCCCGGTCCGGCGGGCGACCGTGTCCGGCGCACCCCCCGCGTGGGCCCTCAACGGCCCACGTCGGTCCTACAGACCGACGCCCACGGCGCCCAGCAGGTCACCGACCGGGTCGACGGACGGGATCTCGGAGGCGTCGGGCAGCTCGGAGGCGCGCTCGGGCGCGTGCGTCTCGACGGCCTGGGCGGTGGTCTCGCTCAGGTCGTAGCCGACGGGCAGCATGTCGGAGACGGGCACCTCGGGCAGCTGGTCGACCAGCGGCACGCCGTCCAGAGCCGAGGACTGGGCCTCGGTCTCGGCGCTCTGGTGCACGACCTTGGCCTCGTCACCGGTGGAGCTCGCGCCCGCGACGCCCGCCACCGCGGCGACGGCGTTGCCGGCCACGTTCACGGGGATGTCGGCGTCGGCGACGAGCTGGTTGCCGCCGGCCAGGGAGGCGTTGCCGGAGCTGCGGACGTCGTTCTCGACCTCCTTGATCGTGGCCCCGCTGTCGGTGGAGGCCGCGCCGGCCACGCCGCCGACGGCGCCGATCGCGTTACCGGCCACGTTCACGGGAACGTCCAGGTCGGCGACGAGCTGGTTGCCGCCCAGCGCCGAGCCGTTGCCGGAGGTGGCCACCGACTGGTGCTCGCGGACGGGCGCCGACTGACGCAGCACGCCGGCGTCCACACCGGAGGTGTCGGGCAGGATGCTGGCGTTCGAGACGGCCTCGCCGAGCAGGTCGGCGGCGGTGATCGCCTCGCTCTGGTGCTCGACCGGCGCGCTCTGGTGCTCGACGGGGGCGCTCTGGTGGTTGCGCACGATCGCGTCGGCGTCGGTCGCGGCCGCGCCGGCCACGCCGCCGACGGCGCCGATGGCGTTACCGGAGATGTTCACGGGAACGTCCAGGTCGCCGACGAGCTGGTTGCCGCCGATCAGGGACCCGTTGCCCGAGGTGGCGACGTCCGGGTCGTCGTGCTTGTGGTGGTGCCCGTCGTGCACGACCTTGGAGTCGCTGCCGGTGGAGGAGGCCCCCGCCACACCTCCGACGGCGCCGATGGCGTTACCGGTGACGTTCACCGGCACGTCGCCGTCGATCACGAGCTGGTTGCCGCCCAGAACCGAGCCGTTGCCCGAGGTGTGCACCTCGTTGTGCTGGTGGTCGATCACCTTGGCGTCGGAGCCGGCGCTGGAGGCGCCGGCCATACCGGCGACGGCGCCGATGGCGTTGCCGGTCACGTTGACGGGAACGTCGGCGTTGACGACGGCCTGGTTGCCGCCCAGGACCGAGCCGTTGCCCGAGGTGGCCGCGTCGGAGTCGGCGAAGGCCACGCCGGTGCCCAGAGCGACGAAACCGGCCGCCAGGAGCATGGACTTCGCGGAGGTGCCAGCCCACTTACGCATGTGGGAAGTCCTTTCGAGGAAACGAGTAGATGAGAAGGTGTCGTGCGTGGGCCACAGGCCGTTCCACGTCCCTGGATGGAACGCGGGCCTTCGACCGAGGCCGGGGATCATCCGGTCGGCTCCGCACCTGGTCGGTGCGTGGTCTGCCGGTCTGTCGGGTGCGGTCGCGTCGCGTTCTCGCTGGCTGCGTTCACGGACGCCCTCACCCCGTCGATCAGCTCCGCTCTGGTTGAGCGGCGGCTGACGTGAACCCCGAGCACGTGGCCTCGGCCGGTGCTACGGGACTCGCGTCAACCCCCGGGCCCGAAGGCCCGGGAGGCCGATCAGGCGCGGGCCCTGCGGCGCTTGCCGAAGAGCAGCAGACCCACGCCGGCGGCGACGGCCAGGGCGGCGGCGGCCGCCATGCCGGTCAGCGAGCTCTGGTCGGCGCCGGTGACCGCGAGGCGGCTGTCGTCGCCCTCCGGAGCGGCGGGGCCGTCGGCCATCGCGGGGGCCGTCGGAGCGTCCGTGGCGGGGGTTTCGGACACCGGAGTCTTCTCCTCTTCGGTGACCGTTTCCTCTTCCTCGGTCTGGCCGTCGCGGTCGTCCTCGGGGGTCTCGGACGGATCCGCGGGAGGCGTCTCCCCGACCGGGCCCTCGGGGGTCTCCGGAACGCCCGGGGTCTCCTCGTCCTCGGGGACGTGGCCCTCGTAGCCGCCGTCGTCCTTGTCCTTCTCCTTCTCCGGGGTCTTCTCCGGGGCGGGGTCGTCCTTCTCGACGACCTTGGCCTCACCACCGGCGCAGGAGGCGCCGGCGATGCCCAGCACCGCGATGGCGTTACCGCAGAGGTTGACCGGCACGTCGCCGTCGACCACGAGCTGGTTGCCGCCGCCGAGCGAACCGTTGCCGCTGGTGACGGTGTCGGCGTAGGCGGTGCCGCAAACGGTGGTGGCCAGGAGTCCGGCGGCGATCAGGGCGGTGACTCGGGCGTGGATCGTCTGGTTCATCGGGTGTCGTGTCCTTTGGTCGACGAGGAAGAGAGAAGAACTGTTCGTCACTCGTGGACCGCGGACGGTTCCCGACTCCAAGAGCCCGGGAGAGAAGCACGCCCACCTCGAAGCGGTGGAGCGGCTGTGCGTGAGACGCACCGACCGGCCGCGATCCCTGCGGGGGAGCGACTAGTCGGGCGAGTAGGAGGGGTCGTCCGCGGCGTCGCGGACGACCAGGGTGGGGTCACCGGGAAGGGCGACCCGCTGGATCCGGAACACCAGGTGCCCGGAGCGGTTCATCAGGAACCCGGCGGCGCCGGGAGCGGGGAAGGACGGGGCCGACGCACCGGTGGCGTCGGGTCCGGCCTGGTGCTGGGAACCGCCGCCGATCAGGCGGACGCGCTCGGCGGAGGCGTCCTCTTCGGCGGTCTGTCGAGCGACGGACTGCGCGGCCTCGGCGGCCACACGCCATCCGGCCTCGACCACGTGGACCGGGACTCCGGCCTCGATCGGGGAACGGTGCCGTTCCCCCTCCTCGTCCTCACGCTGGGCGCCGGGGCGCTCTTCGGGGACGGAGGACGGTTCGGTCTCGTCGGAGGCTCCGAGGATCGGCAGCCCCAAGGGCGCGCCGGCCTCGGCGACGGAGTCGGACAGACCGTGGCCGACGGACTCGGAGAGCCCCTCGGTGACGCTGTCGACCAGGGCGGCCTCGCGCAGGGACTCATCGGTGGCCTCCACGACGCCCTGGCCGGTACGGGCGACCCCGCCGACGAGGCCGGAGGCCCCGCGCGCGGTCCCGTCGACGACCTTGGCGGTGTCGGTGACGACGTCGTCGGCGACCGAGCCGATCGCCGATCCCTCGATGGCCGAGGAGACGCCGCCGTTCCGGAGCTCTCCCACCGGCAGACCGGAGGTGTGCGGAGAGACGCCGTCGGCGAGGGCCTCGGTCGAGTCGGTGACCCGGGCCGTGGTCTCGGAGAGACGTCCCTGCCGGACCTCGTCCGCGGCCGTCTGTCCCGTACGCTCGGCGACCTCGCCGACCCCCAGGACACTGTCGACGAGACCGCCGGAGTCGGCGGTGGTCTCGCTGTGCGCGACACCCATGCCCCCGGCCAGCCACGCGACGGCGACGATCCCGGACAGGAGCAGCAGACGGGCGTAGGCACCACGGGCGTTGCGAGCAGCGAGGCCGTTGAACGGCCACCCCCGACTCGCGAGCACCATGGATGCCCCTTTCCTCGTCACTGCCACCGGACGGTCCCGTACGGGCGCTCGGCCCGCGGTCGCGCGTCGATACCCCGGGAGATCCCGAAGCACCCTCGCACTGAAAGCAACCGTAGCATCACGTTGAGTTATCTCAGGTGGAAAAACGAACCGTGCTGAGAATTTCTCAGCACGGTTCGTCCCAGTTCAGGGGCCTAAGCCCGAAAAATTTCGGTCAGCTCATGTCAATAAAACGGTCCAGGACGCGGACACCGAACCGGAGGCCGTCCACGGGGACCCTCTCGTCCACTCCGTGGAACATGCCGGCGAAGTCCAGCTCCGGCGGCAGCCGCAACGGAGAGAACCCGTAGTTGCGCACCCCCAGCCTGGAGAAGCTCTTCGCGTCCGTGCCCCCCGAGAGGCAGTACGGGACCGCCTTGGCCCCGGGGTCCTCCGCCAGCAGCGCCTCGGACATGGCGTTGACCAGGCCGCCGTCGAAGGACGTCTCCACCGCGGGCAGGTGATGGATGAACTCGCGACTCACCTTCGGGCCGAGCAGCTCGTCGATCTTGGCGAAGTACTCGTCCTCGGTGCCCGGCAGGAAACGACCGTCCACCTGCGCGGTGGCCTCACCCGGGATGACGTTGGCCTTGTAACCGCCGCCGAGCACCGTCGGGTTGAGGGTGTTGCGCAGCGTGGCGCCGATCATCTTGGCGATCGGGCCCAGGCGCGCCACCGTGGCGTCGACGTCCTTCTCGTCGAAGGGGATCCCGAACTCCTCGCAGATCTCCTCCATGAAGGTCCGCACGGTCGGGGTCAGCTGGAGCGGGAACTCGTGCTCCCCCAGCCTGGCCACCGCGGCCGCCAGCTCGGTGACGGCGTTGTCCTTGTTGGTCATCGACCCGTGTCCCGCGGTGCCGCGCGCGGTGAGTTTCATCCACGCGATGCCCTTCTCCGCGGTCTCCACCAGGTACAGGCGCCGATTCTCGTTGACGGTGAACGAGAAACCGCCGACCTCGCTGATGGCCGAGTCGCAGTCGGCGAACAGCTCGGGGTGCTCGTTCACCAGGTACTGGGCACCCCAGGTGCCGCCCGCCTCCTCGTCCGCGAGGAAGGCCAGCACGATGTCGCGCGGAGGACGGCGCCCGTCGCGCAGCCGCTGCCGCAGCATCGCCAGGACCATCGCGTTCATGTTCTTCATGTCGACCGCGCCGCGGCCCCACACGCACCCGTCGGCGACCTCGCCCGCGAAGGGATGGTGCGTCCAGTCCTCGGGGGCGGCCGGCACCACGTCGAGGTGACCGTGGATGAGCAGTGGCGGACGACCGGAGTCCTCGCCCGTGATCCGCGCCACGACGTTGCTGCGCCCGGGGTGCTTCTCGTAGATCCTCGACTCCACCCCGACCTCGTCGAGACGGCCGGCCACGTACTCCGCGGCCTTCCTCTCTCCGGGCCCGGAATGGTCACCGTAGTTGGAGGTATCGAACTCGATGAGCTCTCGGCACAGGTCGACGACCTCGTCCTCCGCCGCGCTCAGATCCCTGGTCGGTTCCACCATCTGGTTCTCCCGTCTCCGGCCGCACCTTTCGTCCTAGACACTGCCACGCCCACCCCTCGGCGGAAAACCGGTTCAGGCGCCCTCAGACCTTTGCTATGGTTGAACCTGTTCGGCGCGGGAAGCGCCAGACACCCACGTCCGGGTGGCGGAATAGGTAGACGCGCTAGCTTGAGGTGCTAGTGGCCGTTAAGGCTGTGGGGGTTCAAGTCCCCCCTCGGACACCAAGAGAAGGCCCTGTTCGCAGGGCCTTTTTTCATGCCTCCGTTCGATCGGAGGCGGTACCCGCGCGCACGTCGCGGGCACCACCCCCTCAAGAGACACCGTTCGATCCGTCCGGTCAGTCCTCCACGGGCTCCGTGACGAACCGCACCGACTCCTCCAGGGCCCGAACGAGGTCCCGGGCCTCCTCCGGGGTGTCCGCGCCGACCAGGATGTGCGCCACCCGGTTACCGACCGAACGGTGCGGTTCGATGACGGCGCCCGGAGCGATCGCCAGCTCCGCGTGGATCACGTTCGGATGGGCCAGCACCTCGTCCCAACCCTCGACCGCCACCAGACGGCCCGAGGGTGGGGTGAGGAACCGGATCGCGGCCCCCCGGCGAGGCCGGAGCGCCTCCAGGTCGACGGGGGTGCCCAGCGCGTCGTCGTAGACCAGGCCGAACCATTCCAGACCGGGGATGACGTGCGGCAGCATGCGATGGATCCAGCCGCCCGCGTTACGGACGTGGATCTCGCCCAGGACGACGCCGCGCTCGGTCCACCACAGCTCCACGTGGAACTGCCCGTAACCCAGCTCCAGCGCCGTGAGGGCCGCCACGACCTGTGTCTCGATCTCCCGCGCGGTCTCATCCGGGAGGATCGCGGGGATGACGTACTCGGTCTCGAAGAAGTTCGGCGGCGGCAGCAGCTCCTTCGAGGTGAGGGCGAGGACGTGGGGGGCTCCCCCGAGGAAGACGCCCTCCGCGCTGTACTCGGGCCCCTCCACGAACTCCTCGACGATGAAGGCGCCCCGGCTCCCCTCCGGGAGGAACTCCAGTGCGCCGGCGAGGTCGTCCGGGCCGGCGATCCGGGTCACCCCCTCACTGCCCATGGCGTCGCGCGGCTTGACCACCCAGGGCCCGGTGGACGCCTCCAGGAAGTCGTACGCCTCGGCCACGTCGGAGCAGACCAGGAAGCGCGGCTGGGGGAACCCGGCGGCGGCCAGCTCCGCCCGTGCCTCGTCCTTGGTCCGGACCCGGTGGACCGCCTTCGGGGAGTTCCCGGGGCGCCCCAGCGCGGCCGCGACCTCGGCCACCGCCTCCTGGGCCATCTCCCGCACCCCGAAGACGACATCGAAGCGGTTCCCCGCCGCGACCTGTTCGCGCGCCCACGCCGCGCTCGCGCCGCGGACCTCGAAGTCGACGGCGGAGGCCTCGTCGGCCAGCTCGGTGATGGACGGCGTCGCCGCCAGGGTGGCCTCCTGGTTCGTGACGTGGACCTCCAGGCCACGCTCGCGTGCCTCACGGATCGCCGTTCCGACGACGTCGACGGCGAGGGTGGCGTTTCCGGCCCCTCCGACGAAGAGAAGTCGGGGACGAGGCTGATCTGTCATGTGGATTCCTCTGTGCATCAGGTGTGGCGGTACTGCTCTACGACCTCGGGGTCGGGCCGGGGCGGTGCCCCGGCGCCCTCCCCGAAGATGTTCAGGAAGTGGTTGATGTCGGAGGTCAGGCCCTTGACCATGGCCCCCATGTCGGAGGGGTCGCCCCGGTCGGCGAGGCTCTCCCTATTGCGACGGAGCGTGCGTTCTGAGAAGGGCAGCGCCCCCGATTCCAGGTAACGGATGGCGCCGTCGGGCGCTCGGCGCGGGATGATCGCCGAGCGCGCGTACCGGCTGGCGCTGAAGGGGATGTCGAGTCGGCCCCGTTCGAAGGCGGACTCGATCCCTTCGTAGAGGTCGGGGGCCTCGAGGACCGGCTCCACGATCTCCGCCACCTCTTCCAGGACCCACTCCAGTTCGGCGCCCACGCGGTCCTCGTCGAAGGAGATGAAGTCCAGGAGCGGGGAGTTGGCCCGGGAGGCGAGCAGGAGACCGTCGATGTTGGCGCGTGTATCGGGGATCCCGTAGGCCTCCAGGTAGGTCTTGGTGATCAGCTTGGTGGCACCGCCCAGTCGGGCGAGCAGCGCTCCGTAGAGGATGAGGTCCTCGGCGTGCGACCTCTCCTTGGGGAAGAGCCCCATGAACTCGTGCAGTACCGCGTGGACCTCCACCTCCTCGGGGAGGTAGCGGGCCGCCAGGACGGGGATGGCCCGCAGGGCGGCCACGTCCTGCTCGAAGTGACCGCCCTGCGGGTAGGCCACGGAGACGCAGCGCACGCCCTCCCGGGTGGACGCCACGGCCTCCAGAACGCTGATGGCCAGGGATATCGACGGGGGCACGAGCACGGCGGTGAGCGTGCCGAACAGTTCGCGGTCGATGGTCAGACCTCGCTCGGCCAGTTCTCCGCAGAGCGCGTCCACGTCCCGCCACGCCGCCAGCGACTCGCTCAGGGGCACCGCCTTCGAGTAGGGGAGGTTGTACGAGATCCCTCCCCCTTCGAAGGAGGTGATGCCCGAGGCCACCGAGGTCTCGAACAGTCGGCGCGCGTCGGGGGAACCGTGCCGCACCTCCAGGGGTACGGACACGGCCTCGTTCAACTCCCGCCCCCTGGGCCATCCATGCGTGACCAGGGGGTATCCGTTGAGTTCGGCGGGGTTGCGCAGGAGCACGGCGCGGGCGTTGTCGAAACGTCGTAGGCGGGTGTGGGAATCGATGGTGAGCGTCAGGATGTCCGGCCGGGCATGCCGTTCCAGGTCCCGCAGCAACGTGGTCATCTGGCTGTGCGACCCCACACCGCAGCGCGGTTGCAGGGCCACGCGTCCCGCGTCGCGCGCCGCGCGCAGGACCTCCGCGGCGGTCGGTTTCCCCAACCCTCGGACGTAGGCGATGGTCTCCGCGAGCGGCGGAGGTTCCGGGGGGATCGGCGGAGGCGAGACGCCGTTCACCGGACCTCGGCCGGCCGCGCGCTGGGGGAACGGAATCCGTCCAGGGTGGCCGGGAGCAGCTCCGGATCGGACAGGATCATCTCGACTCCGAGCGCGTGGAACCGCTCATCGTCGACCGCTTCCTTGTTGCTTCCCACCGAGAGGTTGCCGCCGAGGATCACCGGGCAGCCCAGCAGGCCGTCGGCCCGGGCCGCGGGCAGGTCCTGGAGGTCCTCGTAGGCGTGTCCGTTGAGGCTGCCGATGATGACGGCCTCGGCGTCGGGGTGTTCGTCGTACGCGGTGGCGAACTCGGCGATCGAGGTGCAGGCGCCGAGGTTGACCACGTGGAAACCCTGGGAGCGCAGGGAGTGGGCGATGAGTTGGTTGGCCACGACGTGGGCGTCGCTGGCCGCCATGCCGAGAATGACTGTTCGGGTCACGGGTTCGTTCCTCATGTCATGTGCGACTCTCGGAGGTCTGGTGGGCCTGTCCGTGCGACGGTCTCGGCGGAGGAGAACCGGGCCGCGGGCACGTGGGATCAGTCGTCGAACGCGGCGAACAGTTCGCGTTTGCTGACCTCGCGCAACCGTTCGACGTCGTACTTCTCCGGGTCGGCGACGGACAGCGAGTCGAAGACCAGGTTGACGGCGGGGACCAGTCCCCAGGCCTGGTGGTAGGGCGGCCAGCCGGGGCTGCCCCGGTCGGCGTCCAGTTGGCGTTCGAAGATGTAGTTCGCCCACTTGGGGGTGGCCGGGTAGCGGTGGTGGTAGTCGTGTACGACCGTGTCCCCCGTCAGGACGAGGTAGCGCGCGGGCGCGTGCACGAACAGCATGCGCGTGGTCCATCGGGCCCAGGCCGCGAGGCGGCGGGCGGTCGGCAGATCGGGTGAGGGGGCGGGCTCACCGATGAAGATGGCGTTGGTCAGGCTGCCGAAGTACTCCTTGCCCCGGTGCACGGTCACGTCCTGGGAGGGGAAGGTGTGCTTGACGCAGAGACGCAGGGTGTTGCTCACCTGGAACAACGGGAAGAGCGGGACGATCCAGGCGACGAGCAGGATGTGCCAGGTACCGGTGACGATGGTGATGGTCGCGGCCCCGCCGTAGAGGGTGACCGCGATCGCCTTCTCCCTGATGTCCGACCCGTGCCAGAAGGACCGGATACGGGCCACCATGAAGTTCAGGTGGAACCAGGGCGAGAAGATCTTGCCCAGGACACGGCGCCACATCCGACGGCGGGTCATCCCCGGGTGCAGGTCCAGGCTCACCAGGAACGCCTGGACCGTGGGATCGCGCAGCGTCATGTGGTGTGCCGCGTGATGGTCGCTGACGTGCTCTTTGCTGTACCGACCGAAGTGCTGGATGATCAGCAGACCCGAGGTGGCCCGGCCGATCGCGGCGTCCAGACGACGCCGACGGTACATATTGCGGTGGGCGCACTGGTGATAGACCATCATCCGCAGGTTGCGCATGCCGTGCAGAGTGACGGCCCAGCCCGGGAGCAGGAGCAGGAGCCAGAAACCGGAGAGGACCAGACCGACGGTGCTGATCACGGTACCGATCAGCATGGAGGAACAGGCTCCGGCCAGGTGGAATCCGGGTGTCCACCAGCTCAAAGGACCCTGTCCGGAGATCGGCTTTCCAGTGAATATCGTGAGCGGATACTGGAGGAATCCGGGAAGGACGCGCATGGTTTCACGCGGATCCGACCTGTCAGCGTGATCTTTTGCCTCTAAACCATTTCCAACGGTTGTCATAACATTCTCCTCGTGGGAGGTGTCGATTCGTTCGAAGGATCATGATTCTGCGTTCTGCGGCTGTTCTTCGGGAAGTTCACGGAGCTTGACGACCGGCGACAGGAAAACCGGGATAAAGGCCGTCGCCATGAATACGCCACCCACCCACAGGGTGGCCTGCACTCCGATCAGTTCACCCAGTACACCGGAGAGCGCCGCGCCGATCGCGAGCGCACCGGTCAGGAGAAATCGGAAGGTGGCGTTCATGCGGCCGAGCAAACGGTCGGCGGTCATGCGCTGGCGCAGACTGACGCCGAGCACATTATCCATACCGATCTTGAACATGGCCAGGAACCAGCCGGTTCCGGCCAGATAGAGCCAGACGCCCTGGCCGACCAGGGGCACGAGCAGGCCCGCGGGCGCCAGGCACAGACCGACGATGCCGAGGGTGCGCCCGTAACCGAGTCGGGCCGCGACCGGTCGGGCGCATCGGGCCCCCCACAACAGGCCCACGCCACCGGCGGCCCAGAAGAGCCCCAATGTGGCCGACGACAGGCCGAGCTCACGGACGAACCAGATCGGGAGCATGGTGTTGACGACCGACGAGCCCAGGTTGGCGAGGGCCGCGGTGATCGCGAGGGCCCGGAGTTCCCTCTTGCCGAACACGTGCCGCAGCCCCTCCCCGATCTGGGCCCGCAACGGGGGTCCCTTCTCGGGGGCGGGCGCCGGGGGCGTGTGCCGTAGAGAGGTGAGTCGTAGGGCCGAGGCCAGGTAGGAGCAGGCACTGACCGCGAGGGCCACGGGTGCGGTGAGCAGTGCGACCAGAGCGCCGCCCGCGCTGCGACCGGCCACGTTGCCGGCGGCGATCAACGTGTTGATGTCGGCGTTGGCCTGGACCAGGCTTCGGCGGTCGACCAGAGAGGGCAGGACACTCTGCGATCCCACGTCGAAGAACACCGTGGCGCAGCCGTTCAACAACACGATCGCGTAGAGGTGGATCAGGGTCAGGGAGTCCGCCCACCAGGCGAGCGGCACGGTGAGGAACAACAACGCCCGACACAGGTCGGCGGTGATCAGTACCCGTCGATGGCTGATCCGGTCCACCCAGGCGCCGGCGGGTAACCCGATGAGGAGGAACGCGACGGTGCTCAGGGTCGCGAGCGCGCCGACCTGTCCGGGGCCGGCGTCCAGGGCCGCCACCGCGACGAGCGGCACGGCGACGTAGCTGACGTTGGTGGCGAGTTGGCTGAGCGTGGAGGCGGTGAACAGCACACGGAAGTCACGTACGCGCCAAGGGGAGTCGGGTCGCATGGTCCGCCCATCCGATAGTGGGTGCTCGATCGCTGCTCAGGTACCTCGCCCACCGACGGTGCGGACGGACACCCATTCCCGTTTCTCGTGATCAATGGCCGATACCGGCCACGTATGTGAAGAACAATGGCCGAATCCGGCCACAAGAGGGCCTACGAACGACCCGAACCGGACATCAGTGCAGTGGAAAGGAAATTCCTCCGCAGTCGACTTTCGCGGAGTCGGACTCCCCAGATCGTGATCATGGTGCCTGAACTGCAAAGATTCAAAAAACACAAGTCGCATTTCCCATATGCGCGGCCATCAAGGTACCCACTTCCCTAGAGAAGTAGCAATGTGATTCAGGTCACATTGACGGCGACTTTAGGCTGTTGCACGATCGATTGCGTATCCCACGGCCACCAAGAGCCCTTTTCTCCGGCGCATTAATAAGCCCTCGAAAAGACCGGGAAAATTCAGCACCGGATTGCATCACCGACGATTCCGAGGTGAATCCGGCACCACCTTCTCCGCCCACGGCCGATCGAGCCGTCATCTCTGGTGCGAGCCCCCGATCCACCGGTACGGGCGATCCGGCAGAACGACTTTCCAGCACGCCATATCCCACACAGGCCAGGTGAAAGTAAGTGACCGCACGTACCGCCCTCATGATCGGCGCCGCAGGTGGAATCCTCTCCGAGGTCGCCCGGGAGCTCGCCGCCGGTGGACACCCCCTCGTCCTCTTCGACAAGGACGAGGAGGCCGTCACCCGTCTGGCCGAGGAGCTGTCGCCGAGGACGAAGGTCGAAGCGATCGTCGGCGACGTCACCGATGTCCCCGCCGCGGAGCGACTGCTGACGGAGATCACCGAACGCCACGCCCCCTCGATCCTCGTCAACGGGGTCGGCGGCGACACCCGGATCATCGGCTACGCCGACCTGGAACACCACCACTTCGAGCAGACGCACCTGGAGAACGTGGTCGGTACGTGGATCGCGATCAAGGTGGTCGCGCCACGCATGGTGCGGGACGGTTACGGCCGCATCGTCAACTTCGCGTCGACGGGCGGCCGTACGTTCAGCCGTTTCAACAACGCCGCCTACGTCGCCTCGAAGGCCGCCGTCATCGGCATGACCAAGCAGATGGGGCATGAACTCGCCGGCACCGGTGTGGTCGTGAACGTGGTGGCCCACGGGCCGATCGCCACCGAGCGGGTGGCGGGCGCCCTCGAGCGTCGCGACGAGGCGGAGCGGAAGGCCGTCCTGGCCCGACTCCCCATGGGCCGGTACGGCACGGTCGCCGAGGCCGCCGGGAGCGTACTGCACCTGTGCTCCGAGAGCGCCGGCTACTCGACCGGATCCGTCATCGACATCAACGGCGGACTTTACATGTGAGGGCCTTCCCCGCCCTCGGTAGGAAACATCGCACAAGGAGCCGGTATGGCGAAGTTCGTCGTCGAATTCGAGTACAACGTGGACCGGGAGGGCCGCCAAGGCCTGCATCCGGCCCACGCGGAGAACCTCTATCGCCTCGCCGAGAGCGGCGTCCTGCTGCTCGGCGGCCCGGTCATCGGTGACAACGCCGGGCTTCTGCTCTACGAGGTGGCGGACCGCGAGGAACTTCAGAAGGTGCTGGACGAGGAGCCCTACGTCCGAGGCGGGGTCGTCGCCGGAACCCGGATCAGGGAATGGGCACCGGGCAAGGGCGCCTGGATCTCCGTACCCGACCGCGCCGAAGAGGCCCTCTCCTCGGAAGGTGGTCGCTGACATGCTCTCGTTCGATCATGATTCCCTGCACGCCGGGGTCGTCGACCCCGAGATGGGGTCCATGCGCGTCCTCAGCGAGACCGCGCTGCGTTTCCCCGATTCCCTGTCGTTCTCGTCGGGAGCCCCCTACGACGGGAACCACGACCTCACCGATCTCTCCCGCCACGTCGAGCGGTACATCGAGCACCTACGCGCCAAGGGCCTTCCCGAGGAACGCGTCACCCGGCTCCTCTTCCAGTACGGGCCGGTCAACGGCCTCATCCGGGACGAGGTCGCCCTGATGCTGAAGCAGGACGAGGACATCGACGTTCCGCCCGAGGCCGTCATGATCACGCACGGGTTCCAGGAGGCGGCCCTGGTCGCCCTGCGCGGCCTGATCACCTCGGCCGACGACGTCCTGCTGTCGGTCTCGCCCGCCTACGTGGGCATCCGAGGCGCGGCGCGCATGCTCGACGTCCCCGTGCACGGGATCCTCGAGGGCCCGGACGGGCTCGACCCCGAGGCGGTGGCCCAGGCCGCCCGCCGGGTGCGGTCCGAGGGCCGGAGGGCCGTGGCCCTCTACCTGGTGCCCGACTTCTCCAACCCGTCCGGCACGGTGGTCCCCCTCGCGGCCCGCCGCCGGCTGCTGGAGGTGGCCGCCGAAGAGGACCTCGTGATCCTGGAGGACAACCCGTACGGGCTCTTCGCCGCCGAGGGCGCCGCGCTCCCCACACTGAAGTCCCTGGACACCGATCGTCGGGTCGTCTACCTGGGCTCCTTCGCCAAGTCGACCTTCCCCGGGGCCCGCCTCGGCTACCTGGTCGCCGACCAGGAGGTCATCGATTCCGAGGGGAACACCCGTACCCTCGCCGAGTCCCTCTCCCCGGCCAAGGCCATGTTCACGGTCGGCTCCTCCACCCTCTCCCAGGCCGTGGTCGGCGGGATCCTCGTGGAGAACGGCTACGACCTGCGCTCCGCCACCCGTGAACTCGCCGCGATCTACCAGGAGCGACTGAGAGCGGCCCTGGACGCCCTGTCCGAGCACTTCCCCGACGGCGGTGACCACGGGGTCACCTGGAACACCCCGAGCGGCGGGTTCTTCCTGGTCCTGAAGGTCCCCTTCGTCGCCGACCTCGCGGCCATGGAACGTTCGGCCCGTGACCACGGGGTGAGCTGGGCCCCCATGAGCATGTTCCACCTCGACGACGACGACGGGCGTCGTGAGATCCGCATCGGCTTCAGCAACCTCGCCCCCGACGCGATCCGCGAAGGGATCGCGCGGTTGGCCGGCTTCATCGAGAAAACCCCGCACGACACACCTGAGGAACGGTCTTGAACCCCGAAGCGCCCACCGCCGTCGTCGTCGACGGCTACTCGGCAGGAAACTTCTACCCGGGGGCCTTCGCCTCCGTCGGCGCCCGGGTGGTCCATGTACAGAGCACCCCGGAACTCATCCCGACCATGCGCGCCCCCGAGCTCTCCGCCTACGCGGAGAACATCGTCTGCTCCGACGAGGAACGACTGGTCGAACTCCTGCGGCCCTACGATCCGATCGCCGTGGTCCCGGGTCAGGAGTCCTCGGTACGGGTGGCCGACCGGCTCAGCGCAGCCCTCGACGTGAAGTCCAACGGTACGGCGCTCTCCCCCGCCCGTCGCGACAAGTACGAGATGATCGAGACGCTGCGCCGGGCCGGGGTGCGCTGCGCCGACCAGATCAAGAGCGACGATCCCGAGCTGCTCGTCAAGTGGGCGCGGGACCGCGGCGCCTGGCCCGTGGTGGTCAAGCCGGTCGGTTCGGCCGCCTCCGACGGCGTGTTCGTCTGCGATGACGCCGAGGAGGTCCGGACCGCCGTCGAACGGAACCTGGGTTCCCGGGACATCTTCGGCTCCACCAACACCGAGGTACTGGTCCAGTCCTACCTGGAGGGGACGGAGTACATCGTCGACACCGTCGGAGCCGACGGCCACCGCCACGTCGCCGGGGTCTGGCGGTACGAGAAGAGGCCGTTGCCCTCCGGGCAGAGGGTCTACGACCGGGAGATCCTGCTGGCCCCGGACGAGGCGCCGGTCCCGGAACTCATCGCCTACGTGGACGAGGTCCTCGCGGCGTTGAACATACGGTGGGGCCCCGCCCACGCCGAGGTCATCGTCACCGACCAGGGGCCGGTCCTGGTCGAGATCGCCGCCCGTCTCAACGGTCTGGTGCACCCCGGCTTCCAAGAGCTGTGCCTGGGCGTCGACCAGGCCGGTCTCTCCGCGTTGGCCTACGCCCACCCCGAGAGGTTCGTCCGGGAGTACGGCGGCCGGACCTACCGCAAGCTCCGGTCCGCCTACAGCTACAACCCGGCCACCACGCTCGACGGTGTCTTGGAGAGCGTGGACCAGGACGTCCTCGCGCGGATCAACGAACTGCCCAGCGTGTTCCTGACCAGTCCGAAGTACGGGCCGGGCGATCGGATCCGCCCCACCACGGACCTGCTCTCGGCCGCCATGCGCATCTATCTGACCTCGGACGACGAAGATCGGCTCGCCGCCGATCATGAGGCGGCCCGCGCCCTCCAGGGGTCGCTCTACCGCCTGGCCTGACCTTCGGGCCCCACCATCGCCCCGCCCCTCTCCTCTACCGGAGGCACATCCGTGCACAGTCGTATAGGTATCTTCCTGTCCCCCGTCCACGAGACGGGACAGGACCCGCATCTGGCGATCCAACGCGACCTCGACCTCGTGGAGCTCGCCGACCGCCTGAACTTCGACGAGGCCTGGTTCGGCGAACACCACACCCTGGGCTGGGGTCTCGTCGGCGCCCCCGAGACCCTGATCGCCGCCGCGAGTCAACGCACCCGGCAGATCAGGCTCGCGCACGGCGTGGTCCCGCTCTCCGGCCACCACCCCTTCCACGTCGCCAGTCGTGCCGTACACCTGCACCACCTCTCCCAGGGCCGCTACATCCTGGGCGTGGGCCCGGGCGTCCCCTTCGACGCGCCCATGTTCGGCCTCGACGGGGCGACCCAGCGCAGGCGTCTGGACGAGGCGCTGCCGAGCCTTCTCGAGCTGGTCAACGGCGAGAGTGTCGTCGACCAGAAGACCGACTGGTACGAACTGCGGAACGCCAGACTTCAGCTGCCCCGGTTCGGGCCCGACCCGATCGAGGTCGCGCTGGCCACCTCCGGCACCTCGGTGACCAGCCCCCGCCTCATCGGCCGGTACGGACTGAGCATGACCTCCTTCGCCCTCCCGTTCGCGCTGATGACCCCGGGCGCCCCGGACCACATCGGCCTGGCCCAACAGTGGAAGTACGCGGAGGAGGCCGCCGAGGAGTTCGGCCGGACCCTGGACCGCGATCGATGGCGCATCGCCCTTCCGGTGCACGTCGCCGAGACCCGGAAACAGGCGTTCGACGAGGTCCGCGAGGGCTACGACCGCTGGCTGTTCGAGTACTTCGGCAAGGCTGCGGGACGCGACGTCCAGCCCCCCGGTGTCCCTCGGGAGCAGCTCCTGGAGGCCCGGGTCGAGGCCGGCGGAGCCCTCGTCGGCTCCGTGGACGACGTGGTCGCCGGCATCCGGAAGATGCAGGAGGCCACCGGCGGCTTCGGCACCCTCCTGGTCTACGCCGCGGACTGGACCACCTACGAGAACACCGACCGCAGCCTCGAGCTCCTGGCGCGCCACGTCGCCCCTCGGATCAACGGTGCCGCGGACCGGCCGCGGGAGGCCGTGGACCGGGCGATCGCCGCCCGTTCCTCCCGGTAAGACCTCGATGACCCGTCACGGCCGGGCGTCCGGGAACGAACGGTGGAACAAGGGGAGAGCATCCGCATGACGCAACAGAGCACGTCGGCGCACCGTCCCCTGGACCGGCGTCTGTTCCGGGAGGTCCTCGGCCGTTTCGCCACCGGGGTCGTCCTCATCACCACGCGTACGGAGGACGGCCCCGCGGGCATGGTCGTCAACTCCTTCACCTCCGTCTCACTCGACCCTCCGCTCGTCGCCTTCTGCGCGGCCCGCACCTCGACCACCTGGCCGAGGATCCGGGCGACCGGAGACTTCGCCGTCAGCATCCTCGGAGAGGGGCACGTCGACCTCTGTCGACGTTTCGGCGTCCGCGCCGCCGACCGGTTCGCCGGACGCGGCTGGACGTCCACCCCGGCCGGCCACCCCGTCCCGGCGGACGGGCTGGGCTGGCTGGACTGCGCGATCACCGTGGTCCACCCGGCGGGCGACCACGAACTGATCATCGCCTCCACCATCGACGGCGCACCGACCGGACCGGCCGAACCCCTGGTGTTCCACGGGAGCCGGTTCCGTGTCCTGGCACCCGAGAAACCCACATCGACCGAGCCCATGACCCACCGGCGTACAGGAAGACCGAGCTGAGAAGGAAGCTGACATCGTGGGCAGTACGCAGTGGCAGAAGCACTGGCGCACGCGCCGTGTCCCTTTCGCGGAGGAATGCCGGCGGGCCGGGGAGGCCTTCCTGGTGGACCTGAAGGACCCGGCCACGGCACAGAGGCGGGTCCTCGACGACGTCATCGCCCTGTGCGCGGACTCGCTCCATTGGAAGGAGCGCGGTCACGACGTCCTCACGACGGCCCCGGACGCCTTCCGGGACACCCTCCCCGTGATGCGCTACGACGACTTCACCGAAGAGATCGACCGTGAGATCCGGACCAAGGGCGGAACCCTCTCCTGTAGCCCCGTTCTGCGCTGGTTGAAGACGAGCGGGACGACGGGCGTCCCCAAACGCGTCCCCTACACCCTGCACTGGCTGCTCAAGTACCGTATCCCCGCGATGCGGGCCATGTGGGGCGTCTACCTGGAACACCATCCCGAGATCCTCGCCCACCCGTACGCGGCGCTCGACACCCAGACCGTCTACGAGGACGTCGACGACTTCCTGGCCGGCGTCCCCTATCAGGCCATCAGCAACCGCCATCCGAAGATCAACGCCCGGGACTGGAACCCGCCGTG
The DNA here is from genome assembly GCF_000710955.1 of Nocardiopsis alba. Lineage (NCBI taxonomy): Bacteria > Bacillati > Actinomycetota > Actinomycetes > Streptosporangiales > Nocardiopsidaceae > Nocardiopsis > Nocardiopsis alba. Next base: position 319,950 of record NZ_BAZE01000003.1, read on the forward strand.
GTCCGCCGCGCCGTGGTTCGGCACCGCCGCCCCCTCCTCGCACTCCGGGCGGATGTACCACCGGATCCGCCACTTCCTCGGCGAGGACCTGCGCTTCGTCTCGGCCATCAACCCGAGCACCCTGATCTCGTTGCGCGACCTCATCGTCGAACACGGAGAGGACCTGGTCCGCGACCTCGCCGAAGGCACACTCGAAGGTCGGCCCCACACCGACCCCGACCCCGAGCGGGCCCGCCGCTTCCAGGCGGTCCTGGACCGGGGCGAGTTCACGCTCAAGGACGTCTGGCCGTCGCTGAACACCTACAGTTCCTGGTTGTCGTCCTCGGCCAAGCTCTACCTGCCCCGGTTGGAGGCCGTCCTCCCCGGGGTGTCCGCCATGCCGTTCATGAGCTGCGGAACCGAGGGGGTGACCACCATCCCCGTGGACGACTCCCTCGACAGCCAGCCTCTGGCGGTCGGCCAGGCCTTCTTCGAGTTCGTACCGGCGGAGACGGACCTGGGCGCCCTGCTCGACGCGGGCGAGCGGGTCGAGACCCTGCTGTTCGACGAGGTGGAGGAGGGTCGCGACTATCACCTGATCATGACCCAGGCCAACGGCCTGTACCGACTGTGGACCGGCGACGTCTACCACGTCGACCGGTTCGTGGACGGAACCCCGTGGGTGCACTTCGTCCACCGGGACGGGATCTTCCACTCCTTCACCGGGGAGAAGATCACCGAGACCCAGGTCACCAGGGCCATCGAACGGGCCATGACGGCGGCCGGACGTTCGGTCGGGCTCTACCTGTGCGGTCCGCGCTGGAGCGAGCCGCCGTACTACGTGATGGTCGGCGAGATCTCCGACCCCGGCGAGGAACAGGACCGTCTCCTGTCGGAGGGGGTGGACCGCGCGCTCCAGGACATCAACATCGAGTACGCCTCCAAGCGCACCAGCGGCAGACTCGCCCCGCTCACCTTCACCACCGTCCCGCACGGCGGTATCGCCGCCTACGTCGAGTCCCGCCGGCAGCGGGGCAACACCACCCAGTACAAGTACAAGCCCTTCCAGCAGGACACCGACTTCGCCGCCGACATCCTCGGCGACACGGCATCGACGGGAGCGCACCGGTGATCGAGACCAAGAGGCCGCCTCAGAACGTACGTCGAGAGATCATCACGCTGTCGGCCGACGACGGTGCCCGGCTGGCCCTCCACCTGTGGCGGCCCCGACGCCGCCCCAAGGGGGCGGTCTTCTACTTCCACGGGTTACAGAGTCACGCCGGGTGGCTGTGGGAGGTGGGGCCCCGGTTCGCGGACAACGACATCGCCTTCTTCGTCCTGGACCGACGCGGCAGCGGGGTCAGCGACGGCCCTCGCAACGAGATCCCGGACGTGGCCACCGTCATCTCCGACTACACCGTCGCCCTGACCCACGTTCGCGAAACGATCGGCGACGACGTCCCCCTGTCCCTCTTCGGGCACTGTCTGGGAGGGTCCTTCCTGGCCGCCCTGGTGCACCACGCCGACTTCACCGTCCGCTATGAGGCCGCCGTCTACTGCTCGACGTGGCTGGGACGGCTGCACTCGCTGCTCGGCGAGAGCGAACGGGCGGCCCTGGCCGCCGACACCGGAACCCAACTGTGGGACGCCGGTCTGCGGTCGGAGGACTTCACCGCGGTACCCCGTTACCAGCGGTTCATCGACGACGACGATCTCGCGATCCGGTCGATCACCCGCCGCTCCCGCGGCACCCTCCTGGAGCTGGAACGCCTCTACGTCGACCCGGACCACCCGGACCGGAGTGAACCTCCCCGTGTACCGACCGTGTTCGTGTCCGGGCTGACCGACCCCTTCCTCGACCTCGACGACAGCCGCCGCGTGTTCGACCGGATGGTCACCGAACGGGGCACGATCATCCATTTCCCGACCGATCGGCACTACCTCTTCTACACCGACGTCCGGGACGACCTCGTCGACTGGGCGTCCACCCACACCCTGCTCCAAGGCCTGGACCGGGATGTCTGAGTCCGGGGCCCGGCTGTACCGGGCGGCGCCGCCGATGCTGGTCCGGTTCGACCACCCGGCGGCCCGCCGTTCCACCGCCGACGGCCTCGTCCTGAGTCTGACCGTCGACGGCACGACCGGGGTCGGAGAATGCGCGCCGCGTTCCTACGTCACCGGTGAGACGACCGCGAGCGTGGGCGAGGCCCTGCTCCGGGTCCCGATGGACCGGTTGTTCGCCCGGTTGAGGTCCGTTCCTCCGGAGGATCTCCTGGAACGGCTACGGGAGGCGCCCTTCGAGGAGGTGTTCGCGGAGGTCCTGAGTCCCGCCGTCGCAGACGGTGCCCCCGGACGGAACAACAACCTGATCTGTCTGATCGAGACGGCCGTGCTGGACCTGATCGCCCGCCGCCTCGACCTCCCCGCCACCGACCTCGTGCCCGATCCGATCCGAACGTCCTCCGAACCGTCGATGCTTCCGATCTCCCAGGTCCTCGATCTGGGAACCGACGTCGACACCTTTCTGAACGAGCGCGGGCCCTTCCACTTCGTCAAGGTCAAGGCCTCCACCGACCTCGAACGGGACGTCCGTACGATCACGGCGATCCGGGAGCGGCTGGGCCCGGAGATCCCCGTCATGGTCGACGCGAACATGAGCTGGACCTCCGAGACCGCCGTGCCGAACGCCCTCCGGCTGCGCGACGTCGGAGTGGAACTCCTGGAGGAGCCACTGCCCCCTCGTTCCTGGAAGGACCTTCGCGTCCTACGTCGGGAGACCGGCGTCCGCGTCATGTTGGACGAGTCGATCCTCACTCTCGCGGACGCCCGGACGGCCGTGGACACCGAGGCGTGCGACGCCGTGAACGTGCGCGTCGCCAAGAACGGCGGCCTGTCCGCCTCGTCCCGTCTGATCTCGTACGCCCGGGGCACGGGCCTGGCCTTCCAGATCGGTGTGCAGGTCGCGGAGGTCGGGCCCCTGATCAACGCCGGACGGGCCCTGGCCTTCCGCGCCCCGGACGCACTCACCGTCGAGGCCGGTCAGTCCGACCGCTTCTTCGCCGACTCCGACGTGATCGTCTCACCGCGCCCCCTGGTGGACCGCCGGACCAACACCCTGGCACCGCCTCCCGGCCCCGGCTTCGGTATGCGCCTGAACGCGTCCGCCGAACGCTGGGCCTCCCGGTCCTGGGCCCACGACCGCTGGATCCCCGCTTCCTCCGAGGTGACCTCCTGATGCCCACCCTGTACGAATGCGTCCACCGGGGCGAGCGCCACTTCGGCCTCGACTCCCCCGGGTCCACCACCCTCCACCTGTACCCGCTCGGCGATCTCGATCTCCAGGCCACCCTGCTCGCGGCGGACGGCGACGTCCCCGCCCTCACCGAGGCCCTGACCCGGGGGCGTGAGGCGACACCCGTCCCCGCCTCCGACGTACGGCTCCGTCCGCCACTGCTGCCGGACTCCGTCGGCGACGCGCTGGTCGGTGGTTTCATGGCGACCCATCACGCCAAGGTCGACGCCGCCGAGAACACCATGCCCAACTGGTTCTTCAAGGGCCTCGGCGACGTCCTGAAGGTTCCCGGAGAGACGCTGCGCGTACCGTCCGGAGCCGTCGCTTTGACGGAGGAGGCGGAGGTCGTCCTCGTCTACCTCACCGACCCCTCCGGAACCCCGCGCTACGTCGGCCACACCTTCGGCAACGACCTGACCGACATCGGTCGTTTCAAGCGGAACAACGGGCACCTCTCCTACGCCAAGCTCTGCGACGCGGGGATCTCCCCCTGGCTCTTCCTGGACGCCCCGCCCCGTCACGTCACGGGCCACGTCACCATCGAGCGGGACGGCGGACCCGTGTGGCAGGGCGCCTTCACCACGGGGACCAAGGCCATCCTGTACGACGTGCCCGAGATGATCTCCGGTCTCTTCGCGTACGAGGCGCTGCTCGCTCCGGGGCGCGTGCACTACGTCTACCTCGGCGCCGACCGCAGCAGCTTCCACAGTGGGTTCTCGATGGAGGGCGGTGACCGGATCGAGATGAGGTTCGGCACCCACGACGTCCTCCTGACGAACACGGTGGCGGCCCACTGAGCCCGAGACCCCTCTGCCCGACACCGGAGAAGGCCCTGTTCGCAGGGCCTTTCTCATGTCCCGATCCCTGCGCGGGAACGACGGACCCGGGCGAACGCTCGAAAAAAATCCTCATTCGGGAGAACCTCGGCGCCCCGGCCGCCATCAGAACGCCCGAAAAGGAACAATGAGAGCACGCGGGGCGACCCGCGAAACGGAGGAGAGAAAGCGGAACACGTGACCCGGGGTTCGATATGGAGAACCCCCGGTACAGCGGTCCGATCAGCGTCCGAGAACGGTGTTCTCACCGCGGCCGGAACCGTGGAACGTCGACTGCGACGTCCATCCGATGAGACGAAGACCGAGGTCGAAGCGGATCTCGTCAAGGAACGCCGGCAGGAGCGCGCCCTCGTGAAGCGCGCCGGATCCGAATTTTTCGAAACACCGCGACCCACCCTTCGCGCGTTTCCACATCCCCCGAAAATTCCGATGCCTTCCTGGTCATGCCCGAATACCCGCAATTCAGCATCTCCTTCCGGGGGAAAGAAAGGAAGCGCATGAAGCGCGATATCCGCAACACCGTCCTGGCCCTCGCGACCTCCGGTCTGGTGGCCGTGGGCTCCGCGGCCTGCTCCTCTCAAGAGGTGATCGACGCGGTGGCGTCGTCCGACTCCGGACGGTCGGAGGCCTCCGATCGGACGGGAGAGGACGCGCTCATGGGACAACTGGAGTACCTCGCCCCGGGCGAGTTCGTCATCGACGGCCAGGCGTTCTTCGTCAGCGAGGAGACCCGCTATCTGGGCGGCCTCGACGTCTGCCCCGCCGAGGACGGGGTCGACGACGTCGGCTTCGGCGTCGTGGAATGCGACCTGGAGTCCTTCGAGGCCGCGGCCCAGGGGGAGGCCCCCGTCCACGTCAAGGCCGAGGCGGAGTCGGGTGAGAACGACGAGATCATCGCCGTGACGATCACCGAGTACGACAGCGAGACCCCGAACGACTCCGGCGCGACGGACACCCCCGAGTCGGCTCCGGTCCCCGAGGACGGCGCCGCGGACGGGGTCTCCGAACTCGTGAGCGGCGACCTGGAGTACATCTCCCCCGGTGAGTACATGGTCGACGGCACGGCGTTCTACGTGGCCGAGGACACCGTGATCCACGCGGGCCTCTACGCCTGCGCCGGGGGTGTCCAGGACCCCGACACCGGCGACGTGATCTGTGACTTCGACCGGTTCGACGCCGCCCTCGCGAACGGGACCGCCATCACGGCCGAGGTCGAGATCGTCGACGGTGTCGCCCTGTCGATCACCGAGTACTAGGAACGTCCCTCCTCGTCGACGGGGCTCCCACCAGAAGCCCGGCGGCCCATCGGTCTCGCGAAGCGTGAGGCCGATGGGGTGCCGCGGGGTTCGGGAGGCGCACTCGATCGGACTCGACGGGGGACCGATCGATCCCCGCCCCGAACACCGGAGAAGGCCCCGCCCCGCGGGGCCTTCTCTCGTGTCCGGGCTTCGGCCGCGGGCGGGCCCGACGTGTACGGCGGCACTCGTGGAAGGTGCGATAGTACGCATGACCCCCGCTCCCTTCATGACTCAGGAGTCCCCCCATGCGTCGCCCCACCGGTCCCGGACCGTTTCTCCTCGTCGGAACCGCTCTCTCACTGGCCCTGACCGCCTGCGGCGGGATCGGAGGCACGGACACCGAGGCCGCCACGGAGGTCGACACCACCGGTTTCACCTACGGTGACGTCCCCACCGAGAACCAGAGGGGCCCCTCCATCGACGAGTCGCAGATGCCGCCCGAGCCCGAACGCGGCGCTCCCCGACACGAGATCAACGCCCACAACGCCCTGGTCAAGGTCTCGGAGATGAACTGGACCGCCGACCCCGACGCCACCTCCGAGTGCCCGCCGGACGTCGACCTTCATGTGGAGAAGAGCTACAGCTGCGTCGTCACCTACATGGGCGAGGAGTTCGAGTACCTGGTCGAGCTGGACGAGGAACTGAGCTCGGAGAACCACGCGGCGGAGAGGGCCCGCCTGGTCACCGGACCGATCATCGTCGAGCAGCTGGAGCACACCATTCGGGTGTACAGCCTTCTGCCCTACGTCGATTGCGGGTTCGAGGGCGAGGTGGCGATCGCGGTCCTCGACGAGCATGTGAGCACCTGCACGGCCTTGGACGGCGCGACCGGTGAGACCAAGGAGTACGAGATCACCTACGGCCTGTCCGGTACGGCCGTCACCCCGCTCTGACCGCCGGGACGTCGTCCCATCGTCCTCGAAGAGGAGAAGGGGTCCGCCGACGGCGGACCCCTGACGATCGTTCGAGCACGGTCAACGGCCCGCCGCGACGGCGGCCTTCTCCCTGCGGTCGCGCAGCAGGGTGAGGCCCCCGAGGGTCACGGTGGCGATCAGCCCCAGAAGGGGAAGACCGACCCAGGTGAGCCCCCACAGCATCTGTCGGGTGGAGGCGGTCTCGACCACGTGCATGGAGGCGACACCGAACTCGGTCTCGTCGTTGGAACAGACGAGCTTGTGGGTGCCCGGCTCGACGACCGTCAGGATGTGGACCAGGTTCCACTCCTCCGCCCCGTAGGAGACGGACGCGGCCCCTCTCATCTGCGTCTCGCCCGGGGTACCGGACGGACGGTGGAACGAGCACGCCCCACTGAACGAGCGGCCGTAGATCCCGAGTTCTCCCAGGTGTTCCTCACCGAGCTCCAGCTCGACCTCGAGGTTCCGTTCGGTCTCGGTGATGAAGTCCGGCGTGGGGTGGCGTACCCAGGGGCCCAGGGCGAGGAGGACACCGAAGACCACGACCGTGGCCACCAGGGAGATCAGACTCGCGATGTATCCACCCCGTAGACCGCGCCCTGTAGGGACCCCCGAGGCGGGTGGTGCTGCGGATGGCTGTGGGGGCTGGGGGGAAATAGACATGCCCGACATCATGTCAGTGAAGCGTGACAGGGCGCGACGAAACCTCCGCCCCCTTCCGTCTCCGTCACGGGCGGCGGGGAGCGAACGGTGTGGAGGCCCACCGAAAGCCGAGGAAGGCCCCGCCCCGCGGGGCCTTCTCTCGTGTCCGGGCTCTTCTCCCACCCGCTCCCCCGCCTTGGGGGATCCTCGACCCGCTCTTTTCCCTCGTCACCGCCCCGGCGGGCCTCCTTCCTCCGCGAGGCCCCGCCTGAGCGCAACCTCACAGAACCGATCCCTCTTCGGCCCGCGCACCGGAACATAGCCTTCTCATTGGATGAGAATTTGCCCTTTTCATCCCTTTTGTCCGATCCATAGAGTGGGCCGGCCCCGAGTCCGCACCGCAGCTCGGAGCTCGCTCGGTCCGGGAAAGGGGGGGCGCCATGTCCGCCGAAGCGACACCCGCGGATCCGGCCTCCGGCAACTCGGGGCGGACCACCGATCGCCTGCTCGGCGTACTGATGGTCTTCGCCGAGGCGGAGAGGGCCACCGCCGCGCAGGTCGCCGAGATCACCGGCATCCCGGTCAGCACCGTCTACCGAATGCTGGACCGGCTCTCCTCGGCCGGGTTCGTGCAGCGTGTCGGCACCGGCCCCGACTACGGGGCGGGCCCCGTGGCGGTCCGGTTCGCCGAGAGGTACCGCAACGGCGCGCTGGAGCGCACCTCCATCGGTCCCCGACTGGAGCGGCTCTCGCACGAGTCCGGCGAACTGGCGGCCTTCATGGTGCCGGTCGGCACCGAAGCGCTGTGCGTGGACGCGGTCGAAGGGGCACGGGTGCTGCGCTGCTGCTACACCCGCGGAGCCGTGCGGCCCCTGCTGCGCGGAGCCACGGCCGAGGCACTGCTGGCCCACCTCCCCGACTCCCGACGCGAGGAGGTGTACGCCGCCTACCGCCTCCCCTCCGAACGGGTGCGGGCCCTGGAGGCCGCCCACCCCCTGGTGCGGGAACGGGGCGTGGCGATCAGCGAGAGCGCCCTCGACGAGGGCGTATGGGGCGCCAGCGCCCCTGTTCTCGACGGTTCCGGCTCCCTGAACGGGGTCGTCACCGTGATGGCCCCGGCGGCGCTGACCGAGCGCCGACGCCCCTACTACGTCCGTCTCGTCAAGGAGGCGGCGCGTGACCTGAGTGGAGGAACGATTTGAACAGGGTGGATCCCCCCGTCTGGACCGGACGCGACGACGGCCCGGGCGCCGAGCACCGGCGCTGGCACAACACGGTGCGACCGCTCGACCGCGCCGATCGGACCGGGACCGCGATCGTCGGCTTCGCCTCCGACGAGGGTGTGCGCAGGAACAAGGGCCGCACCGGTGCCGCCGAAGGCCCCGCCGCCCTGCGCCGTGCGCTCGCACCGCTCGCCCTCCACCGGGACGAGGCTCTGTACGACGCCGGAGACGTCCGCGTGGACGACGGCGATCTGGAGACCGGCCAGCGCGCGCTGGGCTCCGTGGTGGCCGAGGCCATGAGGGCCGGGCACTTCCCCATCGTGTTCGGGGGAGGCCACGAGGTCGCCTACGCGAGCTATCTGGGCCTGGACGAGGGCCTCGGGACGGACCGGACCCGCACCCTGGGCGTACTCAACATCGACGCCCACTTCGACCTGCGCGAGGAGTCCGAGCCCACCTCCGGAACACCGTTCCTCCAGATCTCCGAGGCGGAGAAGGCCCGGGGACGGGACTTCCGCTACGCCGTCGTCGGCATCAACGAGGCCGGGAACACCCCCGTGCTGTTCGACCGCGCCGACCGGCTCGGCGTCGAGTACCTCACCGACGACCGGTGCACCGCCGCCCACCTGGAGCGGGTACTCGACTTCGTCCGTTCCTTCCTCGACACGGTGGACGACGTCTACCTCACGCTCGACCTGGACGCCCTGCCCGCGTGGGTCGCGCCCGGGGTGAGCGCCCCCGCCCCGCTCGGCGTTCCGCCCGAGGTGGTGCAGGCCGTGGTCGAGGAGGTGGCCGCCTCTGGACGGCTGGCCCTCTTCGACGTGGCCGAACTCAACCCGTCCCTGGATGTGGACGGCCGGACCGCGCGCGTCGCCGCGCGCATGGTGGACCGCGTACGCGCGGGCAGAAGGCGGAGCGTATGAACATCTCCCTGGACCTGATCCAGACCACGACGCTGGCAGTCGCCCTGCTGCTCCTGGGCGAGTTCGCCCGGCGCCGTATCGGTTTCCTTCAGCGGTTCAGCATCCCCGGTCCGGTCATCGGTGGTTTCGCCTTCGCACTGGCCGTTCTGGCCCTGCGGGAGACCGGCGTGGCACAGCTGGAGCTGGACACCACGTTGCAGGACCCCGCGATGATCGCGTTCTTCACCACCATCGGTCTGGGGGCCAGTGTCAGCCTGCTCCGCAAGGGCGGCAAGCTGCTGATCGTCTATCTGCTGGCGTGCTGGACCCTGGCGATCCTCCAGAACGTCGTGGGCATCGGTATGGCCACGGCGCTGGGCCTCGACCCGGTGCTGGGCGTGATGGCCGGTGCCGTCGCCCTGGAGGGCGGCCACGGCGCCGCCGCCGCGTTCGGTCCCACCGCCGAGGCCCTGGGGACCGACGGCGCCACCGCGGTCGCGATCGCCGCGGCCACATTCGGCCTGGTCGCCGGTGGTCTGCTGGGCGGGCCGATGGCCTCCTGGCTGATGAAGAGCCACGGAGTGAAGGTGCCGTCGGGCGATGAGGCCGCCGAGACCGGAGCGGTCGAGGTGGAGGAGAAGGAGGAGCCGGTCGGCTACGGCCCCCTGGTGAACACCGCCGTCCTGATCGGTGCGGTGATGGTCGCCGGGGTCGCGCTGGGCACGTGGTTCAGCGAGACGACCGGGTTCGTGCTGCCCTCGTACGTGGGCGCCATGGTGGTGGCCGCCGTCGTGCGCAACGTGGGCGACCGGTTCGGCCTTCGCATGCACCAGGGCGCCCTGTCGCTGGTGTCGTCGCTGTCGCTGGGTCTGTTCCTGACCATGGCCATGATGAGTCTGAGGATCTGGGACCTGTACGCGCTGGCCCTGCCGCTGGTACTGCTCCTCGCGGTCCAGGTGATCGTCCTGCTGCTGTTCGTCGCTCTGGTGGTCTTCCGCCTGCTGGGCAAGAACTACGACGCCACGACGATGGCGGCGGGCATGGTCGGTCACGGTCTGGGCGGCACCCCCAACGCGATGGCGAACATGGACGCCTTCAACCGCCGTTTCGGGGTCCGTTCGGAGAAGGCCTTCCTGATCGTTCCGCTGGCCGGCGCGGTGTTGATCGACATCGTGGCGCTGCCGTGGATCGTGTGGTGCATCAACGCGGTGGCCTGACCGGAGACCGCCTCATGAGCGGCCCCGCGCCCTTTCCGGTGCGGGGCCGCTCCGCGTTCCCGGCCTCCCATGGTCCACCCAGATACCAGCAGGGGGTATATTCATCTCGGCCCCTCATACCTGGTAGGGGTATATGAGACCGAAGGAGACCCTTCCATGTGCACCACCTGCTCCTGCTCCACCGACTCCGCCGGTTCCACCGCCGCCACCGAGGACGCCCGGACCTATGAGGTCGAGGGGATGACCTGCGGCCACTGCGTGAACTCGGTGAGCACCGAGATCGGCAAGGTCTCCGGGGTCACCGACGTGACCGTCGACCTGGCCGAGGGTCGGGTCCGCGTCGAGGGCGCCGACTTCGGCGACGCCGAGATCCGCGCCGCCGTCGAAGAGGCCGGCTACAAGGTCGTCGGCGCCTGAGCCGCGCCGCGCTCCCGCCGTTCGCCACGTGAGCGGGAGCGCGCCCCGTCCCCGACCACCGGAGGAACGAGGTCCCGACCGGCTGAGGGGGGTCAGGGGAGGCGTTCGACCAACGCGCGCAGGGTGTCGGGGCCCAGGGGTTCGCGTTCGCTCAACGCCAGTTCGACGGTGCCCTGGACGGCGAAGCGTTCACGGACGGCGGCCAGGACCTCGGGGTCGGCGTCCCCGGGCACCTGGTTGATCATCACGGTGCCCAGACGGAACCCGGTCTCCGCCAGTTCCCGGGCCGCGCGGTCGGTCTCGGCCAGGACCATGCGGCGGGGCACCAGCACCAGACGGACCTCGGCGTCCTCACGGAGGCGTTCGGCGGCGCGTTCCAGCTTGCGGCGACGCGCGTGCAGTCGCTCCAGGAGGGGGTCGTCCTCGTTCTCCCCGGAGCCGCCGACCACCCCGACGGCGAAGCGGTCCGCGTCGATGGCGCGTTCGCGTTGGCGGGCCAGCCCCTGGACCCAGGGGGTCAGCAGTTCGGGCAGGTGGAGCAGGCGTAGAAGGTGGCCGGTGGGCGCGCTGTCCACCACGAGCCGGTCCCACCGTTCGGGGACCTCCTCCATGGTGTCCATGAGCAGATCGGCCAAGGCGGACTCGGCCATGCCGGGCCCCGCCGCGGCGTGTTCCAGGTGGCGGGTGACCGCCGGCAGGATCTCGCGGGGCAGGGCGGCGGCCGCGTCGTCGCCGATCCCCCGTACGCGTCGACGCAGAGCCGCGTCGGCGTCGGGTTCACGGGCCCACAGGTTCTCCGTGACCGGAACGGGGTCGTCCCCGAGGGAGAGGGCGAGGGCGTCGCCGAGGGAGTGCGCCGGGTCGGTGGAGACGAGCAGGGTGCGCAGCCCCCGGTCGGCGAGGCGGAGCGCGTGGGCGGCGGCCATGGTGGTCTTGCCGACCCCGCCCTTGCCTCCGAAGAAGACGATGCGGGGCGCGGTGGGCTCGACCTTCTCGGCCGTTCTCGGTCCGCGTCGACCGAACATCAACAGCACACCCCCGGTCCACCCAGATCGTCGCGCCCCATGCGCTGGTGCCATTCGTGCAGATCGGCCACCATGTACGGGATCAGGTCGAGGGTCTCATAGGACACGGGCCCCTCCACCCCCAGGGTCTCCAGGAGCAGCAGGGCCCGCAGGGTGTCCTGCTGGGTGCGCGCCTCTCGGCGGATCTCCTGACGCCAACGAGAGGCGAAGACCGCGTCGTGGAAGGCCTCCACCCGTCTCCAGGCGTCGCGTACGCGAGAGAGCGCACCCAGCGGGGTCACGTTCCTACTTCTCCTTCGTCTCGGAGGTCTCGGTCTCTTCGGCGACCTCGTCCAAGGTCTCCTCCTCGCCTCCCGGAAGGTCGCGCTGGATCCACGCCTTGCGCAGGGCGATCCCGGCCTCGACGACCAGCCAGATGGCCAGACCGAAGATGACGAAGTCGAGCGGCGCCATCAGGAACAGGTCGACCGCCGAGTCCGAGCGCAGGAACTCGATCAGGTTGACGATCAGCGCCCACGAGGTCATGAACAGCAGGAAGACCAGCGGGATCAGGATCGCGAGCGGGTTGCGCCTGCGCTTGGTCACCCACACCGCGATCACGGCGAGCGCCAGGCCCGCGGTGAGCTGGTTGGTGGTGCCGAAGAGCTGCCACAGCGTACCGAAGGCGAAGTCGCCGGGGATGAGCGCCAGGCCCAGCGGAACGACGGTGGCGACCAGGGTGGCCAGGGTGAGGTTGCGGGCCAGCGGACGGAAGCGGACGATCTCGGCGATCTCCTGGACGATGTAGCGCTGAAGGCGCACGCCGGTGTCCATGGTGGTGGCGGCGAAGCTGACCACCACGACCACGGCGAAGATGACGCCGACCTGGAGGGGGATCCCGAGGTTGGCGGCGAACTGCCCGACACCCTCGACGAAGTTCCCGGTGGCCCCGGCCGAGGCCGTGCCGAAGTCGCTGTAGATGAGGTTCCAGTCGGCCAGCGGCGACGCCGAGGCGGCGACCACGCCGGCGGTGCAGGCGAGGATGGAGCAGACCGCGAGGGTTCCCTCGCCGGCGGCGCCCAGGTATCCGACCATCCGGGTGTCGGAGGGCTTGTCGATCTGCTTGGCGGTGGTCCCGGAGGCGACGAGGCTGTGGAAGCCGGAGATCGCACCGCAGGCCACGGTGATGAACAGCAGCGGGAACCAGGACGGGGAGTCCGAGGGGACGTCGGTGTTGATCGCGGGGGCCACGACCTTGTCCCAACCGATCAGGACTCCGAGGAAGATGACCACGAGGGCCAGCAGCATCTGGTGCAGGTTGATGTAGTCGCGCGGCTGGAGCAGCATCCACACCGGCAGTCGGGACGCCAGGAAGGCGTAGACGAACAGCAGGAGGACCCACAGCGTGTTGGGGGTCGTGCCGATCGCCTCGGCGATGCCGTCGAGCTGGATCGGGACCCGGACGCCGAGCGGGATGCACACGTACACCAGGATCAGGGCGACCAGGGAGGGCAGCAGGGCGGCCGTGCGTTTCCGGTAGACGACCTGGCCCACGCCGATGGCCAGCGGGATCGCGACCAGGATCGACAGGACCGACTCCGGGTAGGCCACGAAGAGGTTCGAGATGACCACGGCGAAGACGGCGTTGACCATGGTCAGCAGGAAGAAGATGATCACCAGGAAGAGCGTCCTGGCGCGCTTGCCGATGACCTCTCCGGTGAGGGTCCCGATGCTGCGGGCCTTGTGACGGACCGACAGCACGAGGGAACCGTAGTCGTGCACGCCGGCGGCGAACACGGTGCCGAGCAGGACCCACGCGAGCGCGGGGCCCCAGCCCCAGAACACGGCGACCGCCGGGCCGACGATGGGGGCGGCGCCGGCCACCGAGATGAAGTGGTGGCTGAAGACGACGTGACGATTGGTGGGGACGAAGTCCACACCGTCCTTGTAGGTGTGCGCGGGGGTAACGAACCCTGGCTCCAGGGCGTACACACGGTCCGCGAGGTATCGCGAATAGTAACGGTAGCCGAGGGCGAAGACCGCTACGGACGCGAGGAGGACGAGGGCAGCGGGCATGGCCGTTGCCTACCTTTCGCATTCCGGGCCCGAATCGACGTTCTTTACCCTGGCCCTTCGCCCGGTATCACGCCGACTCGGACGATGGGTTAAAGTCACCAGAAATTAGCATGTGACTTCTCCGACTATGAAGGTCCGACCTTGAAAGACCTGATCACGGTTTGGCAGCGGTCCACCGTCGCGGAACTCTGTTGGATCTCCTCCTCCGGCCCCACAGGCGTTCCGGTGGTTCCGCTGATGTGGCGCGAGCGCCCCTGCGTCGCGCTCCCCTACTCGCTCGCGACCGCCGCCCTCACGCTCGGAGATCGTCGCGTCGCCTTCAGTGTGACCGAGGAGGGGGCGGGGGGGACCGGAGGGGTGGTCGGCGTCGGCCCGGTCGAGGTCGTCGAGGACCTGGAGGGGCGCGTCTTCGTCGACGCCCTGGTCGATCAGGAGACGCTCAAGCACCCGCCGACGCGGCTGCGGGCGAACAGCCTCATGGCCCGCCGGGAGAACTGGTGGTGGGTACCGCGCGTGATCGTGTCGCTCGCCTCGGTGGAGGTCGAGCGGGAGACCCGTCCGCGTACACGCTCCTCCGACGCCCTCCTGGTCCGCGACCGCTCCGGAGTCCCCGAGGTCGAGGTGGTCACGGCCGACGATTGGTCGGACCAATCGGGGTCGAAGACGGCATTGTGGGCCCGAAATGGAAAGTCGTTGGAAGGGTCCGACGAACCGGCGTTCGCCTTTTCCCATCAGTACAGTCCCGATTTCGAACGTTGGGAACGTTGGTCCCGTTCGGGACGGCTCGAAGGCGAATATCTGCTGGTCGAGGAGGCGGAAGGGGCACCGGTCGGCACCGCCCCCTCCGGCCCGTTGCCGCCCTTCCGTCTCTGGGAACGCTTCGGCAACCACCGATCGCTGGCGCGCGCCTGTCGACGGGGCATCGCCGAGGCCGAGGCCCGCCGTTCGGCCTGATCCCGGCCGCCCTTCGAGAAGCGTCGGGCCCGCCCGCCCCCACGGGCGGGGCCGTGCCGTCACGCCCAGGCGGCGGGGTCGGTGCCCCACCGGCCGGCGGGGTGCCGCCAGTCCCCGGGGCCGCCTTCGTAGTGGATCGGCGGGAGGGCGTACCGCAGCCGCCCATAGGGGGACGAGGTCTCGGTCAGCCACGCCTCGGCGTCGTGGTCACCCTCCGGCACCGGTTCCGGGACGACGTCGTGCAGCAACCAGGAGGCGGTACCGGCGAGGGAGAAACGCAGTTCGCGCCCCAGACCGTCCCCCTGCCGTTCGGTGAGCGCCCTCAGCACGCCCGCGGCCACCAGGTAGCCGGTGCCGTGGTCCAAGGCCTGGGCGGGGAGGACGCCCGGTCGGCCGTCGGCGGGCGACTCGATCGCCGCGATCCCGGTGGCGGCCTGCACGAGGCTGTCGAAGCCCCGCCGATCGGACCAGGGGCCCTCCCACCCCCAGGCACACAGTCGGGCGACGATCAGTCCGGGGCGGCGGGAGATCAGTTCCCCCGTGGAGAGTCCGTACCGGTCGAGGGCGCCCGGACGGTAGCCGGCCACCACCACGTCGGCGGTCTCCAGCAGCCCCTCGAGGACACCGCGGCCCTCGGCCGTGCCCAGGTCCACCAGGGTCGAGCGTTTGCCCTGGCCCGTGTCGATGTGACTGTCGGGGTCCTCCGGGGTGGCGGGCGGGTCGACCCGCAGCACGTCCGCGCCGAGGAGGGCGAGCGTCCGTGTGGCGACGGGGCCGGCGATGACCCTCGTCAGGTCCAGCACGCGCACACCGGACAGGGGGAGCGGTCCCGGCCCCAGGTGTCGTCCTCCGCTCTCTCCGAGCGTTCCGATCTCGACCAGGGGCGGGCGGTCCTCGGGAGGGGATCCGCGTTCGGGGGCGGGCGCCACGGCCACGGCCAGGCCGCCCGCCGCGTACACCCGTTCCTGGACCTCGACGGCGGACGTCTCGGCCAGCGTCGCCGCGAGTGTCTCGGGGTCGTCGTGGTCGCCGAGTTCGAGCGCCTCCATCAGGCGCCGGCGATGGTGGGGGTAGTTGGCGTGGGTGCGCACCCAGCCGTCGGCCGTCCTCCAGAACCCGGAGAGCGGGGCGAAGGGCGTCGGCGCGCGGCCGTCGATCCGCAGATGCCGTTCGCTGATGAAGGCGGTGGCCACCGCGCCCGCGTCCACTCGGACACGCGGCGCCGGCCCGCCGTTCCGGGCCGCCGCGAGTTCCGCGGCGGCGAGGGAGCACGCTCCGACCGTCGCCCCGGCCGCCTCACGGACCGGCAGCGTCGCGGGCAGCACCGCTCCGGCGGAGACGCGGGAGATCGGGACAGGGGGGTCGTCCGATCCGCCGAGTGCCCTCCAGACCCGGGCGGTCGTCTCGTCCGTCTCATGGTTCATGGGGTCATGCTCGCAGAGGGGCCGCGCGAAGGCGGAGCTCGGGGCGGATCGTCGGCGGGCACAGAGCCACCGCCTCGACCGGTGTCGAGGCGGAGGGCTCCCCCGTTCGTCCACGCTCATCGATCCGACCGGCCCTTCCGAGACGGAGGGGTCCGGATATGGAGGGTCAACCGGTGGTCGACGCCCCCGACAGGTTCCCCTCGATCCCCGAGATCCGGTTGTGCTCGTCGAAGGACACCTCGAAGGTGAAGTCGGCCCCTCCGAGGGTGATGCCGCTCCGCTCCGCGTCGACGAAACGGGGAGAGAGTCCGCGCAGGCGGGCGTAGGTGTACACGGCGCGCTTGTGGTCGAACAGCCGCAGACCGGAGATCCCCTCCTGGAGGATCCGCATGACCCGGGTGGAGACGGGGGCGGGCAACCTCAGGTCGGGGTGTTCGATGATGAAGGCCACCCGGGTGCCTCCGCCCGCGTCGCCGTTGTAGGAGAACCAGCGGCCGGTGAGGAGCTTGGCCGCCTCCGTGAGGGGGTGCAGCGCCAGGTGGGCCTCCTCCGGGGATCCGGGCAGGGTGGCGAAGGGGACCTCGGGGTCGGCCAGTTCGGGTATCTCGTTGTCGCGACCGAAGTCGCGCACGGCCGCGCCGAGGGCGGTCAGTTCCTCGGGGAAGCCGGAGGGGTTGGCCCAGCCCCACATCCAGGATCGGGGGCCCGGGGCGGCGCTGCCCAGGAGGTGGAACCGTTCGCAGATCAGGGGTCGCTCGCCGGTGAACTCGAAGCGGGCCGCTTGGAGGTCCACGTGCCAGTTGTGCTCGCCGAGGAACTCCTCCAGGTGGATCTGGTGTTCCAGGGAGAGCAGGGCCGCGTCGTCGAGCATGTCGGGAAGGGTGTGTTTCTTGCTCATGCGGTGATGCTATTTCCCGTCGCGGACACCGATCTCCTCCGGGCTCCGGGGAGGGTCCTCGTAGTCCAGGCCGATGCCTCGGGCCCACAGCCGGGTGGCGGTCTCCACGACCACCTCGGGGTCGTGTTCCTCCCCGTACAGGTAGAGCATCCGGGCCGTGTGCTCCACCATCCCGCCGAGCATGCTCGCCGTGGCCGCCACGTCGATGTCCGAGGAGGCGACCCCTTCCTCCTGGAGTCTGCGGGTGCCGGCGACGATGCGTTCGACGAACAGGCCCCGGATCTCCAGGAAGAGGGACCGGAAGAGGGGGTGCCTGGGCGAGATCTGTTCGATGACCTGCATGATCCGGGCGTTGTCCCGGTAGGCGTCCAGGAACCGACCGGTGGCGTGTCTGATGCGGTCGATCGGCTCGGTGCCCGGGGGCGCCGCCGAGCGGGCCGCGTCGAACATCTCTCCGGCCACCCCCTTGGCGACCTCGTGGAAGATCGCCTCCTTGGAGTCGAAGTAGGTGTAGAAGCTTCCGTAGGCGACACCGGCCCGACCGGTGATGCCGGCGATCCGGGTGTCCTCGAACCCTCGCTCCTCGAAGACCTCCCGCGCCGCCTGGACGAGCGCGCCCCGTTTACGGCGGCCTCGCTCGGTCGGCGGTCGCCCGGTCGTCGCCCGTCCGTTCACCGGTCGCCCCCTCTCCTCCCGGTTCGAAGGGTCAACGCAGAGGGAGGAACTTCGCGATGACCTCGTTCATGATCTCGTAGGTGCCGCCTCCGATGGAGAACACCCGGGCGTCCCGGTAGTGGCGTTCCACCTCGGTCCCGCGCATGAAACCCATCCCTCCGTACAGTTGGACGGCGTCGTCGACCACGCGGTCCATCGCCTCGGTCGCGGTGTTCTTGGCCATCGCCACCTCCGCGATGAGCGGTTCCCCGTCCTGGAGCCGTTCGGCGATCCCCCGAACGTAGGCGGTGGCGACCTCGGTACGACGGTGCATCTCCACCAGCCGGTGCCGCAGGACCTGCCGTCGGGCCAGAGGGCCGCCGAAGGCCTCCCGTTCGCGCACCCACTCCAGGGAGAGGTCGACGCAGCGCCGCGCGACCGCGCAGGCCTGTACGGACAGGCCGATCCGCTCGCTCGCGAACTGATCCATGATCTGGTAGAAACCGCGGTCCACCTCCCCCACCAGCCGATCGGCGGGAACCCGGACGTCGACGAGGGACAGCTCGGCGGTGTCGGAGGAGTGCCAGCCCATCTTGTCCAGGGCACGGGTGACGGTGAAGCCGGGTGTGCCGCGTTCCACGACGAAGAGCGAGATGCCCTCGTGGCCGGTGTCGGAGGTGCGCGCGGCCACGGTCACGAAGTCGGCGCGACAGCCGGAGGTGATGAAGGTCTTGCTCCCGTCGAGCACCCACTCGTCCCCGTCGCGGACCGCTCGGGTGCGCAGTCCGGCCACGTCCGACCCGGCACCGGGTTCGGTGATGCCGAGCGAGCAGATCGACTCCCCTCCCAGAGCCGGTCGGACGTAGTCGCGCACCAGGTGTTCGCGTCCGTCGGCGACCAGGGCCGGAAGGGCGATGGTGTGGGTGAACAGCGAGGCCAGGACCCCGGTGGGCACCCCGGCCAGGACGGCCTCCTCGGAGACGACGAGCTGGTCGAGCATCTCGCCCGCCCCTCCGACGGACTCGGGCTGACCGAGGCCGAGCAGTCCCAGGCGTCCCGCGGCCCGATGCAGGTCTCGGGGGAGACGCCCCTCCTCCTCCCATCGGTCCACATGGGGCAGGATCTCCCGGGCGGCGAAGGCACGGACCGTCTCACGGAGCGCGGCCCGCTCGGGGGTGTTCCAACGGTCGGTTCTCGGGGTGTCGGTCGCGTTCATCGGCGCACACTCGCATCCGTGTTCTGGGGGCGGACCTGGGTCGGGGCCTCTCGGTCGCCCGGAGGTGCGCGCCCACCCCTGGGAGACCCGGATCACCTTTTGTTATGGTGCGCGCAACATGACATGTCGGTCAACTCCGTTGTCCGGCCGCCACCGTGAGGAGACACCGTGGTCGACGTACACGCCCTCATCGAGGATCTGCGCGCGGAACAGGAGGAGTTGGCCGGTCTGTTGGCCGGGCTCTCCCCCGACGACTGGGCCACGCGCACCCCCGCGCCCGGTTGGGACGTCACCGACCAGGTCGCGCACCTGGCCTTCTTCGATCGGGCGGCGACGACGGCCCTGACCGACGAGGAGGCGTTCGCGCGAACACTGGCCGAGGCGGCGGCCGACCCGGAGGGGTTCGTGGACTCGGCCGCCGCTCCCCTGGCGGCCCTGCCCCCCGAGGAGCTGCTCCACCTCTGGGTCCGGTCCTCGGCGGACCTGCGCGAGGCGCTGTCCCGGGCTCCGGCCGGGACACGGGTGCCCTGGTTCGGCCCGCCGATGAGCGTGGCGTCGAAGGCCACGGCCCGCCTGATGGAGACGTGGGCTCACGGTCAGGACGTCGTGGACGCCCTGGGGGCGTCCCGTGAGCCCACCTCCCGGCTCGCGCACATCGTCCACCTGGCGCTGCGGGTCCGTCCGTACAGTCACATGGTCCGGGGGCTCCCCGAGCCGGCGGCCCCGGTGCGGGTGGAACTGACCGCCCCGGACGGCGGCCTCTGGAGGATGGGGCCCGAGGAGGCCGTGGACGTGGTGACCGGGGACGCGCAGGAGTTCTGCCTGGTCCTCACCCGCCGTCGCCACGTGGCCGACACCGACCTGCGATCTCGGGGGGAGGCCGCCGAGGAGTGGCTGGCGATCGGACAGACCTACGCGGGCGGCCCCGGCGAGGGACGTCGTCCCGGACAGTTCGCCGAGACCGCGCGGACCGACGGGCCGAGTTGACCGCCCCGTCGACTTCGTTCGAAGGTCTCCGCTACATCAGGCTCTGGAGGAGGGGACCGAACTCCTGATCGGCGGTGTGCAGGGAGACCGACCTGGTCTCGTGGTCGACCTCGACGCGCACCTCGGACAGACGGGGAAGACCGTTCTCGGTGGTCCCCGGACGCCACCAGAACAGCTTGTCGGTGACGGGCTTGTCGGTGTCCGCGACGAAGCGCTCGGTGATCCCCTGGAGGGTCTCCATGGCCTGGATCGGGTGCGCTGTGCCCAGGACGTGGGCCATCACCACGGGCGGGGACGGGAACACCACGAGCGCGCCGTGCTCGGTCTCGCCCAGGTGACGGGCCAGCTCGTGCAGTCGGGCGTTGACGTAGAAGCCGCCCTCGGAGCCGATGTGCACGATCGGCACGTCTCCCGCGTTCATGCGGGAGACCTCGACCGGTTCGCTCAGGGAGCCCTCGACCGCCTGCGCGAAGGCCTGCTCCTCGGTGAGGCCGAGGTCGGAGAGCTCGCCGCGGTTCAGCGGTCGCATGCTCTCGGGCGAGTCCGCGACCACGGTCTCCACCACCCCGGCGGCGAACGGGCGGGTCAGGAGCCGCTCCATCACCCCTTCGGGGAAGGCCGTCTCCGGGTAGAGGCGCGAGCGCAGGCTCTCGCGGGGCGGGGCCTGCCGAGAGGTCACCTGGCGCGCCCGCTCCTCGAAGGAGGCGACGAAGTCGGCCGCGGCCTTGGACGCGGTGCCCTCATCGGCCCCTTCGAGCGAGGCGAGGAGATCCTGGACGTTCTGCCGGATCCCCGTGCCGTCGGACATCGTGACGACCAGGGAGTCCGGGAAGTCGAAGTGGGCCCTGATCCCGCGCTCGGAGAAGGCGGACAGCAGGGCGTTGCGCCCCAGGTCCGTGGAGAGCGGAGGGTAGTGGGTGCCCACGGGGACCCCTCGTGAGCGGAGCTGCCGCAGCATGCCGAAGACGATCTGCTCGGCGAACTCCGAGTGCAGCTCGGGCGGGTGTCCGAGCACCTCGGAGACGGTGTCGGCGTAGTCGATGGCCAGGGGGTCGTGGCCCGGGATCGGGATCCGCATCCCGGTGGGCGGGAGCGCTTCGATCTCCACTCCGTACCGGGCGTAGGTCGAGGCCAGCAGGTTCAGGAAGGCCGCTTGGGCGTTCTGTGGGGGCATGTTCATGATGATGCTCCGGTGACGTCCGTCGTTGTCGTTCTCTGACGATTTCTCGTGTGGAACCGGGGGGCCGGCGTTCCGTTCCTTCTTCGCACAGGGTTCAGCGTGCCCGGGCCAGGACCTTCTTCTGGAGGGCCTCCAGGGGGCCGTGCTCGAAGCGGCGCAGCCACAGTGACGCGCCGACCAGGAGCGACAGGGACAGAACCGCCCACAGCCCCATGACCCAGCCGGGGCCGGTGTCCGCCATCCGCTCGGTCAGGCCCAGGCCGAAGCCGTAGCAGAGGAACATCAGGACCACGTTCTGTGTGACGTATCCGGTCATCGCCATCCGGCCGAGCGCGCCGAGCCCGGAGGCCAGGGGGCCCCGGCCGGTGACCCGGTCCAGTACCCATCCCACCAGACCGATCAGACCCAGGGCCACCAGCGGTGCCGCCACGTAGCGGTCCAACAGGAACCAGTTCGGGCCGGCCAGGGAGGTGATCAGCGTCAACGGGACGCCCAGGCCGACCCCCCATCTCGACAGTCGGGTCCGGATCCGCCGTCCGGTCTCGTCCGCCCCGAAGGCCCCGGCACGGAAGAGGCGCACACCCAGCAGGAACATGAACACCATCAACCCGAAGGTGATGATCGGTTCGATCCTCAGGGCCAGGGCGTTGTCCAGCCGGAAGGCGACCAGATCGGTGTAGGAACCGTGGGCGTAGAGGTCGATCGCCTCGGCGGGCACCCCCGTGTCCTCTTCGGGGAAGGCCGTCAGCGCGGCGGTCAGGAGCCCCATCGCGGCCAGGTGCAGGGAGAGCGACAGCCACATGACCGTGTTCCGCACCCGTTCCGAGCGGGTGAGCAGCCAGGCCACCAGCAGGGAGACCACGGCGTACCCCATGAGCACGTCGGCGGCGAAGACGAGGGTGAAGTGCACCGCCCCCTCGACGAAGAGGAAGAGCGCCCGCCACTTGTAGGGACCCGGCCACCGCCCCGCCCGGCGGGAGGCGGACCGGTACTGGATCGCCAGACCCACCCCGAACATGAGGGTGAGCAGGGCGAGGAACTTGCCGTTGGCGACGGTCCGCAGAAGCCCCTCCGCGAGCGTGCCCACCGAAGGGGAGTCGAGGAAGGCGGCCATGGGGGTGATCCCGTCATTGCCGTAGAGCATCACCGATTCGCCGCCGGGAGCGGTGAACAGCCAGACGTTGGTGGCCAGCGTGCCCAGGATCGCCACCCCGCGCAGCACGTCGAGCAGGGGGAGTCGCCCGCTCGTGTTCCCCGGCTCCGCCGGTCTCGTGGCTCCGACCGTTCCGGTCATCCCCGGTCCCCTTCCGTGTTCCGTTCGTCGGTGTCCTCGCCGGCCGTGAAGAGCCGGTCGAGGTGGCGCCGGAGCATGGCGCGGGAGTCGGCGTCCCCGTACAGATCGGGGTTGGTCAGTTGGTGCATGGTCAGTCCGTCGATCAGGGCGTCGAGGGCGCGCGCCTCCTCGGCCGGGTCCAGCCCCTCGGCCAGTTCGCCCCGTTCCCGCGCGGCGGCGAGGACCCGGGTGAACATGTCGATCACCGCGCGGGTGGCCTCTCCGTGCATGCGCGCCATCTCGGGGTCGGTGACGGTGGCGGGAAGGAACTCCAGCCAGACGGTGAGTTCCAGACGCCGTTCCTCGTCCTGTGGGAGGAGGGTGAGGGCCAGGCGGTAGGCGAGGTCGTGGATCGGTGGAACGGGGTCCACCGCCAGGAGCCGCTCCTCGCCCCGCCGGTAGAGGTGTTCGACACCGAAGCGCAGGAGCGCGGTCTTACTTCGGAAGTAGCGCTGGACCAGGCCGACGGAGACCCCCATCTCGTCGGCGATGTCGGCCAGTGTGGTCCGGGCCAGGCCTTTGCGCGCGACGGTGCGCAGCAGGGCCTCGGCGACCTGGATTCGTCTCTCGTCATGGTCCGCGGTGCGTGGCATATAAAAATATTATGGGCATATTTTTATGACCGCAACCTCTCCCCGGCCCGAGGGCCTCCCTGTGCCGCCCCGGTCCCCGACCGCCCCGATAATGCGGAGGCGGCGTCTCGACGGGTGAGGTGCCCACGAAGGTCTCGGGAGGCGGCGTTGACCACGGATGTCCACGGGTCGAAGGGAGGCCCTTCACCTCCGCTGAGTCGAAGATCCCTGCTGTTGGGCGGAGCCGTGCTCCTGGGAGGGGCGGTGGCGGTGGGCGCCTCGTTCCGGACTCTGGGAGAGCGGTGGGACGTCGTCGTGATCGGCGCCGGGGTGGCCGGTCTCTCGGCCGCGCGCAACCTGAGCGACCACGGCCTGTCGGTCGTGGTGGTGGAGGCCAGGGACCGGATCGGCGGCCAGTTGTACACCGACCGCGGTTTCACGTCGGTCCCGGTGGAACTGGGCGCGGGCCTGATCCACGGCCGTGACGCCTACACCTGGGAGCTCGTGGCCGAGGCGGAGGCGGAGACCGTCCTGGTCGGCCCCTCGGACCAGAGCACCGACCCTCTGCCGACCCCCGAACCTCCCCACGACACCGAGGACGCCGCCACCTATCTGACCCGCCTCGGAATCCCCGAGGACGGCTGGCCCCCGGTGTCCATCGACAACGAGCCGATGCACCGGTGGAGCGCCCGGTGGATGCACGACTCCGGGCTCTTCGACTGGTGGTCGACGCCCCGGGAGAACTTCCGGGTGGTGGACGGCTACGACCGGATCCTCTCCCCGCTCGCCCATGGCCTGGACATCCGTCTCTCGCACGCGGTACGCCGGGTCCACTGGTCGGACCGGGGTGTGGTGCTGTCGGTGGACGCCCTGGAGGGGCCGACCGAGATCCGGGCCGACCGTTGTGTGATCACCCTGCCGATCGGGGTGCTCAAGTCCGGTGACGTCGCCTTCTCCCCCGAACTCCCGGACGACCACCGCGAGGCGATCCGGGCCTTGGACCGCACCGACGCCCTGAAGCTCGTCTACGAGTTCGACCGACCGGTCTTCCCCGCCGAGGAGGACGTGCTGGGGTGGGACGAGGACACGGGGTTCGTGTTCTGGTGCCTCTCCAGAGAGGATCCGGAGGTGGTGGTGGCCTGGGCCGCCGGGGAGAACGCCCGCCGGTTGACCGCCATGACGGTCGAGGACCGCTTCGCCGCCGGGCTGGCGGCCCTGGCGGAGGCGTTGGACGAGACGGTCCCGGAGCCGAGGGCCCGGACCACGCACGACTGGGCGACGGACGAGTTCAGCGCGGGCGCCTACCTGTTCGTCCCTCCGGGCGCGCACGACGCCCCCGCCGCCCTGGCCGCCCCGGTCCGCGGGGTCCTGTACTTCATGGGAGAACCCACCACCGGCGAGAACACCGTCGAAGGCGCCTACGTGAGCGGCTACGACGGCACCGATCTCCTCTTGGCCGACCTGTGAGCGAACACCCCCGCCCGAGTCCCGAGGAGGACGCGTGACCCGAAGGACCGACACCGATCTCGGTTCCCTCGGAGCCGGAGAGACCGCCGACCTGGTGCGTTCGGGACGCGTGACGGCGGTGGAGACGGTCCGCGCCGCCCTGGAACGGATCGACCGGGACGATCCCCGGCTGCGCGCCTTCACCGAGGTGTGGCCGGGATCCGCCCTGTCCCGCGCCGCCGCGATCGACCGGGCCGTGCGACGTGGCGAGGTCCTTCCCCTGGCCGGGGTGCCGTTGGCGGTCAAGGCCTCCGAAGGGATCTCCTCGGTCCAGGCCGAGCGCCTGATCGCGGCGGGGGCCGTCCCCGTGGGGGCGGCCTCGATCCCCGGCCCGGGGACGGACTGGCGGACCTGGGGGGACACCCCTCGGGGGCGCACGGTGAACCCGTGGTGCTCCGACCTCTCCCCCGGCGGCTCCTCGGCAGGGTCGGCGGTGGCGGTCGCCGCCGGGCTCGTCCCGATGGCCACCGCGAGCGACGGGGCCGGATCGACCCGGATCCCCGCCGCGTGGTGCGGGGTCGTCGGCTACAAGCCGACCAACGGGCTGTTGCCGGCCCGCGACCGGGCCCGGCTGAACTCGGGCGGTCCGATCACACGCTCCCCCGCCGACGCCGACCTGTATCGCAGGGTCGTCCTCGGCGGTCCCGCGGTGAAGGCCCCCGTCACCACGCTCCGGGCGGGCTGGTCCGCCGACCTCGGGTTCGCCGACACCGACCCGGAGATCGCGCGCGTGGCCCGTGACCGACTACGGGCCTGGGAGGAGCGCGTGCCCGGCATGGAGGTGGTGGACGTGACGCTCGTGCTTCCCGACCCGGCCTCCTCCTGGTCGGCCCGGCGGAGCGGAGACGCCCCGACGCGCCACGGCGGCCGATACGCCCCTTCGGCCCTCGACGCCCTCCTCTCCGAGGTGGACCTCCTGGCCACCCCCACGACCCCGAACCCGCCGCATGGGCACGAGGGCCCGGGTGACACCATGAGTGTGGCTCTGACCTGGGCGTTCAACCTGACCGGACATCCGGCTCTCAGCCTTCCGGCGGGCTTCGACCGGAACGGTGCGCCCGTAGGTGTTCAGCTGGTCGCCGACCACCATCGCGACGGTGATCTGCTCGCCGCCGCCCGTACCTTCGAGGACGTCGGCGCGCTGTTCTCGGCGCCCCCGTCGGACGACTGATATGCCTGAAATGACCAGTTGTGATGCAATGTCCAGTGGGTTCGTGACCCGTCAGGGCCCCGACACCGCGCAACAACACAACGAACAGAGGGAGGTTGGTGTTCGATGACCAACCGCGCGTACGTGATCGCAGGGTCGGAGGCCACCGGCGGAGCCGGGATCCAGGCCGACCTCAAGGCCTTCCAGGAACTGGGCGTCTACGGTGTCGGAACGATCACCTGCATCGTCTCCTTCGATCCCGCGAACTCCTGGGGACACCGCTTCGTCCCGGTCGACCCGGGCGTCATCGCCGACCAGATCGAGGCCGCGACGTCCTGCCACGACCTGGACGTCGTCAAGATCGGTATGCTCGGCACCCCCGACACGATCGACGTCGTGTCCAAGGCCCTGCGCGAGCAGGAGTGGCGTCACGTGGTCCTCGACCCGGTCCTGATCTGCAAGGGCCAGGAGCCCGGAGCCGCGCTCGACACCGACAAGGCCCTGACCGCGCAGATCCTGCCGCTGGCCACCGTCATCACGCCGAACCACTTCGAGGCCCGCACGCTCGCCGGGATGGAGAGCCTGGAGACCGTGGACGACCTCATCGAGGCCGCCCGTCGGATCCACGAGCTCGGCCCGCGGCACGTGATCGTCAAGGGCGGGACCGAACTGCCCGGCCCCGACGCCGTCGACGTCCACTTCGACGGCGAGGAGGTCACCGTGCTGAGCGCCCCCAAGATCGGCGAGGAGCGGGTGAGCGGCGCCGGCTGCACCTTCGCGGCCGCGATCACCGCCGAACTGGCCAAGGGCGCCGAGGTGGGCGACGCGGTCCGCACCGCCAAGACGATGGTCCGCGCCGGGATCACCGAGCGGCTGACCACCCACGCCCCCTTCGCCTCGGTGGTGCCGATCGCCCCCACCGAGGCCTGACGGCCCGGGTCGGGGCGGACGTTCCGCCCCGACCCGGAGTCGTGGTGTCACGGGAGGGGACCCGTCAGCGGGTCCTCTCCCTCTCTCGTGCCGCTCCG
Source organism: Nocardiopsis alba (assembly GCF_000710955.1). Taxonomy (NCBI): domain Bacteria; kingdom Bacillati; phylum Actinomycetota; class Actinomycetes; order Streptosporangiales; family Nocardiopsidaceae; genus Nocardiopsis; species Nocardiopsis alba. Next base: position 346,652 of record NZ_BAZE01000003.1, read on the forward strand.
CCTCGGGACGGGCGTGACCACGCCATGGCCACCGCCGTCCCCAGGATCAGGAGCAGGACGACCAGACCGCCCCAGACCATGCCCTGGTCGACCAACATCTCCCCGGCAGGCACGTCCGGTGAGCGACCTCCATCGTTGCCGGTCGCGACCACCCCCACCAGGAGCACGAGGGTGCCCGCGAGCGCCAGACGCGCGCCGGCCACGCCCAGCGCCCGGGCCCGTCCGAGGAGGTCCTCACCGCTCCACCGGAACCGTTCCTCCCGACGCAGCGGGGCCAGGAGACGGGCGAGCAGGAGCGCCGCCACCGGGATCTGGAGGAGCCACACCACCGTCCGGAACCAGCCGTCGAACCACACGTTGGTCCCGTACAGCAGGGTGTGCCAGACGCTCAGCACGTACACGACGATGACGAAGCGGTGCAGTACCCGCCATACGCGGGGGCCGGTCCAGGAACGGACGTAGTAGGCCAGGCCGAGCGGGATGGCGAGGTAGAAGGCGATCAGACCGATCAGGATCGCCACCTGGCCGGTCCCGGTCGAGTATCCACCGGGTACGAACACGTCCACGAAGGCGGAGAGGAGTCGGCCGCCCGGGCCGAGACCCTCCTCGTCGGCGCGGACCAGTTCGATGAAGAACGCGAGCATGTGCGCGAACATCAGCCCGATGGTGGTCAGGGAGGTGACGCGGTGCCAACGTTCCCACCGCGCGTGCGTGATCGGGGACCCCGATACCGGGGCCGAGGAGCGGATCAGGCCGAACATGATGGTGATCCACGCCCAGAGCAGCGCCGACCATCCGAAGGCCTGACAGACGATGTAGAGCCAGTACTCGCGCAGGTCGGCGAGGAACGGCATGACCATGATGGTCTGCGACGTGCCGGCCTCGATCCGGACGCAGAGGATCGCGAAGATGAGCGCCGTCACCACCAGCGCGGCGCCGGTGTCCGGTATCAGACGGCGGAGGTCGGCTCGGAGCGTGGCGCGATCCACCCGGGATCGTCGGCGCGCCGCCGACGCGGGTTCGGTTGTTTCGGACATGGGGGACCTTCCGTAGCGGGAACCACCATGACAGCGGATCCGGCCACGCGAGGCCACCCCCGTAACGGAGCGGGACTATTCGGGCGCGCCATCTCCCAGGGAGAGCAGGAGTTTGCGCAACAACCCGACCAGCCTCTCCTGTTCGTCGGGGTCGAGCCCCTCCAGGAGAACAGCTTCGCCGGCGACGTGTCCCTCCACGACGCGGTCGACCGTGGCCAACCCCTCGTCGGTGAGCCCGACCAGGACGCGACGCCGGTTGTCCGGATCGACCTCTCGGTGGACCAGGTCGCGTTTGACCAGCCGGTCCACGCGGTTGGTCATCGCGGAGGAGCCCACCATCGTCATCCGCACCAGGTCCCTGCCGGTGAGCCGGTAGGGGGCGCCGGCCCGGCGCAGGGTCGCCAGAACGTCGAACTCCCAGCGTTCGAGACCCTCCTCCGCCAGGAGGTCGCCGATGCGCCGCCCGAGGATCTGTTGCAGGCGGCCGGTCCGGCCGATGATCGCCATGGGCGAGACGTCGAGGTCGGGACGTTCCCGGGCCCACTGCGCGAGGAAGAGGTCGACGGCGTCGTTCATCCGGCGATCATAGCGACGCGCGCTTGACGGTCTCGTGAGCACGAACATAATCTTTCGACATCGAAATATTCGATATCGAAAGGTAAGCCATGACACCCCCCGCCCGAAGACGGGAGGTCCTCCGGTGAACGGCCGGGGACGGATCGCCGTCGACTCCCTGCTCACCGCGCTGGCCCCCGTCGTCTGGGGCAGCACCTACCTGGTCACCACGGAGTTCCTGCCGCCCGACCGCCCGCTCCTGGCCTCCCTCGCCCGCGCGCTGCCCGCGGGCCTGATCCTCCTCGCCCTCTCCCGTACCCTGCCCACCGGTGTCTGGTGGTGGCGCTCCCTGGTCCTGGGCACCCTCAACATCGGTGCCTTCTTCTACCTGCTCTTCGTCGCCGCCTACCTGCTCCCCGGCGGGGTGGCCGCCCTCGTGCTCACGATCCAACCCGTCATCGTCCTGGCCCTGTCCTCCCTGCTCTTGAGCGAACGGATCCGACCCGCCCACCTCCTGGCCTGCCTCCTGGGCGCCGTCGGCGTGGGGCTGCTCGTCGTGGGTCCCGAGGCCGCCCTCGACCCGATCGGCGTCCTGGCCGGAGTGGCGGCGGCGATCTCGATGGGGACCGGTCTGGTCCTGACCAAACGCTGGGGACGCCCCGAAGGGGTGGGCCTGCCGGGGGTCACCGGCTGGCAGCTCACCGCGGGAGGGATGGTCCTGCTGCCCGTCACCCTGCTGGTGGAAGGGGTGCCGAGCACGATCTCGGCGGTCGAGCTGGCCGGGTTCGCCTACATGAGCCTGATCTGCGCGCTGCTGTCCTACGTCCTGTGGTTCCGCGGCCTGGAACGGCTGCCCACACTGGCGGTCTCCTTCCTCTCCTTCGCCAGCCCGGTCACCGCCACCCTGCTCGGCTACCTGGTCCTCCACGAGACGCTCACCCCGATCCAGGGGGCCGGGGCCGCGGCCGCGATCGGGGCGGTCCTGCTGGTCCAACTGACCGCCCACCGACCACCACCGCGACGCGCCCCGAAACGGCGCGCCTCATCGGTCGTCGGGGCACGGTCCGGTGGTTTCAGGGACGAATCCCCCCACGACCTTTGACAGGGTCACGGTGGCCCTTCAGACTCTCCTCCGACAGGACCGGACCACCCGCGGAAGGGCGCGGTCCGGCCGCACGACGTCGGGAGCCCGGATGAGGAAGACCAGCGCCCGTCTGGCCGATGGCCGGGAGATCGTCTACTACGACGAGTCCGACCACGGCGACCGCGCGCACGTCGACCCCCGGGCCCTCCCCGCACGCCCCGCCGGCTCCGAGATCCGCCTGGACCCCTTGACCCGGGAACCCGTGGTGGTCGCCGCGCACCGGCAGGACCGCACCCACCTACCGCCCGACGACCGCTGCCCCCTGTGCCCCTCCACCCCGGAACGGCACACCGAGATCCCCGCGCCCTCCTACGACGTGGTCGCCTTCGAGAACCTCTTCCCCGCGCTCGCCGGAGACCGGGGTCGCTGCGAGGTGCTCTGCTTCTCCGACGAGCACGACACCTCCCTGGCCCGTCTGGGCCCCCGGCGGATCCGCACCGTCGTCGACGCCTGGGCCGACCGCAGCGCCGTGCTCTCGGCACTCCCCGGCATCGAGCAGGTGTACTGCTTCGAGAACCGCGGACCGGAGATCGGGGTGAGCCTGCACCACCCGCACGGCCAGGTCTACGCGCTTCCGTTCGTCACCCCGCGCACCCGCGACGTCCTCGCCTCCGCCCGCGCCCACCGCGAGGAGACCGGCGGCGACCTGTTCGAGGACGTCCTCGCGGCCGAACGGGCGGGCCCCCGGGTGGTGCTGGAGAACGGCCACTGGACCGCCTTCGTCCCCGAGGCGGCCCGCTGGCCCGTCGAGGTGCACCTGTACCCGCGCCGCCCCGTCGCGGACCTCCCCGACCTCGGCGACGCCGAACGCGACGCCTTCGCCGAGCTGTACGCCGACCTCCTCGCCCGGCTGGACCGACTGTTCGACCTGCCGCTGCCCTACATCGCCGCCTGGCACCAGGCCCCGCTCCACGACGCCGAGGCCCGCTCCCTGTCCCGGCTGCGGCTGGAGGTGTTCTCCGTTCGCCGTGCCCCCGACCGCCTCAAGTACCTGGCGGGCACCGAATCCGGCATGGGCGTCTTCGTCAACGACGTCGCCCCCGAGACCACGGCGCGACTGCTCCGGAAGACCGGCCGGTGAACGCCGACGACGGGCAGCCGGGACCGACCGTCCGGGCCGAACGGGCCGCGGAGGGGTTCCGGAGGGCGTTCGGGCGTTCCCCCGAGGGCGTGTGGGAGGCGCCCGGAAGGATCAACCTGATCGGTGAGCACACCGACTACAACGACGGCTTCGCCCTGCCCCTCGCCCTCCCCTGTACCCTGACCGTCGCCGCCGCCCGCCGCGCGGACGGTGTGTGGCGGTCACGGTCGCCGCGCTTCTCCGAGACCGTCGAGACGGACGGGGAGGCGGCCCCCGGTTCGGTCGACGGCTGGGGCGCCTACCCCACCGGCTGTCGGTGGGTCCTGCTCGACGAGGGACACGACGTCGGCGGGATGGACCTGTTCGTGGACGGCTCGGTCCCCATGGGCGGCGGACTGTCGACGTCGGCCGCGTTGTGCTGTGCCGCGCTGCTGGCCGCCACCGACCTGTACGGGATCGACGCCGATCCCGGGGAGGTGGCGCGGTGGGCCCGTCGGGCGGAGAACGACTTCGTCGGCGTCCCCTGTGGCGCCATGGACCAGCTCGCGGTGATGGCCTCCCGCGAGGGACGGGCCCTGTTCCTGGACTGTCGTTCCCTGACCACCGAGCCGATCCCCTTCGCACCGGACGAGCACGACCTGTCCCTGCTGGTGGTGGACACCCGCGCTCCGCACCGGCTGGTGGAGGGCGCCTACGCCGAGCGTCGGCGCTCCTGTGAGAGGGCCGCGCGCGCCCTCGGGGTACCGGCGCTTCGGGACGTCGACCTCGCCGGGCTGCCCCGGGCCCTGGACCGGCTTCCCGACGACCGGGCGCGCGCCCGGGTCCGGCACGTGGTGACCGAGAACGCCCGTGTGTTGGAGACGGTGGCGCTCCTACGTGAGGGGCGGGTCCGCGAGATCGGCCCCTCGCTCACCGCCTCGCACGTCTCGCTGCGTGACGACTACGAGGTGAGCGTGCCCGAGGTGGACACCGCCGTCGAGGCCGCCCTGTCCGCCGGCGCGTTGGGCGCCCGGATCACCGGGGGCGGGTTCGGCGGCTGCGTCATCGCCCTCGTGGACACCGACCGGGTGGCCTCCTGCGTACGGGAGGTGCGCTCCGCCTTCGCCGAGCGCGGTTTCGGGGAGCCGTCGTCCTTCGCAGCGCCCCCATCGGACGGGGCCCGGAGACTGCGCTGACCTCCCTCTCCCGGTCCGGAGACGAACGTCCGAGGCCGCCGGAGCGACTCCGGCGGCCTCGGATCGGGTCTTGGGCGCGACTGTGCGGTGGCGAGGTGGATCAGGCGGTACGTCCGGTGTTCTTGGAGTACATCCCGTCCACGAGGTAGACGATCCCCGCCGCCACCAGGACCTGGACGATCAACACGAACCAGAAGGCGTCCCAGATCATGGTGCCGATCCATCCGCCGATGAACGCGGCCACGATGCCCAGGACCAGGGTCAACCAGATCGGCAGATGCTGTTTACCCGGAATGACGAGTCGTCCCAGAGCGCCGATGATCAATCCGACGATGAGCGCGCTGATGATGCCGGTGATCTCCACGGGACCTCCCCCAGTAGACGCCCTCCCCTCGTTCCCCGTCACATGGGCCGGAACACCGGTTTCCTTCCCGACCTACGAACCTTTTGCCATGATTTGAGTGCCATGAGCACTCCGACGTCTCCCGTCCGGATGTCCCGGCGTCACGGGGTTCTGCCGTGCGCAGAAGGGCGGACCGACCCCTCCCTCGGGACGGGGCGTCGGGCGTAGGGTCGAAGGGACGGAACGATCCGACCGCCCTGGAGGCACCCATGAGCGAGAGCGTCCTGCGCTCCTTGGACGATGCCCGCAGGGGCGAGCGTCCCGCCGAGCCCGCGGAGGAACCGCTCATGCGCGACCTCGTCGGCGAGCTGCTGCGCCGTACCCGCCTGGAACGAGGGCTCACCCTCCGCGAGGTGGCCGAGGACTCCCAGGTGTCCCTGCCCTACCTCTCGGAGATCGAACGCGGACGCAAGGAGGCCTCCTCCGAGGTCCTCGCCGCGGTCTACCGTTCCCTGGGACTGAGCATCGCCGACGTGCTCGGAGAGCTCTATCGGCGTACCGCGCTCGCCCGTTTCGAGCGTGTGGGCGACCGGTCGACGGTCCTGACCCCGACCTCCGCCCCGTCGACCTCCGCCCACAGGACCGTGGTCCTGTCCCTGGCGGCCTGAGGCGCTCCCCTTCCGCATCGGGGTGGAGCGACCTCCGTCGCCCCACCCCGTCGACCGTCTCGGCTCAGCCGGCCGGAGCGACCTCGCCCCGACCGGAGATCACGTTGTCCACCAGCCCGTACTCCCGGGCCTGGTCGGCGGTGAAGATCTTGTCCCGGTCGGTGTCGGCCCGCAGGCGTTCCCGGGGCTGACCGGTGTGCCGCGCGAGGATCTCCTCCACCTGGGAACGGACCCGCAGGATCTCCGCCGCCTGGATCTCCAGGTCGGCGGCCTGCCCCCGCCCCTCCCCGGAGGGCTGGTGCAGGAGCACGCGGGAGTGCGCCAGGGCGGCCCTCTTGCCGGGAGCGCCCGAGGCGAGCAGCACCGCGGCGGCCGAGGCCGCCTGACCCATGCACACCGTGGCCACGTCGGCCCGGACGAAGCCCATGGTGTCGTAGATGGCGGTCAGCGCGGTGTTGGATCCCCCCGGAGAGTTGATGTAGAGCTGGATGTCCGTCTCGTGGCTCTCGTGGTCCAGGTGCAGCATCTGCGCCATGACCACGTTGGCGACGTCGTCGTCGATCGAGGTCCCGAGGAAGATGATCCGTTCGGACAACAGTCGACTGAACACGTCGAAGGAGCGCTCCCCGTTCGGGGTCCGCTCGATCACGGTCGGGATCGTGTAACGGCCGCTCATCGGGCGCCCCCTCCTCGGACGAAGCCGGGTGCGGTCCCGCCGAGACGCAGGCCGCCGCCCATCTGTTCGGCACTCTCGATCACGTGGTCGATGAAGCCGTAGTCCCGGGCCTCCTCGGCGGTGAACCAGGCGTCCCTGTGCTGGTTGGCCGCGATGGTCTCCTCGCTCTGCCCGCTGTGTCGGGCGATGAGCTCGATCATGGTGCGCTTGGTGTGCGCGAGGTTCTCCGCCTGGATCGCGATGTCCGCGGCGGTCCCGCCCAGCCCGCCCGAGGGCTGGTGCATCATGATCCGCGCGTGGGGCATGCTGTAGCGCTTGCCCGGTGCGCCCGTGCAGGCCAGGAACTGTCCCATGCTGGCCGCGAAGCCCATGACCAGCGTGGAGACGTCGTTGGGCACGAAGTTCATGGTGTCGTAGATGGCGAGTCCGGCGGAGACGACCCCGCCGGGGCTGTTGATCGCCAGGGTGATGTCCTTGTGCGGGTCCTCGTCCGCCAGGAGCAGGATCTGCGTACAGACCCTGTTGGCGCTCTCCTCGTCCACCTGGGTGCCCAGCAGGACGACGCGGCTGCGCAGCAGGCGCGCGGAGAGCTGGTCGTCGAAACTCCCGCTCGGTGGGGTCTCCGCGGCGTATGTGGTCGGCATCGGCACTCCTCGGTCCGGCTCTCTTCCCGGGGGCGGACCGTGTGTCCGTCCGGGCCGGTGCCTTCAGCCTGCGCCGGGATACGCCGCGGTCTCCACCTTTTCGGCCGGGGGCAGATCTGCCCAGGGCAGAGGGGCGGACGAGCCGAGGGACGATGCTCGAAGGGCGTCGGTGGGGAGCCGGGCCCGTGATCGTTCCGTGTGTTCCTCGACACCCTCGTTCCGTCCGAGGGAGGGGCGGGCCCGGGTTCTGGGGGCCCGTGTCGTCGAGGCGCTGGATCAGCTCTCGTCTATGGCGGACCTCAGGTCGCGCAGGACGTCGAGGACGATCGGCCGTAGTGCCGGCCTGATCGCGTCGAAGACCTGTCGCTGTTTGTGCTCCATGGATTTGCGGCGCTCGGCCAGGACGCGCTCACCCTCGCAGGTGAGGGCGACGACGGTGCTGCGTTCGTCACGTTCGGACCGGCGCCGGACCATCATCCCCTTGCGCTCCAACTGCTGGATCATCCGGGTCGCGGACGGCGACGATACGCCGACGATGTGAGCGACGGCACCGACACTCGGTCCGTCCATGCCGCGTACCGCCTCCATGAGCAGCGACTGTGTCAGTGTGATCTCCTCGGCACCGCGATGCCCATGTCCGCCCCGGGAGCGGGCGTGGAGCGCCGCGTTGATGAGTTCTGTCCACACACGCTGGAACTCCTCGAGTTCCACCTCGTTCGAATCGGTGGATACCCGCTGCTCAGAGCGGGTCTCAGGGGTCTCGTCGAGCACGAAACGGTCCTCGCAGGATGGGCTCTGCGCGCGGGTCCCCGACCCGCGCGGTGGTTTGACGCATGTGTAGTCTAGCTATTAAATAGCTTGCGCACGCAAGTTCAAGTAGATCCATGCCCTCTCAAAACGGTAGCGACACCCCCGTCCACTGATCCGGTTGTGGGCGGCTGTCTGCTGCGAGGGCAGTGGACGTCCGTCCGAACACCCGGGCGGGCCCGGACCGGTCCGGGAGGGGCGCATTGACAACAGTGCTGGTCGCGCATTTCATCACCGCTGCGGTCGCACCGTTACTGGTGCGTCTGTGGGGGCGTAACGGCTTCTATGCCCTGGCGGTGGTCCCTGGACTGTCCACCGTGTGGGCCCTCTTCCAACTCCCGACCATCCTCGCCGGAGGCACCCTCTCCGAGTCCGTGGCGTGGGCCCCGCAGTTCTCGCTGCGGCTGGGCCTGTACATGGACGCGCTCGGCCTGGTCATGACCCTCATCGCCGCCGGCGTGGGCACGTTGATCCTGGTCTACTGCGCGCGCTACTTCGGCGACTCCGAATCCGGGCTGCCGCGCTTCGCGGGCGTGTTCGTCGCCTTCGCCGGCGCCATGCTCGGGCTCGTGCTGGCCGACGACCTCATCCAGCTCTTCATCTACTGGGAGCTGACCACGGTCTTCTCCTACCTCCTGGTCGGGCACAAGGCCGAGTCCCAGGAGAGCCGCCGCGCGGCGATGACGGCCCTGACCGTCACCACCTTCGGCGGTCTGGCGATGCTGGTGGGCATGATCATGCTCGGCGAGACCGCCGGGACCTACGTGATCTCCGAGATCGTCGCCGACCCGCCCGAGAGCGGGGCGGTGGTCACCTCGGCCCTCGTGCTGATCATGATCGGCGCGATGTCCAAGTCGGCCCTGTTCCCCTTCAGCCTCTGGCTTCCCGCCGCCATGCAGGCTCCCACGCCGGTCTCCGGCTACCTGCACGCCGCGGCGATGGTCAAGGCCGGTGTCTACCTGGTCGCCCGCCTCACGCCCGCTTTCGGGGACGTCCCCGTCTGGCAGGTCATGGCGGTGACCTTCGGTGTGGTCACCATGATCTTCGGCGGCTGGAAGGCGCTCCGCCAGTTCGACCTCAAGCTCGTCCTGGCCTACGGCACCATCAGCCAGCTCGGTTTCCTCATCGCCCTCCTCGGCACCGGAACCCGCGCCGCCGCCCTCGCCGGTCTCGCGATGGTCGTCGCGCACTCCCTCTTCAAGGCCCCGCTGTTCCTCGTGGTCGGCATCATCGACCACAGCACCGGAACCCGGGACCTGCGAGAACTCTCCGGTCTGCGCAAGTCCATGCCCGGCGCCTTCTGGGTCTCGATCGTCGCCCTGGCCTCCATGGCCGGGCTGCCCCCCACCGCGGGCTTCGTCGCCAAGGAACTGGCCTTCGGCGCCTACACCCACGGTGGTCGGTTCGACGCCCTGATCCTGACCGGCATGGTCCTGGGCTCCATCTTCACCGTCGGCTACAGCCTTCGGTACCTGTGGGGCGCCTTCTTCGACAAGGAGGGCGTCTCCCCCACCCCGGTCCACGCCCCCGGAGCGCTCTTCCTCGCGCCCGCCGTGGTCCTGGCCGGGCTGAGCCTGCTCGGCGGCCTGTTCTCCAACCCGGCCGACCCGCTCTTCGCCACCTACGCGGACACCGTTCCGCAGGGTCCCGGCGAGGAGTACCCCACGTACCTGACGCTGTGGCACGGCTGGGAACTCCCGCTGCTGCTGTCGGCGATCTGCGTCGTGGGCGGTCTGGTGCTGTTCTACTTCCGCCACGGGGTGGCCTGGCTCGGCAATCGCACGGCCCTGTTCAACCCCGAACGCAACTACCGACGCATGATGGCCGGGCTGGAGACGTTGGCGCTCCAGGTCACCGGTAGCACCCAGCGTGGTTCGCTGCCGGTCTACCTCGGCACCATCCTGGTCGTCATGGTGGTCTCCGCGACCATCCCGGTGTTCACCGGACGCCTGTGGGAGCTTCCCGCCCCGCAGATCCGTCTGTGGGACACCCCGGTGCAGATCATCCCCGCCGCGATCATCATCGTGACGTCGCTGCTGATCCTGTTCGTCCGTCGCCGCCTCTACTCGGTCATCCTGGTGGGCATCGGCGGATACGGCGTGGCCTGCATCTACTACCTGTTCGGCGCCCCCGACATCGCGCTCACCCAGTTCCTGGTCGAGACCGTCAGCCTGGTCGTCTTCGTCCTGGTGCTCAGGCGTTTCCCGACCTACTTCTCCGCCCCCGCCCTGCGCGGGCGTCGGACCTGGAACATGGTCATCGGAGCGGCCAGCGGTGTGCTGGCGGCCGCGATGACGTGGTTCGCCCTGGCGGGACGTCAAGAGCCGTCCATCTCCGAGCTCTACCCGGAGGCGGCCGAACGGGCCGGTGGGGAGAACATCATCTCCGTGCTGCTGGTCGACCTTCGTGCGTGGGACACCATGGGCGAGATCTCGGTGCTGGCCGCGGCCGCGGCCGGCGTCGCCAGCCTGATGTTCGTGCGCCGCCGGGCCCAGCCCCGCAAGGCCCCCGGTGGGGTGATGGCGCTGTCGGTCACCAAGCCTCCGGCGCCCTCCACCGAGCAGGGCCGGGTGGACCTGGGCGAACTCCGATTCGCGCCCAAGGACATCCGGGTCAAGCCCGTATGGAACCGCACCTGGCTCCCCGGGGCCGCCGCCCTGCCCACCGAACGCCGATCGGTCATCTTCGAGGTGGTCTCGCGCTTCCTCTTCCCGGTGATCATGATCCTCTCGGTGTACCTGCTGCTCACCGGCCACACCGACGTCGGCGGCGGTTTCGCCGGCGGCATCGTGGCGGGTGTCGCCTTCATCGTCCGCTACCTCGCGGGCGGCAGGTTCGAGCTCTACAACACCGCGTGGGTCCAGCCGGGAGCCCTCATCGGCGCCGGTCTGGCCCTGGCCACGGGCACGGCGATCGGAAGCGCGATCTTCCTCGGCGACGTCCTCGCCGGTGCCCACGGATACGTCGACTTCGGCATCTTCGGAACGGCTCACCTGACCGTCTCGATGATCTTCGACATCGGTGTGTACCTGCTGGTGATCGGCCTGATCCTGGACATCCTGCGCAGTCTGGGCGCCCGCATCGACGAACAGATCGAACGGGACGCCGCCCTCGCCGGGGAGACCGAGGGTCCCGAGGCCCGCGAACGAGCCGAGGAGGTCACCTCGTGAACGAGTCACCCAGCCTGACCCTCGTCGTCGTCATCGGGGTCCTCGTCGCGGTCGGCGTCGTCCTCCTGCTGGAGCGCAGCCTCACCCGTGTGCTGTTGGGCTTCATCGTGATGAGCAACGGCGTCAACCTGATGATCCTCGCCATGTCCGGGACCCCGGGCAAGCCGCCGATCCTGTGGTTCAGCGGCGGCGAGGAGATGAGCGATCCACTGCCACAGGCGATGATCCTGACGGCGATCGTCATCACCCTGGGCCTCACGGCCTTCCTGCTGGCGCTCGCGTACCGGAGCTGGCAGTTGGAGGGCAACGACGAGGTCCAGGACGACGCCGAGGACCTCAGGATCGTTCAGGGCGAAGGGCGTCGCGCCGTTCGCCAGCGCTTCCTCAAGGAGCGACGCAAGCTGCGGGCGGACATCCGTCGTCAGCGCGCCGAACTCCAGGCCACCATCGCCGCGGCCGACGCCCAGGAGCTGGCCGAGCAGGCCCGCATCAAGGCCGAGATCGCGGCGGCCCAGGCCGAACTCGCCAGGTTCGAGGTCGAGGCCGAGGACGGCGAGGCCGATGAACGGTCGCAGGAGACCGTGCGTCGTCTCACCTACCGCCAACAGAGCATGGTCAACCAGGTGACGGAGCTGCGCGGCCGGATTCGTCTGGGCCGCAAGCGGCTTCGCGAACACCGGCGCGCCGACCGTGCCGCCGAGCGAGAACTGTGGCGCGAGCTGCGCCGCCGGATCCGCTCTCAGCGGCGGCAGGCACGGCAGACCATGCGGGCAGAGCGCGAACGCCTGGCCCGCGCTGAGGACAGCGACCTGCAAGGGAACGACTGACCATGGGATGGGACTACTTCGCCGGAATCATGCACTACCTCATCCCGCTGCCGGTGGTGCTGCCGCTCTTCGCGGCCGGGGTGAAACTCGCGCTGGGCATCCGCTGGCCCCGGGTCCAGCAGTGGCTGAGCGTCATCTCCCTGGCCCTGGTGCTGTTGATCGGTGCCGCCCTGATGGTGGGCGCCCACATGTTCGGTCCGCAGGTCGTGGCGGTCGGCGGCTGGGAGGCCCCGGTCGGCATCACCCTGGTGGCCGACCGGTTGTCCGCGCTGATGGTGACGGTCTCGGCCGCGGTCACCCTGGCCGTGCTGGTCTACTCGATCGGTCAGGGCATGGCGGGCAAGGCCGAGGTCGCGCCGCTCTCGGTGTACCAGCCGACCTACCTGATCCTGGTGGCCGGTGTCTCCAACGCCTTCCTCGCCGGTGACCTGTTCAACCTGTACGTCGGGTTCGAGATCCTGCTGACCGCGAGCTACGTGCTGCTGACCCTGGGCGGGACGCAGTCGCGGATGCGGGCGGGCGCCATCTACGTGGTGGTCTCGCTACTGTCCTCGGTCCTGTTCCTGATGGCGATCGCGCTGATCTTCGGCGCGACCGGCACGGTGAACATGGCCCAGCTCGGCGAGCGGCTTCCGGAGATCCACACGGAGCTACGGCTGGTCCTCGAGGTGATGCTCGTACTCGCCTTCGGCATCAAGGCGGCGGTGTTCCCGCTGGCCGCCTGGCTGCCGGACTCCTACCCGACGGCGCCGGCACCGGTGACGGCGGTGTTCGCCGGCCTGCTCACCAAGGTGGGCGTGTACGCGATCATCCGTGCCGAGACCCTCATGTTCCCCGGGACCCAGCTCAACACCATGCTGATGTGGGTCGCGCTGGCCACGATGATCATGGGCATCCTGGGCGCGGTGGCGCAGACCGACATCAAGCGTCTGCTGTCGTTCACCCTGATCAGCCACATCGGCTACATGGTGTTCGGCGTGGCCCTGGGAACGGAGCTCGGCCTGGCGGGCGCGGTGTTCTACATCGCCCACCACATCACCGTGCAGACCACGCTCTTCCTCATCACGGGACTGATCGAACGCAGGGGCGGATCCACGTCACTGGACCATCTGGGCGGTCTGGCCAAGATCGCGCCGCTGCTGGCCATCCTGTTCTTCATCCCGGCGATGAACCTGGGCGGCATCCCACCGTTGTCGGGCTTCCTCGGCAAGATCGGTCTGCTCCAGGCCGGTGTGGACGTCGGCACCCCGCTGGCCTACACCCTGGTCGGCGCCTCGGTGCTCACCAGCCTGCTGACCCTGTACGTCATCGCCCGGGTGTGGAACTACGCCTTCTGGCGGACCCCCTCCGAGGGCACGGTGGCCGAGCCGGGCACCGTCCTGGAGGACAGTGAGGACGACGACACCTCGACCGCGGCCCTGGGCCCGGGCGAGGCCGTCGGCCCGTCCTCCCGTCTGGGCGCCACCTCGACGGTGGACACCCCGGTGGTGACCTCCGTCGTCCTGCCCAAGAGCATGGTCGGCGCCACGGTGGCCCTGGTCGCCTTCGGTCTGGCCATGACGGTCTTCGCGGGGCCGCTCATCGCCTACTCCTCGGACTCCGCGGTCGAACTGTTGCAGCGCACGCCCTACATCGAGGCGGTTCTCGGAGGTTCCCAGTGAACGACCTGAAGACCCGGAAGAAGGCGGGGGTGAACGCTCTACGTCGACGTCTGGGCAAAGTACAGATCCCGGTCGCGCTCGGGATGACGCTGGTGTGGATGATGCTCTTCAAGGGCTTCCAGCTGCGTCCCGAGGCACTCGGTACAGCGGCCGTGGGGTTCCTGGTGTCCGTGGGCATCATGATGCTCTTCCCGCTGCCGCCCATCTCTCCCGGTTTCCGTTTCTGGCCCCTCCAGTGCGTCCGCCTGTTCTTCTACGTCCTCGGCAAGATGGTGGTCTCCAGCTTCCAGGTCACGGTCCAGGTGTTCCGCCCCGGCCCTCCGGTCAAGAGCTCCGTCGTGGCGGTGCGGCTGCGCACCGACGCCGACCTGATGCTGGTGTGCACCGCGATCACGGTGACGGTGATCCCCGGCAGTGTGATCATCGAGGTCGCCCAGCCGGAGAAGATCCTCTACGTCCACGTCCTGGGCGCCGAGGACGAGGAAGAGGCGGAGAAGGCCAAGGAGAACATCCACATGCTGGAGGAGCGCATCGTCCGGGCCCTGGGCACACGCGAGAACATCGCCGATCTGGAGGCCGCCCTGGCCGCCGGGAAGGGGAGCGCATGAACATCCTCTGGACCATCGTGGCGGTCCTCCTCGGTGCCGCCGCCCTGCTGGGCACGGCCCGTCTGCTGATCGGCCCCAGCATCCTGGACCGGGCCCTGTCCGTCGACGTGCTGCTGGCCTCGGCCCTGACGGGGCTGGGCGCCTACGCGGCCTTCAACCGTGACCCCACGGTGCTGCCCACCCTGCTCGTCCTGTCGATCCTGGGTTTCGTCGGTTCCATCAGCGTCTCCAAGTTCGTCGCCCGACGTCCCGAGGAGCACGCCGACAACCCCGTGGAACCCACTGAGGACTCCGGAGAGAGGAGGACGTCGTGAGCGATCAGCTCGTCACCGTCCTGGACTGGGCCGCGATCCTGTGTCTGCTGGCCGGTTCCCTGCTCTCCTTCGTCGCCGCGGTCGGCCTGATGCGCTTCCCCGACCTCTTGTCGCGCATGCACACCGCGGCCAAGCCGCAGATCCTGGGCATGCTGCTGGTGTTGGTGGGGATCGGGCTGCGGATGCTGCCCGTGGAGGAGACCGGCGTGTTCGACTTCGGCACGCTGATCCTGGTGGGCCTGTTCCAGGTGGTCACCGTCCCCGTCGCCGGTCACATCGCCGCGCGGGTGGGCTACCGCACCGGCCGGATCCGGCGTGATCTCGTGGTCACCGACGAACTGGCCGAACGTCTGGACTCCAAGCGCCGGGCGAACGAGGGCTCCGAGGCGGGCCCCGCCCAGGGCTGAGCCCCGAAGCCACGGAGGACACGGGCGGGCCCGTCGGGAGTACTCCCGACGGGCCCGCCCTTTCCCCTCTGGCATGGGACCTCGTCCATCACCCCCCGTCGTCCATCAACCGGGACCTGACCAGGAACCGTCTCCCGGTCGGAGACTCCAGCGAGAACCCCGAACCGCGCCCGGGGACCACGTCTATGGTCAGGTGGGTATGACGCCACAGCTCGAACTGGGAACGCGACATCCACACCGGCACCGGCTCGGGCAGACCGACCTCCAGGTGCCCGAGGAGCACGTCGGCGGAGCCGACGCGGAACTCCCCCGCCGGATAGCACATCGGCGCGCTGCCGTCGCAACAGCCACCGGACTGGTGGAACATCAGCGGACCGTGCTCGGCGTGGAGCTCCCGGATCAGGTCCGCGGCCTCGTCGGTGACCGCCACCCGCTCCACCGCCCCGTCCCCTTCCGGGGGCCGCATCAGAACAGCCCCATCGCCTGGTCCGAGTAGCTGACCAGAAGGTTCTTGGTCTGCTGGTAGTGGTCGAGCATCATCTTGTGGTTCTCCCGGCCGATCCCCGACTGCTTATAACCGCCGAAGGCCGCGTGCGCGGGGTAGGCGTGGTAGTTGTTCACCCACACCCGACCGGCCTGGATGTCGCGTCCGGCCCGGTAGGCGGTGTTGCCGTCCCGGGACCACACCCCCGCGCCGAGCCCGTACAGGGTGTCGTTGGCGATACCGATGGCGTCCGCGTAGTCGGCGAAACGGGACACCGACACCACCGGGCCGAAGATCTCCTCCTGGAAGATCCGCATCGTGTTCCGACCCTCGAAGACGGTCGGTGTGACGTAGTAGCCGCCGGCCAGGTCGCCCTCCATCTCGGCCCGCTCCCCGCCGGAGAGCACCTTCGCCCCCTCCTTGCGGCCGATGTCGATGTAGGACAGCACCTTCTCCAGCTGGTCGTTGCTCGCCTGCGCGCCGATCATGGTCTCGGTGTCCAACGGGTCCCCCTGCCGGATCCGACCGACCCGGGCCAGGGCGTCGGCCATGAAGCCGTCGTAGAGGGAGTCCTGGATCAACGCGCGCGAGGGACAGGTGCACACCTCGCCCTGGTTGAGGGCGAAGAGGGTGAAGCCCTCCAACGCCTTGTCGTAGAACGCGTCGCGTTCGGCCGCCACGTCGGCGAAGAAGAGGTTGGGGCTCTTGCCGCCCAACTCCAGGGTGACCGGGATGAGGTTCTCGGAGGCGTACTGCATGATCAGCCGCCCCGTGGTCGTCTCACCGGTGAAGGCGACCTTGCGCACGCGCGGGTTGGCCGCCAGCGGCTTGCCGGCCTCGACCCCGAACCCGTTGACGACGTTGACCACGCCGGGCGGCAGCAGGTCGGCGATGAGGTCGATCAGCACCATGATCGAGGTGGGCGTCTGCTCGGCGGGCTTGAGGACCACGGCGTTGCCCGCCGCCAGCGCGGGGGCGAGTTTCCAGACCGCCATGAGAATCGGGAAGTTCCACGGGATGATCTGGGCGACCACGCCCAAGGGCTCCTGGAAGTGGTACGCGACGGTGTCCCCGTCGATCTGGGAGGTGTGACCCTCCTGGGCCCGGATCGCGCCGGCGAAGTAGCGGAAATGGTCGATGGCCAGCGGGATGTCGGCGGCCAGCGCCTCGCGGACCGGCTTGCCGTTCTCCCAGGACTCGGCGACCGCGAGCCGCTCCAGGTTCTCCTCCATCCGATCGGCGATCCGGTTGAGGATCAGCGCCCGCTCCGCCGGCGAGGTGCGTCCCCAGGCCGGAGCGGCCGCGTGGGCGGCGTCGAGGGCGAGTTCGACGTCCTCGGCCCCGCTGCGGGCGGCCTCGGTGAAGACCCGTCCGGTGACGGGGGTGGGGTTCTCGAAGTAGCGTCCCCCCACCGGCGCGACCCACGCGCCGCCGATCCAGTTCTCGTAGCGCGACGCGTACTCGACGACGCTTCCGGGCGTGCCGGGCGGAGCGTAGATCGTCATGCGGTTGCCTCCTTCGATCCGGGCGCCGATGCTCGCGCACCGGCTCCGCGTGCCCACGGAACAAGAGGTCGTGACGCTAGTCACCCGGAGGTTGCGACCACGTTGCGCGCTCTCAGAGGCCGAGCCTGCGCAGCCGCCCCCGCAGGACCGCGTGACGTGGCGCGTCGGGTTCGACCGCACCGAGCGCCGCCTCGATCGCCCGGGGATCGTCCCGCCACTCGGGTCGCTCCACCCACTCCGCCAAGGCCCGGGGGTCGGCCCGCGCCGTGAGGACCTCGCACATCTCGGCGCGGAGTTCCTCACGCGCCTCGATCACCCCGGGCGCCTCGGAGCCGGGCAGGACGTGCCCCTCGTAGAGCTCGACGGCGCCCCGATCGTCGCCGTCGAGGAGGCACCGCCGTACCCGGTCGACGTCGGTGTCCAAGGGGTGGAGCAGGCGATAGGGCCGGGAGGCCAGCAGACCGGGTCCCAGCAGGCGACGGAGACGGGACATCTCCGCCCGGACCGTCACCGGGGCGACGCCCCGCTCGTGCAGCAGGGCGCCCAGAGCCTCACCGGTCAGCCCGCGCGGATGCCGGGTCAGCAGCAGGAGGATCTCCGAGTGACGCGCGCCGAGCTCGATCGGTCGCCCCTCCGTTTCGAGTCGCCCCCGGTCCCGACCGAGAACGCACAACCGGGTCGGGGGCGGGGCTGCGTTCGCTCCCGCGGGTCCCGCCTCGTCCCCGTACGGGGAGAGCCCGCTCCGGGCCGGCGAGGTCGAGCGTCGGACACGGATCTCCATCTCGGCGGCGGTCGCCGCCGCCCGGACCAGGGCCAACGCCTGCGGAGAGGCCAGATGATCGTCGCCGGTCAGGTCCAGGACCCCTAGAAGCTCCCCCGTGTCAGGATCGCGCAGAGGCGCCGCCGAACAGCTCCAATGCTGAACGCCCCGACTGAAGTGCTCACTGGCGAAGACCCTCACCTCGTGGCCGAGGGCGAGGGCGACCCCCGGGGCGTTGGTCCCGGCCGAGCGCTCGTGCCAGTTGGCGCCCTCCACGAAGTGCAGTTCCTCGCCTTTGGAGCGCAGGCCGTGGTCGCCCTCCACCCACAGCAGACGCCCCGACGCGTCCCCCACCGCGAGGAGCTGCGGCCCCGGAGCGTTCTCCAGGAGAAGACGCCTCAGCAGCGGCAGGGTCACGGCCAGAGGGTGGCGCTCACGATGACGGAGCAGGTGGGAGCCGGTGAGTTCGAGCGGCGGGAGGGTCCGGTCGGGGTCCACCCCGTGCAGGACGCTGCGCCGCCAGGACTCGCCCACCATGGGGCGCACGGCGTCTCCGAGGCGTCCGGAGCCGGTGAAGCGCTCGTGCGCGACGGCCACGTCCCGGCGCACGGTGTCGGGATCGGTCCCCCAGGACCACGCCTTCCATGAGCCCGCCATCGGCGTCCCTCCGTCACGGTCTCCCCGGACCCGATTGAAACCGCGCGGAGGGCATCTGACAAGGGGGTTCGGCCGGTTCTACCGGCGAGTCGCCCCGTTCTCTCCCCCTCTGTCCGAACCGCGTCTCATGGACGCGAAGGCCCGCGCCGGAGCGGCCGCGCGAAGCGTCGGGCTTCACCCGATTCACGCCCTGTCAGCGGATTCTGCGACACTGCGCACATGGCACATCCCCCTCCGCGACCACCCATGCCCCGAGGTCCCTCCCGGCGGGTGCCCGGACCCGAAGGATCCGGTACGTGGGCGCCTCCCCGTGCGCGGAGAGGCCTCGTCCCACTGCTTCCGCTCACGGCCGTCGTGGTCGGGGTCGTCACCGCGCCGCGGCGCAGGGCACCTCACGCGTAACGGCCCCCGAAACCCCGAACGACACGGAACGGCACCCGATGAACCACCCCCCTGAGTACCCGGCCATGTCCGAGACGCCGCCCGCTCCGCACGCCCCGTCCCCGGAACCGGATCCGAAGACCGTCCGGCCGAGCCGGCGCTGGTACTGGATCGGCGGCTCTCTCCTGCCTGCGGCCCTCCTCTTCACCGTCGTGGTGCTGACCCTCACCGAGTGGTACGACGTGCCGTTCTGGGTCGGTCTCATCTGCATCGTGCTCCTGGTCCTGGCGGTCCCCGCGAGCCTCGGCGTCGTCATCACGACGTACGCGGTCCGCGCCAATAGGATCTCGAGGGCACGGGCCGAGCGCGCACGCGTGATCAACGCGCCCCACGGGTACCCCTCCCCGATGGCTCCGCCCGTCGGCCCGCCCGTCCCCCGTACCCCGGCCATCCCCTCCGCCGACGTCCGGCCTCGGCGCCGTTGGTTCCTGTTGGCCCCGTTCTTCCCCCCGGTCCTCGTCGGTGTGGCGCTGCTCCTGCTCTCCCTGTTCGGGATGAACGCCTTCACCTCCACCGAGACGCCCGGTCCCCGGTCCGACGAGGTCGAGGGGTACGGCTCGACCACGTTCGTCGTCGACTCCGAGGACCTGGACTCACTGGGCCTCTACGTCTCCCCGCGCGACGCGGAGGAGGTCACCTGCTCGTTCGAGGAGTCCTACACCCTGATCCGCTTCGCCGAGCGGCCCGTCGGCCACAGCTGGGACGACCGACGGCTGATGTACTCGTTGGAGGTCTCCTCCCCCGGCGAGTACACGATGACCTGCCAGGGCCCCTCGGAGGCCTCGTACGTCGTCGCCGAGACGCGCACCGCCCACGAGGACGATCGCCGCGGCGCGACGACCTTCCTCGCCCTCATGGCCGGAGCCGGCCTGGGCGTGCTGGCGATGATCGCGACCGTCATCACCATCGGGGTCCGTCGAGGCACCTACAGGGAGCGGATGGCCCGCGGGGCCTGAGCCCCCGCCCGGCCCGGTGGAGACGCCCACGCGCAACGAAACCGGGCCGGCGGGCATCCCAAGGGGTATCGGTCGTCCAGCGAGGAGGAGCCCCGTGAGCGTTCCGTACCCCCCTGCGCAGGGGCCCTACGGCCCCGCGCCGATCCACATCGATCCGAAGGAACTACGTCCCGGACGCGTCTGGTACATCGTGGGCGCCCTGGTCCTGGTCTGCGCTTTCGTCACCGCCCTCGTCGGCTTCGTGTTCTCGATGTTCTCCACCGTGGCCCTGCCCGACTTCGAGGCCCGGGCGAACGCGGGCGAGGAGGTCGTCTTCACCGTCGACGAGACCGACTTCCAGCTCGGCCTCTACGCCTCTCCCACCGGCGACCAGGGCATGTGCTCGCTCATCCTGCCCGACGGCACCGAGGAGAGGTTCGGGTGGCCGGGCTACAGCCACTACGTGGAGGTCGGCGGCGAACGTTGGGAGCTGGTGGGCTCTCGAGGGATCGGTGAGGCCGGCGAGTACACCCTGACCTGCGAAGCGGAGCCCGGTGTCGACACGTTCGCGGTGGCCGACATCGGTGACGGCGGGGCCGGGTTCGCTCGAGGCCTGCTGTCCTCGTTCCTATGGGCGCTCGGCGCGCCGCTTCTGGGGATGGCGATCGGACTCCCGATCCTGATCGTCACGGGCACCCGCCGCAGCCGGCACAAGCGTCGTCTGATGACCGAACGCCGCCAGTGGCCCCACGGCGGTCCCCACCCCGCCTGAACCCGGTTCTTCTTCCGATCGGCCCCCGGAGCCGTGCGGATCGACGGCGGACCGCTCAGAGGAGCTTGCGGAGCTCGTCCGCCGTCAATCCGGCCTGCTTGAGGATCGAGACCGTGGTCCCCCTCTTGAGTTCCTTGTGCAGTGGCACGATCACCACACGAGAGTCTCTTCGAAGCTTCGCATGGTCACCCTTGGTCCGAACATGCTCGAAGCCGACCTTCCGAAGCGCGGCGACCACTTTGGCACCGGAGGAGATCGGTATGTGGGAAGGGCTCACGCAGGCAAGCGTATGTCGATCTCCGTCGCTTTACTGGCCGTTCGCTCCAAGTGGCGCACGGCTTCCTCATCGTCCTCGAAGTACAGTTCCAACGCTTCGGTGAGCGCGGCCAGCGCTTCCTGTTCCGTCTCCCCCTGGGAGGCGATCTCGACGTCCACCGCGCGAGCCACGTAGCCACCGGCATCGTGGTCGGGCGTCACCGTGACGGCCAGGTGCAGTGTGCGGTGCATGATGCCAGCGTAACCCCGACCACGTCGAAACGTGTTGGCATTCGTCGGCAACGGTCGCCGACCGCCGGTAGACGTTGCCGACATGGGAACCGACCACATGCCCTGGGCCCGCGGGCCGTCTCCGACCTCGACGCTCCGGGGGCCACGTCCGCGATAGGCCGGGGCCCCTTGTACTCGGAGGGCGGATTCCTGGGTAGGGCGTCATCGGAAACGACCGTGGACGAACCCGCACAGGGGGCCCGATGGACGGAACGAACGCGCGCGCCCGGACCGGTGAGGTCGACCCGAGAGAGGCGGCCGACCGTCTCTGGGCACTGGCCAGCCCGGTCACGCCGATGGCGATCCGCGCGATCGCGACGCTGCGGGTCGCCGACCATCTGAAGGACGGGCCGCGTACCGCCGCCGAACTCGGCGCCTCGGTGGGGGTCGACCCCGAGGGGCTGGCCCGGGTGCTGGGGTACCTGGTCCGTGAGGGCCTGTTCACGCGGGACGGCGACCGGTTCTCCCTCACCGAGGTGGGCGCGGCGCTCCGGTCCGACCACCCGCACTCCCGGCTCGGTTGGTTCACCGCCGACGGCGCGCACGGGCGGGCCGACCTGTGCCTGGCCGACCTGGCCGAGGCCCTGCGCAGCGGAGAGAGCGCCTACTCGCTGCGGTTCGACGGTTCGACGTTCTGGGCCGATCTGTCCGACGACCCCGCGCTGTCCCGTTCCTTCGACGAGCTGATGGCCTCCCGGATGGCCGACCTGGCCCGGACCCTGGTCGGACTGTACGACTGGGACGCCTTGGAGCACCTGGTGGACGTGGGCGGTGGCGACGGCACTCTGATGCGGGCGCTGTTGCGGCGCGCGCCGCGGTTGCGCGGGACCGTGGTGGATCTGGCCGGCCCGGTGGCTCTGGCGGGCGAGGCCTTTCGGGCCGCGGGCGTGGCCGACCGGGCCGACGCCGTCGAGGGCGACTTCTTCGAACCGCTGCCCGTCCACGGAGACGCCTACCTGTTGTGCTGGGTGCTGCACGACTGGGACGACGACGCGGCCGTCGAGATCCTGCGACGCTGCGCGGAGGCGGCCGGGGTCGGAGGTCGGGTACTGGTCGCCGAGTACGGCGACGAGGGCCGGAAGGGTCGTGGGAACCGGGTGAGCGAGCTGGACCTGCGCATGCTGGCCTATTTCAACGGGCGGGAGAGGGACACGCGCGCCCTGTCCGATCTGGCCTCGAAGGCGGGGCTCCGCCTCGTGTGGAGCGAAGAGGAGAACGGGGCCGCGCTGCTGGAGTTCACCCCCGAAGGGAGAGTGATCCGCGCCACACTTACACCTGTCACCACGGGTGACTCCACCGCCACACGAATCATCCCCCTTACCCCCATTGACGTGCGCTCGTGTTCCTGGCTCCATGGGGCCCACCTCTTCGAACCCGCTACTAGAGGAGAGAACGAACATGATCGACCGCAGGCTCTTCCTGGGTGGAGCGTCGCTCGCCGCCGCCACCCCCCTGCTGGGCGCCATCGCCGCCCCGGAGGGTTCCCGCCTCCTCCGACCCGCCTCCGCCACGACCAATCTGGGAGCGCTCCCGGTCAGCGTGACCAACGACAGCGGCCGCTACGGAGACGACGAGGTGCTGGTGTACATCGTCGGTACCGACCTGACCACGGGCCGGCACTGCCGGGTCGACGCGGACGGGACCCCGCACCCCGTGAGCCTCGACGACAACACCGACGACGGATACACGGACTACTCCATCCCCTTGGGCGCGCTGCCCGACGACATGACGCTCCCCTACATGTCCGGGCGGATCTACCTGGCGCTGGGCGGAAAGCTCGGGATCCGGATCGTCGAGGACGGCGACGGGAACCCCGCCCTGCAACTGCCCGCCGGTTGGGTGGAGGACGACGACGCCTTCGACGTCCTGCACGACACGGTGGAGTTCACGCACAACGAGGACGGGATGTTCTGCAACACCTCGATGGTGGACCAGTTCAGTGTCCCGATCGGTATCCGGCTGACCGGCGACGCCGACCAGAGCACCGGCTTCCTCCTGCCCGGCGGACGGGACGCGATCTTCGAGACCCTCTCCGCCGACCCCGTCTTCTCCCCGCTGGTCTTCGACGACCACCGTGTCATCGCCCCCGGTCACGCGCTCGACGTCGGACTCTTCCCGAACGACTACTTCGACCCCTACGTGGACCGCGTGTGGTCGCGCTACACGGACACCGACCTGAGGGTCACCACCAACGCGGGCACCTTCACCGGACGGGTCCAGGGCGACGAGCTGCTGTTCGACGGAGGCGTGGCCCCCATCCCCAGGCCGACCACGCGGGACGTGTTCTTCTGCGACGGGGCCCTGGCCGCCCCCAACGACGGGATCACCGGACCGGTCGCCGCCATCGTGGGCGCCGCGCTCAACCGTTCCACCCTGGCGGACATCGCCGAGCAGCCCACCGACGACCCGGCCGGGTTCTACCTGGACGAGATCGCCAACCACTACGCCGCCGTCTTCCACGAGCACACCGAGGACGGTAAGGCCTACGGGTTCGCCTTCGACGACGTGGCCGACTTCGCCTCCTACGTGCAGGACCACGCCCCCGCCGGCCTGGAGATCACCCTGACCCCGTTCTGATCGGATACCGCCCCGTCGTCCGCCCACGAGCGGGCGACGGGGTTCCGGTGTGACGTGGAGAGGCCCGGAACGATGACGCCACGTCACTGGTCGGCGCCCATCGGCGAGAGAATACTGAGGGTCGATCCCCGCAGTTCGACCGAGAAGAGCCGCACGTGACCACCGAGCCGGTCGAGACGACGCGGAGCCGTCTGCACGACCTGAACCTCCACATCGTCTCCGCCTCCCTCTCCTCGATGGGCGCCCTGCTGGCGGCCGTCGACGCCAAGACCTGGTGGCAGGCCCTTCTCCTGGCGATCGGGCTGACCGCGGCGCTGACGGCGGTCTCACGACGGACCGCGGGACGTCTCTCCGTCCTCCTGCCCTGCCTGATCGTCACCACGGCCCTCTGGTTCCTCGGGACGACGGTGGCGGACTCCCCGACGGCGGCCTACGGTTTCGCGATCGTGAGCGCGGTCGTCGCCTACCGGCTGCCGGCCCACCGGAGGGCGGTGACCCTGGGCGCGTTCCTCGTCCTCCTCCTGGGGATCGCGGTCCGACCGCTGTTCTCCGACGAGAGCCTCGTCGACCAGATGCTCGGTTATGTCGCCGTCCCCCTGAGCGTGGCCCTGACCGGGGTCATCATGGTCCACCTCAACCAGGTGATCTCCGAGCTCGTCACGGAACTGGACCGGGCCCGCGAGCATGAGGCGGAGCTGGCCGTGGCCCGGGAGAGGGTGCGGTTCGCCGGCGACCTGCACGACATTCAGGGCCACACACTGCACGTGGTGAAGTTGAAGACCACGCTGGCCCGCAGGCTGGTGCACGTCGACGCCGAGCGGGCGGAACGGGAACTGGAGGAGATCCACTCCCTGGTCGGCGACACCATCCTCCGTACCAGGGAGCTGGCCTACGCCCAACGTCGGCTCAACCTGTCCGTGGAGCTGGAGAACGCCAAGAACCTCTTCGAGGCGGCCGGGATCCGGGTGGAGGTCGACCGTGAGGGCGAGGTGGACGTACGGGCGGGCGAATCGCTCGGTCAGGTCCTCAGGGAGGCCACCACCAACATCCTCCGCCACTCCGAGGCCGAGCGGGTATGGATCTCACTGTCGGAGTCGGGGATCCGTGTGGTCAACGACGGTGCCGGTCCGGGCCCCCCTCCTGAGCTCGGCGGGCTCGCCGTCCTCAGGGAAAGGCTCATCGACCAAGGGGGCGAATTGACCGTGGAGCGCGAGGCCGGACGGTTCACGACGGCGGCCTCTCTCCCCCGACCGCTCTCCGACATCTCCGCGACGACCGAGAAGGACCGTTGATGACCACCGTCGTACTCGTCGACGACGAGGCCCTACTGCGCAAGGCGTTGGCCGCGCTGCTCCCCCTCGAAGGCGAGATCACCGTTCTCGCCGAGGCCGAGGACGGCGCGCGGGCCGTGGAGGCCACGCTCTCCCACCGGCCCGACGTGCTCGTCATCGACCTGGAGATGCCCGGGATCGATGGGCTGGGGGCGGTCGAGAGGATCCGTCGGGAGCTTCCGGACCAGGTGGTCCTCATGCTGACCCGGCATGCCAGGCCCGGTGTGCTCCGCAAGGCGTTGCGGCTGGGTGTCCGGGGGTTCGTCGGCAAATCCGCCGAACCGTCGCATATCGCCACCGTGATCGCGACCCTGCACGAAGGTCGCCGATGGATCGACCCGGAGGTGTCCGCGCTCGCCGTCATCGACGACTGCCCGTTGACCGAGCGCGAGATCGACGTGCTGCGGGAGACGGGCGAGGGGTACTCGGTGGCCGAGATCGCCGCCCGTCTCCATCTGGCCGAGGGCACGGTGCGCAACTACCTGTCGAACGCGATGAGCAAGACCCGGACGCGGACCCGGCACAAGGCGGCCCGGTACGCGCGCGAACACGACTGGCTCTGACCCCTCGGGAACCGGGAGGGTCAGACGGTGCCGCGGCGCGGGGTCGGGTACTCGGTCTCCCGGTACCAGTCCTCGGCCGAGGCGCTCTCGTTGAGCACCAGCACCACGATCATGAGGATGAGAAGAGGTGCGAAGTCCCCTCCGGAGAACAGGGCCAGAGCGGCGCCGACACAGCCGAAGACCGCCGTGATCCGTACGAGCAGGCGGGTTCGACGGCCGCCACGCCCCAGGGTCGAGGCCACGTAGAACTCGAAGGCGATCAGCTCCACGACGGCCATGAGGGAGGAGACGAAGGCACCCGTGTAGAGACCGGGATACCCCTCCGCCTGAAGCTCGGGGACGACGTCGAACACGGCCGTGTCCCACGTGACCCTCCAGACCTCCGAGCCGCTCGTCGGCCCCCACCCGGTCAGGACGGCGAGGAGACTCAGGACGCCCAAGGTCGATCGAATGTAGAGGATCACCTGGATCGCGGTGATGGTTCCGGGCCTGGGGGACATGGGGAGGTCCTCCTCCGCGCTGCTCTGGGCCGAGGCCCTTCGCCCCGGGAACGTACTCCCCTGTGACGGGCCCGAGGGGCGGCCGGTTCGGTACGGGGTCCGGGCGATCCTCCACCCGGACCCTCTCACGTCAGACCAGGCCCAGCGGTCCACTCGGCGCGGGCGCGAAGGCGCGCTCGACGTCGGCGTCGTCGACCTCGGCCAGCGTCGACGGCGTCCAGGCGGGGTTCCGGTCCTTGTCGACCACCTGGGCCCGGATGCCCTCGGCCATGTCCGGCCCGTTCAGGGCGGCGCAGGAGACCCGGTACTCCTGTTCCAGGACCTCCTCCAGGGACCCGGCCCGCCGGGCCCGTCGGAGCGCGGCCAGAGTGGTCTTCACCGAGGTCGGCGACCTGCTCTCGATGGTCGCGGCCGCCTCGGCGGCCTCCGGGGCGCCGTGGGCGCGCAACCGTGCGACGATCTCCTCGGCGTCGTCGGAGGCGTAGCAGGCGTCGATCCACTCCCGGTCGCGTTCCAGCGTGCCCGCCGCGGGCTCCTCGACGAAGCGGGCCACCACCTCGGCGATGGCGCTCTCGGAGTCGATGGCGGTGAGGGCGACCGCCAGTTCGGGCAGCCGCTCGGACGGCACGTGGTGATCGGCCAGGCCCACGTGGACGGCGTCGGCCGGGCCGACGGCGGTAGAGGTCAGGGCGAGGTGGGTGCCCAGTTCTCCGGGGGCGCGGGACAGCAGGTAGGTGCCGCCCACGTCCGGAACGAACCCGATGGTGGTCTCGGGCATGCCCACCTTGGAGCGCTCGGTGACCACACGAACGCCTCCGTGCGCGGAGACGCCGACACCGCCGCCCATGACCACACCGTCCATGAAGGCGATGTAGGGCTTGCCGTAGCGGGCGATCCGCGCGTTGAGCAGGTACTCGTCCCGCCAGAACCGCGCGGCGCGGTCGTCCCCGGCCAGAGCGCTGTCCCGCATGGCGCGGACGTCGCCGCCCGCGCACAGGCCGCGTTCACCGGCGCCGTCGATGAGCACCGCGACGACCGACCCGTCCTTCTCCCAGCCGTCGAGGGCGTCGGAGAGCATGAGGACCATCTCGTGGTCGAGGGCGTTGATGGCGCGGGGGCGGTTGAGCGTGGCGCGGGCCAGAGCGCCCTCGACCCGCAACAGCACCTTGGAGTCGTCGGTCATCGGGCGGCCCCGTCTCGTCCACGGACGATGGTCGGGTTCATACTCATGATCTCGTCGGTCCCTTCCGGATCTCGAACACACCCTCGGGTCGCGCACGATCCTCTCAGGGGCCGTCCCGTCGGGGCGGTCCGCCCCCGGAAGGTCGCCGCGGCTCCCCCGCCCGGCGCGTGAGCACGACGTACGACCCGCGACCACGGCCTCGTCCCCGGGGTCGCGGGTCCTCGTCGATCATCCTCCGAGAGAGCGCAGCAGCCCGTGGGCCTCCTCCACGTGTGCGGGGTGGGCCTCGGGGCTCTCGGCGAGTCTCATGGCGGTGAGTTCGCAGGCCATCGCCGTGTGGGCCGCCAGGACCGCGACCTTCTCGACCGCTCCGGCCTCGACCAGGGCTCCGGCCAGCCGTAGCGCCCGCTGTTGGCGGGTGAGCAGGTAACGGGATCTGAGGTCGACGCTCTCCCGGAGCAGCCGGGCCAGGACGGCCGAGTGCGCCGGAGAGAGCACGGCGTAGGGCTTGGTGACGGTGTCGGCCTCGCGGAGCAGGGCCAGTGCGGCCCCGAGGTCGGAGCCCAGGGGGCGACCCGCCTTGTCGCGCACGTAGGCGCACATGCGGTCCACCTCGTCGCACTCGTCGGCGAAGAGCACCTGTTGTTTGTCGCCGAAGTACCGGAAGAAGGTGGTCCGGCCGACCTCGGCCCGCTCGGCGATGGCCGCGACGGTCACGTTGTCGAATCCGTGTTCGGAGAAGAGTTGGAAGGCTGATGACACGATCATGGCCCGCGCCTTACGGCGTTTGCGCGCGTGGAGCGTGTCGGAGGGGTGTTGCATGAGGCGACCCTATCGATGGAACTCGGTACTTCTCGGTACGCGGGACCGACCATTGGGACGGTGGTCCCTAAACGGACGCGGAAGATCGAGGTGGCGGGAAATCGTCCGGGCTGTTCTAGGGATGGGATGCGTGCGGCACCCGAAGGCCTGGAGGATCTTCGGGGCACCGCTTGTTGGCCCGGGATTTTATTGCAAAGCGTTGGGAGACCGACAACCGCCTTCCGCTGAACGACGAAACCTCTGATCGGAAAGGGTTCCCCCCTGAGGGAAGTTATCCCTCCGGAGGGGTCTCTTTTCCGAGCGGCGCGAATAAACCACCTCGAGTAAATCGTTCGGGTTCCTAACTATTGACTTTTCCATGCGTCCGGAACCCGCCAACCAAGGACATATCTACACCTTCCGGACAGGCTCCCCCGGGGAACCACGGGTGAACGACCGGCGAATGTCACACCCCTGTGTCACAGTGGAGATCTAGGTCACATCATGGGGGGCGTGATGACGTATCTGCTGATCATCGGAACGCGCAAGGGCCTGTTCACCGCGCGCAGCGAGGATCGACGTTCGTGGGAGGTGCTCGGACCGCACCGGCTCGACGAGAACGACGACGCCGGAATGAGCCCGGTCTACACGGTCGGGATCGACCCGCACACGCACCGTCTGCTCGTGGGGACCGAGAGCTGGCACTTCGGCCCGAGCGTCTGGCACAGCGACGACCTCGGCCGCACCTGGACCGAGCCCGGCACCGCGCCGATCGCGTTCCCCGAGGACACCGACGCCTCCCTCGTCCGTGCCTGGCAGTTCGCCTGCGGCCCCGAGCCCGGAACCGTCTACGCGGGCGTGGAACCGCACGCCCTCTTCCGCTCCACCGACGGCGGCGACCACTTCACCCTGGTCCGCTCGCTCTGGGACCACCCGCACCGGGCCGAATGGTTCCCCGGCGCCGGAGGGGCAGCCATCCACACCGTCCTGCCCGGCGTCCTCGGCTCGGGCGAGCGCTTCCCCGAGGCCATCACCGTGGCCATGTCCACCGGAGGCGTCTACCAGAGCTCGGACGACGGGGAGAGCTGGGCGCCCACCAACCGGGGCATCTCCGCCGGGTTCCTCCCGGACCCCGAGCCCGAGTTCGGCCAGTGCGTGCACAAGGTGACCGTCGCGCCGGACGGTTCCTTCTACGCGCAGAACCACCACGGGGTCTATCGCAGCGCCTCCCCCGCCACCGAAGGGTGGCGGCCGATCGAGACGGGGCTGCCCACCGACTTCGGCTTCGCGATCGTCGCCCACCCGCATCGGGCGGAGTCGGCCTTCAACTTCCCCGTGGTCAGCCAGGAGGTGCACCTGCCACCGGAGAACCGGCTGCGCGCCTACCGCACCGACGACTCCGGGGAGAGCTGGCGGGCGATCGACGCCGGACTGCCCGAGGAGCCCTACTTCGGGATCGTGCTGCGCGACGCGGCCTGCACCGACGGGGCCGAGGTGCCCGGGTTCTACTTCGGGACCCGCAACGGCGACGTCTACGCCCTCACCGACGACGAGGAGCGCTGGCACCGTGTGGTCGCCCATCTGCCCGACGTGCTGTGCGTCCGGGCCGCGGAGGTGTGAGATGCGGGTGATCGTGCACCTGCCCGGTCTGTTGCGCTCCGACGCCGACGGGGCCGCCCACGTCCCGGTGGAGGTCGACGGCCCCGTGGCGTTGCGCGGGGTCCTGGACGCCCTGGTCGCGCGTCATCCGGGACTGGATCGCAGGATCCGGGACGAGCGTGGGCTGTTGCGCAGGTACGTGAACGTGTTCGTGGACGAGGACGAGTGCCGGACCATCGGTGGTCTGGACGCCCCCGTCCACGACGGTGCCGACGTACGCCTGCTGCCCTCCGTCGCCGGCGGCTAGGGAGTGTTCTAGGCCGCGGCTCCGGTGCCGCCCGCGCTCGGAGCGGACGCCACGGCCTCCGTCTCGGCCACGCCCGTCTCGCGCCGCCGCATCGGCATGGGACGCAGATGGACGAGGCTCCTCCAGACCCACTCCAGGGGGCCCAGCCGGAACCGGCCCAGCCACCAGCGCGCGACCAGGGCCATCACCACGAAGTAGGTCACGCCCAAGGCGTAGTGGGCGAGCGTCGGGAGCTGCCCCTCGAAGGGCTTCAACACCAGGAACACCGCCGTGCTCGCCAGGTAGACCGTGAGCGTCATCCGCCCCAGCGGGGTCAGCGCCCCCAGGGCCCGGGCGACCCGGCCGTCCCGGCGGACCAGCCACCACACCAGTCCCAGGTAGAACAGCGCCCCGCCCATACCGGTGAAGGTTCCGGAGAGGGAGGTCATCATCTGGGCGCCCGGCTCGATCACGGGCATGCCCTCGGGGGTCATGATCGGCACCCCGTCGGCGTCCATCCTCATCGGGAAGAGCAGGTCGGAGCCGAAGAGGACCACCAGACCCATGACCTGCATGAGAAGGCCCGACCAGATCATCCGGCCGATCAGCCGGGTCCGCCCGGCGAAGTCGGGGTCGAGTTCGGGACGGCGGGCCAGCCACACGCCCACGCAGAAGAAGCCGAGCGTCTGCGGCACCAGGACGATCAGGACGCCCAGGTCGGCGCCCCCGAGGTCCAGCCCGTACTCGAACAGGGGGGCGACGGCGAACAGGCCGACCGCGGTCCAGAGCGGGCGCGCGACCGACCCCCGCAGCAACAGCGGCATCAACGGAGCCAGGAACAACGCGGTGATCGAGTAGTGGGTGAGGATGTCACCGGAGAAGACCAACAGGTGCGGGACGCCGAAGAGCACCCCGAGGACCGCGTAGCGGCGCAGCATGAGCACCAGGGGACGGCCGCCCCGACGGGTGGCGGAACGCCAGGCCAGGACGGCGCCGATCCCGAGCAGCACCATGAGCATGGCCCGGGCCTTGCCGGACATGATCAGGGTCAGGACACCGTCCACGATCGAGGTGAGGGTCCCCGTCTCCCGTTCGCCGACCATCTCCGCCGTGAAGGCGACGGCGGTCACGTTCATCATGACCACGCCGATCATCGCCAGCGCTCGGGCGACGTCCAGGAACGCCACTCGTTCCGTCCGGGCCGGAGGGCGCGCGACCGCGCCCTCGTGTGTCGTCGTGTCCCCGTCCTGGGGGGAGCGGACCGCTTCGTTCATGGGACTCCTCCTCGTCTGCCCGACGAGCTTCGCTCGGCGAAGGTCCCGCGCACATCGACCGAACAGCGGAAAGGTCCGACACCCGCTAGTCCTTTCGGCGGATGTCGGCCCCGGCCCGGCGACCTAGTCTGGCCACCATGGCATTGAGCAGGTACCTTCCGTTCGACGCCCGGCCCGTCCTCGGAGCGCGCACGGGGGCGTTCCTGGTGTTCCTGGCCATGGCCGCGTTGTGGTCCCTGGATCTGAGGACGGTCCTGTCCTCGCGGCGGATCACCGACTGGATGGGGCCGCCGCACTCGGCCATGGACTTCGCCCCGGTGATCTCCGGCGCGGTGTGCGTCGTCCTCGTCCTCCTCGTGCTGTGGCCGCCTCGGGGGCACTGGACCACCTTCGTCGTCGGGGCCGCCGTCCCGCTGGTCGTCATCACGACCTCGGTTCTGCTGTGGCCGCTGCCCAAGGGCACCTTCGGCTATCCGATCGTCGCGTCCGAGGGCGTCGGCATGGTCGTGGCCGCGTCGCTGGTGGCCCTGCGCGGTCGGGTCTGGCAGATGCCGGTGGTGGCGACGCTGGTCTTCCTCGCGGTCTGCTCCGACTACCTGCGCGAGCCCTACGTCCTCGACGCGGAGAACGCCCTGCTCGTGGCCGTGCTCGGCCTGGCCCCCGGGCTGTACCTGCGCTGGCGCGCGGTCGACCGTGACGCCCGGGTCCGGCGGATCCGTGCCGAGGAACGGCTGGCCATCGCCCGTGATCTGCACGACGTGGTGGCGCACGAGGTGACCGGGATCGTGGTGCGGGTCCAGGCCCTGCGCCATGTGGCCGACCGCAGACCGGAGATGGTGCGGGAGGCCCTGCCGGAGATCGAGGAGGCGGGCGGCCGGGCGCTGGAGTCCATGCGCGGGATGGTCTCGCGGCTGCGCGGCCCCGAGGAGGCCCCGCTCGCCCCCGACCCGGCCGAGGGTCTGGCGGCCTTGGCCGCGCCGGCCTCGCCCGGCCGTCCTGAGGTATCGGTGCACGCGGACGCCGACGTCGCCGATCTGCCGGTGGAGGTGGGCACGGCGATCCTGCGTATCGCCCAGGAGTCGGTGACCAACGCCCTGCGCTACGCGCGCGGAGCGGATCGGGTCACCGTGGTGGTGGAGTCCGACGACGACACGGTCCTGCTCCGGATCACCGACGACGGTCGGGGAGGAGCACGGACCGGTGGGCCCTCCGGAGGCGGGCACGGTCTGGTCGGCATGGCCGAGCGCGCCCGCATCCTGGGCGGTACGTTGTCGGCCGGGCCCGACGGATTCGGGCAGGGCTGGACGGTGCGGGCGGAGATCCCCGTATCCGGAGAGAGGGAACGAACACGGTGACGATTCGGGTACTGCTCGCCGACGACCAGCAGATGGTCCGTACGGGGTTCCGTTACATGTTGGACGCCGAGGACGACATCGAGGTGGTGGGCGAGGCCGGGGACGGTGTCGAGGCCGTCCGGCTCGCCCGGGAGCTGCGTCCCGACGTGGTCCTCATGGACATCAGGATGCCGGGGATCGACGGGCTCTCGGCCACCCGTCGGCTGGCCGGGCCCGGTGTGGTCGACCCGTTGAAGGTGGTCGTGGTCACCACCTTCGACATGGACGAGTACGTGCACGCGGCGTTGACCGGGGGAGCCGTCGGCTTCCTCCTCAAGGACGCCGGACCCGCGCTGCTGATCGAGGCGGTGCGGGCCGCGGCCCGTGGGGACGCGCTGGTCTCTCCTCGAATCACGGTCCGGCTGCTCCGGCACTTCGCCGAGGCGGGGGCGCCGGCCCCGGCCCCGGACACGGGCGGGTTGACCCCGCGCGAGCTGGACATCGTGCGTTCGGTGGCTCAGGGTCGCACCAACACCGAGGTCGCCTCGGAGCTGTACGTCACCGTGAGCACGGTCAAGACGCATCTGGCCCGGGTCCAGGAGAAGCTGGGCGCGCGCAACCGTGTGGAGGTGGCCGCCTGGGCCTACCGCAACGGCCTCATGGCGTGAGCGGAGAGTCGTCCCGATCGGCCCGCTTGACGAAAAAGTAGGCGGGTTCTGACCCTTATCGCCCGTGTCGTCCACGTACCACCGAATACACGAAGCGTGATGATCGTGGTGGAGATCGTGCCGCCGATACGACTGTGAGGGAATGACCTATGGCCACCATGCGCGCGGCCCGGTTGAACATCACCGATCGGACCCTGAGCGTCACCGACGTCCCCCGTCCGACGCCGGGCCCCGGTCAGGTGCTCGTTCGTGTGAAGGCCGCCGGGGTGTGCCTGTCCGATGTCCACCTCATCGACGGCGGCCTGTCCCCGCTCTACCTGAAGGGCGACACGGTCACGCTCGGTCACGAGGTGGCCGGGGTCGTCGAGGAGACCGGACCGGACGTCACCGACGTCTCCGTCGGCGACCGGGTCGCGCTCCAGGCCGGCGAGCACGATCGCCGCGGCCGGGTGCTCACCCGAGGGGTGGACTACGACGGCGGGTGGGCCGAGTACGCGTTGGCGCGCGAGGACACGCTCGTGCCGATCCCCGACGATCTCCCCTTCGAGCAGGCGGCGATCATCCCGGACGCGGTCTCCACCCCTTGGGCGGCGGTCACCACCACCGGCGACGTGCGTCCCGCCGAGGCGGTGTGCGTGTGGGGCGTGGGCGGGCTGGGCGCCCACGCCGTCCAGTTGCTCCGTCTGGCCGGGGCCGCGCCGATCATCGCCGCCGACCCCGATGAACAGGCGCGTGAACGGGCGCTCGCCTTCGGCGCCGACGTGGCCCTGGACTCCACCTCGGCCGACTTCCTCACCAGGATCGGTCAGCTCACCCACGGTCGGGGGCTGGACGTCGCCTTCGACTTCGCCGGGGTGCCGATCGTCCGTGAACAGGCCGTCCAGGTGTTGGGGGAACACGGCCGTCTGGTGCTGGTGGGGCTGACCAACAAGCCGTTGGAGGTCCAGGACGGCACCCGCTTCAGCTATCTGAGGCAACAGGTCCTCGGCCACTACGGCTCCGAGGGCCGGGACGTCGTCCAGTTGGTCGACCTCGTACGCGCGGGCCGGCTGGACTTCTCCCGTTCCATCAGCGGGGTCTTCAGCCTGGAGCAGGCGCCCGAGGCCGTCGAACGCCTTCAGAACCGGGTCGGTTCCCCGGTCCGGCTGGTCCTTCGCCCCTGACCCGGATCGCACGACGCCGGCCGCCGCCGGAACCCTCCGGCGGCGGCCGCACCCGTGTGAGGGCCGGTCTCCCTACCAGTCGGCCGGGCGGTAGTCCTTGAGGAAGCAACCGTGCAGGTCCTCGCCCAGCTCGCCTCGGACGATGGGGTCGTAGACACGGGCCGCGCCGTCCTCCAGGTCCAGCGGGGCGTGGAAACCGGCCTCGGCCAGCCGCTTACGCTCCGGGTGCGGCCGCTCGTCGGTGATCCACCCGGTGTCGACGCTGGTCATGAGGATGCCGTCGCTCTCCAGCATCTCCTCGGAGCTGGTCCGGGTGAGCTGGTTCAGAGCGGACTTGGCCATGTTCGTGTGGGGGTGGCCCGGCCCCTTGTAGCCGCGGTTGAAGACGCCCTCCATCGCCGACACGTTGACGATGTAGGTACGACGGGCCGAGGAGGCCGCCAACGCCGGGCGCAACCGGTTGACCAGGAGGAAGGGCGCGCTCACGTTGCAGAGCTGCACCTCCAGCATCTCCACCGGGTCGATCTCTCCGGCCCTTCGGGTCCAGCTGTTGACCGGGGCCAGGTCGGGCACCAGGCCGCCCGCGTCGATCGCTCCTCCCGCGTGGGCCCGGTCCGGGTGGGCGGCGCCGGTGGTCAACGCCAGCGAGGTCAGCATCTCCGGGGTCAACGTGTGCGGGGCGACCCGGGCGATCTCCGTCTCGTCCGCGCTCTCCAGCGCCTGGGGGCGCACCCCACCGAGCACGAGGGGTTCGGGGAGCCCGGTCCCGGTCAGCGGCTCCGCCTCGGCCGCGATGAGCGGCGCGTAGGAGTCGGGAGAGCGCCGCACGGTCTGCGCGGCGTTGTTGATGAGGATGTCCAGTGGCCCCCGCTCCGCCACCGAGTCGGCCAGCCTCAGCACCTGGCCGGGGTCGCGCAGGTCCACGCCGATCACCCGCAGCCGGTGCAGCCACCGGTCGCTGTCGGGCATGGCGGCGAACCGGCGCACCGCGTCGTTGGGGAAGCGCGTGGTGATCGTGGTGTGGGCGCCGTCGCGCAGCAGCCTCAGGGCGATGTACATGCCGATCTTGGCCCGGCCACCGGTCAACAGGGCGTTGCGCCCGGTCAGGTCGGTCCTGGCGGCGCGACGTTCCCGGTTGAAGGCCGCGCACTCCGGACAGAGCTGATGGTAGAAGGCGTCGACCTCCTGATACTTCTGCTTGCAGATGTAACAGGGGCGGGCCTTGCGCAGGACCCCGGCCAGGGCCCCGGCGCTGCCGCTGGTCAGGGCACGACCGTTGGTCTCGTCGTCGATCCGGTCGGGTGCCGCCGTGGCCGTGGCCGCGAACACCGCCGCGTCGTGGACCTTTCGAGACTCCCTGCGTTCCCTGCGCCGCCGCTCCTTGAGGCTCTTGAACAGTCGGGCCGTGGCCCGCTGCAAGGTGATCGAGTCGGGGTGGTCGTCGGGCAGTTCCTCGGAGCTCGCCAACACCTCCAGGCACACCCGGAGTCTCTCCGGGTCGATACCCTCGACCGTCGTCCGCCCCACCGTCTCCGTCATCTCCGCACCCGTCGCCGTTCCCGAGCTCGTTCTCAGATCATCAGGAACCCTATGCGCAGGAACCGGCCACCGAGGACACACGGAGACCGTGCGCTCGCCGACCGGAGGCCGACGACGTCTTCTCCGAGGTCACACCATATGATCACGACATGTCGACCTCATCCCCCTTCGATCACTCTCGTCCCTCGGACACCCCGCGGAAGGACCCGGTGGCGGAGAAGGGGGATACAAGGCCCGTCGGCTGTGTTCCGACGCTCCTCACCTTCCTCACCTGCGGCGCTCTGGCACCCTTCACCTTCGCCTACATCGGTCTGCGCCACCGGCACAAGGGGGCCCTGGTCGGAGCGGTCTGTGCCTTCCCGGTCTTCCTGTACATCGGCCTCGGCGACGAGACCACCGTGCTCTGGAAGAGCGTCGCCGGCTGCTACATCGTGATCACCCTCATCGCCTCGTTCCTCCTGTACGGCGCGCTCGCGAACGAGGGCGCCCCGAAGGCCCCCGCCTCGGAGGACGACCCCGGGAACGAGCGGTGGCGCGGTGGGATCGACCACGAGAGCCCCGTGGACGCCTCCGTGCGGGAACGCAACGAGCGGGCGATGAGACGCGTCGCCGCCGGGGTCCGGCTGCGCGCCGAGGCGCGAAGACTCCTGGAGGAGGATCCGAGGGCCGCTCGCGAGCTGGGCGTGGGGCGTCCGGACCTGGACACCGGCTACGACGACGGCGGGCTGGTGGACCTCAACCGGGCCCCGGTCGAGGCGATCGCCGATCTTCCCGGGCTGACCCACGAGCAGGCCCTCGCCCTGGACCGGGCCCGTGCGGCGGCCCCGTTCCTCTCCCTGCACGACGCGCTGATCCGGGCCGACCTCCCACCTCACCTGGAGGACGAGATCCACGACCACGTCGTCTTCTGAGACCGCGGGTGGGTAGGTAGAGGGGACCCGGCCCCCACCCCCTTGGAGCCACGATGACCGGACGTCCCGAAGCCCTGGTGTTCGACGTACTCGACACGCTCTTCCCGCTCGGCCCCCTGGAATGGCGGTTCCGCGAGGCCGGCATCCCCCGCGTCCTGATCGCCCGCTGGTGCGACCACCTGATGAGGGACGCGTTCGCCCTGGCCCTTCTGGGCGAGGAGCACGGCTTCGAGGACGTGGCCAGGGGGTCGCTGCGGGCCATCACCGGCCATCAGATCGCCCCGGCCGCCGAGGACGCCATCGTCGCCGGTCTCACCCGGCTCGAACCGCGCCGTGAGGCCGCCGAGGCGCTCTCCCTGGCTCGGAACGCGGGTGTACGGACGGTGGTGGCGAGCCCTCTCGACGAGGCCGGGACCCGGTCGCTCCTGGAGCACGCGGGTCTGGATGTGGAGGTGCCGCCGACGACCGGTACGAGGGTGTGGAGGCCTTCTCCGTCCGCCTATCGCTCCGTCGCCGACGCCTTGGGGGCGGGGCCGGGCCGGTCGGGTCTGGTCACCGCCCACGGTTGGGACGTGGCGGGCGGGCGGGCCGCCGGTCTGGTGACGGGCTGGTCGTCCCATCTGGAGGGGCGTTTCCCCGAACTCTTCGGCGAGCCTCACGTCCGGGGGCACGACCTCGTCACGACGGTCGAGGCCCTCCTGGTCTACTTCTCCCAGGAGGGGTCGTAGTGGGGGTGGCCCCGGTAGACGGCGGCCAGGTGTTTGATGGCCAGCCGCCAGGCCAGGAGTTCCGACCAGGGGTCGCCCTCGACCTGAGCCCCGGAGCCGTCGATGATGCGCATGCTCGCGCCGTGCGCCTCG
The DNA here is from genome assembly GCF_000710955.1 of Nocardiopsis alba. Classification (NCBI taxonomy): domain Bacteria; kingdom Bacillati; phylum Actinomycetota; class Actinomycetes; order Streptosporangiales; family Nocardiopsidaceae; genus Nocardiopsis; species Nocardiopsis alba. The sequence goes on from NZ_BAZE01000003.1 coordinate 384,458, forward strand.
GTGTAACCCTGGAGGATCCCGCGTTTGGCCGTCACCTCGGCCAGCGCTCGTTCGCGACCGCGTGATCCCACGGGCACGGCCTTGGACGCACGTTCGTCCTCGTCCAGACGTGCCTTCAGGAACTCGACGATGGTCAACGGACAACTCCTCCTCTGTGCCTCCAAAGTCCTACATTCGGTTCAGTATCTTGCATACGACTCTTTCGAGCCACCCCGGCCGCCCGCTCTCACGGCCGGTCCCGGCTATTCGCAGCCCTCGAACTGCGGCACGTTGTAGGTCCGCTCCTCACCGTTCTCGTCGAACTCCTCGATACCGGTCCCTTCGAACCACTTCTCGAACAGTTCCTCGGCGGTCCCGTCCCGGTACATCGTGCTGATCGCCTCGTTGACCCTCTCGCAGGCGGCCACGTCCCCGTAGGGGAGCCCCACCCCGTACTTCTCGTCGGTGAAGGGGTTGTTCACCAGACGGAACTCGCCCGGGTACTCGGTCATGAAGCCGGCCAGGATGAGGTTGTCGGTGGAGACCGCGTCCACCTCGCCCTCGGCCAGGAGCTCGATGCACCGGCTGTAGCTCTCGATCTTCGATTCCTCGCGCACATCGATGCCGAGGCCGGCGGTGATACGCGAGGTCGAGTAGGAGCCCTCTCCCTGACAGATGGTGCGACCCTCCAGATCACGGGCCTCGAAGACCTCATCGTCGTCGGCGCGCACGAGGATGTCCTGTTTGGCCACGTAGTACGGACCGGCGAAGGTCACCCGGGTCTTGCGTTCGGGGGTGATGGAGTAGGTCGCCACCACCATGTCGGCCCGCTCGGGCGTCCCCGTGGGGTCGGTCTCGGGCGTGGGGGACCCGCCCGGTCCGGGTCGGGCCAGGAGACCGTCACGCCGGGCCGAGGTGGTGCCGATGAACTCCACGTCCTCGATCCCCATGTAGTCGGCGATGTAGCGGGCCACGTCCACGTCGTAACCCTCCAACTCTCCGTCCTCGCCCCGGTCCCCCAGCCTGGGCTGATCCTCCTTGACCGCGATGACCAGGGAGTCCGCGTGGATCAGGGACTCCTCTTCACGGTCGGCGGAGCAGGCCGAGGTCACCGACAGGACGGCGACGGCCAGGGCCGAGACGGACCTCGCCCGGCGATGTCTGAACCACATACGGCTGTTCCCCGTCTCTCGTCAGCGATATTCGGCGAGCCGCGGCCGGACCCCGGCCACCACCAGGGCCAGTAGGACCACGGAGCCGACCGGAAGGCCCCATACCCACGGGGCCACCCTCGCCTCTCCACGTGCGATCGCGGCGTCGAACCGTTTCTCCCGGTGCTCGGCGATCAGCCCGTCCAAGGCGACCGTGTAGCTCTGGAAGGCCCCTTCCTCGGGATCGGTCTCACCCGGCCGTTCCTTCGGACCGATCACGCCCAACCGGATCTCGATCGCCTTCTCCAGGTCCCCGTCCCTCATGGCCTCGCGCATCTCCCGATCCTCGGCCTGGAGATCGTCGTAGGCGTCCAGCACCCGGGCCAGTCTGGCCTCCTGTGCCGCCGAGGACCGCTCCTCGTCCCCCCGGCCCAGGTAGCCGAGGGCCCCCGGGTCGTTCTGGAGTCCTTCGAGTTCCTCGGGGGGCTCGGGGAAGGCCTCGGCCACCTCTCCGACCCTCTCGTAGTAGTCCTCCAGGGTGTCCGCCGGGCGGAACAGCACCTGTTGGGAACGTTCCAGGTAGACCTGTTGGTGGTTGTCGGCGCGTTCCACGTCGATGAGGTAGCGGCTCTGGTCCGCCTGCATGTCCATGCTGACGGCCCCGGCCCGGGCCAACGCCATGACCTCCTCCAGCCCCTCCTCCTTGGCGATCCTCTGCTGTTCGGAGCCGCTGCCGAGCGTCCAGACGACCCCGACGGCGAGCAGGATCGTTCCGGCGCTCGCGATGAGCAGGGGGATGTTGAGGAGGCGGCGGAAACGTGCTCTCAGATAGACCTGGAGCCCGACCAGGAGCACGAGCGCGGCGATCCCCCCGGCCCCCACCCACACCTGGCCGAGGAGCATCGAGGTCCGACCCTCCTCGTGGTCGACGCGCACGATCGCCGAGGATTCCAGGCCCAGGTTGAAGGCCTTGGGCAGGAGTTCCTCGTGCATCACCCGGGTCGCCTGCCGATAGGCGGCGAGGGCCTCGGGGTCCACCTCCCCGGGTGCGGCTCCGGCCATCTCGTTGAGCCGGAGCGCCTCCCCGACCAGCCGCTCGTAGGCGCCCATCCGATCCAGGACGGCCCGGATGTTGTGATCCTGGGTGGTCCCGCCCTCGTTCTCCGACCCGACGTTCTCGTCATCGTCGTTCGTGCCCTCGTCCGCCCCGGCCTCGGCGCGCGTCACGTCGCCCCCGGCCTCCCCGGTCCCTTCGGTCTCGTGGGTGGCGCTCGCGCTCGCCTCCGCTTCGGGGGCGGCCTCGTCGGAGGTCTTGCTCTCGGCGAGCAGCGCCGCCTCGAGAATGGCGTCACCCGCCTCCTCCCGGTTGGCCTCGTACTGTTTCAGGGCCCCCTCCCTCTGGGGCTGGAGGGCCTCGTCGGTACCCATGAGCAGCAGGTCGGCGACGCAGGCGTCCATTCCGGCCAGCGACAGATAGAGCTCGGTGGTGGCCATCGCCTGGGGGCCCGCCTCCTCTCCGAGAAGGGAGAGACTGCCCCGGGCCCGATCGAGCGTGACGGCCGAGGCCGCGAACAGCCCCACGATGGCGACGACACAGAGGAAGGAGAGCGTCCACACCCGCACAGGGGTGGTGCGCAGGGCGGCGAGCGCCCAGGCCCGGCCGCCGCGCAGTCTCCGGACCGAGAGGTCCGTGATCGGGCGCGGGGAGACGCCCTGTTCGGGACGTCCCGCTCCCGACTCTGGTTCGGGGGACTTCAACGGCTCCACCCTTTCTGGAGGATGATGACGGTCCATGCGCCGAGGTAGATCCGGTCGCCGTCGTTGAGGGGGACCGCGACGTCACGACCGATGGGGTCGGCGGTCCCGTTGATCGTGGTCCCGTTGGTCGAGCCGGGGTCGATCAGGGCCCAGGTCCCTCCGGGGCGGGCCAACAGGACCGCGTGGATCTGGGAGACGGCGGGGTCCCCTCCGGTACCGCCCAGATCGATCTCCGGCACGAGACCTCGGGCGCGGTTCCCCCGACCGACGCGCACCCGCTCTCCTTCGAGGGGCACCCCGCGTCGACGGAGTCCGACCGGGAAGACGATCCGTTCGGGGTCGAGCATCCCCTGGTCCACCATGTACTGGTAGTAGGCCGGGTCTGCGCCGACGATCGCACGCCAACGCGCTCCCCCTCGGCCGCCCTCGTTCACGGGGGGTTCGGCGGCGCGGGCGGAGAAGTCGTACCCGCACTCCTCGCAGAAGCGGCCGATCCGGGGCGTGCGGCACTCAGGGCAGGGGCCTCCTCGCTGCGCGGATCCGGGGGGCGGGGGGCGGGGCGGGCCGGCGGGACCGTGCCACGCCGGGGTGGGGGGTGTGTCGGACGGGGCCCGAAGGCGTCGCCCACAGATGTCACAGAAGTCGATGGCCGTGGAGTGATGCCCGGACGGGCAACTCGGCATGGGTCCCTCCTACACGGGTCCGGGGGTACCGTCGCCGACCCGTCCGTTCATCCGGGGTCGTGTGCGTACGGTCCGAGTCGAGTCGATGTCGAGGGTCATCTCGTCGACCTTGTCGACGCCGGATTTGAGACGGACGGTCCCGGTGGACGGATCGAGCACGTCGACGACCCGTCCGAGCAGCCTCTGCGTCTCCTCGTCCCCCGCCCCGTGCGCGAGCTCCACGGCGCGTCCGAGCCGAGTGGTGGCGGTCGCCTCGTCTCCTCCGCGCCGGGCCGCGAGCCCGTCCTGGATCGCCCGGGCCATCTCGACCCGGCCGGTGTAGTGGGCCACCCGGGTGTGGATCCCGGTGGTGCGGTCCTCGTCGGCGGTCCATTCGGCGAGGATGTTCCCCGAGGCCGGGATCCGGTCCTGCTCCGGTGTGGGGCCGGGCAGGACCACGCGCACCCATCCGGCGCGCAGGCGTCGACCCGGGGCTCCCGGTTCCACCTCGACGCAGATGTGATAGTCGCGGTTCTCGGTACCCCACGATCCGGTGGGGTGGTCGCGGGCCATCGGGACCCGTTCGACACCGCGTTCGGTGAGGTCCTGGACGGTGGGCGCGACCTGCTTGACGTAGCGCACGATGGAGTTCTTCGGGGTCCACAGCCGTAGCGCCACATCGGCCACCGTCTTGCTCATGGAGGTCCGGGTCATCGCCCGGAAGTCGGCCGCCATGTCGGCGGGATCGGCGATGATGTCGGGGCCGGAGCCGAGGAACGCGGAGTCGATCCGGCGCAGCTCCTCCACGTCCCAGTCGGTGCCCACACCGCGACAGTCGCAGACGAACGCGCCCTCGAACCGCCGGAGCACCTCCTCGAAGGAGTCGAACATCTCGTTGTTGCGACCATCGGTGAGAAGGATGGCGTGTTTGATGCCGTCGACACCCTCGAACAGGCGCGCGGCCCTGGTCAGCCAGACCCCCATCCGGGTGCCGCCGTCCGCCTCCAACCCTCTCAACGCCTCCAGGGCCTCGGCCCGGGTCGAGGCGTCGAGCTCCACCGTCCGTTCGTCACGCGGGTAGATCATCCGCGCCTCGTGGGAGCCGCCGATCACCGCGAACCGGACCCCGTCGCGCAGCGTCTCGACAGCCGCGCGCGCCGCCCGTCCGGCCGCCTCGATCTTCTCGCCGTACATGGAGCCGGAGGTGTCGACGATGATCACCTCGCAGGCACGCACGGAGGGATCGACGGACTCCGGCCCCCGCGAGGACACGTTCACGATGGCGTGCACCTGCCCTCCGCCCGGCGGCAGGCAGGGGTTCTGGAGGACCTCGACCCGGAACTCCGGTTCGGTGCCGAGGTCAGGCGTGCGCGACACGGGCACCTCCCGGGGATACGGGGATGACGACGACCGTGATGTTGTCCTTGCCTCCCGCCCGTAGGGCGAGTTCGACGTAGGTACGCGCGGCCTCCCGAGGCCGTTCGCTGGCGTGGGGCACGGCCTCGGCCAGCTCACGCGCCTCCGGGTGGTAGTTCCAGAGACCGTCGCTGCACAGCACGACGGCACCCGGCCCGGTCGGGGCCACGGTGGACACGTGCGCGTCGATCTCGCCCGAGTCCGCCCCCATCCATGCGATGAGCGCGTGGGCGTTGCCCGAACGCATGGCCTCCTCGCGGGAGAGGGCTCCCATCTGCACCATCGCCTCGCTCCAGGAGTCGTCCCTGGTGAGCAGGGTCGAGGGGCTGGAGCCGGGGCCGTCGGCGAGCCAGTAGGCGCGACTGTCCCCGACCCACCCCACGGTGACCGTGCCCGCTCCGGGGTCAACGACCGCCGACACGAACGTGCAGGCCGGGGCCGAGGAGGGGGAGTCCGCGATGGCGGAGACGGCCCGTGCCGCGCGGGTCATGGCCTCACCGGTGGCCTCGCGGGGCTCGACGCCTCGACGCATCCCTTCGGCGAGCACCGCCACGCCCGCCTCCGCGGTGACCCTGGAGGCCTCGTCCGAGCGGGGCGAACTGGACACCCCGTCGCACACGACGGCGACGATGGTGCCCGGAGCGTGGGGGGCGTCGTCCGCGACCGCGCGGATCGCCATGGCGTCCTCGTTGCGCCTGTGTCGCAGCCCCCGATCGCTCACCCCGTGGGCCACGCCCGCCCGCGTCTCGACGTGGTCGCGCCCCGAGGGTTGCAGGAGGGCGCACTTCTCGCAGTAGCCGGTGACGACCCGTCCGGGACACCAGGCGCAGCGACCGGGGTCGTCCGTCGAGGACGCTCCACCGGTCGAGAGGCGAGGCCGTTCCGCCTCGGTCGGGGCGGGGCCGCTCCCCCGCTCCGGTCCCGGAACGACGGTGTCGCGCCGGATGTTCAGGGTGACCTGCGCGTCGGGTTCCTCGCGAAGGTCGTCCGGGGTCGCCCCGGCCAGACTCTCCTGGGGGACGGTGGGCATATCGTCCAAGGACAGCACCTTGGTCTCCTGCGCGTCCCCGTTCGAACGCCCGTCCCGCCCGGCCTCCGCGGAGGCACGCGCGCGCACCTCCTCCGGAAGACCGCGGCCGCAGCCCTCGCAGAAGACATCGCCCGCCGACACACGGTCGGAGCATGCGGGACACCGCACCATCGTCATCGCCGTTCCTTCGCTTCTCACCACAGCGTCACAGGGCGCCGGGAGTTCGCCCTGTCGACGAGTCGGTAGCGTTCCGCGAGCCTCCCGGACCGATGCGCCAGAGAACGGTAGCGCCGTTCCAGGTCGGTCCGGACACCCCGCGAGGTGAACGGGCCGCCCAGGAGCAGGCCATCGGGCGGAGGGACTCCCCCCTCCTCCAGCCAGGCCAGGGCCGACTCCAGGACCCGGACCGCCAGCCGGTCGGTGGACTCCCCGTCCAGGCCGAGCCGCTCCAACCGTTCCCCCGCCCTGATGAGGTCGGTGCCGTCACCGTCCTCGGTGGCGAGCAGGGAGATCAGGGCGGTCTGGGCACGAACGTACAGGCTGGACAGTTCGGGCACCGTGTCCAGGACCCGCAGGGCCGAGGCCCGATCGCCCTGGGCGATACGGATCCGGGCCAGGCCGAAGGCGGCGCTCACATAGGAGTGGTCGGTGGACCACACCGTCGCGTACTGCCGGGCCGCGATCTCGTGCTCCCCCGTGCGTTCACAGGCGATGGCCAGTCCGAGCTTGGGCGCGCTCTCCCCGGGCAGATGGGCGTAGAGCTCGTCGAAGTGGTCCCGTGCCTCGTGGAAGCGCCCCATGCTCAACTCGGCCACGGCCAGGTACCACATGGTGCGCCAGTCGCCGGGGATCGTGGTGCTGAACCTCTGGAGGACGTCGAGGGCGGCGCCGTGGTCGCCGACGGCCAGCAGCGCCCGGGTGAGGGCCAGCAGCGTCTCCGGGGTGAGCTCCGTGGCCGATCGGAGGGTCGGGATCAGCTCGGTGGCGGGCATGCCGGCGAATCCGCGCAGGAGCTGCGCCGCGGGGTCGGACTGGTCGATCAGGGGCGCGGGCAGCAGGGCGGAGGCCTCGGTGGGCGAGGGCGGGGCGAGCACGCGGTCGACGTCGCGCGTCCCGGTCTCGGCCCCGCCGGTGTAGTTCTCCGGGCCGAAGAGCACCGAGGCCGCGGCGTGGGGCGTGCCCTCGATGTCGGAGAGGACCTCGCGCAGCACCCCGGTGAGCTGATCGGCCATGTCCCCCGCGTCGTGGAAGCGGACGTCGGGCGACAGGTGGGTGGCCCGGCGAAGGAAACGGTCGAAGGACTCGTGGCGCCTGAGCAGGGGGGCCTCGTGCGCGGACGGGAGGCTGTGGAGGTGCTCGCGGGAGAAGGGGAAGTGGAGGGAGAGCACGGCCAGGGTCCGGCCCACGGAGTACAGGTCCGCGCTCACGCTGGGGCCGGGCCCCCGGAGCTCGGCCTCGGGGACCCGATAGCCGGGGGTGGTGTAGACCGGGCTGACGGTGTCGTCCATCCGTCGGACCCCGCCCAGGTCGATGAGCTTGATGAACTCCTCGCTCTGGATGACGTTGTCCGGCTTGAAGTCGCAGTAGAGCAGGCCCCTGGTGTGCAGATGGCCCAGCGCCCTCAGACACTCCAGCCCATAGGCGATGACCTGTTCGACCGGTAGGACCTCGGTCCCGGTGCCCTGCTCCCTGCGCTCCTCCAGAAGTTGCCGCAGGGATTTGCCCCCCACGTACTCCATGACGATGTGCCCGCCGGGGATGCCGGTGCGCGGGTCCGGATGTTGGGAGAAGTTGATGATCTTGACGATGTTGGGGTGCTCGACCTCGGAGAGGAAGGCGCGCTCGGCCGCGGCCGCCTTGTGCGCCTCCGCGTCTCCCGCGTTGAGCAGCCCTTTGAGCACGACCCACCGGTCGTTGACGTTGCGGTCCCGGGCCAGATAGATCCAACCGAGCCCGCCGTGGGCCAGGCAGCCGAGCACCTCGTACTGCCCTCCGACCACGTCTCCCCTGACCAGTTTGGGGACGAAGGAGAACTGGGCGCCGCACTGGCGGCAGAAGCCCTCGGTGCGCCCCGGCCGGTCTCCGAGGGCCCGACCGACCTGATCGCCGCAGCCGCCGCAGAAGCGGTTCTTCTCCGACACGACCGGCGCGACCATGATCGCCTCGGAGGGATCCTTCGTCGGGACCGGCGGGATCTGGACCAGACCCATGCCGAGCATGCCGCGCCGGGCGCCGCGCCCGAGGGAACGTACCCCGCGCCCGCCGTCCAAGGTGTCGGAGACGCTTCCGGGGTCGGATCGGCCCGAGATCCGGATGTCATCGGAACCGATCGGATGTGAGAACGCGAAGGGTTCGCCGGGGCTCGGCACCGGCGCGGGGCGCCGCGGCCCCTGCTCCCGGTCCGTCCCGACGGGCTCCAGCCCGCACACGTCGCAGAAGCCGTCCTCGATCCGCCCCCGACACCCGGGGGACGCGCACTCGCTCATCCGCTCGCACCGTCCCGGTCCCCGGCCTCGCCGTCCGGGTCCCGGCCGTTCGCGAGTTCTCGGAGCGTCCTGTCGTACACGGTCAGGGCCGTGGTGGCCGCCCTCAGATCGCTGGGCGCGCTCCACAGTTCCCAGTGCGCGCGTACGTACGGGGCGACGAGACGACGGTGACCGTCCAGCCCCAGACGCGCCGCTCGGGCCCGGCAGGAGTCCAACCGCCCGCGCAGTTCCGCCCGGCGCTGAAGGAGTTCGGTGAGGACCCGACCCTGCTCGCGGAGGGCGTCCTCGACGTCGTGGACGGCCTGCTGGATCCGGCCCAGCCGGCTTCCCAGCTCCCGCCAGTCCCCCCGGTCGCGCAGCTCGTCCATCTCGGCGACCGCGGCCCGAAGGCCGGGGACCGGGTCGAGGCGTTCGCTCGCCTCCGGAGAGGAGATCTTCTCGACCACGCGGGCGCGAAGCCTCTCGGTGCGCAGGGCGGCCTGTTCGACGTCGTCGATGGCCCAGGTGAGCCGCCGGACGCTCTCCTCATAGGAGTCGCGCATGCGCAGGGCGTCGCGGAGCTCGCCGCGTGTCCGGTCCAGGGCGTCCCGGAGCAGGAGCAGCGCGGAGGTGTCCACACCGTCGTCGACGACCAGGGCGAGCGGGTCGCCGTGCACGGTCTCCCCGATCCGTTCCAGGTTCTCCCGAAGCCCTTCATGGGCGTCCGCGGGCAGTTCGACCATGTCCGAGAGGGTGCAGACCTCCTTCCACATGGCCTCCAGCTCGCCGAGCCTGGGTTGGAGGACGTCCCACGCCGTCTCGATCGCGGAGACGGTCTCCGTGACGGCCTCGTAGTCGCCGGTCATCCGGGCGATCGCTTCGGCCGGGGCGACGTTCTCGCCCGTGGGAAGGGCGACGGACGCACCGGTGAGGAGGAGATCGAGTTCGGCCCGTGGATCCTCACCGCCGGCACCGCGTACGTGAGCGGCGCGCTCGACCACGGCGGAGAAGGCCTCGTGGCTCTTCCACAGGCGTTGGACCCGGGCGATCTCCGGTTCCCAGCGGCGTCTGGTCTCACCGGTCAGATCGGCGCCCTGGATCAGGCGATAGGCCCCGTGCCGGTCCAGTTCGGCGAGATCGAGGGCGACGCGCGCCGCCTCACCGCGAACGCGGTTGAGCGCGTGATCGATCCCCTCCCAGCTCATGGCCGGTCTGTCGAATTCGGACGCGCTCGCCACCTGCCGGATCACCCCCACCGAGCCGCCGTACTCCGACTCTCCACTCTTCGTGCTTAGAACGAGTGTGGCGTCGCACCCCCCGAACCACAAGGGATTCCCGCGTTACGGCCACGTACGGCCACACGTGTGTCGAGGGCTCCCCCGAGGTGTTCCGCCGATCCGGTCATCCCCGGGCGAGGGTGTCCAGAACGAAGCGGGCCCGCTCGACTACGGGGACCCTGGGCAGGAGGACGACCTCGTAGCCGCAGGAGGGGTAGGCCTCGCGCATCGCCTCGAAGGTGCGTTCGGCCTCCTCCGGGGACTGGTGCCGTTCTCCGTCTCCGGAGAAGATCTCCGGCCAGGGCGGGGCGAGGAGGACGCGACGGTGATAGCGGAACAGCCGGGCGGCCTCCCGTACGTGCTCGGGGACGGGACGCCCTCGCAGGAGGTGGTAGCCGATCAGATCGGGCACGCCCCGATCACAGAAGACCGGCCCGTCGAGGAGGGAGGCCTCGCGGTGCGAACGGATCTCCCAGGAGAGCATCAGTTCCGCGAAGAGGGCGTCGTCCCGCCAGGCCAGACCCGGGCCGTCGATGTCCCGCTGGTCGCGGATGATCGCCCGCCCGGCCTCCACCGTACGCGCGTACCCGAGCCCGGCCAGGTGATCGATGAGCGTCGTCTTGCCCGAACCCGGGCCTCCGGTGACGACGACGAGATGGTCCATGAGGGGTCCTTACGTTCTCTGGGGGTGGCGCCCGGACGGGCCGGGACACGGAGGAGGGCCGAGCCGATCGCCCCGATCCTCCGGGACGGCCGACTCGGCCCTCGATCGATCTCGGTGGGACGTACCCCCTGGAATCCTCTCAGAGGGCGCCGGGGTCGTCGGGGCGCTTCTTCGGCGCGCGGTGACGCCCCGCCCTCGGGTCGACCGTCTCGTTCTCCTCGGTGTTCTCACGCGGGGCGTTCCGGTCGCCTTCGTAGCCGGCGCGGTAACCGTCGGCGTACCCCTCGTCGAAGGGGCTCACCTCCCGCTCCTCCTCGGAGGTCCCCTCCGTCTCGGCGGTCGTCCGATCGTCGGCGTCCGCGGTCATCGCGCCGCCCTCGTCCTCGGCGAGGGTGTCGGCCGACCCCTTCAGACGGAAGCCGGCCACGGCCATGACCACACCGAAGACGATCGCGTAGACCGCGACCACGAGGACGACGGCCTGGGCGCCGGCCAACGGCCAGAACCACAGCATCAGACCGAAGATCACCGACAGGGCTCCGACGAAGATCAGCATCCATTCGGAGTCGATGCGGGAGCGCAACCGTACGGCCGTGACCATCTCGGCGATACCGGTGACGATCGCCCAGGCACCGATCAGGAAGACCAGGGCGAGGATCGCGACGACCGGCCAGAAGAGCGCCCCCAGACCGAGCAGGACGCCGATCACCGACTGGACGATCAGAGGCGTCCTCGTGCCCGGCTCCGCCCGGTAGGCGAAGACTCCCAGGGCGATGCCGTCCACGAGCGCGTAGACACCGAAGACGATGGCCAGGGCCAGCAGGGTCATCCCGGGCCAGATCAGGGCCAGAAGGCCGAAGATCACGGCCGCGCCACCGCGTACGACCAAGACCCACCAGTGCCGGCTCAGCTCACCGAGCATGTCACCGGCCAACGCGTTCCGGACCATGAGCAGATCCCCCCTCGTGCGGCCCCGCATCTGTACGGGGTTGCTCTTTGCCACTTCCCTCAACGTCGCACACTGATGACAGAAAGTACGCAAAGGACAAGGAAAGGGAGGTTCTACACCCGTCTCACGTGACCCACGCGACCCCCGGACACACGATCGCCCGCCCACGTCGTCGACGTGGGCGGGCGGTCACGCGTGTGCCCGCGAGGGGCGTTCGGGCGCGGCTAGCCCTGACCGGGGTAACGACGCTCGCCGGAGCCGATGTAGTGCTGGCGCGGGCGCGCGATCCGGAAGGCCGGGTCGTGGAGCTGCTCGCGGTAGTGGGCGACCCAGCCGGGCAGACGGCCGATGGCGAACAACACGGTGAACATGTTGGTCGGGAAGCCCATGGTGCGGTAGATGACGCCGGTGTAGAAGTCGACGTTCGGGTAGAGCTTGCGCTCGGTGAAGTACGAGTCCTCGAGGGCGGCGGCCTCGAGCTTGAGGGCCAGCTCGAAGAGCTCGTCCGGGTTCTCGTCCCGGTCCAGGATCTGGCTGGCCAGAACCTTGATCTCCTTGCTGCGCGGGTCGAAGTTCTTGTAGACCCGGTGACCGAAGCCCATGAGGCGGACCTCGCGGGCCTTGACGCGCTCGAGGAAGTCGTCGATGGAGATACCGGAGTCGCGGATCTCCTCCAGCATCTCCAGGACGGCCTGGTTGGCGCCACCGTGGGAGGGGCCGGAGAGGGCGTTGATACCGGAGGCGACGCTGGCGAAGATGTCCGCCTGCGAGGAGCCGACGACGCGCACGGTGGCGGTCGAACAGTTCAGCTCGTGGTCGGCGTGCAGGATGAGCAGCATGTCGACGGCCTTGCTGAACAGGTCGCCCAGCTCGCCGCTCGCGGCGTTGTCGCCGAAGGTCATCCGGATGAAGTTGTCGACGTAGCCGAGCGAGTCGTCCGGACCGATCGGGGCCTCACCGATCGAGTTGCGGTAGATACGGGCCGCGATCGTCGGCAGCTTGGCCATCAGCCGGATCGTGGCGAGTTCCACCTGGGCGTCGTCCGAAGGGTCGACGCTGTCGTCGTAGTAGGCGGCGAGGGTGTTGACGGCACTGGCCATCAGCGACATCGGGTGACCGTTGCGCGGCATCGCGTCGATGAACGCGCTCATCTCGGCCGGGATGTCGGCGTTGTCACGCAGCTTGTCGGAGAATTCCTTGAGCTGGGCGGGCTCGGGGAGCTCACCGTAGATCACGAGGTAGGCCACCTCGAGGAAGTTGCTGTTGACGGCGAGGTCCTCGATCGAATACCCGCGGTAACGCAGGATCCCGGCCGCCCCATCGATGTAGGTGATCTTCGAGCTGCACGAGGCGGTGTTGCCGAACCCCGGGTCCAGGGTCGTCATACCGGTCGACCCCAGCAGGGTCTTCAGCTCGATGGTGCTCTCACCCTCGGTACCGGTGAAAACCGGCAGCTTCAGCACGCCGCCCTCGTAGTGGAGCTCCACCGTGCGCTCTTTGTCATCGCTCATGCCCGAGGTCAACCTTTCCAGGCGGGGGATACGTGAGGTGCGTCGAACGCGGGGCGATCCGCCGCCACGTTCTTGATTCACTCGTTATTGTTCTGTTTTGTTAAACGACAGTTAAGCAAAATCATATAAGTTTCACCGATTCACGAACAGGTGACATGCAACACATACCCAGACGTGAGGATAATTACCACAGAGTGAAGATTTACAAACTTTGCCGACCATCGATAACACCGCGATCGCCCTGAGACACGACGGACGGTGACGGGGTTCTCCCGCCCACCTCCCGCCGGTCTCCTGGACCGGTCCCCTGGGCCGCTCGAGCCCCACCCGCACCCCCCGGCGGGAACGTCCTTCACAGATCCGGACATACCCTGATGGGGCCTGGTGCGACCAGGTGTTCGAACACGCCCTAGTGGCCTGGAATCAGGGTACCTTCGCCCTGATCAAGAGGGTCGACGCGGGGTGCCCCGGACTCGGTGATCTTGGCCTCTGATCCGCACCCCTGGAGCCCCCGAGGCCACAGGAAGCACCTTTTCCTACCCATCCCGTGAAGCGGATATGTGTGCCGCGAACGAGATTTCACACTCGTTCGGAGAAGAGGGCACATCGACCCCGTCGGTGTTCCGTCGGGAACACCGACCTTGGTCCCGAACCGGCTCGGCAATTGCCCTGGAAGAAGGCACCGGGAGATACAACCGGTGACGCCCGCGAACGCGTGGTGAACAACGGGAACGACCTTTGCCGAAAAAGGCGGGCGGGTCGCCGGAGGCCGACTACGACTCGTCGACACCGCCGGCGAGCAACGCCTCCATCCACAACGACGGATGGTCGCGCTCGATCACCTTGAGACGCCACTTGTTGTGCACCAGCACCAACAACTCGTCGTCGGAACGACGACGCAGCACCTCGGCGCCGGACAGCCCGTGCAGCACCGGAGCGGACTCGGCGTCGGTGCGACGCGCCACCGAGTAGTCCAGCGGCGAGACGTCGATCGGGCTGCGGAACTCCTGCTCCATCCGGTGCTTGACCACATCGAACTGGAGGGGGCCCACCGCGGCCAGGACCGGGGCCTGCTCACCGCGCACGTCCGAGGTCAGCACCTGGACGACGCCCTCGGCGTCCAGCTGGGCGATCCCCCGCTGGAACTGCTTGTACTTGCCCGCGTCCTTGGCCCGGGCCACCACGAAGTGCTCCGGGGCGAAGCTCGGGATCGGCGGGTAGATCACCTTGGGGCCGTCGTAGAGGGTGTCCCCCACCGCCAGTGCCTGGGCGTTGACCAGGGCGATGACGTCACCCGGGAAGGCCGTGTCGATCGTGGAACGGTCCGCGCCGAACACCGCCTGGGTGTACTTGGTCGCGAACGGACGCCCCGTCACCGCGTGGGTGAGCACCATCCCGCGTTCGAAGCGCCCCGAGCTGACCCGGACGAAGGCCATCCGGTCGCGGTGGTTCTTGTCCATGTTGGCCTGCATCTTGAACACCTGGCCGGAGAACGGGGTCTCCACCGCCCGGGGCGCGTCCTTCTCGTCGACCTTGGCCGAGGGCGCCGGGGCCAGCCCCACGATCGCCTCCAGCAGCTGACCGACACCGAAGTTGGACAGCGCCGCGCCGAACAGCACCGGGGAGGACTCCCCCGCCATGAAGGACTCGGGGTCGAAGTCGGCGCCCAGCGCCTCCAACAGCTCGATCTCCTCCTGGGCCTGGGTCCAGGCGTCCAGCTCGACCTCGGCGGCGCGGTCGGGGTCCAGGACCTCCTCGATGGCCTTGCGCGCGCCACCGGGGGTCCGGGTCATCTTGGTGTAGGTGCCCGAGCGACGGTCGACCAGCCCCCGGAAGTCGCCGGCGATGCCCACCGGCCAGTTGAGCGGGGTGGGACGCAGACCGATGCGCTGCTCGATCTCGTCCAGGAGCTCCAGCGGCTCCCGGCCCGGACGGTCCCACTTGTTGACGAACGTGATGACCGGCATCTTCCGGGCCCGGCACACGTCGAACAGCTTCAGGGTCTGCGGCTCCAGGCCCTTGGCCGAGTCCAGCAGCATGATCGCGCAGTCGACGGCGGAGAGCACCCGATAGGTGTCCTCGGAGAAGTCGGCGTGACCGGGGGTGTCCAACAGGTTGAGGACGCGGTCGTCATAGTCGATGCGCAACGCGGCCGAGGTGATGGAGATCCCTCGGTCCTGCTCCATCTCCATCCAGTCGGAGGTGACCCCGCGACGGTCGCCCTTGCCGTGCACGGCGCCGGCGGAGGAGATGGCCGCCGAGTGCAGCGCCAGGGCCTCGGTGAGCGTCGACTTACCGGCGTCCGGGTGGGAGATGACGGCGAACGTCCTCCGTCGGGCGGCCTCGTGGGCGACCTCGGTCTCCTGCTTGGTCGCGCCCGTCGTGTCCACGCTCATCCCCGCCGTTCGCCTCGCTTCGTCTCGTCTCCCGTTTTCCGGCCCCGTCCAGACTACGCTCGCGCGGGCGCGCGAACGACCGGAACCGATGGGAGAACGCACACGTGGAGGTCACGCCGTGAAGCCGCCGGAGGGCTCACCCTCGTTCGTCGACCGCCGAGGCCACCCTCCGCAGGAGTTCCGCGCGTTCCACGCCGCTCGGATAGACCGCCACCAGGACCCGGTCCTCACGTCCCTCGCCCCCTCGCGGCCCCTCGAACAGCGGCCCGGCCATGGCGCGGACCCGTCCCATGGCCCGGTCGAAGCGTTCCCAGATCCCCTCCGCCTCCGGGTCGCGCAGCCAACCGCGCAGCACGTGGTTGTGCGCGGCGATCAGGGCCGCGGCGACCACCTCCGCCTCCAGGGAGGGGCGTCCGCCTCCGGTGCGCTCGGCCAGATGGTGGCTGAAGGCCGCCTGGTAGCGCGCGGTCATCGCCACCTCCCGGTCGCGCAGCCGATCATGGGCGCGCACCAGCCGGTAGCGGGGCACCGTGATCTCGGGGTCGCGCACGTATCCCTGGAAGACCAACCGCGCGGCGGAGACCACCGTGTCCAGAGGAGGTTCCGGAGAGGCCTCCATGTAGCGCACGACCGTCTCGAACAACTCGTCGTGCTCGGCGAAGAGGACGTCCTCCTTGGAGCCGAAACGTCGGAAGAGGCTCCTGCGGCTGACCCCCGTGGTCTCGGCGATGCCCGCCATCGTGGTGGCCTCGTAGCCCTCCTCGGTGAACAGCCGCACCGCGGCCAGGACCACCTCGCGGGTCTCGGCGCGCTGCTGTCCGCCGCGCGCGGCGCGTTCGCCGTTCGAACCCATGACCGTCTCCTCCCCACCGGAGTGCCGGCGCGCCTCGTTCACGACCGCCGCCCCGGGCGGTGTACTTCACCACCCCCACCCTCTATTCTGGCACTGAATGCCATACAGCGGCACTTAGTGCCAGACACCGGGGAAGAACATGAGCGACTTCGACCTGTTCAAGACCAGCGAGGAGCACGAGGAGCTGCGCGCGGCGGTGCGCTCCGTGGCCGAGGACAAGATCGCGCCGCACGCCGCCGAGGTGGACGAGAAATCGGCCTTCCCTCAGGACGCCCTCGACGCCCTGACCGCGACGGACTTCCACGCCGCGCACATCTCCGAGGACTACGAGGGTGTGGGCGCCGACGCCCTCGCGACCTGCATCATCATCGAGGAGGTCGCTCGCGTGTGCGCCTCCTCCTCCCTTATCCCCGCGGTGAACAAGCTCGGCACGATGCCGCTGATCCTGGGCGCCTCCGAGGACGTCAAGCGGCGTTACCTGACCCCCGTGGCCCGCGGCGAGGCGATGTTCTCCTACGGCCTGTCCGAGCGCGAGGCCGGTTCCGACACCGCCTCCATGCGCACCCAGGCCACCCCGAAGGGCGACGACTGGGTGCTCAACGGCCAGAAGTCGTGGATCACCAACGCCGGTGTCAGCGAGTACTACACGGTGCTCGCCGTCACCGACCCCGAGGGCCGCCGCGGCCGCAACGTCTCGGCGTTCGTCCTGCACGCCGACGACGCGGGCTTCACCCTGGGCGAGCCCGAGCGCAAGCTGGGCATCAAGGGCTCCCCCACCCGTGAGCTGTTCTTCGACGACGTGCTCGTCCCGGGCGACCGCATCGTCGGTGCCCCCGGCGAGGGGCTGAAGATCGCCCTGCGCACCCTGGACCACACCCGCGTCACCATCGGCGCCCAGGCCGTCGGTATCGCCCAAGGCGCCTTGGACCACGCCGTGGCCTACGTCAAGGAGCGCAAGCAGTTCGGCAAGGCCATCGCCGAGTTCCAGGGCGTCCAGTTCATGCTGGCCGACATGGCGATGAAGCTGGAGACCGCCCGCCAGATGGTCTACGTGGCCGCCGCCAAGTCCGAGCGCGACGACGACGACCTGGCCTTCTACGGCGCGGCCGCCAAGTGCTACGCCTCCGACGTCGCCATGGAGATCACCACCGACGCCGTGCAGCTCCTGGGCGGCGCCGGCTACGTGAAGGACTTCCCGCTGGAGCGCATGATGCGCGACGCCAAGATCACCCAGATCTATGAGGGCACCAACCAGATCCAGCGCATGGTGATGGCCCGCCAGCTCCTCAAGTAGGCCGCGTTCCCCGGCCCCGGTCGTGTCCGTCGACACGGCCGGGGCCGGGGTCGTTCAGAGCACGGACTCCCGGATGAACTTGGCCATCGGCACCGGATCCCGGCCCAGGGCCCGGCGCACGTCGTCGGTGACCCGGGCCGCCTTGCCGTCGGCGATGGCCCGGAAGCGCTCGTTGAGCGTGTCCACGTACCGGTCGGACCAGCCCATGTTCGTGGCCCGGAAGTAGAACCCGGCCTCGTCCACCTTCTTGTACCGCCACACGGGGCTCTCGGTCCCCTTGGTCATCC
The DNA here is from genome assembly GCF_000710955.1 of Nocardiopsis alba. NCBI lineage: Bacteria > Bacillati > Actinomycetota > Actinomycetes > Streptosporangiales > Nocardiopsidaceae > Nocardiopsis > Nocardiopsis alba. The sequence continues at coordinate 402,150 of NZ_BAZE01000003.1, forward strand.
GGACCACGTCGCGGAAGGAGACCGGGTTCGGGCCGGTGAGCGTGTACTCGTGCTCGTGGTGTCTCTTGTCGGTGAGGGCCGCGACGACGGTGTCGGTCACGTCCTTGGCGTCCACGAAGCTGACCTCGGCGCGCTTGGACAGCGGCAACTCCAGACGCCCTCGGCGCGAACGGGCGATCCGGGCGAAGAGCCCCTCGGTGAAGTCCTGGTCCAGCCAGTTGGGCCGCACCACGGTCCACTGATCGAACAGTTCCCGGATCCTGCGTTCCAGAACGCGCTGTTCGGAGTCGGGCGGGCCGCTCTCGGCGCCCATGGCGGTGACCAGTACCGCGGTTCCGACCCCTTTCTCGACGGCCCGTTCCATGAAGGCCCCGGCCCTCTCTGCCAGCCCACTGGCCATGGGGACCGTCACGAACAGGCTCTCCACCCCCTCCAAGGCGTGGTTCCAGCTGCCGGTGTCGGTCCAGTCGAGCCGTACCTCACCGTCCCTGGAGGCCCCCGCGGCGGGCAGGCCGCGTCTGCGCAGTTCGGTCAGGACACGTCGACCCACCTGTCCGGTGGCGCCGGTGACCAATGTGCTCATCGGGTGATCCCCCAGGTTCACGCACGGCTGCTCCGCCTGTCGACGCTACCTAGTGCCACGTGTGAAACGGGCGTGAAACGACACGACCGGAGGAATCAGGTGAGTCCTCTGCGGCGTGGGGAGAGCGATTCCATCGCCACGACGAGCACGATCCCACAGACGGCGAGTCCGAGACCGGCCAGGATCGCGTTCTCTTCCAGTCGGGGGATCGCGGACACGACGTGACGATCGAAGGCGTTGAGCACGACGCCCATGATCGGCTGGGCCCAGATCCGGTCGATGGCCCCGCTGACGCCCATGAGGAAGAGGAGGACCCCCAGGCCCTGGAGTACCTTGCGCATGACAGGAGCCTAGGAAGACGCCCCCGTCCGCCGGATCGGTCGACGGTGTCCTCTTTCCCCCGCCGAGGTCGTTTCCTTCGGCACGGGGACACGACCAAAGTAGGATCCCGCGTGGCCTTCGGTATCGAGTCGCCGCGCCCTTCTCCCCCTCGACGCGTACGCTGCCTAGACTCCGAGGCGATGAACGACACGACCTCCTCCCGGCAGCGGTACCGACGCGGAGCGCGGGACTGGGTCGTGGACTCCCTGATGTTCCTGACCGCGCTGGGTTTCGGGTTCCTGGGGGCGATGACCCTGCCCGGCGAACCCGCCCCGCCGTCCCCACCGGATCCGTTCCGGGTCGCCGAGCAGCTCACCGCCCTGGCCGCTTGCACCGCCCTGTGGTGGCGACGCCGGTGGCCGGTACAGATCGCGGTGGCCCTGGTCGCGGTCTCCGCCTTCTTCCCGCTCGCCGGTGGAGCGATGCTGGTCGCCCTGTTCTCTCTGTGCGTCCACCGCCCGCCCAAGGTGGGGCTGGCGGTGTTGGCGCTGAGCTTCCTCTCGTCCTACATCGGCGCCCTGGTCCATCCCGACCCGTACGACACACCGTTGGTGACGGCGTTCCTGTTGAGCGCGGTCTTCCAGGGCGCGGCGGCCGGTTGGGGGCTTTCGGTACAGCACCGTCGTCAACTGTTCGACTCCCTACGGGAGCGGGCCGTGCACGCCGAGGCCGAGGCACGGTTGCGGGCCGAACGGGCACAGCATCGTGTCCGGGAGTCGATCGCCCGCGAGATCCACGACGTGCTGGGGCATCGCCTGTCGTTGCTCAGCGTGCACGCGGGTGCTCTGGAGTACCGGCCGGACGCTCCCCCGGAGGAGATCGCCCGCTCCGCCGGGGTGATCCGGGAGAGCGCGCACCAGGCCCTCCAGGACCTGCGCGAGGTGATCGGGGTACTGCGCGCGCCGGTGGGCGAGCTCCCCCAGCCCACCATGGCGGATCTGGACCAGCTGGTATCCGAGGCCGGGAACACGGGGGCGGGCGTGGAGTTCGTGGAGGAGTACTCCGGCGAGGTCCCCGAGCGGACCGGGCGCACGGCCTATCGGATCGTCCAGGAGGGACTGACGAACGCGCGCAAACACGCGCCCGGATCCGATACCCGGGTACGGATCTCCGGCGGCGCGGGAGAGGGCCTGACCGTGGAGGTGGTCAACGGCGCCCCCGCACCGCCCACGGGGAGCGGTCCGGCCCGTTCCGAGAGGACGGGGGCCGGGCAGGGGCTGGTCGGTCTCGCCGAACGGGTCTCGTTGGCCTCGGGAAGATTGGAGCACGGGCGGACGGACGATGGTGGATGGCGCCTCTCCGCCTGGCTACCGTGGTCGGCATGAGCGAATCGGACGACGAGCGGCGGATCGGCGTGGTGATCGTCGACGACGACGCCCTGGTCCGGGTGGGCCTGGTGATGATGATGGGCGGCGCGCCCGACATCCGGGTGCTGGCCGAGGCCGAGGACGGAGGCCGGGTCGTCGACCTGGTCGAGCGCCACTCCCCCGACGTGGTGTTGATGGACATCCGTATGCCCTCGGTGGACGGGCTGACCGCCACCGAGTCGTTGCGGGCCCTCCCGGACCCGCCGGAGGTCCTGGTGCTCACCACCTTCGACGCCGACGAGCACGTGCTGCGCGCCCTGCGCGCCGGCGCCGCCGGGTTCCTGCTCAAGGACACACCGCCGAAGGAGATCGTGGAGTCGGTCCGTCGGGTGGCCCGGGGGTTCCCGGTGCTCTCCCCCTCCGTGACGCGGAGGCTGATGGACCGGGTGGCCGACGCCGATCACAGCGAGCGCTCGGGGCGGGCCCGGAGCCGGTTGGCGGTGCTCAACGCGCGGGAGACCGATGTGGCCGTGGCGGTGGGGCAGGGGCGGTCGAACGCCGACATCGCCTCTCGGCTGTTCCTGAGCGTGCCCACGGTGAAGACGCACGTGTCGAACATCCTCACCAAGTTGGGGCTGAACAACCGTGTGCAGATCGCGCTGCTCGTGCACGACGCCGAGTTGCTCGACGACGAACAGGACTGAACCCGACACTCCGGGCAAGACTGCACTCTCTCCCCATCCGCCCCTCAGGTCACATACTGGTGGTGTTCATCACATCACCGCCAGCGTGAGAGGTGCGCCATGAAAGGTCCCGCTCCCGACGAGGACGTCTACGCGGAACGACTGATGCGTCGAGGAGCGCCCAAGGGGGACTTCCCCGAACGGGGCACCGAGGCCCGCGTCGCCTACCAACTGGTGCACGACGAGCTCATGCTCGACGGGATCTCCCGGATGAACCTCGCCACCTTCTGCACCACCTGGGTGGAGCCCGAGGTCCGCATGCTGATGGACGAGTCGATCGACAAGAACATGATCGACAAGGACGAGTATCCGCAGACGGCCGAGCTGGAACGCCGCTGCGTGCGCATGCTCGCCGACCTGTGGCACGTGCCGGAGCCCTCCGACCCCGTGGGCATCTCCACGACCGGCTCCAGCGAGGCCGCCATGCTCGCGGGCCTGGCCGCCAAGTTCTCCTGGCGGGCCCGGCGCGAGGCCGAGGGGCGCCCCACCGAACGGCCCAACCTGGTCTGCGGCCCCGTCCAGGTGTGCTGGGAGAAGTTCGCCCTCTACTTCGACGTGGAACTGCGGCGGATCCCCCTGAGCGGCGACACCTACGTCATGACGCCCGACGACGTCGACCGGTACTGCGACGAGAACACCATCATGGTGGTCTGCAACTTCGCCCAGACCTTCACCGGCCTGTTCGAGGACGTGAGCGGTGTCGCGGCGGCCCTGGACCGCTTCGAGGAGCGCACCGGGCACGACATCCCCCTGCACGTGGACGGGGCGAGCGGCGCCTTCACCGCCCCGTTCGTCTCCCCCGACCTGGTCTGGGACTTCCGGCTGCCCCGGGTCCGTTCGATCAACGCCTCCGGGCACAAGACCGGTCTGGCACCGTTGGGGTCGGGTTGGGCGATGTGGCGGAGGAAGGCCGATCTACCCGAGGAGCTGGTCTTCCAGGTCGACTACCTGGGCGGGAACCAGGCCACCTTCAACCTGAACTTCTCCCGCCCCGGCGGTCAGGTCGTCACCCAGTACTACGACTTCGTACGACTCGGTCGCGAGGGCTACCGGATGATCCACTCCGCCACACACGAGACCGCCCGCCACCTGGCCGAGGGGGTTCGGGCGATGGGGCCGTTCGACCTCGTCCACGACGGACACCCGGACCGGGGGATCGGCGCCGTGTCCTGGAGGCTGGTCGGCGACGAGCCCTTCACCCCGTACGACCTCGCCGACCGACTCCGGACCCGGGGTTGGCTGGTCCCCGCCTACCCGTTGCCCGCCGACCGGGACTCCGAGGCCGTCCAACGGGTACTGGTCCGCCACGGCTTCAGCCGCGACATGTCCGACCTGCTGTTGGAGGACATCGAGAGCGCGATCGAGCACCTGCGCACCCACCCGCCCTCGGTCCCGCTCGGCAGGGACGAGGCCGGCGGGTTCAACCACGGCGCCCGTTCCATCATCGATCGCGCTGACGTCCCGAGCCCTCGGCCCGCCCGGGAGTCACGACGGTGAACCGCGTCGGAGAGGGGCCGACATGAGCGAGTACTACGACGGGGTCCTCGACGAGGTGATGGAGCGGGTCCGGCCCTACATCGGAGCGGGGACGGTCGCCGACTACATCCCCCAACTGGCGAAGGTCGACCCGGAGCAGTTCGGGTTCACCATGGCCACCGTCGGCGGCGATCTGCACTCGATCGGCTCCGCCACCACCCGGTTCTCCATGCAGAGCATCACCAAGGTGTTCACCCTCGCCCTGGTGATGGGGCGCTCCGACCACAACGTGTGGGCCCGGGTGCACCGCGAACCGTCCGGGAACGCGTTCAACTCGCTCTACCAGTTGGAGTTCGAGAACGGGATCGCCCGCAACCCGTTCATCAACCCGGGCGCCATCGTCGTCACCGACCAACTGTTGAACGACACCGGTGACGCGTTCACGGCCCTGCGGGACCTGCTCCGTGAGGAGACCGGCTCACCCGACCTGGACACCGACCACAGGACCGCCGCGTCGGAGCTGGCCACCGGGGACCGCAACCGCGCCCTGGCCTACCTGATGTCCGGCTTCGACAACATGCTCGAGCCGGTACCGGAGGTGCTCGACCACTACGTGCGCCAATGCGCGATCACCATCAGTTGCGAGGAGCTGGCCCTGGCCGGACTCCTCCTCGCCCGTCACGGACGACGGGCCGATGGCACCTCGCTGCTCGACCAGGGGCAGGCCCGCCGCATCATGGCGCTGATGCTGACCTGCGGCACCTACGACGCGGCGGGCGAGTTCGCCTACCGGATCGGCCTGCCCTGCAAGAGCGGGGTGGGCGGCGGGATCCTCGCCATCGTCCCCGGCCGCTACTCGCTGGCGGCCTGGGGCCCGGGGCTGGGCGAGAAGGGCAACTCGGTCTCCGCCGCCCTGGCGTTGGAGGCCTTCACCGACATCACCGGTTTCTCGGTGTTCTGAGCACCGGTGACGTCGGCTCCGATCAGTCCGCGGGGACGAAGGACTCCGAGATCCGGTCGAGCAGGGCGTGGTTGACCGACTGCGACTCGGGGCTCACCAGGAACAGCGCGTAACCGATGTCCTCGGTGTGGAAGCCGCGGTTGATCGCGTGCATCTCGCCGTTACGGCCGCTGAAGGTGAACTCCCAGTCGGCCGCGCTGACGTAGTCCCCGGCCCATTCGGCGTCCACGTCCTCGATGCCGATGAGCGAGTAGCCGGAGAAGTTCTGCCGGCCGATCGGCTCGAAGTCGCGCCAGTCGTCGCCGGCGTCGTCGTTGGGGTTCGACGTCTGATCGACGAGGAGGTAACCGCCGTCCGGGTTGCGGAAGTAGACCATGTGCTGCTGACGGTCGATCTCCCAGCCCTCGGGAACGTCCACGGAGAAACCGCTGGAGTCCTCGTGGCGGACGAGGAAGTCCCAGGGGTCCTCCTCTTCCTCCTCGGGCTCCTCTTCGGGTTCCTCCTCGTCCCGGGCGGACTCGTCGTCGGCCGGTTCCTCGGACGCCCCCGCGTCGGCTCGGTCGACGGGGTCGGGTTCCTCCTCGGCCCCGACCGCCGAGGCGACGTCCCCGGGGCTGCTCGCGCTGAGGTAGACGGTCGTGGCCACCCCGCCGAGCAGGAGGAGGAACACGAGCGTCAGGGCGGCGACGACGAGGGGGCGGGACCGCCGTCCGCCCGTCTTCCGGGAGGCCTTGGGCGGCGGGGGCGGGATCGCGGGTCCGGCCCCGACCGCCTGGTCCACCGGGCCTTCGGGGGTTCCGGCGGCGTGCTCCGTCCCGCTCACGACCCCGGCCGGTTCCGGTTCGGGCTCCACGATGGCGGGCGCGGCGGCGACGGTGGTGGCGGTGACCGAGGGCGCGGCGTCCGCGGAGTCCCGGATCCCGCGCAGGAGGGAGCGGACCTCGCCGATGGAGGGCCGGTCCTCGGGACGCTTCTCGCACAGGGCCTCCAGGACGGGACGGAGCTCTCCCGCGTTGGGGCTCTCCGGCAGGTCCTGGGTGACGATGGCGGTCAGAGTGGCCATGGGCGTGGGTCGTTCGAAGGGCAGGGTGCCCTCGACCGCCTGGTAGAGGGTGATGCCCAACGCCCACATGTCCGAGGCGGGCGTGGCCGAACGACCGTGGGCGATCTCCGGCGCCAGGTAGCTCGGCGAACCGATGAGCAGGCCGGTGCTGGTCAGATGGGTGGCCCCGTCCAGATGGGCGATGCCGAAGTCGGTGAGGACCGCACGGTCGTTCCCCGCGATGAGCACGTTGCCCGGCTTGATGTCGCGGTGCACGATGCCGCGGTTGTGCGCCTCGGCCAGACCGGCGGCCATCTGTTCACCGATGTCGGCGGCCCGCTTCACGGTGAGGGCGCCGTCCGAACGGATGAGGTCGCCGAGGGAGGGCCCTTGGACGAGTTCCATCACGATCCACGGGCGTCCGTCCTCCTCGGCCACGTCGAACACCGTGATGATGGACGGGTGGCTGAGCTGGGCGGCGCTGCGCGCCTCGCGGATCATCCGGGTCCGCAGGACCTCGACCTCGTGCGCGGGGAGGCCGGGCGGTGTGGTCAGCTCCTTGACCGCGACCGGGCGGTCCAGAAGGGTGTCCGTGCCGCGCCAGACGCGGCCCATACCGCCCTCGCCGATGATCTCGTCCAGACGATAGCGGTCGACCAGGACACGTCCGGGGTCTGCTTCCGAACTGTTCATATGTGCGCAATCCTCGGGAGGGCCCGTTCACGTCGAAGGCGGGTACGTGACACGGGGCGGGGCAGGGGTACAGGGGACGGCTCGGGGGATCATGTCGAGTGTAGAAGCCGCTCCCCCTCCTCGGTGCTCTCTTCCAGGTGTGTGTGATGTTCCCGGGCGAGGTTCGAGGTACTCCGTACCGCCTCTGAGATGCGAGGACCCCGCCGAAAGCCACCACTATGACCTCGGCGGGGGCGATATGTCGGGCGTGTCCCGCGCCGACGTCAGGGTCTCGGGCGGACCGGCAGGGTCTCCAGGCCGTCGATGATGAAGGAGGTCATGGGAGCGGGCGCCCCGGCGGACGTCGCCACCCGGAGCCCGGGGAAACGCTCGAACAGCCTGGGCAGCGCCTCACGGGCCTCCAACCGCGCCAGACCGGCCCCGAGACAGAAGTGGCGCCCTCGGGAGAAGGACAGGTGCGAGGTGTCCTCACGGGTGACGTCGAACTCACCGGCGGTCGGCCCGTACCGTTCGGGATCCTTCCCGGCGGAGGTGTAGCCGAGCAGCAGCGGCTCCCCCTTGGGCAGATGGATCCCGGCCACCTCCATGTCCTCGGCGGTGTAGCGCATCGGAAGGTACGCGGCGGGGCCGGCGAAACGCAGCGTCTCCTCGATCGCCCGGTCCCAGGAGATCCCTCCTTCCCTGACCAGGGCGAGCTGGTCACGGTGGGAGTCGAGCATCGACACCGCGTTGACGATGAGGTTCATCGTGGTCTCGTGGCCGGCGCTGATGAACAGCACCAGGTTCCAGATGAGCTCGTTCTCGGTGAGCGCGTCGTCCTCGTCCCGGGCGGTGATGAGGGCGGTGGTCAGATCGTCTCCGGGGACGGCCCGTTTGGTCTCCACCAGGGCGGTGAGCAGTTCCCACAGTTCACCGAAGATCGCGAAGGCCTCCTCGGGGACGACGCCTTGGTCGAAGAAGGCGTTGACCAGACGATGCATCCGGGGACGGTCCTCCTCGGAGAGGCCGAACAGGTCGCCGATCACGGTGAGCGGCAACGGTTCGGCGAACGATCTCTTGAGGTCGACGACACCGTCCTCGCTCGCGGCGGCCTCCCGCTCCACGTCGTCCAGGAGCCTCTCCACGATGTCGACCACCGCCGGGCGCAACCGTTCGACCCGGCGCGGGGTGAACGCCTTGGAGACCAGCCTGCGCAGACGGGTGTGGTCCTCGCCGTCCTTGGCCAACATGTTGTCGTTGACGATCCAGGAGATCAGCGGCCAGTCAGGCGGGATCTCACCGGCCGCGAAGGCCCTCCAGTGCCTCTTGTCCTTCTGGACCCTCGGGTCGGCCAGGGCCTCGACGACCGCGTCGTGCGTGGTCACGACCCATGCGTCCACCTCGCCAGGAAGGCGGACAGGTACGACAGGGGCGATCTTCCTGAGGTGCTCGGATTGGGAGCGGATGTTTCCGGGCGCGAGTGCGACTCGTTCCACGGTTCTCCTTCCTCGGGGGGTCTGGGCTCGGGTGGTCTGGGGGCGAAGTGGACGGGGAACCCGACCGGGATCCAGGACAGAGAGGAGAGGTGCCACCGGAGTTCCTCGCCGGGGAGCGCCGGGCTCAAACCCGGCAGCCGGTCGAAGAGGACGCGGAGGGCGATGACGGTCATCGCGGTGGCCTCGTCGCTTCCGGGGCAGCGGTGGTGCCCCACTCCCCAGGCCACGTGGGCACGGTTCCTGGACGTGGCCATCCGTTCGGCGTTCTCCTCCACGAAGAACCGGTTGGAGGCGGCGAAGCCGAGCAGGATCGGCGAACCGGCCTCGATGACCCGACCGTCGTCCAGGGTCACGTCGGCCCGCGGGTAGATCACCGGATAGTTGGTGATCGGCGGGTCCTCCCACAGCACGCGGTCCACGATGTCGGTCAGGGCGGTCGGCGAGGGGGCCCGGTCCCCGGGCAGGTCGGTGTCGGCCAGGGCGGCCCTGATCCCGGAGCCGATGAGGTTGGCGGTGGGTTCGTTGGCCGCGGCCACCACCAGGAGGAGCTGCATGATGACCTCCTCGTCGGAGAGTCCCGCCGGGTGCCGGATGAGTCGTGTGGTGACGTCGTCGCCGGGTTCGCGGTGTTTGGCCGCGACGACCTCGGCCAACGCCTTCTCCGCCTCGGTATTGGACCTCTCGGGGTCGATACCGAGCCAGAGGTTGCGCATGGCCTCGACGAAGCGCCGCCCCTGGTCGTGGTCGAACCCGAACAGGTCGTTGATGACCATGAGCGGGAGCATCCGCGCGTACTCGTTGAGGACGTCCGCCGTGCCGCGTTCGCAGAAACCGTCGATGAGCTCCCCGGCGCGGAGTTCGGTGGCCCGCTTCAGTCGATCGACGCCGACCTCCTTGAGGCCGTCGGTGATCGCCCTGCGATAGCGGCGGTGTTCGACACCGTCCACGAAGAGCGCGTTGGCCCGGGGCGCCATCATCGGCAGGAGTCCCGAATCGGGGGCGATACGCCCTTCGGCGAGGTCACGCCAGAGTCGAGGGTCGCGGCTGAACCTCGTGTCGTCCCTGGACCAGGAGATGAGGGTCGCGTAGTCGGTGACCAGCCAACCGTGCACCCCGGGCTCCAGTTCCACCGGGACGATGGGGCCGTGTTCGGCCCTCATCTCGGCGTACACGGCGTAGGGGTCCGGATGGGGCTCGCTCCGGTACAGCCGGGCTCGGGGGCATGTGGATCTCACGGGGACCTCGTTCGGACACTCATCGGAGAATGACCACGCCGTCACTCTCCGGAACGACACGGAACACACGAAAGCCGCTGAGGTTCGTGCGAACCCCCCTACGGGCGGGGGTCAAGCGCAAACCTTAGCGGCTCCACGTGCGGGTGACGAGAGTGCGAAACCCTGTCACACCGGGCTTTTCAGCCCTTATCGTGCGCGATTTCGTTCCCTTATGCCCCGGTCTCCTCGGTCAGTGGACGGAAGCGACGCAGGCGCTGGCTATTGGTCACCACGAAGACACTGGACAGTGCCATCGCGGCGCCCGCGAGCATCGGGTTGAGCAGCCCCGCGGCGGCCAACGGAAGGGCGGCGGTGTTGTAGGCGAAGGCCCAGAACAGGTTGCCCTTGATGGTTCCGAGGGTGCGGCGGGACAGACGGACCGCGTCGGCCGCGGCCCTCAGGTCGCCCCGGACCAGCGTCAGGTCGCTGGCCTCGATCGCCACGTCCGTGCCCGTGCCCATGGACAGTCCCAGGTCGGCCTGGGCCAGGGCGGCGGCGTCGTTGACCCCGTCACCGACCATCGCGACCGTACGCCCCTCGGACTGGAGCCGCTCGACCACCGCGACCTTGTCCTCCGGCATGACCTCCGCGATGACCTCCTCGATCCCGACCTCCTCGGCGACGGTGCGCGCCACGGCGGCGTTGTCACCGGTGAGCAGGATCGGCTTCAATCCCAGGTCACGGAACTGACGGATCGCCTCGGCGCTGGTGGGCTTGACCGTGTCGGCCACGACCAGCACGCCTCGCGCCCGGCCGTCCCAGCCCACCGCGACCGCGGTGCGCCCCTCGGACTCGGCCCGGGAGAAGGCCCGCTTCAGTTCCTCGGGAAGCTCCTGGGACCACTCCTCCAGCAGCGCGACCCGGCCCACCAGGACGGCGTGACCGTCCACGACGCCCTGGACGCCCCGCCCCTCGATGTTGGCGAAGTCCTCGGGGGTGGGCAGGTCGCCGACGCGCACGGTGGCGCCGGTGGCGATGGCACGGGCGATCGGGTGCTCGGAGGCCTTCTCCAACGCGCCCGCCAGACGCAGGACCTCGCCCTCGTCCTCGCCCTCGGCGGCGGTGACCGAGGTCAGCGCCATCTTGCCGGTGGTCACGGTGCCGGTCTTGTCCAGCACGACGGTGTCGACGCGCCGGGTGCTCTCCAGCACCTCGGGGCCCTTGATCAGGATGCCGAGCTGGGCGCCGCGGCCGGTCCCCACCATGAGGGCCATCGGCGTGGCCAGGCCCAGGGCGCAGGGGCAGGCGATGATGAGCACCGCGACCGCGGCGGTGAAGGCGGCCCCGGCGGGGTCACCGGTACCGAGCCAGAAGCCCAGGGCTCCGACGGCGATCATGATGGCGATCGGGACGAAGACCCCGGAGACCCGGTCGGCGAGCCGCTGCACGGCGGCCTTGCCGTTCTGCGCGTCCTCGACCAGACGCGCCATCTGGGCGAGCTGGGTGTCGGAGCCGACCCGGGAGGCCCGGACGACGAGACGGCCGCCGGAGTTGACGGTGGCGCCCACGACGGCGGATCCGGGCTCGACCTCCACCGGCACGGACTCGCCGGTGAGCATGCTCATGTCGACGGCGGAGCTCCCCTCCTCCACCTGTCCGTCGGTGGCGATCTTCTCGCCGGGACGGACCACGAAGCGGTCGCCGACCTGGAGCCGGTCGACCGGCACGAGTTCCTCACGCGCCGAGGGACCCTCGCCCCGCAGCACGGTGACCTCCTTGGCGCCCAACTCCAGAAGGGCGCGCAGGGCGGCTCCGGCGCGACGCTTGGAACGCGCCTCGAAGAACTTGCCGAGCAGGATGAAGGAGGTGACGCCCGCCGCGACCTCCAGGTAGACGTTGGCCGAGCCGTCGGTGCGGGCGATCGTGAACTCGAACGGGTGCGTCATCCCCGGGACCCCCGCGTTGCCCAGGAAGAGGGCGTACAGGGACCACAGGAAGGCCGCGGTGACACCCAGGGAGACGAGGGTGTCCATGGTGGCGGTGCCCAGCTTGAGGTTCTTCCATGCCGCGATGTGGAAGGGCAGCGCGCCCCACACCACCACGGGCGCGGCCAGGGCCAGGGAGGCCCACTGCCAATAGGTGAACTGGAGCGCCGGGATCATCGCCATGAGGATGACCGGGGCGGACAGCAGCATGGAGACCAGAGCGCGGTTCCACAGGGCCCGCGTGGGGTCGGCCGGGTCGGCGTCGGCCTCGGCGGAGCCCTCGCTCCGCTCCGGGGTCGGCACCGTGGCCGTGTAGCCGGCCTTCTCGACCTGGGCGACCAGGTCTTCGACCGAGGCCGGTTCTCCCTCGAAGGTGATCTTCGCCTTCTCGGTGGCGAAGTTGACGCTGGCGGTGACGCCCTCCATCTTGTTGAGACGTTTCTCCACCCTGTTGGCGCAGGCGGCGCAGGTCATCCCACCGATCGCCAGTTCCACCGGCCCCGCCCCGGCGGGAGCCGTCTTGATGTCGCTCATCTGCCCCTCCAGGCATCGTCAGTGTTCGGTGAGGTCCTCTGGGCCCTGGTCCTGTCCGCCCGGCGGGGTCCCCTCCACGCTCTCGGCGTGGGTGTCTCCCCTGTCCGGCAGGACGGGGCCGGCCAACGTGCCGGCCCCGAACGCCGCGGCGAACACGACCACGAGACCCACGACGTAGAGTGCGAGTTTCGCGGTCACGCCCATGTCAGCCCGCCACCTCGTAGCCGGCCTCGTCGATGGCGGCGCGCACGGCGGCGTCGTCGATCGGACCCGCGGCGGTGACGGTGACCTTTTTGCTCTCCAGGTCGACCTTGACGTCGGTGACGCCGGAGACACCGGTGACCTCCTCGGTGACCGAGTTGACGCAGTGCCCGCAGCTCATGCCCTCGACGGTGTAGACGGCGGTGTCGGCCATGGATTCCTCCCGGTGTGCTCGCCCGCTCTTTCGCGGGCCCGTTCCAACACGGCCCAATATACCCCTAGGGGGTATGTGTATGTCAAATGTCGACGACGCCTCGTCGACGCCCGATCCCCAGATTACCCCCAGGGGGTAACAAGAGAGGGCAAAACCCCAGGTGGAACAGGAGAAGCCCCCGAGAGAACGGATGACCCGTCATCCGACCCTCGGAGGCCCTGGACACTCCCCGGCGCCCTCATGGCGCCACATACCCTACCCCCGTATCACCGGGGCGCACCTCAACCCGGCTTCAACTCCAGACGGGCCACCACCCGTTCGCTCAAGTGGTGCTGGGCCAGGGTGAACCCGACACGACGGAACATCTCCACCGTCCCGGTGTAGACCTCGGCGCTCGGGGCGCGCCCACCCGCCGTATCGACGGGATAGGCCTCCAGGACCCGGGCGCCGTTGGCCCGCGCGTACTCGATGGCACCCTCCAAGAGACGGCTTCCCTGACCACGCCGGCGCCGCTTGGGCGGCAACCAAAAGCAGACGAGGGACCATACGCCCGGCTCCTCGGGGTCCGCCGGGCGCAGGGTCCGAGACCGGGACAGACGGATGAAGTCCTCCCGAGGGGCCACGGACACCCAGCCGCAGGGCCCGTCCTCGTCATAGGCGATCAGGCCGGGCACCCGACCGTCCAGGGTGAGCCTGCGCAGCTCCTCCTTGTTGTCCACGCCGCGCCGGGAACGGTCGCAGGACACGCTGGCCGTGTGGTCCTTGGCCCTCCTCCGGAAGAACGTGCACCAACAGTGCCCGTATGCTCCGGTCGGCCCGAACAGGTTCTCCAGGTCGTTCCACCGCTCGGCGGTGGCCGGCTCGATTGAGACGATGGACATCGGACTCCCTTGCGAGGCACAACTTTAACCGCCACAACTGTGATCCAGCACACTAGCGGTGATCCGTGGTGACCGAAAGAACACGGATGCCCGAGAACGCCCACTGTTAGGGGTTTGTGCGTATTTTCGGGTGAATCAAGTGCCCCTGAATCACCGAAGGGGCGCGCCCGGAACCCGGACGCGCCCTCTCGACGACGATCGGTCAGGAATCCCGACCCGCGGGCTCACGGCCCTCGGTCGCCGGCTCCTCCCGAGGCTCCCAGCACTCCACACCGCGGATGTCGGGCATCCGGTCACGGGTGAACACCGGGTCCTTGCCCTGCTGACGCTGCACGGTGTAGTCCTTCAGCAGACGGCAGGCGATCACCGTCAGCGGGGCGATCGCGATCAGGTTGACCAGCGCCATCAGGCCCATCGTGGTGTCGGCGAGCGTCCAGACCAGGTCGATCGAGCCCAGGGAGCCCAGGAAGGTGGCGACGAGGAAGACCACCTTGTACCCGAAGAGGACGTTGCCGTTGCCGCTCAGGTACTCCACGTTGGACTCGCCGTAGTAGTAGTTGCCGAGCACCGAGGTGAACGCCACCAGGAAGATGATGAGCGTCATCAGGTGCAGCGCCCACGGACCCAGCATCGACATCAGGGCCATCTGGGTCATGTCGCCCTCGAAGGTCCCGTCCAGGTTGCCCTGGTAGCCGAGCAGGATGATGAAGGCCGTCACCGAACAGACCACCATGGTGTCCAGGTAGACGCCGAGGGTCTGCACCAGCCCCTGCTTGACGGGGTGGGTCACCGAGGCGCTGGCCGCCGCGTTCGGCGCCGAGCCCAGACCGGCCTCGTTGCTGAACATGCCTCGACGCACACCCTGGATGATGACCACGCCCAGGGCCGCGGCGGCGAACTCGCCCAGTCCGAAGGCGTTCGCGACGATCGACGTGATCATGCCGGGCACCAGCTGCCAGTGCATGACCATGATGATCAGACCGATCACGACGTAGAGGGCCGCGAAGAAGGGCACGAGCGCCTGGGCGGTGTGGGCGATACGGCGGACGCCGCCGAAGATCACCAGTCCGGTGAGCAGCACGAGCAGGGCGCCGATGACCACCGAGAAGATCGTGCCGGTCCCGGCACCGAGCTCACCGACGGAGTTGGCGACCGTGTTGGTGATGGTGTTGCTCTGTACCGCGTTGAAGACGAGCGGGAAGGTCATGATGAGGATGACCGCGAAGACCACGGCGAGCCAACGGCTGCCCAGTCCCCGTTCGATGTAGTAGGCGGGCCCGCCCCGGTATCCGGCCGGGTGCCGCACCTTGTAGAGCTGCGCGAGCGTCGACTCCACGAAGCTGGCGGCGCACACCACCAGCGCCATCACCCACATCCAGAAGACGGCGCCGGGGCCGCCCAGGGAGATGGCGACGGAGACGCCGATGATGTTCCCCGTGCCCAGACGCGCCGCGGCGGAGATGAAGAAGGCCTGCAACGAGGAGACGGCCTTCTTGCCGTCGGGAGCGATCTCCGGCTTGTTGCCCAGCACCCGGAACATCTCGGGGAAGAGCCGGAACTGCACGAAGCCGGTCCGGAAGGTGATGTAGAGGCTCACTCCGACCAGGAGCGGGATGAGGATCCACGCCCAGAGGACGTCGTCGTTGAACGTACCGATCATCTCGGTGAGACGAGCGTCGATCGTCGGTGCTGCGTCGGCGAGTATCACGAGGTGGGGGCTCCTTACAGGAAAAAGGGAACCGCCACCCCATGCCCACACGAAAGGACAGAACACCGACGAAGGCACTAAAGCGGCCCGATGTTCACACTTTCGTTACCGCTTCGGAGGCATAACGGCCTGTCGAACGGGCCGTTCACCCCTCGTGGACGAGATCCGCGTACTCCGGGTTGCGCTCGATGAAGGACTGGGCGAAGGGGCAGATCGGAACGATCCTCAGCTTCCGCTCACGGATCATGTCCAGGGACTCGCGCATCAACGTGCCGGCCACTCCGCGCCCCTCGAAGGCGGGTTCCACCTCCACGTGCGGAAGCGCCAGGACCCCCTCGGCGATCAGGTGGTAGGCGGAGAAGCCGATCACTCGGCCGTCCGTGCTCACCTCGAACCGCGACCGTTCCGGTGCGTCGACGACGGTCAGTTCCATGCCTGTGCCCCAACTCCGTGCGTCCGACACGCACGGAGTGTGCGCGTCGAGGTCCTGCAAAGGAAACGTTCCCATATCCCCCGCTCGCGCACACATCGGGCCCCGGCCCGCTCCCGCCGGGACCGTCCGTCCGGGTCAGTGACCGGCCAGATAGGGGTCGGTCACCCCGCCCGGGCAGGCGAGGGCGTCGACGTCCCAGCCGAGTCTGCGGGCGCCCGCCAGGTAGGCGCTCTGGAGGAACTCCAGGACGGTGGCCCGCGGATCCTCGGTCTCGCGCGCGTCCGCGTAGCGCAGCAGCGCCAGGTGCCCGTGCCCGCTGGGCCTCCACTCCGCGAACGAGGGGCTCAACGGTTCCTCGGTGAGCCCCTCGGGCTCGGGCGCCGCGTAGGCGTAGAAGCAGGGTTCGGGGACGTTGTCGTCACCGAACCAGAAGCCGAAGCTCACCACCTCGCGCGAGTAGGCCTCGCGCACCAGCTCCCCCGCCTCCTCCGGCTGCACGATGGTGTGCGCCGAGAAGCGGGTGACGGCGATGTCGAAGGTGTGCCAGAAGTGGTGCACGGGGCTGGTCTTACCGGAGAAACCGGACGCGAACTCCTCCAGGATCAGATTGACCCGGCTCAGGATCCGCCAGTACCGCGTGGCGTGTTCGGGCACGTAGACGGCGTGCTCGTGGTCCTCAGCGAAGGGACGGTCGGCGTCGGGCAGGTCGAACGGGAACGCGACCGGGATCCCGCCGTCCACCCCCAACGAGTCCAGCGCCGATTGCAGACGCAGGTAGAACGAGGCGACGCTGTTCCCTTGGAGGGGGAACGAGGCGGTGTCACCTTCCAGGTTGCTCGCGATCAACAGGTGGCGGACGAAATCGAAGTCGATGGTGAAGATCGGGTTGCCGTCCACCATCCCCATCGGTCGGGTGGTGATCCCGCTTCCGGTCAGGTGGAAGGGCACGTTCCACCAGTGGTTGCGTCGCGGGCTGTGCTGTAGGCGGACCTTGCCCACGATCTGCTCGAAGCGGTGGACGGTCTGCTTGGTCTCGTTCCACTCTTCGAGCGGGAACGCCGGGAAGAGCTCCATGGATACTCCATAGGTGATGTGCGTTCGGCCGGCCGAGGCGCCCTCGTGCCGGTTCACCAGCCCCGTCGGGCCGGCCGTCGGGCCTGGCCCGCGGCGGCCGGTTGCGGGTCGCGGGTGCGGTAGACGACGTAGGGGCGGAACAGGTAGCCGACCGGCGCGCTGAAGGCGTGGACGAGCCGGGTGAAGGGCAGCAGGGCGAACAGCCCCAGTCCCATCAGGGCGTGCAGCTTGTACGGGGCGTCGGAGGCGGCCATGGCGGCCACGTCGGGACGCAGGATCCAGATCGAACGGAACCACGGCGACACCGTCTCCCGGTAGTCGCCGGTGCGTCCGCCCGCGAGTTCCACCCCCGCGAAGTACACGGTCATGCCCAGACCGGTCACGATCGCCAGGACCAGGACCACGTACATGAGCTTGTCGTTGCGGGTGGTGACGCTGAAGACCGGACCCGTGGTCCGCCTTCGCCAGACGAGCAGGGCGATCCCGGCGAGCGTGCAGAACCCCGCGATCAGCCCCAGGGAGAGCGCGCTCACGTGGTAGAGCGTGTCGGAGACGCCCAGAGCGCGCGTCCAGGTGTCCGGGATCAGCAGACCCACGACGTGGCCCACGATGACCACCAACAGACCGAAGTGGAAGAGCGGGCTGCCGATCCGCAGCAGCCGTGACTCGTACAGCTCCGAGGAGCGCGTGGTCCAGCCGAACCGGTCGTAGCGGTAGCGCCAGATCAGACCGCCCACCACGAGCACCAGCACCACGTAGGGCAGAACGCCCCACAGCAGCAGGTCGACCGGACCGTACCCGCTCATGCGTTCCTCCAGGTCACGTCCGTCAGCGGCAACGGCTCCCGGGGGCGCACCACCCTGTAGGGCTCCATCCCCACGTCCTCGGCGGGCGGCCCCTCGGAGGCCAGACGGCGGGCGCGTTCCTCGTCGGCGGGGCGCGGCGAGGGGAGCGTGCTCCGGACCGCCTCGATCACCCCCGCGTAGGGGGTGCCGTGCTCGCGCAGGGCCTCGGACAGCAGGTCGAGACCGGCCCGGTGCAGGACCAGCAGTTCCTGACCGGCGTCGGCGTCCCCCCGCGCGGCGAACTCCAGCATCACGGCCAGGTGGTCGGGCAGCTCACGGGCGTGGACCCGCCAGCCCGCCTCCGAGTAGACCCGCTTGATCTCCGCCAACGCGTGACCTCGGCGACGGGTGTCCCCGTCGGTGTAGTAGGTCATGTGCAGCGCCCTGCGACGACGCAGGTCGAACACGTCCACGTAGTGCGCGGACAGTTCGAGCTCCGGCGTGATGGAGGCGTGCTCGCAGAACCCCAGCAATTCGGAACGGGCCGGCCCCCGGGGCAGCTCCGCGACGGCGCGCGCCACGAGCGGCAGCTGTTCGAAGAAGGTCTGGTCCGGGTAGCCGAGCAGGACCGAGGCGGCCTGGTGGGTGACGGCGCGGGCGTGCGCGCGGCGTTCGGCCCTCGCGGCTCCGAGCCAGCCGGATCCGGTACGCGTCCCGTCGTCGTTCGTGCCGTCGGTGGTGGTTCTCATGTCCGACCCTCCTCACGCGGGCCGGGATCCCCGCCCCGTTCGTCGTCGGTGTCGCCACCCTCGCGGGGTGGGAAGAGTCCGTCGGGACGGCCGTTACCGTCCCAGTTCAGCAGGTTGACGCGGCCACCGGTACCCGATCGCCCCTCGGCGGTCTGCCGTTCGCGAAGCGCGTGGAAGGTCTCCACCGACGCCTCGTCGGGACGTCCGGAGGCCTCCCCGAAGGGGACCTCGCCGCCCATCCCTCCCATGCCGGGGCCGCCGTCGAAGTCCAGGGAGCACCCGACCTCCTCGATGACCCCCCGGTCGGCCTCGTCCACCCCGTAGGCGGTCGGTACGACGTACCGCTCGTCGTACTTGGCCAGGGCCAACAACCGGTACATGTCCTCGATCTCCCCGCCGGTCATGCCGACGTCGGAGGCGATCGACTCGTCGCGTTCCTGTCCCAGGTTGATCCGGCGCATGTAGGAGCGCATGGCGGCGAGCCTGCGCAGCACCAGGTCGACCGGGCCGGTGTCCCCCGCCGTGAACAGTTCGGCCAGGTACTCGACGGGGATGCGCAACGTGTCGATGGCCCCGAAGAGGTTGTCCTTGTCCTCACCGTCGTGACCGGTACGGGTGAGCGTGTCCACCACCGGGGACAGCGGCGGGATGTACCAGACCATCGGCATGGTGCGGTACTCCGGGTGCAGCGGCAGCGCCACCCGGAAGCGTTCGGCCAGCGCGTAGACCGGTGAGCGGGCGGCGGAGTCCACCCAGCGATCCGGGATGCCGTCGCGGCGGGCGGCGGCGCGGACCGCCGGGTCGTCCGGATCGAGGAAGACCCCCAGTTGGGCCTCATAGAGGTCCTTCTCGTCCTCCACGGAGGCGGCCTCACCGACCCGGTCGGCGTCGTAGAGGACCACCCCCAGGTAGCGCAGGCGTCCCACACAGGTCTCGGAGCAGATGGTCGGCATGCCCACCTCCACCCGCGGATAGCAGAAGGTGCACTTCTCGGCCTTGCCCGTCTTGTGGTTGAAGTAGATCTTCTTGTACGGGCAGCCGGTCACGCACATACGCCAGCCCCGGCAACGGTCCTGGTCGACCAGGACGATCCCGTCCTCCACCCGCTTGTAGAGGGCCCCGCTCGGACAGGTGGCCACACACGACGGGTTCAGGCAGTGCTCGCAGATGCGCGGCAGGTAGAACATGAAGGTGTCCTCGAAGGACAACCGCACCTTGTCGCCGAGCCTGCGCACGATCGGGTCCTGAGAGGCCAGTTCGGGGCCGCCGCCCAGATCGTCGTCCCAGTTGGCGCTCCACTCGACCTTCATCGGTCTTCCGGTGAGCGCCGAGCGGGGCTCGGCCACCGGGAAGTCGTCGCCCGCCGGAGCGTTGATCAACGTGTCGTAGTCGTAGGTCCAGGGCTCGTAGTAGTCCTGGATGGAGGGCATCACCGGGTTGGCGAAGATCGTGGCCAACCGTTTGAGCCGTCCCCCCGAACGCGGCACCAGTGTCCCGTCCGGCCGACGGACCCAGCCGCCCTTCCAGCGTTCCTGGTCCTGGTAGGTCCGGGGATAGCCCTGGCCCGGGCGGGTCTCCACGTTGTTGAACCAGGCGTACTCGACGCCGCTCCGGTTGGTCCACGCCTGCTTGCAGGTGACCGAGCAGGTGTGGCAGCCGATGCACTTGTCGAGGTTCATCACCATGGCGACCTGCGCCATCACCCGGCCGATCGGTCTGGTGTCCCTCTCCCCCGTCGAACGGGACGTTCCGGCGTCCTTCATCGGTACCGCACCTCCGTCACGCGCTTGCGCACGACCGTGACCTCGTCGCGCTGGTTCCCCGTCGGCCCGAGGTAGTTGAAGGCGTAGGTGAGCTGCGCGTAACCGCCGATGAGGTGGGTGGGTTTGACGAGCAGTCGGGTGAGCGAGTTGTGGATGCCGCCGCGACGTCCCGTGGTCTCGGTCTTGGGCACGTCGATGGTGCGCTCCTGGGCGTGGTGCATGTAGACCGTCCCGGTCGGCATCCGGTGGGAGACCACCAGGCGGGCCGCCACCACACCGTTGCGGTTGACCGCCTCGACCCAGTCGTTGTCGGAGGCCTCGATGGCCTCGGCGTCGGCCACGCTCATCCAGATGGTGGGGCCGCCCCGGGACAGGGTCTGCATGAGCAGGTTGTCCTGGTATTCGGAGTGGATGCTCCACTTGGAGTGCGGGGTGAGGTAGCGCACCACCACCTCCAGTTGCCCGGTCGGCCCGAGCCGGGGCTCGCCGAAGAGCGACGACACGTCCAGGGGCGGCCGGTACACCGGCAACGCCTCGCCGAACTCGTGCATCCAGTCGTGGTCCAGATAGAAGTGCTGGCGCCCCGTGAGCGTGTGCCAGGGCTTGTCGTGCTCGAGGTTGATGGTGAAGGGCGAGTAGCGGCGGTCCGAGGACTCCTTGCCCGACCATTCCGGGCTGGTTCCCACCGGCGTGGGGCCTCGCGCGGCGTCGGCGAAGACCACCCTGCGTTCGGCGGCGTGGGCGATCAACTCGTCCATGTCGGTCCCGGTGCGCGCGGCCAGACGTTCGAACCCCTGGGCGGCCAGACGTCCGTTGCTGGTCCCCGACAGAGCGAGGATCATCTCGCAGACCTTGACGTCGGTGTCCAGGGAAGGGCGCCCGTCGGCGACCCCGCCGCGCACGGCCCCGTTGCTCTCGCGGAGCCAGTCGATCTCCCGGTCCGGTGTGAAGGAGACCCCCTTGACCGGCAGCCCCTTGCCCTCCGCGAGCGGCCCCAGCGCGGCCAGTTTCTGGGCGACGGCCGCGTAGTTGCGACGGACCGGGACGACCCCCGGCATCGTCCGGCCCGGGACGGGGCGCTCCCCCGCCTCCTTCCAGTCCGGCGGCACACCGTGCGGCTGGGCCAGCTCCCCCTCCGTGTCGTGCTGGTGGGGGACGGCCACCAGGTCGGTGACCTCGCCGAGGTGGTCGACCGCCAGCTCGCTGAACACCCTCGCCAGGGAGTGGAAGATGTCGAAGTCGGTGCGGGTCTCCCAGGGCGGATCGATCGCCGGGTTGAAGGCGTGCACGTAGGGGTGCATGTCCGTGGTGGACAGGTCGTGCTTCTCGTACCAGGTGGCGGCGGGCAGCACGATGTCCGACAGCAGGGTGGAGCTGGTCATCCGGAAGTCGAGAGTGACCAGCAGGTCGAGCTTGCCCTCCGGTGTCTCCTCCCGCCAGGTGACGTCCCTGGGCCGGTGGTCGGGCCCGGCCGGTTCGCTCTGAAGGTTGGAGTGGGTGCCCAACAGGTGTTTGAGGAAGTACTCGTCTCCTTTGGCCGAGGAACCGAACAGGTTGGACCGCCAGAGCGTGAGCGTCCGGGGCCAGTTGGCCGGGTCGTCGGGATCCTCGGCGGCGAAGCGCAGCGTGCCGTCGGCGAGCTGGTCGGCCACGTACTCGGCCGGATCCCGCTCCCGTTCCAGGGCCTCCTTGCCGAGCTGGATCGGGTTGCGGTTGAAGGTCGGATAGGAGGGCATCCACCCCATCCGGGCCGAGGCGGCGACCAGATCGGCGGTGTGCCTGCCCCTGACCCGGCCCGGCCCCAGCGGGGACATGAGCGCGTCGGCCTTGTAGGTGTCGTAGCGCCACTGGTCGGTGTGCAGGTACCAGTAGGCGGTCCCGGCCATGAAGCGCGGCGGACGCGACCAGTCCATCGCCGAGGCGTAGGCCGCCCAGCCCGTGGCGGTACGGCACTTCTCCTGACCGACGTAGTGCGCCCACCCTCCGCCGTTGACGCCCTGACAGCCGGTGAGCAACAGCAGGGTCAGGAACGAACGGTAGGCGTTCTCCCCGTGGAACCACTGGTTGGTGCCGGCCCCGAGCACGATCATCGCCCGTCCCCCGCTGGCCTCGGCGGTGTCGGCGAACTCCCGGGCGATGCGCACCGCCCGGTCGGCCGGAACCGAGGTCAGGGTCTCCTGCCAGGCCGGGGTGCAGGCGCCGTCCGGGTCGTCGTAACCGGCGGGCCAGACGCCCGGAAGGCCCGGTCGGGAGACCCCGTACCGGGCCAGGAGCAGGTCGAAGACGGTCGTGACCAGACGACCGGCGACCCTGCGGACCGGAACGCCCCGGATCTCGACCTCGGCCGAGCCGTCGGGGGTGTCGAAGCGGGGCAGGGCGACCTCGGCCGCCTCGGCGCCCGCCGCGTAGAAGGTGAGTTCGGGGACCCGGCCCTCCAGGTCCAGGTTCCACCGGCCCTCGCCGTCCTCTCCCCAACGGTGACCGATCGTGCCGTTGGGGGCGACCGGGGCCTCGTCGCCCTCGGCCCAGAACAGCGGCTTCCAGTCGGCGTTGGCCGTCTCCTCCTCCCCCTCCAGGTCGGCGGCGGTGAGGAACTTGCCCGGCACCAGACGTCCGTCGCGTTTCTCCAGGGCCACGAGGAAGGGCAGATCGGTGTAGGCACGGGCGTACTCCAGGAACCGCGGGGTGGGCTTCTCGACGAAACGTTCCCGCAGGATCACGTGCCCCATCGCCATGGCCAGCGCCCCGTCGGTGCCCGGATGCGGGGCCACCCACTCGTCGGCGAACTTCGCGGCGTCGTTGTAGTCCGGGGAGACCACGACCACCTTCTGGCCCCGGTAACGGGCCTCGGCCATCCAGTGAGCGTCGGGCGTACGGGTGACGGGGACGTTGGAGCCCCACAGGACGAGGTAGGCGGCGTCCCACCAGTCACCGGACTCCGGGACGTCGGTCTGGTCGCCGAACACCTGTGGTGAGGCCACCGGCAGGTCGGCGTACCAGTCGTAGAAGGACAGCATGGAGCCGCCCAGCAGGTTCACGAAGCGCGCGCCCACGCCGTGGGAGACCATGGACATCGCCGGGATCGGCGAGAAGCCGGCGATCCGGTCCGGGCCGTACCTCTTGATGGTGAACACGTGGGAGGCGGCCGCGATCTCCAGGGCCTCCTCCCAGGTGGTGCGGACGAGCCCGCCCTTGCCGCGCGCGCTCTGGTAGCGGCGGCGCTTGGCGGGGTCGGTGGTGATCTCCTCCCAGGCCGCCACCGGATCGCCCAGACGTTCCCGGGCCTCCCGGTACATCTCGAGGAGGACACCGCGCGCGTAGGGATAGCGGACCCGGGTCGGCGAATACGTGTACCAGGAGAAGGCGGCGCCCCGGGGACAGCCCCGAGGTTCGTACTCGGGACGGTCCGGACCGACCGACGGATAATCCGTGGCCTGCGTTTCCCAGGTGATGATTCCGTCTTTTACATAGACATCCCAGGAACAGGAACCGGTGCAGTTGACACCGTGCGTCGAACGCACCACACGGTCGTGGCTCCAGCGGTCGCGATAGAAGACATCGCCCTCACGCCCACCATGCCTGACCTGGGCCCGGTCATGATCGAGCGACTCCGATCCGGTCAGGTAATTCCCCAATCGGAGAAGGGCATCGCCCGCCCCACCGCTTTTACCCTGTTCCGCCATGAAGACGACACTCCATTTGCCCACCCGTTGCCAAGACGAAGAGAAGAACCCGGGAAAGCGCTTCCGGCCCCGACCACATTCCGTTAATAAATATGCCTCGTACGGCACGGATGTCACGTTTCCCACACCGCTCGGAGCGACAATCTCGATAGCCGACATATGAAGGAGCCGTAATGCGAGCGGAAGTCGGGGAGCGGACCACCCGCTCCGGGGCGGCGGGTGGCAACCTCGCCCTGGCGACGGCGGCGTTCGCGCTGACCTTCTGGGCCTGGAACCTGATCGGCCCTCTGTCACGCACCTACAGCCAGGAGTTGAACCTGACCCCGGCCCAGACGTCGATCCTGGTCGCCTTCCCCGTCCTGGTGGGGTCGCTCGGCCGCATCCCGGTGGGCACCCTCACCGACCGCTACGGCGGCCGGGTGATGTTCACGGCCCTGTGCCTGCTGAGCATCGTGCCGACCTTCCTCGTCGGCCTCTCCTCCGCCTCGTACGGAATGCTGCTGTTCTGGGGCTTCTTCCTCGGCGTCGCGGGCACCTCCTTCGCGGCGGGCATACCGTTCGTCAACGCCTGGTACCGCCCCGAGAGGCGCGGGTTCGCCACCGGCGTGTTCGGCGCGGGCATGGGCGGTACCGCGCTGTCGGCCTTTCTGACGCCCCGCCTGGTGGAGGGCCTGGGGCTGTTCACCACCCACCTGCTGATGTGCGTCGCCCTGGCCGTGATGGGCGTGGTCATGTGGATGTTCGCCCGTGACGCCCCCGAATGGCGGCCCCGGACCGAGCCCGCGCTCCCCCGCATCCGCGAGGCCCTCAAGCTGAAGGCCACCTGGCAGGCGTCGGCCCTGTACGCGCTGGTCTTCGGCGGTTTCGTGGCCTTCTCGACCTATCTGCCGACCCTGCTCACCACCGCCTACGACTTCGCTCAGACCGACGCGGGCGTGCGTACCGCCGGGTTCGCGGTGGCGGCGGTCGTCGCCCGACCGGTCGGAGGCATCCTGTCGGACCGGATCGGGCCCGTGAAGGTGTGCCTGATCTCCTTCTTCGGCACCTGTGCCTTCGCCCTGGTGCTGGCGCTGCACCCGCCCGCGGAGTTCCCGGCCGGACTCTCCTTCACCCTGATCGCCGTGACGCTGGGGCTCGGCACCGGGGCGGTGTTCGCCCTGGTGGCCAAGTTGGTCGAACCCTCCCGTGTGGGCACGGTCACCGGTCTGGTCGGCGCGGCGGGCGGCCTGGGCGGCTACTTCCCGCCACTGTTGATGGGCGTGGTCTACCAGGCCACCGGGGCCTACACGCTCGGCTTCGTCCTCCTGGCCCTGGTCGCGCTCCTGGTGGCCCTGTACACGACGCGGGCCTTTCGCCGGGTGGGGTGAGGCCGCCGCGCCCGATGGGGGCGGTGCGGGACGGACGTCCGTTCCGCGCCGCCCTCGGTTCGTCCACAGGCTGTGGACGGACCCCTACAGGGCGGCCAGGTCCCGGGCCCGGAGCAGGACCGCCGAGCGGTTGCCGACCTTCACCCGCTCCAGCGCCCGCACCCCTTCGGGGAGGCGGACCCGGCGAGTACGGGCCGTCACCACCACCACGGAGTTGCGGGGCAGCACCCGACCCATCGAGGCGAGCAGCCCACGGACGGGGTCCTCGGGGGCCTCTCCGTCCCAGTGCGTCATCTCGCCATAGGGCACATCGGTGATCACCAGATCGGCGTCGACCGGATCGGTGAGGGAGAAGACGTCGGCCACGGCGGACTCGTGCGGCAGGTCGCCGCCCATCGCCGCCAACCCCGCGGCCAGGTCCCGCGCCGCCTCGGCCCGCTCCACGAAGGCGACCCTGCCGAAATCGCGCGCCGAACGTCGCAGTTCGCGCTCGCGTTCGGCCAGTCCCTCTGCGGTGAGGAGTTCGAGGTTGCGCGCGGCGATGCCGACGGCGTCCGAGGACACGTCGCTCGCGCGCACGTGGGTGAGCAGGTCGCGGTGGAGCAGGCCCAGGACGGTCACCAGATAGCCGCTGCCGCAGCAGGGGTCCCACAGGCGGACCCGGTCGCCCTCGACGTGCACCATCGCCCGCTGGAGGAGTTCGTCGGCCAGTCTGACGGGGAAGCCCGGGTATCCCGGTGCGGATCGCAGTACCTGTCCGCTCGCCAACGCCGAGTGGTCCGCACGCTCCGTGGCGTACCGGTAGCTCACAACCGTCCCCCGTCTCGCCTACAACGTCCCCGACAACGCCGAAGGCCCGGTGTCGGCGGACACCGGGCCTTCGATGCTGCGGTCCTGACGGGATTTGAACCCGCGGCCTCCACCTTGACAGGGTGGCGAGCACTCCTAACTGCTCCACAGGACCTCGTTGCGTGTACAACTCTAGCGCGACTTCGGAGCGCTTCGTACCGCCGGCGCCCTAGAGTGACTCGAAAGCCGTTCGTACGACGAGAGGATCCCGGCGTGACCGACCCGTCCACCCCTCTGCCCTCCGGCCCCGACACCACCCGGGTGGACCGGTGGCTGTGGGCGGTACGCCTCACCAAGACCCGCTCCGACGCCGCTCAAGCCTGCCGTGGCGGGCATGTGCGCGTCAACGACCGCCCCGCGAAGGCGGCCACCACGGTCAAGGTCGGGGACCGGGTGAGGCTGCGTCTGCACGGGATCACCCGGATCGTGGATGTGACCCACATCATCGTGAAGAGGGTCGGGGCGCCTCTCGCGGTCCGCTGTTACGACGACCTCACCCCCACCCCGCCGCCGGAGGCGACCGGGCCGGTGATCCGCCGCGACCGCGGGGCCGGGCGCCCCACCAAGAAGGACCGCCGCATGCTGGAGCGCCTGCGCTCCGACGTCCCCCCGCCCGCCTGACCCGAGCGCCCCCTGTCCCGGCTCCATCGGGCTGATCCGCTCCCTCTAGGACAAGGGGTGGTCGGCGAGGAAGTCGACGACCGCCTCGGTGGCCTTGGGCGCGGCCTCGTGCGGGTAGCCGTGCCGGGCGCCGGGCAGGATCAACGTCCGGGCGTCCGGGATCCGCTCGGCGAGCAGTTCGGCGTTGGCGACCGGGGTCAGCTCGTCGTCCTCGCCGTGCACCACCAGGGTCGGCGCCTGGATCAGCGGGAGGCGGTCCCACCCGTCGTGCTTGAGGCTGGCCTCGTAGTGACGACGCTGGGCCCGCAGCGGGTTGCGCGGAAGGATCCGGGCGACCGTCTCCGGGTGGGAGTCGGCCCACTCGGGCGTGTAGAAGAGGTGGGCGATGAGGTCGCGCCCCTCCTCGGTGTTGGCCTTGCGAAGGGCGACCGACGCGTGGTGGGGGCGCTCGACCTCGTTGTCCCCGCCGGGCGCGGTCGACCCCAGCACCAACGCCCCGACCCGTTCCGGCGCCGACGCGGCGAGGGTCTGGGCGACCTTGCCGCCCATGGAGAAGCCGTACACGTGGGCCCGGTCGATCCCCAGGTCGTCCAGGACCGCCTGGGCGTCCCCGGCCAGCAGTTCCATGCTGTAGGGCCCGTCGACGGGAGCGTCGCTGCCGCCGGTTCCGCGCAGGTCCATCCGCACCACACGGTGGTGTTCCGCGAGGTCGGTGTACACCCCCTCCCACATCTCGTGGTCGAGGGATTGTCCGTGGATGAGCAGCAACGGCTCACCCGCCCCGTGGACGTCGTACCAGAGGCGGGTTCCGTCGGCGGCGATCGCGTGGTTCACGTCAACGGACACTACCGGACATAAACGTCGAACGACCTGGGCGATCCCCCTCGACGGAGGGCACGGTAGGGTCTCCCACTGGTCGTGGTGGAGCACGGAAGGGGCCTCGTGGGGCACAGGCGCGTGACCGGGCTCGCACCCGGCCGTGAGGCTCCCCGCATCGGGGCACGTTCCACCCGTTCGGTTCGAACCGAACCCCCCTCGACGAGCATCTTCCCAGTACCCACCACCGGTTGAGGAGCGCGTATGAGAACCCCTGTCATCGCCGCCGACTCCGACCAGGGTCCGCGAGCCGACCAGGAGGACGCCCACTCCCATCGGATCCTCACCCCTTCCGAAGGGTGGTGCGCCTCCCTGGCCGACGGCTTCGGCGACCATCCACGGACGGGTGAGGCCGCCGAGCTCGCCGCCCGCACCGCCACGGAGGCCGAGGGGAGCGCCCTGGACGCGCTCCGGGCCGCGTCCGAGGCGATCGCCCGCGTCCATCCGGGAGCGGACTGCGCGATGGTCCACGCCCGCCAGGGCGACGCCGACGACCTCGTCGACATCGCCTGGGTCGGGGACTGCCGCGTCTGGACCTGGAGCCCCTGCGAGGGGCTGCTGCGGCATACCAGGGACCATACGCAGGGCCAGAGGATGCGCGACCGGGGCATCTCGGACCATCTCGCCCGGATCCGCGACCACGCGCTGACCCGCTCCGTGGCCACCGTGCTCCCGGACGACATCGGCACCACCACCGCGCCCGCGGCGGAGCTGGTCCTGTTGACCTCCGACGGCGTGCACGACCACGTCGACGAACTCCTCCTCGCCGAGTTGGTCGACGAGCACGCGGACACCCCCGAGGCCCTCGCGCGCGTCCTGATCGAGGCCGCGCGGGAAGGCGGAAGTCACGACAACGCCACCGCGCTGGTCGTCCGGTCGCCGATGCGCGTCTCGGAGCATCCGTCCCGTCAGGAACTGATCCTGGGCGGGCTGGACCTGGTCGGCGGCTTCGACGAGGAGGAGCCCGCACTGCGCAGGCTCGCCGAGGATCGTGCCGTGGGGATCGCCTGCGACGGATTCCTGTCGCGCGACGGCGTCACCTACTGGTGCACGAAGGACTCCGACCACACGGACCACCACGTGAGCTGGCACGGGGTCACCTGGGCCGAATCGGAGTCGTACCACGTCTCCTGAGCACCCGCCTCAAGAATGGTGATCCACGTCACTCACGAAAGCCTCTTGGTATATTGATTTTCGATAGGAAACGATCGATAGTCGATATATGGATCGCTACTTCATCATCCTGCTGCGCGCCGCCGCCCTCGCGGCGATCCTGGTCGGACTCTTCGGCCAGTTCGTGGTCATCCCCGGCATGGCCGCCGACGAGGTCGCCCTCGTCCCCCAGTACGCCCCCTTCGCCACTCCCTACGTGACGATCGCCGTCCTCATCGTGGCCTGCGTCCAGGTCGCCCTCGGCGCCGTGTGGGCCCTGCTCGGCATCCTTGACCGCGACGCCCTCTTCACCCCCAGGGCCTTCCGGTGGGTGGACGTCATCATCGGCTCGACGGTCGTGGCGACCCTGCTCACCGCCGGGATCGCGGTACACCTGACCGTGGCGGACATCCCCGCCCCCAACGGCAACATGGACGTGATCGGCGCGATGGGCGCGGCGATGGTGACCACCGTCGTGGGCGCCGCCCTCGCGATGCTGCTGGTCCTGATGCGCGGGCTGCTGCGCAAGGCGACGAACCTCCAGACCGAGATGGCCGAAGTGATCTGATGGCGATCATCGTCGATCTGGACGTCCAGCTCGCCCGCCGCGGCATGTCGGTCGGAGAGTTCGCCAAGGCCGTGGGGATCACCCCCGCCAACGTCGCCGTGTTGAAGAACGGCCGGGCCAAGGCGGTGCGGTTCAGCACCCTGGACGCCATCTGCCGTGTCCTGGACTGTCAGCCCGGGGACATCCTCCGCCGGGTCCCGGACGCACCGGAGTGAACGGATCGGACATGACGAACGCCCGGGGGCCGTGGCCTCCCGGGCGTTCTTCGATGTGGCTAGGGGCGGGGTCGAACCGCCGACCTTCCGCTTTTCAGGCGGACGCTCGTACCGACTGAGCTACCTAGCCGCGATCACCGACGATGTCGGCGATACCTGCGGTCCTGACGGGATTTGAACCCGCGGCCTCCACCTTGACAGGGTGGCGAGCACTCCTAACTGCTCCACAGGACCTTGTGGCGCTTCCACACCCGGCCGGTCCGACCCGGTGTGTCTCGCTGCGGTTCCCATTCTGCCAGATGTCCGGCAGTGGTCTGACCGCTTCGTACCCCCAACGGGATTCGAACCCGCGCTACCGCCTTGAAAGGGCGGCGTCCTAGGCCGCTAGACGATGGGGGCCTGTGTGACCCCCTCAGCATAGGGGAGATTCGCACCAACTCCAAAGTGATAACCGAATCCCGACGAATCCCCTGAAGAGCCGGGTCCCGGGTCAGGACGAGGGCTCCTCGCTCGGAGAACCCTCGTCCTCGTCTTCGGGCACCTCACCGACGACACGGTCCGGGTCGGCCTCGATATGCCGTTCGACCTGCGCGGACGTGAGGCCGATCCCTCCGAGATCGATGTCGTCGCGCGCCTGGAGTCTTCCGGTCTCGGCGTCGAAGTACAGCACGGAGGCCTGATAGGGCGTGGGCCGTCCCCTGCCCTGTTCCAGACCGCTCAGACCCGCGCCTCCGGTGGATCCCTGTACGAGGAACCGGGTGCCCAGGTCGGTGAGCTCGGTGGATCTGCTGTGCTCGTTCCCGGCCAGGGCCAAGGGGACCACCCCGTCGAACGGGCGGGCCTGGGTCCTGGTGTGCAGGATCGCCACGTCCACGTCGTCGTCTCCTCCGGCGATCGACGCGGCCTGCTCCTCACCCAGCGCCGCCACTCCGGCGGCGTCGGGGTTGAGTCGGGTGGCGTCCGGGGTGAACCGGGGATCGCCCGCCCCGTAGAAGGTGAGTCCTCCGACCTCGGCCACGTCGTCGTCGAGGACCACCGCGTTGGGCTGGGCCGCGACCGCCCGCTGCGTGCCCATCGAGTCGTGCTGTCCGCGCACCCAGACGTAGGGCACGTCCAGCTTGCCGATCTCCTCGGCGAAGGCGTCCTCGGCGGCGCTGCCCCGGTCGGTCAGGTCGCCGGAGTCCACGATCACGTCCACCGCGTACTGCTCCCGCAGGGTGCCGATGATGCTCCAGGACGCCGGGTTGAGCTGGATGTCGGACACGTGCAGGACGCGGATGACCGACTCGTCCTCGTCGTAGACCGGCAGGGTCGAGGTGGCCTCGTAGATCATCGCCACGTTGCCGACGAGGCCGGCGAGCTGCTCCTGGTACTCGCTGAACCGACTGACCACGTCGTCGGCGCTGCCCACCACCTGGGGAGCGCCCGCGATGAGACCCGTGTAGCGCGGCTCGGCGATGGCGCTGGGGTTGAAGGTCAGGGCGGCCGCGCCCCCGGAGGCCACCAGGACGACCAGGGTGGTGAGGGCGCTCGCCAGGGCGCGCTGGGCGTTCCGGAACAGCAGGAACCCCATCAGGGCCGCCCCGAGGACCGCCACGATCAGAGAGCGCAGGACGAGGGCGATCACGCCGTCGGTGAGGTCGGCTCCGATGCCCGCCGCCATACGGTCGATGGCCTCGGGGTCGGTGAACATCTCCTCCGCGGCGGACAGACGGATGTCGGTGATGGCCGCCTCGATCCGCAGCGGCGCCGCGTGGGTGTCGAAGGCCAGCTGCCCCAGTGGGGCGACGTTGACGACCGTCTCCCCGTGCCACTGCGGGCTCAGCGAGAAGGTGACGTCGGCCGGGCCGATGGGGGTGACCACCTGGCCGCCCAGGGCCAGGCCGAGCCAACCGCCGAGCAGACCGGCCACGACGACACAGCTCCAGCGCCACGGGCGTCCGGAGCGCCATCGGCCCAGGGTCGCGCGCACACGGCCGAGCAGCTCGCGCGTGCGGTCGAGGGCACCACGAAGGTCGTAAGCGCGGATCTGTGACAACACATCCCCCATCATGCCGTTGCCGGGGGCCGTTCCCAATGCTTCCTCCCGTGCAGAGTGTTATGTCTCTTCCACCCCGCGCCGTGGAGGCCCCACAATGACAGGTGTGGTGGAACTGACACGTAGGGACTTCGAGGAACTGGTCGCCGACGCCCTGGACCGTATCCCTCCCGAACTGGCCCGGCTCATGGACAACGTGGTGATCACGGTCGAGGAGGAGTCCGAGGAGGGGCTCCTGGGCCTGTACGAGGGGATCCCGCTCACCGAGCGGGGCGACGCGTACTTCGGGGTGCTCCCCGACCGGATCTTCATCTACCGGAACAACATCTGCGGGATCTGCGATACCCCGGAGCAGGTGGTGGAGGAGGTCCGCGTGACCGTGATTCACGAGATCGCGCACCACTTCGGGATCGACGACGACCGTCTCACCGAGCTCGGCTGGGGCTGAGGCGCCCCTGGCCGGGAGTCCTCCGCTCCACCGCCCTCACCTGCGAGAACGATCCGTGCATCGCGTGGGTTCCCCGCGCAGAACAGCATTCACGGGTGTTACCGGGAGCAACGAATCAGATACGAATACTCCTGACCCGCTTGCAGGCCGGCCCGCGTTCCGGAACCGTTGGTCATGGGGATACGACTCAGCGTGATCACAACCCGGTAACAGTAGGGAGTGCCCGGTGGGCGATCCGAACATCGACAGGGACCCCGGTGACGAGGAGCGCGCGCCCTCCACCGAACGGGACGACACATGGCGGAGCAGTTACCGCGACGTCATGGCGATCGGCGAGTTCCGTTCCATCTGGCTGGCCCACGCCCTGTCGGTGATCGGTACCAACCTGCTGAACATCGCGACCGCGCTGCTGGTCTACAAGGTCACCGAGTCGGCCTTCGCGACCGGTGTGACGCTCGCGCTGAACTTCCTGCCGCCGTTGATCGGCGGCCCCTTGCTCCCCGGGCTCGCCGATCTCCTGCCCAGGCGTCGGGTGATGGTGGCCTGCGACGTCCTGCGGGCCTGCGTCATCGTCCTCATCGGCGTACCGGGCATGCCGATCTGGGCGATCTGGTGCCTGATGTTCTTCTCGGTCCTGCCGGGCATCCCCTTCGCCGCGGCCCGCGCGGCGCTGCTCACCCAGATCATCCAGGGCGAGCGCTACGTGGCCAGCACCACGATCATCCAGTTGACCGCCCAGTTGGGCATGCTCATCGGTCTGATCGCGGGGGGCATGACGGTGGCCGTCGTGGGCCCCAACGTGACGGTGATGGGGACGGGGCTGCTCTTCGCCCTGTCCGCGCTGATCCTGCTGGTGGGTGTCAAGGCGCGTCCGCTGCCCCCGCGCGAGGAGGCTCCGTCCGACGGCCCGGCTACGACGGGACGCCGCCCCCACCTGCTGTCGATGTTCCGGGACGGCGCGAAGCTCGTCTTCTCCGACCCCAAGCTGCGGGTACTGATCCTGATGGCCTGGCTCGCCGGTCTGTACGGCATCCCCTACGGGTTGGCCACGCCCATGGCCGCCGAGGCCGGCGGCGGCCCCACCGCGGCGGGGTTCATCATGGCCGGAGCGGCGATCGGGGCGTTGTTCGGCGGCCTGATCCTCACCCGTCTGGTCCCTCCGACGACCAGGATCGGATTGCTGGGGCCGCTCGCCGCGTTGACGTCGGTCCCGCTCCTGCTCTGGGTCTTCCAGATGCCGCTGTGGGCGATGGTGCTCGCCCTGGCGGTGTGCGGCGCGGCCGGCTCCTACCAGTTCGTGGCCAACGCGGCCTTCGTCCTGTGCGTGCCCCGGGAGGGGCGGGCCCAGGCGTTCGGCCTGGCGGCCTCGGGCATCCAGGTGGCCCAAGGGGTCGGCATCCTGGTGTCCAGCTACTACGTGGAGTCCTTCGGCACCGGTCCGGTGATCGTCACGGCCGGCGCGGCCTCCCTGGTCCTCGGCGTCCTCTTGGCGGTCCTGTGGTCCCGCCGGTCCGCTGAGGTCATCGCCCGTATGGAGGAGACCGAGTCGGAGAAGGCGGCCTAGACCGCCCGGCCGGCCCTCTCCGACCTCACGGTCTCACGGGTCGGGGTCAGCACTCCGTACCCCCGTGGTCACCGCGGGGCTCGCAGGCCTCCTCGGCCTCGTGCTCCTCGCACTGGACGCGCGCGTCCCGACGTCGCCAGTCGGGGTGTGCCCTCAAGCTCCACATCATCGATCACTCGGCTTTCCCTGGAAGTTACGGATGATCTGCTCCAGCAGAGAACGGCGCTCGCTCTCGGCCGGCATCAGCAGCCAGGCCACGATGTAGACGAACACACCACTGAAGCCCAGCAGGGTGAAGACCGCGAAGAGGACACGGATCAGGGTGGAGTCGATGCCGGTGTAGGCGGCGATACCGCCGCAGACACCGGTCAGGAAACGGTCGGAATCACTGCGCTGGAGTCGTTTGCTCCCGAAGTTCTCGCTCATGGTTCCAGCCTGCCCGTTCGGTGCGACGTTTCCCATCGGGGACAGCCCTGGGCCGCCCCTGACTTCCACCCCCCGGCCCTTCCGGGGGAGGGTCCTCGGCAGGGCCGAACCCCGCGTGAGGTGTGACGGATGGGGCTGGTGTGACGTTCCGGAGATCTGGACCACACATGTCGGCGAAGGCCTCGATCAGGGGCGCTCGTCGCGCCCGAAGGCCTCTCCCAGGGAGCGGAAGGCGTGCCGCAGAAGGGTACGGGCCGCCTCGATATCCGGATCGTCCCCGTAGGGGACACGCTTCATGGTGTGCCGGATGACGGACATCGCGGAGGCGGCGATCAGCGAGGAGCGGATGTCGTCGGCGGGGGTGCCGGAACGTTCCGCGATGGCGGCGGCCAGTTCCTGTTCGGCCCGATGCAGTCGGGCGAGGAAACCGGGCAGAAGCTGGGGTTCGCGGTCCAGGAGCTCCTTGCGTCGGGCGGCCTCGGCCCGGTGCGTGGCGAGGTCTCCGGAGCCCAGGAGGGAGTCGATGAGCAGGTCGATGAGGTCTTCGACGAAGTCGCCGGTGGGCCCGCCCTCGACGAACACCTCGCGTTCGTGTTCACCGGGTGTGAAGGGTCCGTCCCCGAGGAGGGCCTCCTCCTTGGTGGCGAAGTAGTTGAAGAAGGTGCGCGCGGAGACCTCGGCCGCGGCGGCGATCTCCTCCACGGTCACGTTCTCGAGTCCGCGCTCCAGGGTGAGCCGAACCGCGGCGCCCTGGAGTGCACGCCTCGTGGCCTGCTTCTTTCTCTCTCGCAGCCCCATCGGTCCTCCCCAGTACACGACCAATAATTTCAGACCGTGCAAACATTCTCAATGTGTATTTTTTCACCCAACGCACGCGGGTCCGGCCCTTACGGACCGGACCCGCGTGCGGAGCGTGCCCTTGGGGGCACGCGTTGCTAGAAAGTACACGACGGCGGTGACACGGGGTAAGTGTCGAAGGCCCCGCGTGAACGCCCGTCGGCACCGGACCCATGGGGGATCCGGGCTACGCTCCCCCGTTCCGGGCTCCTCGGACGATGCCCTCGACGAGCTCCAGCGCCCGGTCCACCCTCTGCGGGGTGACGAAGTAGTGCGGCGAGGCCCGGACGATCTCCGTCAGGCCGCGCCGTTCCATATCGATCCGTGTCGACGCCTCTCGGCTCACCGTCACGGTCACGTCGGCGCGCGCCAGGGCGGCCACGACCTCGGGCGCCGGCACGCCCTCCACGTCGAACGTGACGATCCCCGAGTGTCGGGCCCCCAGGTCGTGCACTCTCACACCCTCGATCCGGGCGAGCCCCTCGCGCAGCCGGCCGCTGATGCCCCGGACCGCCTCACGGATCTCCGGGACGCCGAGTTCCAGGGCGTACCGCGCCGCCTCGATGAGCCCGAGCCGGTCCGCGATGCTCGATTCCCAGAGCTCGAACACCTTGGCGTCGTCGCGGGCCCGTGTACGGTCCGGAGCGGTCCACTCCCCACCGTGGTGGTCGATCTCGTCCAGGATCAGATCGTCCAGGATGGAGCGGCGCGCGTACAGGAAGCCCGTCCCGCGCGGGCCGCGCAGCCATTTGCGTCCCGTTCCGGCGATGAAGTCGACCCCGGTCTCGTCGGCGCGACACGAGATCTGGCCCACGGACTGGCATCCGTCCAGGAGGACGAGGGCCCCCGCGTCGTGTGCGGCGTCCACCACCTCGCGTACCGGATTCAGCAGACCGCCGTTGGTGGGGGCGTGCACGAGGGAGACGAACCTGACCCGTTCGTCCAGGAGTTCGCGCAGCGCGGTCGGGGAGACCTCTCCGGAGGGGTCGGAGGGGACGACCTCGACGCTCGCCCCGACCGCCTCGGCCCGACGCAGCATGGCGACGGCGTTGCCTCCGTATTCGACCTCGGTGATCAGGATCCGGTCGTTCTCCTTCAGGGGGATCGACCGGAAGGCCGCGAACCACGACCGCGTGGCGCTGTCGGTGAAGGCGATCTCCTCGGGGGCGCATCCGAGCAGTTCGGCGAAGACGGAGTAGCCCGCCTCCAGGTCCTCCTCCCGTTCCGCCGCCGCGCGGTAGCCGCCGATCTCCGTCTCCCTGCGCAGATGGTCGACGACGGTGTCGGCCACGCGCGCGGGCGCCAGGGAGGAGCCCGCGCTGTCCAGGAAGACCTGGCCGTTCCGGCAGCCGGGGGTGTCGAGTGCGGTCGTCTCCGGGTCGATCGTCATGTGCTCCACCGTTCCTCGTTCACCGGGGGGTCGCGCGCCCTCCCAGAGGGGGTGGAACGAGAGGGGCGCCGGGATCCTTGTTCCCTCGCACACCCCTCCCACACTCGGCCTCGGCCCGGCTCAGCCTCGGAAGGCCCGCTCCCCACGGGCCTCGCGCACCCGCACCAGTTGGGCCAGGAGGGCCAGCACCGGCAGTTCCAGGAGCGGCCCCACGACCAGGGCGACCGCGATCAGCGGCCGGTCGGGGAAGGCCGCCACCGCGATGGCTAGCGCGATCGGCGAGTTGCGCGCGGTGACCGTCATGGTCAGTGTCACCCGCTGTGCCGCGGGCAGTTTCAGGAGGCGGGAGAGCCCGGTCGCGATCAGGGGCAGCAGGACGAAGAAGATCAGCAGGGGCGGCACCAGGACCAGGAGGTCCGCGGCGTGGTCGAGCACGACCCGGGCCTGCCAGGCGAACATCGCGAACACGGCCGCGTACAGCAGGGGGAGCACGAGGGTTCCGGCCGGGGAGAGGATCCGGCGCTCCCGCCAGTCGGCCCCCTTCCAGCGCTGTGACGCCCAGCGCAGCAGCATCGCCAGAGCCAGCGGCACCACGAGTACCAGGAGCACCGACTCGGCCAGCGTGCCCACGTCGACCATCGCGGCCCGTCCGCCCAGCAGCAGCACGTACACCGGCAGCAGGAGGAGTTGAAGGACGAGGTTGACCGGTAGCAGGGCGGCCGCGATACCGGTGTGACCGCGCGCCATGGCGGTGAAGACCAGATACCAGTCCGTACAGGGGGTCACCAACAGCAGCAGGAGTCCGATGCGCAGGTCGGGTTCGCCGCCCAGCAGTCCGGCGCCCAGCGCCCAGGCCAGGGCCGGGGTGAGGACGAAGTTCAACACCAGACTGACGACCACCAGGGTCCTGGCGTTACGGACCTCGCCCACGTGGGCGGC
This sequence comes from Nocardiopsis alba, assembly GCF_000710955.1. NCBI lineage: Bacteria > Bacillati > Actinomycetota > Actinomycetes > Streptosporangiales > Nocardiopsidaceae > Nocardiopsis > Nocardiopsis alba. The sequence continues at coordinate 439,325 of NZ_BAZE01000003.1, forward strand.
GTCCATCTGCACGAAGACACAGGCGAGCATGGCCAGCAGGGCGGGCAGCACCACGTGTTCGGCGGCCGGGCCGATGGGCAGGAGCAGGCCCGCCCCCAGACCGGCGAGGGCCGCCAGGGCCACGAAGAGGCTCTGGAGGCGTTCGGCCAACGACATGGGTTCAGTTCTCCTTGAGGGGGACCGGCCCTGTCCACGGTAGACCTTCGAGTCGACTCGAAGGGTCGCCCCGGTCCCCGGGCCCGGGTCAGAGACCGCCGGCGCCGCTCGGGGCCGTTCGAAGAGGACAGCCCTCCCAGAGAAGGCGGCACATGAGGGCGGCGCCCGCCATCACCGCCGCGACCACGGCCAGGGCGAGGCCGATCACGCCCGGAAGTTCCTGGACGAGGACGAACAGGCCCATCACCAGGACGAAGACGCCGAACCCCTTCCTCAGGGCGGCCTCGGGCACGCGGGAGGTCAGCCGTGCGCCCAGGAGCGCGCCGACGACGGCCGCGGCGGTGATCGCCAGCATCGGCCCCCAGTCCGGGGTCACCGTCGTGAGGTAGCCGGCCAGTCCGGCGAAGGACTTCATGGAGATCACGAGCAGGGAGGTCCCGACCGCCACCGGCATGGACAGTCCGCCGAGGAGTGCCAGGGCGGGCACCACGAGGAACCCTCCTCCGGCTCCGACCAGACCGGTGACCACCCCGACGACCACGCCGTCGAGAACGATCCTCCGCAGCGGGAGTCTCCGCTCGGCACCGTCACCGGTGGACGTGGAGGCGCCTCTTCTGCCTCGGAGCATCGCGGCCGCGGTCGCCACCATCATGAGAGCGAAGGCGACCATCAGCAGGGTTCCGGGAAGGTGCCCGCCGACCAGCCCGCCGAGGAAGGCGCCGACCATGCCCGCGGCGCCGAAGACCGCTCCGGTGCGCCACTGGACGTTCCCGCGGCGCGCGTGGGCGACCATGCTGGTCAGCGAGGTGACCCCGACGACGAACAGCGAGGCGGCGATGGCCTCCTGTGGGGCCATGCCCGCGACGTAGGTCAGCAGGGGGACCATCAGGATGGAGCCGCCTCCCCCGAGCAGCCCGAGGGCCAGGCCGACCACCACGGCGAGGCCGATCACGATGATCATGTACATCCGTCTCTCACTCTCTCTGTGACGTGGAACCGTGCGGACGGCCGGAGGACGACGGTCGTCGGGGCGGCGGGGCGGGGCCCGTCCTCGTGGCGGTCATGCCGACGGGGGCGGGCCCCACCGTTCGCGAACGGTCAGCGGTTCAGGAGCCAGGCCGGGTAGCCGCCTTCGAGTTCGACCACGTCGTGGCCGGCGCGGCGCAGGGCCGCGGCCGCCACCGAGCTGCGCAGACCGGACTGGCAGTAGCTCACGATCGGCCCTTCGGGCAGGGTGTCGCGGTGCCACAGGACTCGGCCCGCGCTGAGCTGTCGCGATCCGGGGATGTGGCCGGACGCGTGCTCGCCCTTGTTGCGCACGTCCAGGACGAGGGCCGACTCGAAGCCCTCCAGCTCCTCGGCGGTGATGACGCTCGGCACGGTCTCGGGCAGCCCGGTCAGACCGGTGGTGTAGCCGGCGACCTCGTCGATACCGACCCTCATCAGGTGGTCGCGGAACCGGTGGGCGGTCTCCTGGTCGGACGCCAGCAGGACGAGGGGACGCGATTCGGTCTCCGGGTCGTAGGCCCAGGCCCCGAAGGTGGCCGCCTTGTCCGGGCCGGGGATGTGCAGCGCGCCGGCCACGGTGCCCCGGTGCACCTCGGTGTGCGGACGGGTGTCGACGAAGACGATCTCCTCGGCGTCCAGTGAGGCGCCGACCTCCTCGGTGGAGAGTTCGGGGAGCGGCGTCGACCGGCCCAGGATCCGCGGCCCCTCCTTGTTCTGCCGCTTCATCCGGGCGAAGTAGGCGTGGGCGTCCGGCTGTCCGCCGAGCAACTCCTCGACGAACCCCCGCTCGTCGTTCTCTCGCAGGTAGGGGGCCCACCAGGCGTTGAGGCGTTCGTATCCGACCGTGGTGGAGGGGAGGGCGCCGAGCGCCTTCCCACACGCGCTTCCGGCGCCGTGCCCGGGGTGGATCTGGACGTGGTCGGGCAAGGCCAGGAGGACGTCGCGCAGCCCCGCGAACAGCAGGCGCGCGCCCTCGAAGCGGGTGTCCACCTCCCCGGCCGCCTCGTCGAGCAGGTCGGGGCGGCCCACGTCACCGGCGAACACGAAGTCGCCGGAGAGCAGGTAGCCGGGGTCGTCGCTGAACGCCCCGTCGGTGATGAGGAACGACAGGTGTTCGGGGGTGTGCCCCGGGGTGTGCACCGCGCGCACCGTGACGTTGCCGATCTCGATGGTGTCCCCGTCGTACAGGCGCTCGGCGGCGAAGCCGTACTGCCAGTCCTTTCCGCCCTCGCCGGAGACGTGGATCCGGGCTCCGGTGGCCTCGGCGAGCTCTCGGGTGCCCGAGAGGTAGTCGGCGTGGATGTGGGTCTCGGTCACGTGGGTGATGCGCATGCCGTGTCGTTCCGCGAGGGCGAGGTACTCGTCGACGTCGCGGCGGGCGTCGACCACGATGGCCTCCCCTCGTGCCTGGCAGCCGATGAGGTAACCGGCCTGGGCGAGGTCCTCGTCATAGACGCGTTCCAACAACATGGCGTCTCCTTCCGGGTGGGGTGTTCTCTTCGATCCGATGGATACTCCGGGGAGTATCCGAACGTCGTGGTGCGGTGTCGGTCGCGAGCCCGGTGGGGCCCGCTAACCCACGGTCAGCGTCGGCCGCCGATGCGGGCGAGGGAGTCCTCGATGTCGACGTGGTTCTTCGGCTGGTTGTAGGGCAGGCGCGTCAGGGCCATGCCCATGGCGCAGGTGTCGGTCACCGCCGCGAAGGTCAGCCCGGCTCCGACGAACCCGGCGATGGCGACGGCCGGGGTCCACCACAGGGAGGCCACCGCCGAGACGAGGACGATGCTTCCGGCCACGAGCCGGACCTGCCGCTCCAGGGCCCATCTGCTGCGCCCCTTGACGACGGCGCCGCCCTGGGACTCCCAGGCGTTCATGCCGCCGTCCAGGACCACCGTGTCGCTCAGGCCGGCGGCGGCCAGGCTGTCCTGGCAACCGCGCGCCCTCTGCCCGGACTGGCAGACGAGGACGAGTCGGCCGCCGGCGTCGGCCACGATCCGCTCCAGGTGCCGGTCGACCCGCTGGGACGGCAGGTTGATCGCCCCGGGGATGTGCGAGCTCTCGTACTCGGCCGGGGTGCGCACGTCCACCACGAGGGTGTTCGGGTCGGACTCGAACAGGGTGCGGACGGCGTGGACGCCGATGGTGCGATCGGACATGGGTTCTCCTTCGTCAGGGTGGTCGGATACACCGGGGAGTATCCGTGGGTCGGGGTTCGGCGCCTCGCGCAAGGAAGAAAGGCCCGGACCCGCTTTTTCTTGGGTGGACCCCCTCGGCCCGTGTCACGGGATCGGGTCGTCGGCGACATTCTCGCGCCGCAGATCCTCCCATACACCGGGGGGTATCCTGGTCTCACACGTGACCGACGATGATCGGCTCACGCTCGCCCCTCGACCGGATCAGGCCAGGGACAGGAACAGCTTCTCCAGCTCGGCCTCGGTCAGCTCCGGCTCCTCGCCCCGCTCGCGCGCGGCGTTGCAGTGGCGCATACCGCCGGCGACGATCTTGAAACCGGCCCGGTCCAGGGCCCGGGAGACGGCGGCGAGCTGCTGGAGCACCTCGGCGCAGTCCTCGCCCTCCTCGATCATCGAGATCACACCGGAAAGCTGCCCTTGGGCCCGCTTCAATCGGGTCAGGGCGTCGCCCACCATCTCAGGCTTCATCTGGGTCCCTCCTCGCTCACGGAACACAACATACCCCCGGGTGTATATCTTCGCCAGTGATCGACCGCACACCGACGACGTCGCGCACCCCTCCCCCATCACACGAGACCCGTAGGGAACGGGGTTCCGCGCGGTTCCGAGGAGGATGGGAGGCCCGGGGTTCGTGACCACCCTCATATCGAGGGCGATCGTACCGGCCCGCGGGTCCGGCTCAACCGGAACGGCGTGAGAAGACCTCCCCCGCCAGGATGCGACGCAGTGCCGCCGCGCAGTAGTCGACCATGTCCACCGGGGGCTCGTCCGGCGACCACCAGCGGATCTCATCGTGCTTGTGCGGCTCCCGGTTACGGGGGACACCGGTCCATTCATGGCACAGGAAGAAGAAGTGGACCCACCCCCGCGGCCCTCGCCCGTCGTGGACGACGTGGACGAACCGCAGGTCGTCGGCGCTCACCCCGATGCCGAGCTCCTCCGCGCTCTCGCGCAGGGCGGCGGTCACGACGTCCTCCCCCGGATCCACCTTCCCCGCCACCCCGGCGTGCCACAGCCCCGGGGCGTACGGCAGGTCGGGGCCGCGCCGGGTCAGCAGGATCCGCCCCTCGCGGACCGGGAACACCTGCACGCTCAGCGCCGCCTCCCCGGAGAGGCGGGCCTCGCCTCCGCTTTCGTTCATGGGGCCATCATGAACGCCCCCGACGACGGAACGGTCGATGGGACCCACGCCCCTCCCCTTCGGGGACGGCCCGAGACGCGACCGCCCCCGATCAGGTCGCCAATCCGTGCCGGTAGGCGTAGACCACGGCCTGTACCCGGTCGCGCAGCCCCAGTTTGGTCAGGATGCGCGAGACGAACGTCTTCACGGTCTCCTGGCTGATGAACAGGCTCCGGGCGATCTCCCCGTTGGACTGCCCGTCGGAGATCAGGCGCAGGACCTCCAGTTCACGGGGGGTCAGCGGAAGGTCGTCGGGGATGGTGTCCCGGGTGGGCCGGATCCGGGCGGCGTACTTGCCGACCAACTGCCGAGTGACCTCGGGGTCCAGCAGGGCCGACCCCGTGAACACCGTACGGATGCCGTGCAGAAGCCGATCCGGGGGCGCGTCCTTGAGCAGGAACCCGCCGGCACCCGCGCGCAACGCCTCATAGACGTACTCGTCGAGGTTGAACGTGGTCACCACGAGGACCTTGATCGGATGGTCGACCTCGGAACCGGCCAGGCGCCGGGTGGCCTCGATACCGTCGAGGACCGGCATACGCACGTCCATCACGACGACGTCGGGGCGCAGACGTTCGGCGAGCTCGACCGCGCTCTCGCCGTCGCCGCACTCGCCCACGACCTCCATGTCGGGTTGGGCGCCGATGATGGTGACCAGGCCGGTGCGGATCAGTACCTGGTCGTCGCAGACCAGGACGCGGATCGGAGCGCTCACTCTCCCTCACCCGCCGAGACCCCGGCCGGGATACGGGCGCTCACGGTGAAGCCGCCGTCCTCGCGCGGGCCCGCGGTGAGGTCGCCGCCCAGGACCTCGACGCGTTCGCGTAGACCGATCAGGCCCCGCCCGCTCCCTGCGGGCACGACGCCGGAACGGCCCACTCCATCGGTGCCGACGTTCACGGTGATCTCCTCCGGGCGGTGATGGACACGGACCGTCGTGCGGCTTCCGTGCGCGTGTTTGAGGGCGTTGGTCAGGGATTCCTGCACGACACGGTGGGCGACGAGGTCGGCGCTGCCGCGCGAGGCGGCCGGGGTGCCCTCCTCGGTGAACTCCACCGGCTGGCCGGCCTTGCGGGCCTGTTCCACCACGGCGAGCAGACCCTCGTCGTCCTCGGGAGCGGGGGTGGTGTGGTCGGGGTTGAGCACGTCGAGGAGGTGGCGCAGATCGGAGATGGCCCGCCGTCCGGTGTCGGTGACGGAGGCGAGGGTCTCGTCGAGTCTGTCGGGGGCCGCGGTCAGATAGCGCGCCGATTCGGCCTGGACCACCATCGCGGTCACGTGGTGGGTCACCACGTCGTGGAGTTCGCGGGCGATACGGGTGCGTTCGGCGGTACGGGTGGCCTCGGCGAGCAGGCGTCGACGTTCGGCCTCGGCGATGCGGGTGGAGCGCAGCCACGAGCCGATCCCCCAGGCGAGCGTCAACGCCAGGAAGAACACGACGTACTCGGGCAGGGTCTCGCCCTCGCCGACCCGGTGCAACGCGATCGACAGCAGGACGTAGAAGACCGAGGCCGCCACCACGGCGGTACGTCGGTACACGTGGAGGTGGGCTCCGGCACTCACCAGCGCGATGGGCAGCGCGGTGCCCGCGAACAGGTGGTAGCCGGACAGCTGGTCGAGGGCGAAACCGATCGACACCAGCGCCAGGCACACCGCCGGCCATTTCCTACGCACCGCCAAGGGCAGGCACTGGAGGGCGGCGGCGAGGAGGCCCAGGGAATCGAAGGGGCGCTCGGCCACTCCCCCGAACTGGGTGCCGTGGCCGTGGAGCGAGGGGATGAGGGAGAAGGCGAGGAGCAGCAGACCCAGGGGGAGGTCGCGCACGGTGACGTCGAGTCGCCGCCAGAGTCTTTGGAGCCGCCGGAGTTTGGTCACCGGGGCAGTGTAGTGGCGCTGTCCGCGCCACCGGAGCGCCTGTGAGCGAGGATCTCCGGCCGCCGAGGCACCGGATTCCGCGCCCGGAGGGAGGCCCTTCGATCGGAGGGGGACGTCGACGCAGGTGGGACCGTCGCCGGAGGGGTCGGTCCGGGCTTGTCCCCCATGAGAGCCACACGCGGGTGTCCACTCTGTGGTGATGACCCCGGATCGCCGAATCCGTAACGTTCTTCTCGGTCGCGGCGCACCGGTCACGGAGCGGAACACCCCACCGCACCGCCCGGAGCGCACCCCCGCTCGCCACCCCCGATTCCCTTACCGGAGGCCCTCATGTCCCGCACCACTCGGACCACCGCTCTGACCGCCCTGCTCTCCGCCGTGACCGTCACGAGCCTCACCGGATGCTCGATCGCGTCCGAGGTCCGGGACGGGCTCGGCGAGGTCCGGACCGACCTGGAGTCCGCCGCCGAGGAGGTCATGACCGAGGGACAGCTGTTCACCGGTACCAAGATGCTGGAGGTCGAGGGCGGTTCCGTGAACGTCTCCTGCTCCGGCGCCCCGGTCCAGGACCGGCCGGTGATCGTCCTGATGGCCGGCATGGGCGACGGGCTGGACACCCTCGCCGACATCCAGGAGACCCTGAGCGAGCAGGACCGGGTCTGCTCCTACGACCGCTTCGGCGAGGGTGAGAGCGATCAGCCGACCGGTCCGCAAACCATCGACGACGGCAAGGCGACGCTGCGCGCGGTCCTCGACGACATCGCCGGCGACCAGGAGGTCGTGCTCGCGGGTCACTCGCTGGGCGGGCTGATCGCCGCCCGCTACACCCCCGACGACCAGGACCGGGTGAAGGGGCTGGTGCTGTTGGACGCCACCTCCCCGACGATGATCGACGACATCACCGGGGTCATCCCCGAGTCCGCCACCGGTGAGGGCGCCGAGGTACGGGCGCAGAACCTCGCGATCTTCCAGGGCGAGAACCCGGAGAACATCACCATCGAGAGCGACCCGGAGGTGCGTTCGGCCGGGGACATCCCGGTGGAGATCGTCCGGCACGGTGTCCGGTACCTGGGCGAGATCGCCGAGTACGGCGACGACCTGGAGCGCGTGTGGACCGAGGGCCAGGAGAAATGGCTGGAGGTCTCCACCGCCGGCCGGCTCTCCGTCGCCGAGGAGAGCGGCCACTACATCCACGTCGACCAGCCCGAGGTCGCCCTCGACGCCATCCGCACCGTCACCGACCAGGCCGCCGGCTAGACCGGACCGCCGGCTAAGGGACCGGCGGGTCTGTGAACGGCGTCGCCCGCGAACACGGGCGGCGCCGTTCGTCATGTCCGGGATCGGAACCGTGACTCCTACGAGCGCCTCGCGCACCCTGAGCGACGAAAAGGACGGAATACATATCGTTTCGACGCGAGGTGGAACCAGAACGCCCCGGTCGGAGTCCATGACCTCGGTATAGCGACGAACATCGGGAGTTCACGATGCGGCAGGTCCACCGTCAGGGAATCATCACCGGAGCGATCCTCGGAGCTCTGCCTCTGCTCCTGACCACCGGTTGCTCGTTCGAGTTCAGCCTGGGCGGCCCCTCCGCGGTGGACGCCGCGGAGGTCGCCGAACGGTCCAGCGAGATGCTGGAAGAGCAGATCGGTCAGGCCCCGGACGACCTCACCTGTAGCGAGGACCTGCCGGCGGAGGTGGGCGCGGAGATCCGCTGCGAGCTCACCCACGGTGGGGAGAGCCTCGGCGTGACCGTTACGACGACCGAGGTCGACGGGAACGACGTGCGGTGGGACGTCGTGGTCGACGACCTCCCGGCCGAGGAGGAGACGGCGGCCGAGGAGCCGGCCGCCTCGGACGACACGGCGGCCGCCGGGAGCGATGGCCGGGTCCCCGCGAGCGAGGTGGCGCGCGTGTCGGCCGAACAGTTGGCGGCCGTGGTCGGGCAGGAGCCCGAGGAGCTCACCTGTTCCGAGGGGCTTCCGGCCGAGGTGGGCGCGGAGATCCGCTGCAACCTCGTGGACGGCGGTATGAACTACGGCGTCACCGTCACGACGACCGCGGTGAACGGGACCGATGTCGAGTGGGACGTCAAGGTCGACGACGCCCCGCTGTAACCCCCGGCGAGACCCCCGTACACGTCGGGTGCCGTGGGCGACGTCGCCCACGGCACCCGAGGATGTTAGGGAGTGTTTTTGTGGATGCTTTCGCAGGCACCGGCGGAGCCGGTCCTCAGCGAGCGGCCGCCGGGCGATCTCTCGCCGGACGACGAGCGAAGCCGCCCCTACTGTGCCCCGCTACGCGGGCTCCGCAGGATCGCACAGCGGGGGCCCGCCCGGGTTCGGCTGTCCTCGTCCGTGCTTGCTTTGAACGGGCGGCGCCGCGAGAGGAAGCCCGGCACCGCGTGAAACACCACGCGCGTCAGCGCGACCGGTGAAGGGTGGTGGCGGGTGACGTGGAGTTCGGGCTGCGCCGTAGGCGTCCGTTGAGGGTGGTGGCGGGTGACGGGTGGGCGGAATGATCCACAAAAGCACGACCTATTCGGGGGTTCCGGTCTGGCCTCGGTAGACGAGGTTGCGCAGACCCGTCACCGCGTAACGGGCGCCTGCCCCGTCGGGGGAGCGGATGACGAGGACGTCCGTGCTCGGGTTCACTCGGTCGAGGGGGATGCGGGCCCCGTCCCAGGGGCCGCCGATCACCTCGAACGTGCCCTGGAACCGGTCCTTCGCGCAGAGCAGCACGACGACCAGGAGTTGGACCGCGCCGGCGACGACGAACAGCACGTTCCCGGTCCAGGTCCAGAGCATCGTCAGACCCGCCATCGACAGGAGCAGGGCGAAGACCACGACGGCGTGGCCTCTCTGGGAAGCCCCTCCGCCCCCTCGGGCCTCGACGTTCACAACAGGTTCTCCTCTCCGTTCACCATGGGATGTTCGTGCCTCAGTCCAAGCGGCCGCGTTCCGGATCGGTCCGGGCGGGCGAGCCCACGTACGGATGGTGCAGGTCGAAGGCGGGACGCTCGGACCGGATCCTGGGCAGCGTCGTGAAGTTGTGTCGCGGCGGCGGGCATGAGGTGGCCCATTCCAGCGAGCAGCCGTAGCCCCACGGGTCGTCGACCTCCACCTTGGGGGCGTTGCGCACGGTCAGGACGATGTTCCAGATGAAGATGAGCGTCGAGGCGGCGAGCACGAAGGACGAGATCGATGAGATCCGGTTGAGCTCGGTGAAGCCGTCGGTGGGCAGGTAGTCGGCGTAGCGACGCGGGAAACCGGCGACCCCGAGCCAGTGCTGCACCAGGAAGGTGCCGTGGAAGCCCAGGAAGAGCAGCCAGAAGTGGAACTTCCCGAGCTTCTCGTTGAGCATCCTTCCGGTGAACTTGGGCCACCAGAAGTAGAAGCCTGCGAACATCGCGAACACCACGGTGCCGAACACGACGTAGTGGAAGTGCGCCACCACGAAGTAGGTGTCGGTGACGTGGAAGTCCAGCGGGGGCGAGGCGAGGATGACCCCGGTCAGACCGCCGAAGAGGAAGGTCGCGAGGAACCCGAGACTGAAGAGCATCGGCGTCTCGAAGGTGAGCTGGCCGCGCCACATCGTGCCGACCCAGTTGAAGAACTTCACACCGGTCGGGACCGCGATGAGGAAGGACATGAAGGAGAAGAACGGCAGCAGCACGGCACCGGTCGCGAACATGTGGTGCGCCCACACCGTGATCGACAGTCCGGTGATCGCGATGGTGGCGGCCACGAGGCTCTTGTAACCGAAGATCGGCTTGCGGCTGAACACCGGCAGGATCTCGGTGACGATGCCGAAGAACGGCAGGGCGATGATGTACACCTCGGGGTGGCCGAAGAACCAGAACAGGTGCTGCCACAGGATGGCGCCGCCGTGCGCCGGGTCGAAGACGTGGGTGCCGACGATGCGGTCGGCGCCCATGACGATCAGGGCCGCGGTCAGGACCGGGAAGGCCAGCAGTACCAGGACACCCGTGAGCATGGTGTTCCAGGTGAAGATCGGCATGCGGAACATCGTCATCCCGGGGGCGCGCATGCACAGGCCGGTGGTGATGAAGTTGACCGAACCGAGGATCGTGCCCAGACCGGAGACGATGAGGCCCATGATCCACAGGTCGCCGCCCAGACCCGGGGAGCGGACCGCGTCGGCCAGAGGATGGTAGGCGAACCAGCCGAAGCTGGCGGCGCCGCCCGGGGTGAGGAAGCCTCCAATGGTGATGAGTCCACCGAACAGGAACAGGTAGTAGCTGAACAGGTTCATGCGAGGGAAGGCCACGTCGGGCGCCCCGATCTGCAAGGGCATGATCACGTTCGAGAACCCGATGAAGAGCGGGGTCGCGAACAACAGCAGCATGATCGTGCCGTGCATCGTGAACATCTGGTTGAACAGCTCGTTGGAAACGACCTGATGCCCCGGAGAGAACAACTCCATGCGCATCACCAGCGCCATAAGGCCACCGATGAGAAAGAACGAGAACGAGGTGATCAGGTACATGTACCCGATGACCTTGTGGTCGGTCGATGTCAGCCATGCGACGATGATCGAACCCTTTTTCCCCACCCCCTCGGGGGCGGAGGTCCGGGTTTCCGTCTCAACCGTCATGAGGATCCTCCTCAGTTCGTACGAAGAGGAGTCCGACCGGGGAGCCGTGAAGAACGGAGCGAGAACCGCGGGGACGAAGACGGACATTCTCCCGCCCCTACCCGGGATCGCTCGTCGAGTTGCACGGCCGGACGGCGACTCGACCTCGATATCCGATACCGGCTCGATGGACATTTCGTTCTCGCCGGCGACTCATGAGCATTCCAGCCACTCGTCGCCTCAACCTAACAAACGAAGCCGCCCGACCTCGGGAAATGAGAGAAACCCGGCGCGCCCTTTTTTCAGAACACGGAGTTTCCCCCCTATGCGATAGAGGAACGTCCGATCCCCGTCGACTTGGAATCGGATAATCGAATACCCTATTTCTCGCCATGAAGGCCGTAGTTCCCCATAAGAGCGGACGTCGCTCCGTGTTCTCCCGCCCTTGCACGGGCATGCTGGGACAGGAGGGGCGTTCGAGCCCGCGCGACCTCCGACCGACAGGGCGTCGGAAGGTGCGGGAGACCTCGGGGAGGGGACATGCCCGACGGCGACACGCGAACGGGGGGCCACTGGGGAAGGCCCAGGGTGTGGCTCGTGGTCGTGCTGATGATCGCCGCGTTCCTCGCGGGCGGGGTGGCGTTGACGCTGGGCCCGGCGTGGGAGTGGGTGCTGGCCGCGGCGGTGGTGTTCCTGCTGGGAGGCCTGGTCGCCGTGCCGATGGGTGTCTTCAGGGCCTCGGTCCGCGATGAGGGCGGACGGTCGAACGATCCTCGCGATCTCTGACCCGTCCGCCCTCCTCGTTCCGTCCGGCCTCGGCCCGGCGCATGCCGGGGCCTACCGAGCCTGGTGGCGCCGGGGCAGCGCCCGGCCGCGGGCCTGGCGCCCCCCGGGAACGGGGAAGCGGTGGCGCGGGGCCCGACCTCGGCGCGGATCCCGAGGGGCACCATTCCCCTGGTCACGGGCACGAAGGGCCTCCAGCGGGGCTCCCGTCATGGGGGTGACCTCGAGATCGATACCGGTGAGCGGGGACACCCGTCCGATGTGGTGACCTCGCTTCGCGGCGTCGGCGTGTTCGTGGGGCATGTTCGCTCCTTGGGTGTCGTGAGGGCGGTCCTGACCGTCGATCGAGGTGACGACGGGGTGGGCGGGGTTTCGCATGCGTCTCCTTGAAGGGGTATTCCCGTGGCCGGTCGACCACTATGTTTGAAGTACTACGATCAAAGTACTTCAAACGTAGTGGTTTGTCGAGCCGTCGATCGGATCCTCTCGAAAAGAGGAGAGAGGCCCAGGCCGAAGCCGCAGGAGAGACGAAGAGGACTAGCCCTCGCTCGCGGGACTCCAGGCGAGGACGAGGTCGATCAGCCCGGGGAAGCGGTGCCCGAGGTCGTCGAGGCGGACACGGCTGCGCCGCTCGAGGCCGTATTGGCGCTGGGTGATCACCCCGGCCTCTCGAAGGGCCTTGAAGTGGTGGGTGAGGGTGGACTTCGGGCGATCGAAGCCGAACCAGCCGCACGTCTGGTCGAAGTCCTCGGATTCCCGCAGGAGCCGCTGCACGATCGTCAACCTCAGGGGGTCGGCGAGCACGCCCATAACCCGTTCCAGCCGAATGTCCTCGACCGCGGGTTCGGGCAACCGCTCCGGCAGGTCGTCGGACTCTCGGTCGAGACGGTACGTCGCTGCGAGGTTCGGCATGCCCCCACGGTACCTCCAGTACGAGTTGGTTCGTACTTGCTCTATAGTTCGAGTTTATTCGTACTAGTACGAGAAATATCGAACTGGGGGAGTTCATGCGGAGGACCGAGACCGAAGGGCGGGGGATCACCTGGTCGATGGCGGCGGCGATGACGGTGACGACCGTGTTCGTACTGTCGAACGCGCCCACCCCGCTGTACGTGTCCTGGCAACGCGAGTGGGGGTTCTCCTCCGGCACGCTGACGATGGTCTTCGCCTGCTACATGGTCGGACTGGTCGGATCCCTGCTCGTCGCGGGTCGACTCGCCGACCGGTACGGACGGCGGGTGGTGCTGATCCCGGCGCTGATCGCCGCCGTGCTCTCCGGACTCCTGTTCCTCCTCGCCCAAGGGGTGGCCTGGCTCCTGGCCGCGCGTCTGCTCGCCGGGATCTCGGTCGGCGGCGCCGTCACCGCCGGGATGGCCGCCGTGGTCGATCTGGCGCCCGAGGGTCGACGTCGGATCGGCGGGCTGATCGCCTCGGCGTCGATGGTGCTCGGCGCCGGCCTCGGCCCGCTCCTGGCCGGGATCACGGCACGGAACTCCGACTCCCCACAGATCTGGGTGTTCACCCTGGTCACCGCCCTCGCCGTCATCGCTCTAGGGGTCGGTCTACTCCTGCCCCTCCCCCACCCCGATCGCTCTCTCCCCTCGGGCGAGGGAGGACCGTGGCGGTGGCCGAGCCCGCCGCGGAACCGACGGCGCGAGCTGGTGTGGGGCGCGGCGACCTTCGCCCCCGGGATCACCGCGACCTCGTTCGTGCTCTCCCTGGGCCCCTCGGTGCTCGCCGGCCCGCTCGGGGTGGGAGATCCGCTGGTGGCCGGGCTGATCGCCTGCGTCATGTTCCTCGTGGCGACGGGCGTCCAGTTCGCGGTCGGACGCCTGTCGACACGCACCCACCTGGCCGTGAGTTCGGTGGCGGCGATCGCCTCGATGGCCCTGCTGGCCGGCGCGGTGACCGTCACCCCGGTGTGGCCCCTCTTCCTGACCTCCGCGCTCCTCGCGGGCGCCGCCCAAGGACTCGGCCAACTGGCCGGTCTGACCTTGATCGCCACCCGCGTCCCCCACGAGCGGCGGGCGGAGTCCAACGCGGCCCTCAACATCGCCGGATACGTGCCCGCGGGGGCGCTGCCCGTGGCGACCGGCCACCTCGCGGACGCCACCGGCCTGGGCGCCGCGGTGGTCGTGTTCGCCGTCGTCCTGGGCGTCTTCGCCGCCCTCGCCCTACCGATCGTGCGGCTGAGCACCGCACGTCACCCGAACCGATCCGAGAAGAGACGACAGAAGGAGCACGAGATGGAGAAGAACGGCGTGGAGCCACCGGAGCCGGGATCGACGCTGGTGATCGTCGCCCACCCCGACCTGGGATCCTCCCGTGTGAACTCGGCGTGGGTCCGCGCGTTGACGGAGGAGGGCGGCACCACCGTCCGTGTTCTCGCCGAGGAACGCGGGGTCGACGGTTTCGACGTTCGGGCCGAGCAGCGGGCGCTCGCCGCCCACGAGCGGATCGTCCTCCAGTTCCCCTTCCGCTGGTACGGCGCGCCTCCGATCCTCGCCGAGTGGCTGGAGGTCGCCCTGGAGCGCGGATGGGCGTACGGCCCCGGCGGTCACGCGCTGGAGGGCAAGGAGTTGAGCATCGCGGTGTCCACGTGGTCGCGCGCGAACGACTACACCGTCGACGGCCGCTACCACCGGGTGATGAGCGAGTTGACCTCGCCGTTCGAGACCATCGCGGCCCGGGTGGGCATGCGCTACCGTCCGGGGCACTTCCTCCACGGGGTCGGGGATCTCACCGATGAGCGGTTGGCGGACGCGGCGCGCGACTACGCCCGCTGGTCCGCCGGTCGAGAGGACGGGGCGCTCCGGAAGGTGTGACCCCCGCGGTGTTCGGGAGGGCGGCCCGCCCTCCCGAACCGGCCGTCACCAGGTCATCCGGGCTTCTCCTCCAAGCGCAGGGCGACGCCCAGGGCGAAGAAGGTGGGCGCCCACTGCCCGACGAAGATGCCCCATCGGTCGGCGCGGTCGGTGCCGGCGTCCTCCTTCTTCTTCGACAGGGCCCAGGTCAGGAACGACAGGCCGATACTGGCGGTCCCGGCGGCGTAGGCCATCTCGGAGGTGACGCCCATCTCGGACAGCTTGGCGATCATGGTCTCTCCCTTTGGTCGGGTCTCGGTCCATGCTCACCTGCCCGAGAGCCCGTCAATATAGGCGCGCCTCGGGGCAAAACCTGCCGTGCCCTTCTTCGGGCGGCACCGACGCTCCGGAACCGCGGCCCTCGGGTATGCCCCTCTCGGTCCGACCCTCGGGGCCCGTCAGGGTACGCGCGCCAGGCGTCGCGCCGCCTCCACCACCGAGGCGCGGCGCCTGGCGTGCTCCTCTTCCGTGGGTTCCCCGGTGATCATCCGCGCCACCTGGGGGACCGCCGTCCACCAGCCGGCCAGCGACAGGATCAGGAAGGTGAGGTGGTCGGCGTCGATCGACCTCGTGATCGTTCCGTTCTCCTGGCCCTCGGCGACGGCGACGGCCCTGTGGCCGTAATGCTCGCGGCGTGACTCCTCGTCCGGCACCTCTCCCTCGAAGACCAGGCCCTCCCAGCGGAGGAGTCGGTTCAGTTCGGGGCGTTCGCGGTGGTAGTCGTACACGCGTCCCGCGTAGTCGCCGATCTCCTCCTCGGCGAACGACTCGACCGGAACCGCTCGGGCGACCTCGGCGAGCTCGTCGCGCAGCACGGTGGCGAAGAGGCTTCTCTTGCCGCCGAAGTAGTTGTACACCCGTTCCTTGTTCACGCCGGCGGACTTGGCGATGCGCTCGATGGTCGTGCCATCGGGCCCGAAGCGTGCGAACTCATCGACGGCCGCCTCCTTGATCTTTCGCTTCGTGCCCTCGGTGTCCCAGGCCATGCGGCGGCTCCAGTGTGCGACGAACTTCCAACGCGAGAGTTGTTATCGGTGGATCACGCTACTACGCTCAACTACAACGTTGTAGTTGGAGATTGGAATCGCGATGCCCCCTCAACGGCCTTCCGCTCTCTGCGTCACCATGTTCGACCGTTCGACCAGGAAAGAGGGTGTCAAGACATGACCCGGGTAACGATCCTCGGAGCCACCGGACGATCCGGTTCGGCGGTCCTCGAACTGCTGCCCCCTCACACCCGGATCACCGCGGCTCTTCGAAGGCCGGGTGACCGACCCCGACTTCCGACGACGGAACGGGAGGTCACCGAGGTCGTCGTGGACGTCGAGGACCCGGCGAGTCTGCGACGGGCCGTCGCCGACGCGGACGTCGTGGTCAACGCCGTCCGTATGCGCGGGGACATCGACCCCGCCGCTCTGGTCGAACTGCACGAACGCGTCATCGAGGCCGCGGACCCGCCCTCCAGCCCCGCCCCGTTCATCGTCACCGTCGGCGGCGCGGGATCGCTGCGGCTGCCCGATGGGACACGCTTCTGGCAGAGCCCCGCCTTCCCGGAACGCACCCTGCCGCGAGGGAGGGCGCACGCGA
Organism: Nocardiopsis alba; assembly: GCF_000710955.1. Lineage (NCBI taxonomy): Bacteria > Bacillati > Actinomycetota > Actinomycetes > Streptosporangiales > Nocardiopsidaceae > Nocardiopsis > Nocardiopsis alba. The sequence continues at coordinate 455,566 of NZ_BAZE01000003.1, forward strand.
GGCTCCGCGACCACCTGGAGGAGGGGCGCGGTGGTGAGAACTGGGCGTACCTGATCCCACCGCCCGCCTTCGACCCCGACGGGCCTCGCACGAACAACCACCGCGCCTGGCCGGGGACGGCCGACGGGAGCTCCTTCCTCGAACGGTCCATCGGCTACGTGGACTTCGCCGAGGCCGTGTGCACGGCGGTGGAGGAGCGCTGGGCCGGTACCCGGCTGGTGGCCGGACCCGAGACCCGCCGGGTCTGACCCCTGGGCGGAACACGTGTCGAACGTCCGCGCGGAACGATCGAACGGCCGTCTCACGCGAAAAGCGTGTCGTTCCCTCGTTCAGAGGGCGGGTTCGGTCTAGCTTCGTGACGTTGTCGCCACAACACGGCCGTGGGGGAAGGGGGTCCCCGTCTCCGGCGGCCGCCCCCTCTTCCCCACGAACACGAAGCCCGCACGCGGACCTCTCGGTCCCCACGTGCGGGCTTCGGTACCTCCTCGTCACCGAGAGAGCTGTTCGTTCTCCTCATGGAACATGACCAGGACGTCGTTGGCCTCTCCGGGCAGCCGCTCCGAAGGCTGCAAGGGGGTGGGCACCTGGAGCGGGATGAGCTGCGAGGGCATCGGACGTGTGGAGGGAGCCGAGTGCAGCATGTGCTCGATGTTGTCGGCGTATCCGGCGAAACCCTCGGACTCGTGCCACGGGAAGCCCACGCCCTGCGTACTGAGCGGGTCGAACCCCCACCGTGCGATCCTCGCTCGGGACTCCTGCTCCAGGGTCGGGTCGTTCTGGGCGGTCCGCTGCCTGACCTTACGGGCGATGACGAGCCCGACGCACGTGCCGGCGGCCAGCACCAGGGGCACGATCGACGGCGGGGTGTTCTCGACCGGCCTGATGGCCTCGCAGTCGGACTCGTTCATGATGATGTTGTCCGGATCGGCGAGGATGTCCAGGCACTCCTCGTAGGTGATGCTGCCGTGGGCCCTCTCGGAAGAACCGCCACCTGTCGCCTGTACGAGCCCATAGAAGAAGAACTGGAGACCGAAGGAGATCGCGCACAGGACGGCCACGGCGAAGGCGACGAACGAGGCGATCCTGAGACCGTTCTGCTTCAGACGGGCCGGGTGGTTCCTGATGCGCTGCTTCTCACCTTCGGGAACCTCGGCCCGCGTCCGCTCGATCGCGTTCGCCCACGCGGTGTTCCAGGTCCGTTCACGACTCCGCAGGAACGGGAGGAGGGAGACGGCGCGTTCCTGCCATTCGACGAACGCGACGCCTTCCGGCGTCTGCCGCCACATGGAGAACTCGTGCCGGGCGGTCTGCGCGGACACCGCCTGTTGAAGGGCGTGCTGTTCCTGCTGAAGCCGGTGCTGCTCGTTCTGGAGGGCGAGCTGCTGCTTCTGTGTCCTCAGCTGCCGCGCGCTGTTCATCGCGGTGATGCCGTTGAAGACCATGTTCACGCGGTTGGTGTACGCGATGCCCTTGAGGAGCTGGGTGTTCTGCGCCGCCGACCGTGCGGTGGCCGCGGAGGAGTCCTCGATGTTGCTCAGGTGCTCACGCGACCGCTGGGTCTCGTCACCGATACGCCGCAGATGGTCTCTGTTGCTCCGCATGCCGTCATCGGGCCTTTCTACGTGGGGGGTTCAGGTGGCGTCGCCGATGACACAGTGCGGCGAAGGGAAGGGGGTCGGTCGATGAGGATCGTGGCCGAGGGCCGAGGATCAGCGTAGCGAAACGCCCGTTTCCGAGCCATCGCGAAAGGACCGCGAACCCCGGGAACGCGAAAACCCCAGGGCGAGAACGCGCTACCGCACTCTGACCTGGGGTTTCTCTGGTAGGCCCCCGGGGGATCGAACCCCGAACCCACGGATTAAAAGTCCGTTGCTCTGCCGATTGAGCTAGAGGCCCATAGCGCATCTGATGTGAACAGGGAAGATGCCACCAGCGCCATATCCTACCGGATGCCGATGCGGCATAGGAGCACAGGACTCCCCCTCTATGAGCGGATATGAGACGAGGGCTCCGATTTTCTCCCCACCGACCTCTTCAGGCCGGGGAAGCGCCCTCGGTCGGTTCGTGTACGCACAAGGCGAGGAGGACACCCCTCTCCCTCAGGGCCCGCGCTGATAGCATCGCGGTCGCTCGTGGCACGCTCGAAAGCCCTACCGGGCCGAGAGTTCGAGGCCTGCGCTCACCCCTCTACGCGAAGGCGGCACTCCATGATCAGGGTGGTCCTGGTCGACGACCAGTTCGTCGTCCGGGCGGGTTTCCGGGTGATGCTGGAGATCGCCGAGGACATCGAGGTGGTCGGCGAGTGCGCCGACGGCCCTTCCGCCGTCGAGCTGGTCGAACGGCTCCGCCCCGACGTCGTCTGCATGGACGTACGCATGCCCGGAGGCGACGGCCTGACCGCGACCCGCGAGATCCTCGCCCGCTCCTCCGGAAAGCCCCCGGCGATCCTCGTGGTCACCACCTTCGACCTCGACGAGTACGTCTTCAAGGCCTTGGAGGTCGGCGCGAGCGGGTTCATCCTGAAGGACACCCCGCCCGACGACCTGGTGGAGGCGGTGCGCCGGCTCGCCGACGGTCACGGCCTGGTCGACCACACCGTCACCCGTCGCGTGATCGCCGAGTTCGCCAAGCGCAGGTCCATGAACCGCGAGGTGTCCGAGGCCCACGACCTGCTCACCGAACGCGAGCTCGACATCGTCCGTCTGCTCTCCCGCGGCATGTCCAACGTGGAGATCGCGGAGAGCCTCACCATCGAGCCGAGTACCGTCAAGTCGCACCTGGGGCGGGTGATGACCAAGATCGGTGTCCGCGACCGCTTGCAGACCGTCGTCTGGGCGTACCGCAACGGTGTCGCGACGCCGTGACCCTGTCCCCCGTGCCTCGGGTGGCCGTCATCTGAGGGGCAGGACGAGCCGGACGCTCCACCCGCCCGTCTCGGTCGGCCCCGTCTCCAGGGTCGCCCCGACCAGGTCGGCCCGTTCCCGCATCCCGATCAGACCCAGTCCGCGGGAGGCCTTCGCCCTCCCCTCCCGCTCCACGCCGGGATCGTTGTCGACCCGGAGTACGACCTCCCGCTCCCCTCGGGCCAGCCCCACCCGCACCGGCGCGCCCCAGGCGTGGTCGCGCGCGTTGGCCAACGCCTCCTGCGCCACCCGGTAGAACATGACGTCGGCGACCGGCGGCAGCTCCAGGTCGGGTCCGCTCCGCTCAAGGGAGACCTCGACGCCCAGCTCGCGTTCCGTCTCGACCAGACGGTCGAGCACGGCCACCCCGGGGACGGGCGCGTCGCTCTCACCGGCGACCTCTCCCCGACCCCCGCCCGGGTACTCCCCGGGATCCCTCAGGGCCCCGACCACCATCCGCAGGTTCTCCAGGGTCTCCTTGCCCTGACGCCGGATCCATCCGATGGTCGGCGCGAGCTCCGGGGCGTCCCGGTCCGCCAACTTCTCGGCCGCACCCGCCTGCACCACCATCCCCGAGAGGTGGTGCGCGGCGATGTCGTGCAGTTCCCGCGCCATACGCGTGCGTTCGGCCCGGAGGGCGCCGTTCACCCGCTCCCGTTCCCGTTCGACCAGCCGGATCCGCTCCTGATGAACGTAACGCCTCCTCATGGAAACGTCGTTACCGACCAGCCCCGCCACCCCGAAGACGAGGACGGCGGACACCACCTGGGAGAGGCCCGCTATCACCGGGTCCGTCACGAGCGCGGGCGGTGCGAGGGAGGCGAACGGAGGCAGAGCGAACACGGCACCACAGACCCCGAAGACGAGCGCGATCGTCACGAGTACCCGGATGAACCGCTTCAAGGAGAGGGCGGTACCGCAGGTGTAGGCGGCGATGAACGGCGCCGGCCCCTGAAAGGTGGCGTCGGCCGGCAGGAGGAGCGTCATGCCGAGCTGGGCCGCCGCCACGATGGACAGACACAGGAGCGGGACACGCCGACGCAGACACAGGGTCAGGGACTGCACGACGGTCAGGGTGACGAGCACGGCCACGGCGGCCGGAGCGAACGGGGTCTCCTCCGCCCGGGCGAGCACCACCACCGAGTAGAGGAGGGCGATCGAGACCAGCGTGACGAACACGCCCAGAAGCAGGTCACGGCCGAACGCTCCGCTGAAGCCCGCGCGGGTGAGGGCGGCGTCGAACCGCGCCGTCATCCGGGAGGTGGGCGCCAGGGGCGGGCTCTGTGTCTCGGGGAGGGCGGGGGCGTCACGCCTCATCGTTTCCGTCCGGATGGTGAGTGGGGGTGGGGCCGCGACAGCGAGGGCGGGGCACCCGATCCGAAACCGGTGATGCCCCGCCCAGGCTACTCAGAAGGTCACGCTGCCGGTCACCATCCCGTGCATGGTGGCGATCCAGCCGAGGCCCATCAAAGCCGCCAGGACGAGCACGCTACCGACGCAGCGCTCCAGTCCCTGCTTCCGTCGGATGTCGTCGAAGACCACCATCGCCGCGGAGAGGACCCCGAGCAGTCCCAGACCCTGCACGACCTGGAAGATTCGCAGCGTCCCGAAGGAGATCGGCTGGAAGCTCAGGGCCATCGATAGGGTGACCCCCCAGCCGGCCAGGGCGAGCAGGGAGAGGACCACGGCGACCCGGGTCAGGACACGTGCCCACCGACCGGTCTTATCGCGCTTGGGCCTGGACAGTCGCAGGCGGACGAGGGTGCCGATGGGCCAGGAGAGGACCGTGATCAGCAGGATCAGCACCGAACCGGCCAGGACCGACAGGACCACCGTGCCCGGGGTGTCCTCGTCCGCCGGCAGGAAGGTGAAGGCCGTGGTCCCGATCGCCCTGACCTCGCCGTCGACGACGTCCGCCGCCAACGTCCGGTGCCCGTCGACCTCACGCCACACCCAGGGTTCGACCTCCATGTACTCCGTCGGCCGCCCGGTCTCGGGGCTGGTCAGGACGATCGTCCCGTCCTCCGTGGCGACGATCCGAGCCTCGTCCAGGGCGTAGAGCAGCGAGACGAAGTTGCTGTGGATGGAACGTGAGGGCCGGTAGTTCCCCTCCAGCATCGCGGCGTGCTCCACCGCCGTGGACTCGACCTGACCACCGTCGGCCTGCTCGCCCGGGAAGTAGCGGTCGGCGAACCCCTCGGCCACGGCCAGGCGCAGGCTGTGGCTGGCGAGCCCGGTGTTCCCGCTGCTGTTCAAGGTGATGAAGATACCCGCGTTCTGCTCGGGGTAGATCTGCATCTCGGAGTGGAAGACGTCGGTGTCCCCTCCATGGCTGATGATCCGGTTGCCATTGCGCTCCTCCAGGAAGAAACCGAGCCCCATCTGGCCGCCGCCGGCGACACCGCCGAGACTCTCCTCGTCCAGGGCCGGTTCCCCCATGAGGGCGATCGTCTCGGGTTCCAGCAGGTCGGCGCCCTCGGCGTCCTCCATGTAGACGCGCATGAACTCGGCCATGTCGGTCGCGGACGACGTCAAAGACCCCGCCGGGGCGTCGGAGACGGTCTCGAACCGCTCGACCGGCGGCCCGTCGGCGGTGTCGTAGGCCTGCGAGAGCCGGGAGGCGAGGTCCTCCGGCAGGGGCTGGCGGGCGGTGGAGGAGTCCATCCCGGCCGGGGCCAGTACGTTCTCCTCGACGTACTCCTCGAAGGGGACCCCGGCGACGTTCTCGACGATGTATCCGGCGAGGGCGATGCCGTAGTTGGAGTAGGCGGGCGTGGTCCCCGGCTCGTAGACCTGCTCGGGCGGATCGTTCATGACGACCTCGCGCAGATCCACCTCCTCGCCTTCGGAGAGCATCGCGTTGGCGATCCGCTCCTCGAAACCACCCGTGTGCGAGAGCAGGTGGCGCAGGGTGAGGTCCTGGTCGAAGGAGCGCTCCACCTCGAAGTCGAGGTACTCGTCGACGTCGGTGTCCAGGTCGAGTTCACCCTCCTCGACCAGCCGCATGACGGCGGTCGCGGTGAAGACCTTGGAGATCGAGGCGATCCGGAAGAGCGTCTCCTCCGGGTCGACGGGCGTACCGGCCTCGAGGTCGGAGTACCCATAGCCGCGGGCGGTGAGCAACTCGCCGTCCGCGACGACGCTCACGGACGCCCCCGCGATCCGTGTCTCGTTCAGTTGGGCGGGCAGGAGCCCGTCGAGCCAGGCGTCGACGTCCTCCTTGGTGAGGGTCGCGTCGGCGCTCTCGGGATAGGCGACCCTCGGCGCGGGGGCGGGGCCGGTCTCCGAGGCCCCGGCGCAACCGGTCATGACGATCGCGGTGATCCCGGCGGCGACGAGCGCCATGAGGCGGTGGGGAAGCCTCCGGGACGCTCGTCCATCGGGGGGCGGACTGGTCGCGAACACGTACTGCTCCTGGGGATCGAGGTCTCGGGGCGAGGGGGTGGCCCTCGCCCGCGGTGGGTGATCCCAGCATCGTGAAGACCGGTACGTCGGGTCTTCTGCCGTGAGTCGGCACTTGGTCTACGACCTTTGGGGGACCCCGATCCCCCACGTGTCGGTGTTCTCGGGCTTCTCGGGCCTTCGACCAGCGGTTCTGCCGCGCTTACCGGAAGCATCTCCGAACACCGCCTACCCTCGGTCTTCGGGGGAGGGGTGGTGATCCGTCCCGTGATGCCGATTACAATACCGGTATAGTTATTGGAGCACGAGAGGGCGCCGCATGATCGAGATCCTGAAACCCGAAGACGTGGAACGCGCGCGGAAGACCGGCGCCCTGGTCGCCGAGATCCTCCAGACCATGAGGACCCGCGCCACCGTCGGCACCAACCTCCTTGACATCGACCGCTGGACCAAGGAGATGATCGAGGAGGCCGGGGCCGAGTCCTGCTACGTCGACTACGCGCCCTCCTTCGGTGAGGGCCCCTTCGGTCACTACATCTGCACCGGCGTCAACGACGCCGTTCTCCACGGGCGCCCCCACGACTACACGCTCGCCGACGGCGACCTGCTCTCCCTCGACCTGGCCGTCCTGCTCGACGGGATCGCCGCCGACTCCGCCATCAGCTTCATCGTCGGCGAGACGCACTCCCCCGAAGACGTCGCGCTGATCGAGGTCACCCAGCGCGCCCTGGAGGCCGGGATCGCCGCCGCCCGCCCCGGGGCCCGCACCGGCGACATCTCCCACGCCATCGGCACCGTCCTGCGCAAAGCCGGCTACCCGATCAACTCCGAGTTCGGCGGCCACGGCATCGGCTCGACCATGCACCAGGACCCGCACGTGGCCAACACCGGCAAGCGCGGCCGCGGCTACAAGCTGCGCCCCGGACTGCTGCTCGCCCTGGAGCCCTGGGTCATGCGGGACACCGCCCGGCTCGTCACCGACTCCGACGGCTGGACGCTGCGCAGCGCCACCGGCTGCCGCACCGCGCACAGCGAGCACACGGTCGCCATCACCGAGGACGGCGCCGAGATCCTCACCCTGCCGAAGAAGGCCTGAGCCCACGGCTCGACCCCGCGCGCACGCGCGACGCCCCCGCTCACCGATGAGCGGGGGCGTCGTGCGTTCTCCCCGGCCCTCGAAGGGCGAGGACCAGGGGTCATGCGGGATACGCATCAGGCCTTGACGGCCTTCTTTCCGGCGGTCCGCGTGATGGCGTAGTGCAGGGCACCGCCGAGCAGCGCCCCGAAAATCCACACGAAACCCGACCACTCCGCCAGCGCGGGCAGCCACACCGCCGTGACGGAGAAGACCGAGGCCAGACAGAACGCGAACAACGCTCGCAGGTTCCAGCCCTTGGTGTAGTGGTACTCGCCGTCGGGCGACGCCGAGTAGAGGTCGTTCAGGTTCAACCGTCCCCGCCGCAGCAGGTAGTGGTCGGCGACGATGATCCCGTACAGCGGCGCCAGTACCGCCCCGAGGGTGTCGACGAAGGCGGCGATGCCGATCCCGTCGATGAAGGCCACCCACAGGCCGCCGATGGCGAAGCCGACCGCGCCGGTGATGAGCCCGCCGGTCCTGGCGCTGATCTTGGCCGGCCACAGGTTGGCCAGCCCATAGGCGGGCGGGATGAAGTTGGCGACCAGGTTGATGCCGACGGTGGCGATGAGGAAGGTCAGCGCCGCGACGACCGTCAGCCAGATGTTGTCGACGCGTTCGACGATGTCGGCCGGGTTGGTCAGCGCCTCCCCGTAGAGCACCGAGGAGCCGGCGGTGATGATCAGGGTGAGGAAGGAGAACACGGCCAGGCTGACCGGCAGCCCCCACAGGTTGCCGCGCCGCATCGCCTTCTCGGACCTCACGAACCGGGAGAAGTCCCCGTAGTTGACGACCACGGCGGCGAAGTAGGCGACCATCGTGCCGACCACGGCCGAGAACGCGGCGAGCGTTCCGCCCGGGTAGTCCCCGTCACCGGCGAACACGGTGCCCAGCGCGGAGAACAGCTCTCCGCCGGCCATGTACCAGATGACCCCGGCCAGGGCGATCATGACGACGTACACCGCGGGCCCGGCCCAGTTCAGGAAGGTGCCGATCCAGGCCATCCCCTTGGTGAACAGCGCCACCTGGAGCACGGCGACGATCACGTAGGAGATCCACCCGACCGCCGACAGACCGAGGAAGGTCCCCTCCGGTCCGGGGCCGAAGAGCGCCGTGATCAGCAGCGCCACCGCCGTGGAGGCGAAGTAGGTCTGCGCGCCGTACCAGAAGGTGGCGGTGATCCCTCGGATCAGCGTCGGGAACTGGGTGCCGTGCACGCCCATACTGGCGCGGGCCATGACCGCGTACGGGATCCCGTATCGGACGCTGGGCCGCCCGACGAGGTCGCACAGGAACATGACGATCACACCGGCGAGGATGATCCCGCCGAAGACCGCCCAGCCGTTCAGCCCGTAGGCGATGAACAGGGTCGCGGCGAGGGTGTAGCCGAACAGGCTCTGGATGTCGTTCGTCCACACGTTGAAGATCTCGAACGTGCCCCAGGACCTCTTCTTCCGGGGCAGCGGCGCGAGGTCGTCGTTGTACAGGCCCGGATCCGGGTCGTGGACGGTCAGGTCCGGTCCGGCGGCGGAGCCCGTGGGCTCTCCGCGCGCCGCGTCGATGGGTTCGCTCATGGTCGACCTCGAACTGTCGTGGTGGTCTGGGGATGGGTCACAGGTCGGTGCGGGTGTCGTCGCGGGCCAGGTCCTCGGTGTCGACGCGGCGGAAGCCGCCGCGCCCGGCGTCGTGGACCCAGCTCTTGCCGACGCTGGTGGCGAGGTAGGTGTCGGGGTGTCCCTCGGTGATCTCCGCCTGCGGGAACCGGGGCAGGATCCAGGTCCGCATCAGCACCAGGTAGGCGACGAAGGCGATGGGGAAGGCGATCACGTAGGCGTAGTCGGGTTGGAGGAGGGAGATCCCGGAGGCGAGGAACCAGGCGATGACGGCCGCCGGGTTGAAGCCTCGCGTGTAGCGGTACTGGCCGTGGGAGTCGAACAGGTCGGGCACGTTCAACCGGCGACGGCGCAGGACGTGGTAGTCGGCGATCATGATCCCGGCGATGGCCGCGATGAACCCGCCGTAGTAGGACAGGAACGAGAACAGGTTGTCCAGGAGCAGCCACGGCATCACGGCGGTGCCGACCACCCCGGCCAGGACCACGGCCATCCGGTAGGACAGGTAGGGCGCGGCGGCGTTGACGAAGTTGAGCGCCGCGGGGATCACGTTGGCGGCCGTGTTGGTGGACCACTGGGCGAGGACCACCATCAGCAGCAGGAGGCCGAGCACGAACCCGGTGCTCTGGCCCTGGATGACCTCGATCGGGTTCCACAGGCCGGTGGTGATGACGGAGACGGCGCCGATGAAGGAGATCCACGCCTGCATCACCGGCAGGACGATGAACTGCGCGAGGAGGATACTGCGGTTGCGGCGCAGGAAGCGGCGTTCCTTGGGCTCGACGGCGACGAAGCGGGTGATGCTGGGGATGTCGACGGCCAGCGGCGCCCACACGACCATGTTGATGATGAAGAACGCGACCAGCGTCATGTCGTCGCTCTGGGAGGCGAAGGTCCAGATGTTGGTGCCTTCGAGGTCGGCGATGCCGTCGAGCGTGTAGTACATCCACAGGGAGATCGCCAGGATGCAGGGGGCGGCGATCGACGCGAGCCGTTCGATGGCCTTGATGCCGAGGGCGACGTTGACGATCTGCACGGCGAGGAACAGCGCGTACCAGAGCGGCCAGGAGCTGAACCCGGTCCAGTACTCGACCAGACCGTTGATGGCCAGCGCGCCCAGGTAGGTCTGGATGCCGAACCAGCAGGCGGCGACCAGACCTCGGGAGACCGAGGGCAGATGGGTGCCCAGGGTGCCGAAGGGCGCTCGGAGGTAGACCGAGAAGGACAGTCCGTGTTCGGTGCCGATGTCGGCGGTGAGGGTCATGATCACCGACAGGGTCAGGGTCGCGGCGAACACGACCAGCATCACCATCGGCAGGGAGAGCCCGCCGGTGATGCCGTTGGCCCCGTACTGGAAGGTCGCGATGACGACGGCGAGGCCGATCCAGATCCAGACGAAGCCCCAGAGGGAGATGGGTCGCTGGGTGATCCAGGTGGGCAGGATGGATTCTTCGAGAAGGTTGTCGGCCGGGGTGTCACCGGTTCTGGAGGAGGGGACGGGGGCGTTCATAGGGGGCTCCGCTGTTCTTCAGGGGACGGGAGGTGCAGCGGTGGCGGTGGTGGGTCCGCCTCAGAGGCCGAGCGCGGTGCTGAGCGGCCAGTGGGTCACGGTCTTGGGCCGGGGTGCCGCGAAGGTGCTGATCTTGCTGGTGGTCAGGCCGAGACCGACGAGGGATTCGGCGAGGGCCACGGCGGAGGCGACGCCGTCGACGACCGGGACCCCGCAGGCCTCGCGGACGGCCTCGTCGAGTCCGGCCATGCCGCCGCAGCCGAGGACGACGGTCTCGGCGCCGTCCTCCTCGACCGCGGCCCTGGCCTGGGCCGCGACGGTCCGGACGGCGGCGTCGCGGTCGGCCTCCAGTTCGAGGACCCCGAGCCCGCTGGCGCGGATCGACGCGCATCGGGAGTCGAGTCCGGCCTGCGCGAGCCGTGCCTCGATCTGGGGCACCGTGCGGCGCAGGCTGGTGACCACGGAGTAGCGGTCGCCGATCATGACGGCCACGTGGGCCGCGGCCTCGGTGATGTCGACGACGGGCACGGAGCAGAGTTCCTGAAGCCCCTCCTTGCCGTGTTCGCCGAAGCCGGCCTGGACGACCGCGTCGTAGGGGTGTTCGTAGGTGGCGACGCGGTCCATGACGGCGACCGCGGACAGGTGGCTCTCGAAGTTGCCCTCGACGGACTCGGGGCCGAAACGCGGGGTGAGCGCCTCGATCTCGGTGCCCGGACGGGCGACGGCGCGGGCCTGGGATCCCAGAGCCTCGGTGACCGCCTCGGAGGTGTTGACGTTGACGAGCAGGATGCGCATGGGGGGTCCTTCCGGTTCGTCAGGGGACCAGGGGGTGACGTCCCACACATTTGAAGCTATTACTTCACACCTCCTGAAGCAATAGCTTCAAGCCGAAGAACGGGAATCTATACTGGGCGACACGATGGACGACGCCACGAGACCCCCTGACTCCCCGCCCTTCGACGGGAAGCGCTTCGGCCGGCGCATCCGGGAACTCCGCACGGAACGCGGCCTCTCCCTGAGCCGGCTCGCCGAACGCCTCGGCATCAGCGCCAGCGCCCTCTCCCAGATCGAACGTGGCAAGATGCGCCCCTCGGTGACCCGGCTGTACCAGATCATGACCGAGCTGGACGTACCGATGGCCTCGGTGTTCGGAGGGGAGGTCGGCGCTCCGCCCGATCCCGACGCCTACAGCACCCCGTTCGGCGAGTCACCCGGACCGCACTGGGACCCGCCGTCCTCCGGCACCGCCACCACCGGCGGCGTCGCGTTGAGCCGCCGGGACGACGCCGCGACCCTGGAACTCGACCACGGGGTGCGCTATCGACGGCTCACCCCGGCCTCGGTCCCGGGCATGAACTACTTCGAGTCGGTCTATCCGCCCGGCTCCTACTCCAGCCAGAACGCCGAGTTCGTCCGCCACGGCGGCCACGAGATCGGCAACGTGGTGAGCGGCGTCCTCACCGTGGACGTGGGGTTCGAGAGCTACCAGGTCCGCGCCGGCGACTCGATCATGTACCCCTCCACCACCCCGCACCGCATCTCCAACCAGGGCGACGAGGACGCCGTCGCCATCTGGCTCAACCTCGGCTGACCGACCGCGCCCGGCGTATGTGCACAACGCCGTCCCGTCCACCCCGGACGGGACGGCCCGACCCCGTGTCGGTGATCACCCTGTTCCTCCCGGATACGGGACCCATGAGACGCCCCTCCCGGCCTTTGTCCCCGTATCCTTGGGTTATGCCCGAAGACCGGCGGCGGGCGCCCTTGAGCAGCGAACTCGCCCAGCGGGTGGTCGACCTCATCGCACCCACGATCAGTTACAACATCAACGTGATGGACGAGCACGGGACGATCATCGCCTGTCTCGACCCCTCCCGGGTGGGCAGTCTGCACAGGGGGGCGCAGCGGGCCATCGCCGAACGCCGCAGCGTTCTGGTGACCGTCCCCGAACCCGGCACCTCCGACCGCCCCGGCGCCAACGAACCCCTCTTCATCGACGGTGAGCTGCGCGGGGTCGTCGGCGTCACCGGCAGCCCCCGCGAGGTCGCGCCGTTGGCGAGGGTGGTCGCCCTCACCGTCCAGCTGCTCATCGCCCAAGAGCACGCACAGGACGCGGTGAGCAGACGGCACACCGAGGCCCGCGACCTGATCGCGGCTCTGAGCTCGGGCACCACCCGCCCGGAGGACGCCCGGGGCCGACTCACCTCCGCCGGCCTGAACCCGCCCTGGTCACTGGCCCTGTGGGCGGCGGGCACCTCGCGCCCCGACGGCGGGGCCACCCCTCCCCCGCTGGCCGAGAGCGCCGCCGCGCGGGTGAACGGCAAGGGCAACCGCAGGGCCGCCGTGCTGCACGGCGCGTTGTGGCTGATCGGCAGTGGTCGGGCACCCTCCCCGGACGCACTGCGGCTGCCTGCGGAGAGTCGGCACACCCAGGCCCCCATGACCGACGATGTCGAGGCCCTGATGTCCTACGCGGAGGAATCGCGGGCGCTCTGCCGCCGGGTGGGCCTGTTGCCCACCGTGCGATGCCCCGAACCCTGGTCACGGGAGATCGCGGTGGCCGTGGCGCACCTGCCACGCCGCACGCTCCATCGGATCGCCGCGCGGGTCTCGACGCTCACCGACGCCCAACGGCGGACCGTCGTCGCGATGGCCTCGACCCACTCGATGCGCGAGGCCGCCGACGCCGTGTTCGTGCACCGCAACACGCTGCTCCAGCGGGTCGAGCGGATTCGTGAGGCCACCGATCTGGACGTCCGGGAGTCGGCACACCTGACCACATTGCAGATGTGTCTCTACGCCGAGGCCGCTTTGGGCACTTCGCACATATTCACCGTGTGAACCTTTGGGAAGTCTGGGCGCACCGCCGTCGAAATGTCCCGAATCGGATTCTATGCTCTGCGTCATGTCCAAGGAGATGCGCGAACAAGACGAGACGACGGACGCCGTGCGCGTCGTGGCGATCCCCGACTCGTTCAAGGGCAGTGCGTCCGCGATCGAGGTCGCGGAGGCCATGGCCGACGGAGCCCGGGAGGCCTACGCCGACCGGGGCGTCGCCGTGTCCGTCCACACCCTGCCGTTCGCCGACGGAGGCGAAGGGACCCTCGACGCCCTACTGGGCGCCTGGGGCACCAAGGCCCTCACCGTCGACACCACCGACGCCCTCGGCCGACCCACCCGGGCCCGGTACGGGGTCTCGGCCGACGGTCGCACCGGCGTGGTCGAGGCCGCCGAGGCCAACGGCCTGCCCGGTGTCGCCGACGTCCCGCTCCAGGCACGCACGGCGAGCAGCCGAGGGGTGGGCCCCCTCGTCTCGGCCCTCCTCGACCAGGGCGTCGAGGAGATCCTGCTGTGCATCGGAGGCTCGGCCTCCACCGACGGCGGAACCGGCATGCTGAGCGCGCTCGGCGTGCGTTTCCTGAACTCCGAGGGCTCCGAACTCCCCGACGGGGGCGGAGAGCTCATGAACCTGGCCTCGCTGGACCTGTCCGGGCTCGACCAGAGGGCCCGCTCGGTCCGCTGGCGCATCGCCTGCGACGTCACCAACCCGCTGGTCGGGGAGCGCGGCGCCGCGGCGGTCTTCGGTCCGCAGAAGGGCGCCTCTCCGGAGGACGTCCGGGTGCTCGACGCCGGGCTGGCCCGTCTCGCCGACGTCCTGGCCGAAGCCACGGGACAGGACCTGCGCGAGGTCGAGGGCATGGGTGCGGCCGGAGGAATCCCCGTGACCATGTCCGCTCTCCTGGGCGCCGAACTCGTTCCGGGTTCGCGTATGGTCGCCGAGGTCCTCGACGCCGACCGGCTGCTGGGCGAGGCCGACCTCGTCCTCACCGGTGAGGGACGGTTCGACAGCCAGTCCCTCGGTGGCAAGGTGGTCGACGCGGTGCGTCGTCTCACCCCCGAGCACGTGCCCGTCGTGGTGATCGCGGGCAGTGTGTCGGTCACGGCGGAGGAACTCCGCCGCTCCGGGGTCACCGCGGCCTTCTCCATCGCCCGAGGTCCCCGGACTTTGGAGGAGATGCGGGAGGAGACCCTTCCCGAGATCACCTCGACGGCCTACCAGTGCTGTCGGCTTCTCACACACCCAGCGCTCCCGAGCACCGTGCAACCTGTGCCGGGCACCCACTAAGGAACCACGCCCGTGATCGACCTCCTCATCCTCCTCCTCTTGGTGGCGGGCATCGTGCTCGTCACCGCGCGGTGGAAGATCAGCCCCTTCCTCGCGCTGATGGGCGCCGCCATCATCGGCGCCTTCGCCTTCCGTCTCCCGGCGGACGAGATCGTCACCACCGTGACGACGTCCTTCGGGAACACCCTCGGCAACATCGGTCTGGTCATCCTCTTCGGAACCATGATCGGTGTGATCCTGGAGCGCTCCGGCGCCGCGATCGCGATGGCCGAGGCGTTGATCCGGGTGATCGGCACCCGCTTCCCGAACCTGACGATGACCATCATCGGTTACATCGTCTCCATCCCGGTGTTCTGTGACTCCGGGTACGTCATCCTCAACTCGCTGCGCAAGGCCATCACCGTGCGCACCGGCGTCTCCGCGCTGGCCACCTCGGTCGCCCTGATGACCGGTCTGTACGCCACGCACACGATGGTGCCGCCGACCCCGGGCCCGCTGGCCGCCGCCGAGAACCTCGGCATCACCGACAACCTCGGCCTCATCATCGCCGTGGGTCTGCCGGTCTCGGCCGTCGCCGCGCTCGCCGGTCTGGTCTACGCGACCTTCCTCTCGAAGAAGGAGTTCACGCCGCTCCCCGCCGAGAGCGAGAAGGACATCACCACGCAGTCCTACGAGGAGCTGCGCGAGAGCTACGGCAAGCTGCCCAACGCCTTCCTGGCGTTCTTCCCGATCCTGCTGCCGCTGGCCCTGATCTGCGCCGGTTCGATCGCGAAGCTGCCCTCCCACCCGATGGGCGAAGGCACCGTCTTCGACGTCGTGGCCTTCCTGGGCACCCCGGTGATCGCCCTGATCATCGGCCTGTTCTCCGCGATTCTGCTGCTGCGCGGCAACGGCAAGATGGCCCGCTTCAACGAGCAGATCCACGAGTCGATCCGCGTCTCCGCCCCGATCCTGCTGATCACCGGTGCCGGCGCGGCCTTCGGTGGCGTGCTCGCCGCCTCCTCGATCACCGACTTCCTGTCGGAGAACCTCACCGGTCTGGGCCTCGGCCTGGCCGTGCCGTTCCTGATCGCGGCGGCCCTCAAGAGCGCGCAGGGTTCGTCCACCGTGGCGATCGTCAGCACCTCGGCCATGCTCTCCCCGATCCTCGGTTCGCTCGGTCTGGACTCGCCCGAGGGCATGGTCCTGAGCGTCCTCGCGATCGGTGCGGGCGCGATGGTCGTCTCCCACGCGAACGACTCCTACTTCTGGGTCGTCTCCCAGCTCAGCCGCATCCCGGTGGCCACCGCGTACCGCACGCTCACGGTGGCGACCGCCATCGAGGGTCTGGCGGCGTTCGGCGCGATCATGGTCGCGAGCGTCTTCCTGTTGTAGGACGCACGACCGTGTGAGCGGGCCCGTCCGGTGAGGGCGGACGGATCGGAGCCCGGGTGGAGGAATCCACCCGGGCTCTTTCGCGTGCGCGGTCAGTCTCGGAGCTCGACGGCGTAGAGTCCGGCGATCTCCTCGACGGAGTCCCACACCGTGTCGGTGGGCTCTCCGTCGGCGGCCAGGGCCAGAGCGTCCAACATGACGTGCCAGCCGATCGCGAAGTCGACGGCGGGTTCGGGCACGAGCTCACGGTGCACGAGGGTGAGGCGGGTGCCGCCGGGGGCCTCCTCCAGCTGCCAGCGGACCACGGAGTCGGGCACGCCCTCCCAACTCCAGCCGTGGACCAGCAATCCGCTCCGTCCCGGTGGCACGACCTCGGTGACCGTTCCGGTGGCCGTACCCTCGTCGCCGAAGTCGAATCGGGCCTCGCCGCCCACGCGCGCGTCGATGGCGCAGCCGGGGAGCCAGCGGTCCAACCGCTCCGGTTCGGTGATCCAGGCCCACACCCGCTCCGGAGGATGGCCGAGCAACCGCTCGAAGCGGATCCCGAACGCTCCGTCGTCGCCGATGCCGAGTGTGCCGCGAAGGTCGCGCGCGTCGCTCATGTCTCTCCCTCGTCCATCGCCCTCTCCAGGGCGTCCAGGGCCCGATTCCAGCGCACTCGCTGTTCGTCGAGCCAGTCGCCCACCTCGTCCAGGGCGGGCCCGTTGATCGAATAGAGCCGTCGTCGTCCGAGGTCGCGTACGACCAGCACCCCGGCGTCCACCAGTACCGCGAGGTGCTGCGAGACCGCCGGACGACTGATGGCGAAGTGCGCCGCGATCTCCCCGGCGGAGCGTTCTCCTTCGGACAGGATCTCGACCACGCGTCGGCGGTTCGGCTCTCCGATCGCCTCCAGAACATCCACGTTTTTATGTAAGCAGTGACTTACGCTTTTGGTCAACCCCCGCCACGAAGGCCGCACCGGGGGGCCATCCGCGGGAACACGACCTAGCCTGGGGGTGTGGACGCAACCTCGAACGACGCGGGACAGAGCACCGACGACGGCATCCCCGGACTGCTGGTCCGCCTTCTCAACATCAGCCAACGCCTGGGGCGGTACGCCGCCCAGGAGACCGGCGAGCGCACCTCCCCCGCCACCTGGCGGGCGTTGAGCGTGCTCCAGGAGAAGGGACCCCTTCGACTGGGGGTCCTGGCCGAGCACTGTCGGGTGCGCCAGCCCACGATGACCACGATCGTCGAGGCGCTCATCCGCGACGGCCACGTCCTGCGACGCCCGGACCCGGACGACGGCCGGGCCCATCTCCACGAGCTGACGGGGACGGGCGAGGCCGCTCTGGAGGACTGGCGCGACCGGGCCGGGCGAGCACTGGAGCCGCTGTTCCACGACCTCACCGGGTCCGAGCGGGCCCTGTTGGCCGAGACCGTCGAGCTGTTGGACTCCCGACTGCGCGAGCGTACGGAGCGCTGACCCGGACCGTCGCCTCCCCTTGGTGCGCGGGATCACCCTCTCTCCCCCTGTCCGAACCCTCCCACGAGTCTTAACATAGGAAACCTATATAGATTTCCTATGTAAGAACGGGGACCTCCGACCGGACGGCCGATCTCCCCCTCGGACAGGAGGCAGCGATGGTGGCGGGCACGACCCGAGAGCACACGGAGGCGAAGGAGGCCGCCTCCACCTGGGTGAAGGAGGAGTCCTCGATCCTCCACCAGCCGCGGGCGGTGTGGGCCGTCGCCTTCGCCTGCGTGATCGCCTTCATGGGCATCGGACTGGTGGACCCGATCCTGCCCGCGATCTCAGCGAGCCTGGACGCCACCCAGACCGAGACCTCCCTGCTGTTCACCAGCTACCTCGTGGTCACCGGCCTCACCATGCTGTTCACCAGCTGGGTCTCCAGCCGCATCGGCGCCAAGCGCACCCTGCTCCTGGGGCTCGGACTCATCGTGGTGTTCGCCGCCCTGGCCGGGCTGTCCGCCAACGTCGAGCAGGTGATCGGCTTCCGCGCGGGCTGGGGCCTGGGCAACGCCCTGTTCATCTCCACCGCCTTGGCCACCATCGTCGGCGCCGCCTCCGGAGGCGCCTCCTCCGCGATCGTCCTCTACGAGGCCGCGCTCGGCCTGGGCATCGCCACCGGCCCCCTGCTGGGCGGGCTGCTCGGCGGCATCAGCTGGCGGGGTCCCTTCTTCAGCACCGCCGCGCTCATGGCGATCGGGTTCATCGCCGTCTCCGTCCTGCTGCGTTCAGGCGACGAACGCCCCACCCCGATGCCGATCTCCGCGCCCTTCAAGGCCCTGCGCGAACCCGGACTCCTCGTCCTGGCCTGCGCCGCGCTGTTCTACAACATCGGCTTCTTCGTCCTGCTCGCCTACACACCCTTCCCCCTGGGACTGGACGAGATGGGGCTGGGCCTGACCTTCTTCGGCTGGGGCCTGGGCCTGGCCGTCACCTCGGTCTTCCTCGCCCCGGCGCTGACCTCGCGGTGGCCGCGCACCCACATCCTGTGGACGACGCTGCTCCTGCTCGCCGTCGACCTCGTCGCCGCCGGACTGTTCATCTCCTCCACCCCGGGCCTGATCACCTGCATCGTGGTGGGCGGACTCCTGCTGGGCGTACTCAACACCGTGCTCACCGAGAGCGTCATGGAGGCCACCGACCTGCCCAGGGCGGTCGCCTCGTCCTCCTACTCGGCCGTGCGCTTCCTCGGTGGAGCGGCCGCGCCGCCCGCCGCCTCGGCGATCGCCCAGGCGCTCTCCCCCGGGGCCCCGATGTACGCGGCCGCCGTTTCGGTGACCATCGCCGCGCTGATCGTCCTCGGCGGCCGGAGGATCCTGAACCGCTCCCACTGACGGCTCGCGGGCCCCGGAAAAGGAGTACCGTTCCCGGGGCCCGCCTGGCAGGATCCGATGAATGTCCGATCCTCGCCGTGACCTCCTGCTCGACCAGTACGAACTGACCCGGGCCCTGTTCGAATACCACCTGGAGCGGCTGCTCCCCGACGATCACCTCTGGGAGCCCGCTCCCCTCTGCTGGACCGTCCACCTCGACGATCGAGGCCGCTGGGTGCCGGACTGGGCCGACGAGGAACCCGACCCCGTTCCGGTCCCGACCATCGCCTGGCTCACCTGGCACATCGGCTGGTGGTGGTCGACCACCCTCGACCACACCCTGAGGCGCCCCGTCCGCGAACGCACCGACGTCCACTGGCCCGGCGGGGAAGAGGCCGTGACCTGGATGCGCGAGCTCTGTGAGGAGTGGGCCGAGGCCCTGCGGGAGATCGACCTCGACGCACCGGCCGCCTTCCCCTGGCAGGGGGCGCCCGGTCGGACCAACGCGCACACCGCGGCCTGGGTCAACGCGGAGCTGATGAAGAACGCCGCCGAGATCGGCCAGCTCCGCATGGCGCGGGCCGCCTCCGCCTGAGACGCGTCGGGGCCGGAGCCGTCCGGTCGGCTCCGGCCCCGACCGCTCCCGCTCCGAGCGGGAGCGGAGGGTTCACCGGTTCAGGTGCGCGAGGTCGTGCTCCTCGTCCTCCGCCGCGCCGCTCTCCGAGGCGCGGTCCCCATCGGTCTCCTCCGTGGCGTCGAGACGGGTGTGGCGCAGCAGCCACAGGACCCCGAGGCCGGCCGGGACCAGGACGACCGCACCGAACACGTAACCCGTCTGGACCGCCGTGGTGAAGGACGCGAAGGCCGTGTCCAACAGCCCCGAGGCCTCCTCCGCCGGGAGCCCCGCGGCCACGCCGACGGCACCCCCCACGCTCTCCCCGGCCGCTTCGAGGTCCTGGGGCGAGAGGTCCTCGACCCCCGGGCCGGTCAGCCCGCTCCGGTAGACCAGCGTCGACAGACTGCCCAGTACGGCCAGGCTCAGCGCGTACCCGAGACCGCTTCCGACGTCGGACATGGCCGCCGCCGACCCCGCCCTGCGCACCGGGGCGCTCACCACGATGAGGTTGGCGCCGAGGGTGAACAGCGGGCCCAGGGCCAGCGCCAGCACCGAGGCGGCCACGATCAGGGGGATCACCCCGGCCCGCCCCACCATCAGACCCAGCGCGAGCGCCGACCCCGCTCCCAGGAGCAGTCCGCCGCCCATCGCGTAGGAGGGACGGATCCAGCGGACGAGCAGCGGCGCGACCATCCCACCGACGATCGAGGCGACCGCGGGGGCGATCATCAGCAGACCGGCGTGCCCGGGAGAGATCCCGAGCGTGGTCTGGAGGTACTGCACGAGCAGCATGTCGGCGGCCCCGATCCCCAGGAGCATGAGCAGCATGACGCCGAGGCTCGTCGAGAAGGCGGGGGTGGCGAACAGGCGCATGTCCATGAGCGGCTCGGGAAGGCGCAACTGTCTTCGGACGAACACCACCGCCAGGACCAGACCGACCGCCACCGAGGTCGTGTAGGGCCAGAGCGGACCGCCGCCGGAGGAGACGCTCTCGGCGATCTCCTGGAGTCCGTAGACGAGGGCGATGATCGCGGCCATGGACAGCAGGACGCTGGGGATGTCCACACCGCCCTCGATCTCCTCCTTCCGCGACGGCAGCAACGGGGCGAAGAGCAGGAGGAGCGCCGCCACCGGAACGTTCAACAGGAAGACCGCACCCCACCAGAAGTGCTCCAGGACGAGCCCGCCGAGCGGAGGGCCGAGGGCCATACCGGTGGAGAAGGAGCTCATGACGACCGCGACGGCCAGGGAGAACTGCCGCGCCTCGGCGAACATGACCCGGAGCAGGGCCATGACGCTGGGCATGATCGTCGCCGCGGCCACCCCCATGAGCGCCCGGGAGGCGATCAGCGCCTCGGGGGTCGGGGAGAAGGCCGCCGCCAGAGAGGCCAGACCGTAGAGGGCGATCCCCGTCATCAGCAGACGACGGCGCCCCACCTTGGAGCCGAGCCAGCCCATCGTGAGGGCCAGGCTCACGGCGAGGAACTCGCCCGCGTGCAGGAACCAGAGCATCTGAGTGCCGCTCGGGGAGAGGTCCGCGGTGATCGAGGGCAACGCCAGGAACAGGACCGTCATGTCGGTGGCGACCATGAGCAGCGGCAGCGTCATCACCGCCAGTGCCAGCCACTCCCGCCATGTGGCGCGTCGGGGGATCTCGGTACTCACGGGGGCCTCTTTCTCTCGGGGCGGAGCGTGAGACCGACCGTAGAACCTCGACCTCGCTTGAGTTCAAGCGGTCCCCTCCGCGCTGTGCCCCATCCCACACCCCCTCCGAGACGCTGGGAACACCCCTTCTCCGGCCGGACCAGCGGTAACGGGATCGACCCGGCCCCGACGGGGTACGAGTCCCTCCGGGAACACCCCCTCTGAACAGGGTGAACAAGCGCACAGCAGCGAGCAGGAAGAGACTTTCGTGCACTATCGTCACTTTGGTGGGGACCCGCAGGCGGGTGTCACGGGCCGGATCGACGGCCCCGGCCCGCCCGAGGACGAACACCTGGAGAGTGCACAGTGCGACACCACACCCGGGCCCGGCACGCCCGGCCGAGCCTCACGGACCCGCGGTGACCGCCGGGATCGAGGTGCGCGGCCTCACCAAACGCCATCCGGGCGCACGGCCCGACCGGCCCGCGCTCCAGGACATCGATCTGGAGATCCCCCACCGTCGCTTCGTGAGCCTCATCGGCCCCAGCGGTTGCGGCAAGTCCACGCTGCTGCGGATCCTCGCCGGTCTGGAGGGGCACGACACCGGGAGCGTCTCCCTGCTCGGTGAGAGTCCACGGCGGGCCAGTCGCCGCAAGGCCATCGGCCTGGTGTCGCAGACCCCCGCCCTGCTCCCCTGGCTCACCGTCCGCGCCAACGTCGCCCTTCCCGGCAAGGTCAACCGGCGTTCCGGCAAGGAGGTCGACCCGCCCGACGAACTGCTGCGCGCGGTCGGGCTCGAGGACGCCGCCGACCAGTACCCGCACCAGCTCTCCGGCGGCATGCTCCAGAGGGTCGCGGTCGCCCGGGCCTTCGCCCTGCGCCCGGACGTGCTCCTGATGGACGAGCCCTTCTCCGCCCTCGACGAGTTCACCCGCGAGGCGCTCCAGTACCAGCTCCTGGGCCTGTGGCAGCGCCGCGCGACCACGGTCGTGTTCGTGACGCACTCCGTGCGCGAGGCGGTCGTGCTCTCCGACGAGATCGTCGTGATGTCGGCCCGCCCCGGCCGTGTGCACGAGGTCCTCGACGTCGACCTGCCCCGGCCACGGGACAAGGACATCGTGAAGGGACCGCACATGCACGACCTGGAGGACCGGGTCCGCGCCTCGCTCCAGCGCGCATGGAAGGCCGGCGCGGCCCCCGACGACCTCGTCCCGCTGTGAGAGAGGAGGCGGGCATCGTCACCCGCACCACCGGACCGGACGAGGGCCGCGCCGTCGGCGTCACCACCTCCGGCCCGGCCGAGAACCGTCCGACGCCGGAGACGTCCCCTCCGGCCGTGTCCCGTGCCCGGCGCCGCTCGGTGTTCCACCCCTTCGTGTGGTCGCCGGCCGTCGTGGTCCTGCTCGTACTGGCCGTCGCCTGGTCGGCGGTGGCCGACGCGCACCCCTACCTGTTGCCCCGGCTCGGGGAGGTCGGGGCGGCCCTGACCGGCGACCCGACGCTCTTTCTGACCAACGCCTGGGCCACCCTGGGCATCGCCCTGGTCGGGGTGGGCGTGGGCGCCGGCTCGGCCTTCCTCCTGGCTCTGCTGATGTCGGAGATCCCGGTGGTGCGACGCGCGGTGATGCCGTTCGCGGTGGTCCTGAACGTCACACCCGTCGTCGCCATCACCCCGGCCCTGGTCGTGGCCTTCGGTTTCGGCATGACCCCGAAGGTGGTGGTCACCGCGATCATCACGTTCTTCCCCGTGCTGATCAACGTCGCCACGGGTCTGCGTTCGGTGCCCGTGCCGGTTCTGCACGTCTTCAGGACCCTGCACGCCTCGCGCTGGGAGGTGCTGCTGCGCCTGCGCATCCCCAACAGCCTCCCCTACACCCTGGCCGCGCTCCGGGTCGTGCTCCCGTTGTCCCTGGTCGGAGCGGTGGTCGCCGAGTTCGTGGCGGCGGGCTCCTCCGGCGGGTTGGGCACGATGATCCGCAACTCCGCCTCCACCGCCCGACTGGACCACGTCTACGCCGGGGTCGCCTGTCTGGCCGCGATGGGCGTGCTGTTGCTCGCCCTGGTGACCCTGGCCGAACGGCGTCTGCTGTTCTGGCACGAGTCCCGCCGTTCCACCCGCGCCTGAACCAGGCCCTCCAGCGCTCCGCACCGAAGAGAGAGATCCTCCGCATGTCCGCTCACGACCGCCGCCGGTCCCGCCTTCTCGGCCCGGCCGCCGCGCTGGCCGCCACCGCCCTCCTCGCCACGGCCTGCGGCGGCGGGGACGACGACGCCCGGGACGTCGCCGTGATCATCGACCAGGAGCGGTGCGACACCAACCGCGAGGCGGGCCCGATCACCTTCGTGACCGGCTACCACTACCAGGCCTCGGTCACCCAGCTGGAGGTCGTGGCGGCGGAGGCCATGGGGCTCTTCGACTCCCTCTGCCTGGACGTGACGATCCAGCCGGGCAACGGCGACCTGATGGGCAACGCGCAACTCGTGTCCGCCGGCACCGCCCACTTCACCGCCATGAGCAACGAGGCCGAGGTCCTCCAAGCCGACGCGCGCGACCACCGCATCGTCGGGCTGGCCACCTACGGGCACGTGCCCATCGCGACCCTCCTGACCGGAACCGACGTGAAGGACCTCACCGACCTGGAGGGCGGGACCCTGGGCCACCAGAGCCTGCTGCCCGCGCCCTTGGAGGCGATGCTGGTCGCCGCCGACGTCGACCTCGACTCGATCGAGCAGGTCGAGGCCGGCTACGACCCCGGGGTCCTGCCCCGAGGTCAGGTCCAGGCGCTCACCGGTTTCCGCTCCAACGAGCCCCACCGCCTCGACGCCATGGGCGAGGAGTACACCCAGTGGCTGCCCGAGGACTTCGGTGTCGTGGGCTCCTTCGGGGTGATGGTCGCCTCACCCGAATGGACCGAGGAGCACCCCACCGCCACCGAGGACTTCCTTCGTGCCGTCGCCCGGGCCTTCGACCACTGCTCGGAGGAGGCCGAGGAGTGCGTCGGATACGCGGCCGACCTCGACCTGGCCGGTTACGACACCGAGCACAACCTCCAGGTGTGGGACACCGAACGCGATCTTGTGGCCTCCTCGACGCCCGAGGGCGAGCCGCGCGGCTTCGTCGAACTCGAACTGACCGAGCGGGAGGGGGAGACCCTTCTGGACAACGGAGAGCTCGACGAGATCCCCGACCTGGGGCCGCTCTTCGACACCCGCTACCTGGAGGCCGTCCACGATGGCGGCGACCCGATCTGGCCCGACGAAGGCTGATCCGATGCCGTGACCTGCGGGGTTGAGGCCTTTCACGTCCGGGTAGTCCCCTCTGTGTCCGTGCGGGGCCGGCCGTGCTCCGCCCCGGCGGGTCACGGCCGGCCCCTTTCACGATCGAGGGGGCGACATGGGCGTCGAACGCGGTATCGAGGGGCTCCGACGGATCCTGGAGGGGGTGCGCTTCCCCGTGACCCGGGACACGCTGATCGACACGGCGTTGGAGGCCGGAGCCGACGAGGAGATCGTGAGCGCCCTGCGCGCGGCCCCCGCGGCCGAGTACAACGAGCCGAACGAGGTCCTGCGCGCGGTCCCGTTGCCGGACACCGAGCCGGGGGCGCACACCGAGTCGGCGCGGGCACGGGAGCGGGATCGTCGCACCTGATCCGACGGGTCCGTCGGGGTGCCCCCGGGGCGGTCGCGTGTTCGGTATGTTGGCCCCGTCATGCCCCGCCCCGGGGCGGCCCCCGTCCCCGAGTCTCGAAGGTTCCCGGTGACACCCCCCTTGGAAGCCCTACAGCCCCACGATCCCGAGCGCCTCGGCGATCGTCGCCTCCTCGGGCGCCTCGGCTCCGGTGGGCAGGGCACCGTGTACCTGGCGGTCGAACCCTCGGGACGGAGGGTCGCTGTGAAGACCCTCTCTCCGGAGGGGATGACCGATCCCGGGACGCGAAGACGATTCGAGCGGGAGGCCGAGGCCGCCGCCCGGGTGGCCTCCTTCTGTACCGCGGCGGTGATCGACGCCGACTTCACCTCCCCACCGGCCCACATCGTCAGTGAGTACGTGGAGGGCCCCACTCTGCGCCGGACGGTCCTCGACGAGGGTCCTCTGCGCGGTGGGGACCTGACCCGTCTGGCGGTGTCGGTGGCGACCGCGTTGGTGGCCGTGCACGAGGCCGGCATCGTGCACCGCGACCTCAAACCCGGCAACATCCTGATGGCCCGGGGCGGACCTCGGGTGATCGACTTCGGGATCGCGCAGATCATCGAGGGTTCGGGCACCCTCACCCAGTCCACGATCGGCACCCCGGGGTACATGTCGCCGGAACAGATCGCCGACGGCCGGGTCACGGCCGCCACGGACGTATTCGCCTGGGGTTCGGTGATGGTGTTCGCCGCGACCGGGAAGGCGCCCTTCGAGGCGGCCACGGTGCCGGGGGTCCTGCACAAGGTGCTCAAGGTGGACCCGGACCTGGGCGGGCTGGCCGAGCCGCTGCGCTCACTGGTCGCCGCGGCCCTGGCCAAGGATCCCGAGCGGCGGCCGTCCTCCCTGGACGTCCTGCACAGTCTGTTGGGGCGAGGGCCCGTGTCCACGCCCGCCCCGGTCGAGGAGCCGGCCCCCGACCTCGACACGCCCGCCCACGCCGTTCGGCCGACCGCCTCCGCCGAGTCGCCCGAGACCGCCGCGCTCCCCCCGCCCTCGGGCCCACCGGTCGTGGAGGCGGCACCCCCTATCACCGAGACCGCGCCCGCCGTGCCGGCATCGGCCGAAGCACGACCCACCGCCGTTCCTTCCGAGGGCCCCGCGCCACGGGTATCCGGTCCATCGCCCGGGGTCTCCCTCTCCCCTGATTCCCCTCCCTCCCAGGAGACGCACAAGCCCCGTAGCGACGCTTCGGGCGTACCGCTCCCCCCGGACGACGAAGGCTCGCCCCCCGAATCCGACGGTGGCGACGGGGCACCGCCGAGAGAGCGCCCCTCGGTCTCCGTACCCGCCGGACCGCGGCGTCCGGGCCGCAAGGGTCCGCTCATCGGGGGTACCGCTCTGGCCTTGGCCCTGGTCGCGGCCCCGGTGGTCCTGAGCCTGCGCGCCCTCGGGGGCGAGGACGTCTTCGCCCCCTCCCCCACCTCTCTGGAGTTCGGCTCCGAGGTCGACGGGACCTGGGCGGGGGTGAACGGCTCGGGGCAGCGCGTCGTCGTCGAGATCGCCGAGGGCGCTGCTTCGGCGACGCTCTCGGTGCCGGAGCGCGAACAACAGGGCTGTTCCGGCACCGTCTCCCTGGAGAACTACACCGACCGCGGCTACGAGTCGGGCCTGGACGGCATCGAACCCGGGGCGTGCTTCGACGACGCGCGGTGGTCCATGGCCTCGCTCAACGCTGCGGAGGTCTACTCGACCGGCGAGGGCACCGTACGGATCGACCTGTACACGCTCTCCGACATCTCCGGTTCCGAGCCGACCGAAACGCTCACCCTGCACCCGGACGAGTGACGCCACCGCCCGATCGGAACTTCACAGCGACCTTCCCGACCCGCTCACCTCGGCCTTCGCCATTGAGAAGAACCTCTCAAAGGGGACCCCCGTCTCCTTTTCGTGACAATGGTTAGGTTAGGCTCTCCTTCGTTCACACACGTGGAGGAGAAATCGCCATGAAGTCCCCCGGGCATCCCATTACCGCGCTCTCACTGACCCTGGCGTCCGCCCTCCTGCTCGCC
This sequence comes from Nocardiopsis alba, assembly GCF_000710955.1. Taxonomy (NCBI): domain Bacteria; kingdom Bacillati; phylum Actinomycetota; class Actinomycetes; order Streptosporangiales; family Nocardiopsidaceae; genus Nocardiopsis; species Nocardiopsis alba. Next base: position 482,415 of record NZ_BAZE01000003.1, read on the forward strand.
GGCTGCTCCGCCGGCGCTCAGGACTCCGAGGACTCCGTGGCCGCCGAAGGCGAGACCATCGAGGTCGAGGACAACAACGGCGCCCAGTAGGTGGCCACGCCGCCCACCTCGGTCGTCGCCCTCGACAACCGCACCTTCGAGACCCTCTCGGACTGGGGTGTCGAGCTGTCCGCCGCCGTGTCGCTCATGCCCGACACCATCGACTACATCGAGGACGACTCGATCCTCGACGTCGGCACGCACAACGAGCCCGACCTGGAGACGATCGTCGCCGCCGAGCCGGACCTCGTCGTCAACGGCCAGCGCTTCGCCCAGTACCACGACGACATCGCCTCCCTCGTGCCCGACGCGACGATCCTGGAGCTCGACCCGCGCGAGGACGAGCCCTTCGACGCCGAGCTCAAGCGCCAGATCACCGTGCTGGGCGAGGTCTTCGACAAGCAGGACGAGGCCGAACAGGTCATCGCCGACTTCGACGCCGCCGTCGAGCGGGTCGAGGCCGCCTACGACGAGGACCAGACCGTCATGGCCGTCACCACCTCCGGTGGCGAGATCGGCTACCTGGCCCCCGGCGTCGGTCGTACCCTCGGCCCGGCGTTCGACATCTTCGACCTCACCCCGGCTCTCGAGGTCGACGGCGCCAGCGACGACCACCAGGGCGACGACATCTCCGTCGAGGCGATCGCCGACTCCGACCCCGACTGGATCCTCGTGATGGACCGCGACGCCGCCGTCGCCGCCGACGAGGACGGCTACGAGACCGCCGAGAACATCCTCTCGGCCTCCGAGGCGCTCTCCGGCGTGTCCGCGGTGAAGGACGAGCAGATCGTCTACATGCCCGTCGACACCTACACCAACGAGGGCATCCAGACCTACACCGAGTTCTTCAACGCGTTCGCCGACGCGCTGGAGGCCCGGGGTTGATCCGGTCCGACCGAAGGGAACGCGCCGGCGGTGCCACCGTCACCGCCGGCGCGTACCGATGTGAGAGGTGCCCCCGGCGATGACGACCGTGACCTCGCCCCCGTCGCGTCCACGGAACAAGGGCCGCCTGTTCGACTGGAAGCTGCTGGTCGGCATCGCGGTCGTGGGCGCGCTGCTCGTACTGTCGCTGTTCACCGGCGTGTACGACGTCTTCGGCGCCGAGGACGGCGGCGAGATGTTCGCCATCACCCGTATCCCCCGCACGATCGCGCTCGTCCTGGCCGGCGCCGCCATGGCCATGTCCGGCCTGGTCATGCAGTTGCTGACGCAGAACCGCTTCGTCGAACCGACGACCACCGGCACCACCGAGTGGGCCGGGCTCGGACTGCTCACGGTCATGATCCTGGTGCCGGGCGCGAGCATCACCACGCGCATGTTCGGCGCGGTCCTGGCCGCGTTCATCGGCACGATGGTGTTCTTCCTCTTCCTGCGCCGCGTCACCCTGCGCTCCTCGCTGATCGTCCCGATCGTGGGCATCATGCTGGGCGCGGTGGTCAGCGCGGTGTCGACCTTCATCGCGCTCCAGACCGACATGTTGCAGAACCTGGGCGTGTGGTTCGCCGGCAGCTTCACCTCGGTCCTGCGCGGCCAGTACGAACTGCTGTGGATCGTGGCCCTCGTGGCGGTCGCCGTGTTCGTCATCGCCGACCGGTTCACGGTCGCCGGCCTGGGCCAGGAGATCTCGACCAACGTCGGCCTGAACTACAACCGGATCATCCTGCTGGGCACCACGCTCATCGCGATCGCCACCGGCGTGGTCACCGTGGTCGTGGGCAATCTGCCCTTCCTCGGGCTCATCGTCCCCAACGTCGTGTCGATGCTGCGCGGCGACGACCTGCGCAGCAACCTCCCCTGGGTGTGCCTGCTGGGGATCGGGATCGTCACCGTGTGCGACCTGATCGGCCGGACCATCATCATGCCCTTCGAGGTCCCCGTCTCCCTCATCCTCGGGGTCGTCGGGGCCGCCGTCTTCGTCCTTCTCCTGTTGAGGCAGCGTCGCCGTGGCTGAGATGACCGCTTCCCGCTCTCGCGTGACCGAACCGCCCACCGCGGCGCCCCCCGCGCGAACCTCCCGAACCCTGTCCACCGGGCGTGCCCGCCGCCGCTACTGGACCATCGTCACGGTCCTCTCGATCCTCGCGGTCGGCTTCGCCTTCGGACTGCTCGCCTGGAACAACCCGATGCCCGTCGGCTCGGACGGCTTCTGGCGCATCGCCGAGATGCGCTCCACCAACCTGGTGGTCATGATCGTGGTCGCGATCTGCCAGGCCGTGGCCACGGTGAGCTTCCAGACCGTCACCAACAACCGCATCATCACCCCCTCGATCATGGGGTTCGAGGCCCTCTACATCGCGATCCAGACCGCCGCCGTGTACTTCCTCGGCGTCGCCGGGATCATCGCGATCCAGGGGGTCTCGCAGTTCCTGCTCCAGATCGCGCTCATGGTCGGCCTCTCGATGCTGCTGTACGGCTGGCTGCTGTCCGGCAGATACGGAAACCTCCAGGTCATGCTGCTGATCGGCATCGTCATCGGTGGCGGCCTGGCCTCGGTCTCCACCTTCATGCAGCGCCTGCTCACCCCGAGCGAGTTCGACGTGCTCGCCGCCCGCCTGTTCGGCAACATCGCCAACGCCGACGCCTCCTACCTGCCGATCGCCGTCCCGCTGTGTCTGGGCGCGGCCGCCGTGCTGCTGTGGAGTTCGCGACGGCTGAACATCGTCGCGCTCGGTCGTGACGCCAGTGTGGGTCTGGGGCTGAACCACCGCCGCGAGACCATGCGCGTGCTGTTCCTGGTGTCGATCCTGATGGCGGTCTCGACCGCCCTCATCGGCCCGATGACCTTCCTCGGCTTCCTCGTGGCCACCCTCGCCTACCAGTTCGCCGACACCCACGACCACCGGTACGTGTTCCCGGTGGCGGTGCTGACCTGCTTCGTCGTGCTCAGCGGCGCGTACTTCGTCATGCGGAACATCTTCTACGCGAACGGCGTGGTCTCGATCATCATCGAGCTCGTCGGCGGCCTGGTGTTCCTGTTCGTCATTCTCAGAAAGGGCCGGCTGTGATCACGCTGAAGGGTGTGCGCAAGGACTACGGCGGCGAGGTCACGATCGGCCCCGTGGACCTGGAACTCCCCAAGGGCGGTCTGACCGCGCTCGTGGGTCCCAACGGTGCCGGCAAGTCGACCCTGCTGACCATGATGGGCCGACTGCTCGGTCTCGACGAGGGCACCATCGAGATCGCCGGGTACGACGTGGTCGAGACCGCGTCCAAGGATCTGGCCAAGATCGTGTCGATCCTGCGGCAGGAGAACCACTTCGTCACCCGTCTGACCGTACGCCAGCTGGTCGCCTTCGGCCGCTTCCCCTACTCCAAGGGTCGGCTGACCGTGGCCGACGAGGAGATCGTCAGCCGGGCGATCGACTTCCTGGACCTCACCGACCTGGAGCACCGCTACCTCGACCAGCTCTCGGGCGGCCAGCGCCAACGCGCCTACGTGGCGATGGTGCTCTCCCAGGACACCGAGTACGTCCTGCTCGACGAACCGCTCAACAACCTCGACATGCGCCACTCGGTGCAGATGATGAAGCACCTGCGCCGGGCGGCCGAGGAGCTGGACCGTACGATCGTGATCGTGCTGCACGACATCAACTTCGCGGGGCACTACGCCGACCGGATCTGCGCGGTCAAGGACGGTTCCGTCGTCGAGTACGGGACCCCGGAGCGGATCATGACCGACGAGGTGCTGACCCGGGTGTTCGAGACCCCGGTGACCGTCGTGGACGGCCCCAACGGTCCCCTCGCGGTCTACTACTGAGCCCGGTGACACCGGAACCATGCGCACCCCCGAAGCGGAGGTCGACGTCACCCCCGCACTCGTCCGTTCCCTCCTACGCGACCAGCACCCCGACCTGGCCGACCTGCCGATCGAGGAGGTCGCCCACGGTTGGGACAACGTCCTGCTGAGGCTGGGCGAACGGTTGTGCGTGCGCATGCCCCGACGTGAGGCCGGGGCCCGGCTCATCGTGAACGAGCAGCGCCGGCTTCCCGAGATCGCCGCGCGGGTGGGCGTTCCCGTTCCGGTCCCGCTGCGCACGGGCTCGCCCGGTCGGGGCTACCCCTGGCCCTGGTCGGTCGCCCCGTGGTTCGAGGGGCGTACGGCGGCGGAGGTCCCGGTCGGCGAACGCGGCGTCCTCGTCGAACCCCTCGCGCTCTTCCTGGAGCGGTTGCACGTGCCCGCGCCCGAGGACGCGCCGAGGAACCCGGTGCGAGGCGTCCCCCTGCGCGATCGCCACGCACGGATCGTCGAACGTCTCACCGAGTCGTCCCACCCTCGCGCGGCCGAACTCCTCGACCTGTGGAACTCGCTGGACGACACCCCGGCCCGGAAGGGGCCCGCCCTGTGGCTGCACGGCGACCTCCACCCGGCCAACGTCCTGGTCGACGACGCGGGACTCGCGGCCGTGCTGGACTTCGGCGACCTCACCTCGGGGGACCCCGCCACCGACCTGGCGACCGCGTGGACGACCTTCGGCCCCGAGGACCACGGGCGATTGCGCGACCGGATCACCGGCGTGGACGACCACACCTGGTCCCGTGCCCGTGCCTGGGCGGTCGTCTACGCCTCGGTGCTCATCACCACCACCGACGACCACCCCCTCCTGGCCGCCATCGGCGAGCACACCGTCGTCCGTCTCCTGGACGGGTGAGGCGCCGAGCTACCCCTGGGAGATCCCGTCCCCTCGGCCGTCGGCGTGGGTGACCAGCTCCCGGACCTCCTCCGGGAACTCGTAGGGGGCCAGGTGACCCGCGCCCGGCAGGACGCACAGCTCGGTGTCGAGGAACCTGCGGGCCGGCGCGTGCAGCCGGGACGGCGGGAAGAAAGTGTCGTCCTCACCGGTGACCACGGCGACGTTGTGACCCTGCCAGGCCAGCAGTGTCTCGGTGGACAGCGGACCCGGCGCCAGGCTGGTCCGACAGTAGCGGCCCACCATCGTCATCCATTCGGCGAACGGGTGGAGGGGCCGGCGGAAGTCCGGTCCGCTCATGAGGTTCAGCAGCCTGCTGCTCTTGTCGTCGCGGGGACCGACCATCCACGGAAGGGTGACGCGCATCAGCTCGGGCGAGGTCGCCGCGTGCGTCAGCCCCGCCGGACCGACCAGGACCAGCCCCTTGACCAGTGCGGACGGGGTCCCGGCCAGAGCCACGGCCGCTCCGAGGGAATGACCGAGCACGATCGCGGGACGGTCCACCAGCGTGGGCAGCACCTCGTCGAACCAGGCGCCGTAGGCCCGACCCCGGTGTCCCTTGGGACGGACACCGCAGCTCAGCCCCGGTTGGCCGGGGAGGTCGACCAGGACGACGTCGCGTTCCTCGGTCATGTCCGAGGCCGGTGAGGCGTTGAGCGCGCTGTTGAAGTTGGTGCCGCCGAGCACCACCACCGGCGCGCCCCGACCTCCGTCGAAACGGAAGGCGCGTGTGGGGCCGAGCGAGGTGGGGATCTCGGGGAGGGAGCGCAGATCGGGGTATTCCGAGAGCCGGTCCTCGCACCAGTCTCGGATCTTTCTCTCCGCCGACTCCGAGCGGTAGACGCGCGCGCCGTGAACGGTGGTCTCCGACATGGGCACCTTGGTTTCGGGTAGGGGACAACGCCTTCGCCGACCAGTCTTCCCGGCACACCTGCACAGGACCATATGCCCTCGAAGCTCCGGTGTACCCAGGTTGAGGCCATCCGATACCGAGTCGTGGGCGAAGGGTTATTTTACCTGTTCAGGGGTTATATTGAAGGGAACGCCCACGCGTCGACGAGGGATTCTCGCCCAAGAGAAACCGTCCGGAACTGGACATACTCCCTCGTATCGACGAACATGGGCGCGGCGTCACTCGCCGCTCAAGGTGTGCCGGGAAGACTGGTCGGCGTCCTGACCGACCCATGTCACCGGAGTGACCAACGCATGACGCCCGACCTCTCCGCGCCCGACCGCGCCCTGCGGCGAAGCCGCTTCTCAGAGCCGTCCGTCCTCCCGGACCAACACGGCCTTCCCCTCGGCACCAACGGATACGTGACGTCCTGGGGCACCAACGCCCACGGCGAGCTCAGTGCCTGCCCGCCGGGGCCCGTCTGACGTCCAGACCCCCCCGAGAACCACCTTCCGCTCCGTCACACCGCGTCCGTCGGCCGGGCCCTCATCGGCTCCCCCGGCCCGCCTCGTGGTGCTCAGCCGTGAAAGGACAGTGGCGTGGTGCTGCTGCTTCTCCTCATCGTGCTCGCCGTGACCGTCGCGAGCACCCCTTTACTGAACAGGTATCTGGGGCGTGACTCCGGATGGCCCATAGCCGCCGTGTTCCTCGCCCTGACCGTGCTGGTCGCCCTACAGGCGCCCCAGGTCCTCGGCGCGGGCACCCCGCTGGAGTTCTCCCGCCCCTGGATCCCACAGATCGGGGTCGAGCTCAGCCTGCGGATGGACGGCATCGGCTGGCTGTTCACCATGCTCGTGACCGGTATCGGCACGCTGATCATGGCGTACTCCACCCGGTACTTCCCCTCGGGCCCCAGACTCGGCTTCTACTTCCTGATGTCCCTCTTCGCGTTCGCGATGACGGGACTGGTGCTGGCCGACGACATCGTGCTGCTCTTCGTGTTCTGGGAGCTCACCACGATCGCGTCGTTCTACCTGATCGGGCTGTCCGGCCCCTCCGCGAGCCGACCGGCGATCCGCACCTTCCTGCTCACCGCCATGGGCGGGCTGGCCCTGCTGGGCGCGGTCGTCCTCCTGGTCGTGCGCACCGGCACCACCAGCCTGAGCGAGATCCTCGCCGACACCTCGTGGACCGGTGACACCGCCTTCGTCTCGGTGGTGGCCCTGCTGGTGATCGTGGCGGTCTTCACCAAGTCCGCCCAGTTCCCCTTCCACTACTGGCTTCCGGACGCCATGGCGGCCAGCACCCCCGTCAGCGCCTACCTGCACGCGGCCGCGATGGTCAAGGCCGGTATCTACCTGGCGATGCGGTTCACCCCGGCCTTCGGCGACGTCCTGCTCTGGAACGTCGTGCTCATCACCGCGGGTCTGATCACCGCCCTGATGGGCGCGATCTTCGCCCTCCAACAGACCGACCTCAAACGGCTGGCGGCCTTCTCCACCGTGAGCCAGCTCGGTCTGCTGGTGGCGGTCATCGGTGTGGGTACTCCGGCCGCCCTCGTGGCCGCCGCCGTGCACACCGTGGCACACGCGCTCTTCAAGTCGGCCCTGTTCATGGTCGTCGGTCTGGTGGACATCCGGACCGGCACCCGTGACCTGCGCAGGCTCGGCGGTCTGCGGCACCGTATGCCGATCACCGCGACCGTGGCGACGCTGTCGGCCCTGTCGATGGCGGGCATCCCGCCGCTGCTCGGCTTCATCAGCAAGGAGAACCTGTTCGAGTCGTTCCTGCACGCCCCCGGGCCGGGCTGGTTCGGCCCGCTCGCCGGTGTCGTCGCGGTCGGCGCCTCGGTGTTCACCTTCGCCTACTCCTTCCGCTTCGTGTACCGGACCTTCTTCGGTGTCTCCCGTAGCGAGGAGGGGAGCAGGGAGGCCGCCGCCACGGAGGCCGGTTCCGGTTTCTGGCTCCCGGCCGTCACCGCGTCCTTCGGCGGTCTGCTGCTCGGCCTGACCGTCCCGGCGCTGGACCCGATGGTCGACGAGGTGGCGTTCAACGCCACCCACCAGGCGGCCGACGCCCACCTGCTGCTGTGGCACGGTTTCAACGCCGCGCTGTTCATGTCGATGGCCGCCATCGGCATCGGTGCCCTGGTCTCCTGGCGCCTCCGCGTCGGCGACACCGTGGCGGGCCGGGACCTCGTCCCCTTCTCCGGGGTGAACGTCTTCGAGGCGATCCACGGCGGGATCATCCGTCTGGGCCGCCGCACCGGCGACCTCACCCGCAGCGACTCGCCCGCCTTCCACCTGGGTGTCCCCACCGTGCTGATCGTCGCCCTGGCCGCGGTCGTGGCGGTGTTCGGCCTGGACCTGCCGTCGCCCGCCGGACAGACCACCGTGGGCCTGGACTGGGTCCTCGTGGGCCTGATGGCCGTCGCCGTCCTGGCCGCGACCATCACCCGCTCCCGGATGGCGGGTCTGACCCTGGTCGGCGTCGCCGGCTTCACCGTGGCGCTGTGGCTGTTCTTCCTCGGCGCCTTCGACGTGGCCCTCACCCAGTTCCTCGTGGAGATCCTGACGGTGGTCGTCGCCGTCCTGGTCCTGCGTCGACTGCCCCGCCGGTTCCACCCGGTCAAGGCCGGCCGCAAGGCCCTGACCGCGGTCATCGCCATCGCGGCCGGGCTGAGCGCCGGTGTGGCGGCCTACGCGATGACCGGACGTCGAGAACTGTCCGCCGTCGCGGAGTACATGCTGGATCACGCCCCGGCCGACACCGGCGGCACCAACGTCGTCAACACCATCCTGGTCGACTACCGTGCGCTGGACACCTTCGGCGAACTGGTCGTCCTGGGCGTGGCCGGGCTCATCATCATCGCGGTGCTGCGCTCCAGCGACCTGCTGCCGGTGCACGCCTCCCGCCAGGTCGTGGTGAGCACCGACAACGCCGCCTACCCGGCCGCCGACAACACCGTCCTGATGCGGACGGTCGGCCGCTACCTGATGCCGCTGCTGGTCGTGTGGTCGCTGTACCTGCTGTTCCGTGGACACAACGAGCCCGGTGGCGGTTTCATCGCCGGTCTCGTGGGGGGTTCGGCCTTCGCGCTCCTCTACCTCGCGGCGCCCAGCGACGCCAGGGCCCGTATCCGACTCGCCTACCCGGCGATCATCGGTGCCGGTGTCGTGGTCGCGGCCTTCTCCGGGTTCCTCGGTTTCGTGGACGGTTCCTTCCTCAAGCCGCTGCACGCGGAGATCCCGCTGGCCTGGGGCGACTACTTCCACTTCACGACCGCCTTCGTGTTCGACGTCGGCGTCTACCTGGCGGTCATCGGTGTGCTGCTCACCGCGCTCAACGAACTCGGTCTCGAACGCGGCACCCCACCGGGCCGCTCCGGGACCACGACGGCGCCGTCGAAGGACGAAGGCGACGACGAGGAGTCCGCTCCCGCGGTCGAGAGCGACGCCACCGTCCTGAACGGCTCCACCTCCGGAGGTAAGCGATGACCCTCGCCATCACCATCGGGATCATGGTCGCGGGGGGCGTCTACCTGATGCTCCAGCGCGGCATGGTCCGCATCGTCCTCGGCCTCCTCCTGGTGGGGCACGCGGTGAACCTGCTGATCATGTCGGCGGGCGGCGTGTTCCGCCGGGACCAGCCCCTGGTCGGGTCCGGGACGACCCCGTTCATGGCCGACCCGTTGCCCCAGGCCTTCGTGTTGACCGCGATCGTGATCGCCTTCTCCATCGCGATCTACATGCTCACCCTCGCCGCCTCCGGTAGCGACGACGACACCGAGGACGCCTCATGAATTCCGCGTTGCTCCCTCTCTTCGTCGCGGTCCCCCTGGCTTCGGCGGGGCTGCTGACCTTCCTACCGGGGCCGCTGTGGTTGCGCAGGACCCTGTTCCTCGCCCCCAGCGCGTCCGTCATGCTCGCGGCCTCGTGGCTGATCTGGCTGACCCGTGACGGCGCCGTCTACGCCCACAACGTGGGGCTGTGGCCGAACGGGATCGCGATCCCGTTCGTCGCGGACGTCTTCAGCGCGCTGATGCTGTGGACCACCTCGCTGTTGGCCCTGGTCTGTTCGATGTTCGCGGTGGCCACCGGGGACGACAGGAAGACGTTCTTCGCGCCACTGGTGCTGGTGCTCACCGCCGGTGTCTCCGGCGCCCTGCTCACCGGCGACATCTTCAACATGTTCGTGTTCATCGAGGTCATGCTGTTGCCCTCGTACGGACTGTTGGCGATGCTCGGCGCGTTGGGCCGCCTGCGCGCGGGCCGCATCTACGTCACCGTCAACCTGCTCACCTCGACGATCTTCCTGGCCGGCGTGGCCCTGGTCTACGCCGCCGCCGGCACCGTCCACCTGGGCGAGCTCGCCGGAGCCGCCAAGGAGTCGCCCATGGTCGCGGTCGGCATGGGCGTGGTCATCCTCGCCCTGTCGATCAAGGCCGCGGTCGTCCCGGTGCACGGCTGGCTGGCCCGCACCTACCCCTTCGCCTCCCCGGCCATCACCGCCCTGTTCTCCGGGCTGCACACCAAGGTCGCGATCTACGCGATCTACCGCCTGTACGCCCTGGTCTTCGACGGCGACTCCACGTTCCTGTGGATCGGCGTCGTCGCCTTCACCCTCACCATGCTCATCGGTGTGCTGGGGGCCGTCGGCGAGAACACCACCCGCTCCATCCTGGTGTTCCACATGATCAGCCAGATCGGCTACATCCTGCTGGGCGTGGCCCTGTTCACCGAGATCGGCCTCATGGCCGGTGTGTTCTACCTGATCCACCACATGATCGTGAAGGCGTCCCTGTTCCTGTCGACGGGGGCGATCGAGCACACCCACGGCACCGGGGCCCTGGATCGATTGGGCGGGATCGCCAAACGCGAACCCCTCCTGGCACTGGTGTTCATGGGTGCCGCCTTCTCCCTGGCCGGGCTGCCGCCCTTCTCCGGCTTCGTCGCCAAGCTGACGTTGGTCATCGCCGCCGTGGACGACGCCCAATGGACCGTGGCGGTCGTGATGATCGGGGTCAGCCTCATCACCCTGATGTCGATGCTGAAGATCTGGGGCGGTGTCTTCTGGGGCAAGGATCCCCAGGAGGAGAACGGTGACGGGACCCCCGTCGCCGTCGGCTCGAACGGCTCCACGGTCACCGAGACGATCGCCCGACCGAAGATCAAGACCTCCCTGATCATCCCGGGCCTGATCCTGACCGCGACCACCCTGTGCATCGGCCTCGGCGCCCAGGTCCTGCTGGACCTGAGCGCGCAGGCCGCGGCCGGACTGATGGACACCTCCGGATACGTCGAGGCGGTGCTGGGACGATGACCTACCTGACATGGGCGCTACGGCTGCTCTGGTTCCCCTTCTACGCCGGAGGGGAGATCGTGAAGACCACCTTCCAGGTCATGTGGGACATCGTGACCCCGGGCAGTTCGGCCACCCCGGCCTTCGTCGAGGTACCGATCCGCGCGACCGGCGATCTGGAGGTCACGATGCTGGCCAACCTCATCTCCCTGACCCCCGGGACGGTGACGGTGGCCGTACGACGCGACCCCTCCACCCTGTGGGTGCACGGCCTCTACGTGGAGGACCGGGAGTCCTTCCAGAAGGAGATCCACGCCATGGAGGACCGCATCCTGGCGGTCACCCGCCCCAAGGGCGCCCCCGAGGGCGCGAAGAGCAAGGGGGGACGTAGCTGATGGAGATCATCGACATCGGTATCGGCGCGATCGTGCTGGCCATGGCCGTCGCCACCTACCGCATCCTGATCGGCCCCTCGGCCGCCGACCGGGGAGCCGCCTCCGACGTGGTCTTCTTCGGGTTCGTCGGTCTGGTCGCCATGATGGGCTTTCGGCTCGACACCGAACTGGTCGTGGACATCGTGGTGGTGTGCTCGTTGATCGGGTTCCTCGCCGCCCTCTCCCTCGCCCGCCTGATCACCGGAGGGAAGCGATGAGCGTACTGAACACCATCGGGATCGTCTGCATGATCGCCGGGGCCCTCGTGTTCCTGATCGGCGCGATCGGCCTGCTCCGACTGCCCGACTTCTACGCGCGACTGAGCGGGGTCACCGTCGCCGGCGCTCTGGGCACCGCGCTCCTGCTGCTCGGGCTGCTGCTGCACTACCCGTCGGTGGAGAACACGATCAAGATCGGCCTGGCCCTGCTGATCCAGTTGGCCACGGCGGCGGTGGGCGGCAACGCCATCGCCCGCGCGGGCTACCTGACCAAGGTGAAGCCGACCGAGATCACGAAGTTCGACGATCTGGCCGAGTCCTCCGCCGGAACCCCGGCCGAGGGCGACGGCAAGGCCTGAGACGACCGCCACGAGGGCCCCACCCCGTTCCCGGGGGGTGGGGCCCTCGTCCCGTTCTCCACGGTCGGGGCTAGCCTTCCGGGGAACCCTCTCCGCCCCTCCCCGACGAGGTCGTATGCGCAACCCCTCCACCGATCGCTCCGGGCCGCAGGCCGTCCTGGCGCTCGTCGCCCTGTTCATGGTCGCCGCCTCCCTCCGTCCCGCGTTGACCGGCGTGGGCGCGGTCCTGGAACAGATCGGGGACACCACCGGTCTGTCCTCCTCGGCCCTGGGCCTGCTCGGAGCACTGCCACTGCTCGGTTTCGCGATCGTCTCCCCCCTGGTCCACGGTCCGGCGAACCGGTGGGGCGTGGACCGGCTGGTGCTGGTCGCGTTGGTGGTGTTGTGCGCGGGGATCGCCGTCCGTTCGCTGCCGCCGATGCCGGCCCTGTGGATCGGCACCGCGATGATCGGTGTCTCCGTGGCCGTGGGCAACGTGCTCGTTCCGGTCATCATCCGACGCGACCGGCCCACCCACATCCCCCTGCTCACCGGGGTCAGCACGGCGGTGATGAACTCCTCCGCGGCACTGGCCGCGGGGCTGGCCTTCCCGCTGTCCCTGGTCCTGGGCGGGTGGCGCCCGGCCCTGGCGCTGTGGGCGGGTCTGGTCGCGGTGGCGGCCCTGGTCTGGGCGACACGGATGTACCGCTTCCCCACCCCGGCGATGCCCGTCCCCACCCCCGTGTCGGGGCGGCCGGCGCCCGCTCCCGAACCCGAGGCGTCGGTATGGCGTTCGGCGAAGGCCTGGCAGGTCACGCTGTTCATGGGGTTGCAGTCGACGAGCTTCTTCACCCTCATCAACTGGCTGCCCACCGTGGAGGCCTCGCGTGGGGTCGCCCCCGCCACCGCCGGCTGGCACCTGTTCGGTTTCCAGATCGCGGGGATCCTCGCCGGTCTGGCCGTCACGGCGGTGATGGGGCGTCGGGCCGAACAGACCCCCGCCTGCCTGGCCGTGAGCGTGCCCATGGTCGTCGCCATGGCCGGCCTGCTGTGGCTGCCCCAGTGGAGCCTGGTGTGGATCCTGATGGCCGGTGGGAGCACGGGCGGCGCCATCGTGGTGTCCCTCGCCCTGATCGCTCTACGCGGAGGCACCCACCTGCGCACCGTCCGACTCTCCGGGATGGCGCAGTCCATCGGCTACCTGCTGGCCGCCGGCGGCCCGGTGGCGGCCGGCGCCCTCGGACAGGCCACCGACCGGTGGGAGACCGTACTGCTGCTGGTGGGAGCGGTGGGTCTGGCCCAGACGACGGTCTCCCTGGCCGCCGGGCGCCCCAAGTGAACCGAGCGTCCCGGACATGAGGAGGGGCGCCCCGCCCGCGTCCGCCGGACGGAGGCGGAGACGGGCGGAGCGCCCCTGGGGTCCCGGGCGGTGTCGGTGTGGAGGGGGACACCGCCCGGGGCGGGCCGCCCGTCTCTCTCTTCCGGGCGGCCCTGGCTCGTGGAGGCTAGAGGGAGACCCCCAGCGCCCAGCTCATCAGGCCGTACATCGCGAACATGATCATGATCAGCGCGGTCAGGTTGAACCACAGACCCGCGCGGAGCATCTCGGTGATCTTGACGTAGCCCGAGCCGAAGGCGATGGCGTTCGGCGGAGTGGCGACCGGGAGCATGAAGGACATCGAGGCGGCCAGGACCGCCGGGATGACCAGGGCCAGGACGTCGACGTCCATACCGACCGCGACACCGCCCATGATCGGCAGGAAGGTGGCGGCGGTGGCCGTGTTGCTGGTGAGCTCGGTCAGGCAGAGCACCAGAACGGTGACGGCCAGGATGAGCACCCACATCGGAACGCCTTCGAGGACGGCGACGCGGGTACCGATCCAGGTGCTCAGACCGCTGGAGGTGAACTGGCCGGAGATCGCGATACCGCCGCCGAACAGCAGCAGGATGCCCCAGGGCAGCTTCAGCGCGGAGTCCCAGTCGAGCAGACGGTTCTTCCGGTCCACCGGGATGATGAACAACAGGGCCGCGACGATCATGGCGACCATGGCGTCGGAGACACTGCCGATCCACGGGAAGACCGAGGCGAAGGCGTCGTTCTTGGCCAGCATCGGGGCCGCGATCCAGGAGAAGGCGGCGAAGCCGAAGACCAGCAGCACGAGCTTCTCGGCGCGCTTCATCGGGCCCATCTTCGAGAGCTCCTCGGCGATGAGCTCCTGGGCGCCCTCGATGCGCTTGACCTTGGGCGGGTAGATGAGCTTGGCCAACAGGACCCAGGCGATGACCAGGAAGATGATCGCCAGCGGCACGCCCGCGAGCATCCACTCGCCGAAGCCGATGTGGATGTCGTGGTTCTCGGCCAGGTAGCCCACCATCAGGACGTTGGGCGGGGTACTGATCAGGGTGGAGACCGAGCCGATGGACGCGGAGTAGGCGATCGCCAGCATCAGGGCGGTCGCGAAGTTCGCGTCGGTCCTGCCGTCGCGCAGCTGGGTGACCAGACCGATGACGGAGAGGCCGACCGGCAGCATCATCACGGCGACGGCGGTGTTGGACACCCACATACCGATGACGAAGGTGGCGGCCATGAAGCCACCGATGAGACCGACCGTGTTCGAACCGACCTTGGAGACGATCAGCAGCGCGATACGACGGTGCAGGTCCCACTTCTGCATCGCCAGGGCCAGCATGAAGCCGCCCATGAACAGGAAGATGACGTCGGAACCGTAGGACGCGGAGACGTCCGGGACCGCCACACCGTCGATGAGCAGCGGGAAGAGCACCAGCGGCAACAGGGAGGTCGCCGGGATCGGGATGGGCTCGGTGGCCCACCAGATCGCGATCCACGCGGTGACCGCCGCGACGATCGACCCGTTGACGGACATGACCGTCTCGGTCTCGCCGTCACCGAGCGGCAGCGGCATCTCCGGCATGACCAGGTAGATCAGCAGACCGATGAGCGGTCCAGCGACGAAACCGATCACCCGTGAACGATTGGTCCGTTCCCCGGGCGTGCCCTTCTCCTTCTCGGGCTCTGTGCCCGCTTCCCTCGTTTCGGTGTTCGTCGCCATGGCGGGTCCTCCTGATCGTCGTCTGATCTCGATCGGTGTGGGTCGAAAAGGGCCGCCCGTCTCTCTCTTCCGGGCGGCCCTGGCTCGTGTCGGCTACAGGGAGATCCCCAGAGCCCAGGTCATCAGGCCGTACATCGTGCCGAGGACCAGGAAGAGCGCGACCAGGTTCAGCCACAGGCCGCCCTTGATCATCTCGCCGATCTTGACGTAGCCCGAGCCGAAGGCGATCGCGTTGGGCGGCGTCGCCACCGGGAGCATGAAGGCCATCGTGGCGGCGAGCGCGACCGGCACCACCAGGGCGAGGACGTCCATGTCCATGCCCATCGCGACGCCGCCCATGATCGGCAGGAAGGTCGCGGCGGTGGCCGTGTTGCTGGTGAGCTCCGTGAGGAAGAGGACCAGCGCGGTGACGGCGAGGATCAGGACCCAGGTGGGCACCCCGGACAGGAAGGCGACCTGGCCGCCGACCCAGGCGCTCAGCCCGGACTGGGTGAACTGGGCGGAGATCGCCAGACCGCCGCCGAAGAGCAGCAGGATGCCCCAGGGCAGCTTGACCGCGGTGTCCCAGTCCATGAGCTGGGTCTTACGGTCCACCGGAATGAGGAACAGCAGGACCGCGACGGTCATGGCGATGCCGGCGTCGCTGACACCGCCCAGCCACGGGGCGACCGAGGCGACGGCCTCGATGTCGGCGATCATCGGGACGAAGATCCAGGACAGGGCGGCGAAGGCGAAGACGCCCAGGACCAGCTTCTCGCCACGGGACATGGCGCCCATCTTGTCCAGCTCTTCGCGGATGAGCGTCTGCGCGCCCTCGACCTTCTTCACCGACGGCGGGAAGAGACGGGTCAGCACGAACCACGCGATGAGCATGAAGACGGCGGCCAGCGGCACACCGGCCATCATCCACTGGCCGAAGCCGATGCTGATGTCGTGGTTGTCGGCCAGGTAACCGACCATCAGGACGTTGGGCGGGGTACCGATCAGGGTCGCGACCGAGCCGATCGACGAGGAGTAGGCGATACCCAGCATGAGCGCGGTCGCGAAGTTCGCGTCCGTACGGCCGCCCCGGAACTGGGCGATCAGCGCGATGACGGAGAGGCCGACCGGCAGCATCATCACGGCGGTGGCGGTGTTGGACACCCACATGGTGATGAACCCGGTGGCGATCATGAAGCCACCGATGAGACCGACCGTGTTCGAGCCGACCTTGGAGACGATCGTCAGGGCGATGCGCTTGTGGAGGTTCCACTTCTGCATGGCCAGGGCCAGCATGAAGCCGCCCATGAACAGGAAGATCGTGTCCGATCCGTAGGAGGAGGCCACGTCGCCGATGGCCGCGCCCTCCACCATGAGCGGGAACAGCACCAGCGGCATCAGCGAGGTCACCGGGATCGGGATCGCCTCGGTGGCCCACCAGATCGCGATCCACGCGGTGATCGCCGCGACGACGCTGCCGTTCGCCGACAGGACCGGGTCCCCGCCGTCATCGCCGATCGGCAGCAGGATGTCCGGCATCGCGAAGTAGATCGCGAGACCGAGCAGCGGGCCGAGAACGAGTCCGACCAGGCGGGTCCTGTTCATGCCCGTGGAGGACTGCTCCTCCTGTGTGTTCGACGATGCTGCCGGAGCATCGGCACCCTGCTGGGTGGCCATGGATCTTCCTCCTGGTGGGCCGGGGGTCGCGCCCTTAGCCGGAGCCGTCATGGGGCAAGCGGGTTGCCGCGTGGTTTCCTCCGGGTGACTTCCATTGATCGACCACATGGTGTTCATCCCACGGCAATGTGCGCAACGCCACTGGGGGAGAGTTGGGATTCCTCTGACATAGGGCGACCGTCGGTGTAGAGGAGGGGACGCAGGGTGAGGCATGGGCCACAACATCCACTCGTCCGGCTGTCTAAGCTGCGAGTATGCGATCGACCGGACCGAGTAGACGGGCCGCCCTCCTGGGCGCGGCCGGAGCCTTCGTCGTCGGCTCCCTGAGCGGTTGCGCGCGCGACCCCGCCCCCGGGGTGGACCGACTCGTGATCGCCACCGGCCCGCCGGGGGCCGTCTACCGAGAGATCGGCGGGGTGCTCGCGAGTCTTCTCGACGAGCGCCTGCCCGACCAAGAGGTGGTCACCGTGGAGACCGGCGCCTCCCACGACAACCTGATCCTCTTGGACCGCGGGGACGCCGACCTCGGTCTGGCCAACCTCGACTCGATCCTGGACACCGACATCGCCGTCGAGGGATCACGGGTCAGCGCCGTCGGACGGCTCTACGACAGCTTCGTGCACCTGGTCGTCACCGCCGACTCGCCCATACGCTCGCTCGGGGACATCGAGGGGGCGCGCGTGTCCATGGGGACGGTCAACTCCGGAACCGAGTTCACCGCCGGCCAGATCCTCGACGTCCTCGACGTGCGCCCCGAGGAGCTCCGACTCGACCAGGCCGACTCCGCCGCCGCCCTGGCCTCGGGGGAGATCGACGCGATGTTCTCCCTGACCGGGCTGCCCACACCCGCCATCGCCGACCTGGCCGAGGAACGGCCCCTGCGGTTGGTCGACCTGTCCGACGCCGCCCACAGCATGGCCAGCACCTACCCCGAGGCCTACTTCCCCGCGACCATCCCGGCCACCACCTACACCGGGATCCCCGCCTGCCCCACCATGTCCATCCCCAACCTGTTGCTCTGCCGCGAGGAACTGCCCGACGAACTCGTTCGACGGATCACCGCCGCGATGTACACGGGGGCGGGCCGCCTCGCCGAACAGCGCCCCGAGGCCGCCCAGATCAACGTCCGCACCGGTATCTCCACCGGCATCGTGCCGCTGCACCCGGGCGCCGAACAGTGGTACCGGGAGAACAAGCCGGCCTGAACGCGCCCGATCACGAGAGCGAGGGCGGATCGGCCGGGGGCAGGGTGATGACCACCCCGAAGCCGCGTCTGCCCTCGTCGGCCAGACCGTCCCCGAGGGTGAGACGACCGCCCGCCTCACGGACCAGATCGGCGACGATCGCCAGGCCGAGGCCCGTCCCCTCGGTGTTCTGGTGCCGGGACGAACGCCAGAAACGGTCCAGGGCGGCCTCCCTCTCCTCCTCCGTCAGCCCCGTCCCGTTGTCGAGCACACCGATCCGCACCTCCTCACCGTCCTCGGCGCGGACCTCGATGCGGGTCCCGCCGGACAGCCGCAGGGCGTTGCTGAACAACTCGTCCAGGATGCTGCCCAGCCCGCCCGCCGGGGCCAGCGCCCACACCAGGTCCGGCAGGTCCGTGGTCACCTCGATCCCCCGGGCCTCCCCCAGCGCCCGCCATCGGGCCTCCCGGGTCTCCACCACCCCGGTGACCTCGACCGCCTCGGTCCCGGTGACGCTCTCCAGCCGGGTGGCGGCCAGCAGCGAGTTCAGCATCCGGTGCATCATCGTGGTCTCGTCGATCGCCACCTCGTGCGCCTCTCGCGCCTCCGCCCCCTTGAGGTAGGGGCCCAGGTTCTCCACGGCCAGACGCAGGCTCGCCAGCGGGTTGCGCAGCTGGTGGGAGGCCTCCGAGACGAACGAGCGCTGCCGATCGAGGGCTCGCCGCACCACGTCCACCATCGTGTTGAAGGACTCCGTGAGCCGACGCAGCTCCGGAGGCCCTCGCTCGGCGTCCACCCGCACGTCGAGATCGCCCGAGGCGACCGCCGTGGTCGCCTCGTCCAGCCGCCGGATCGGCTGGAGCACCCACCGCGACAGCGGCATCGACGCCGAGACCAGCAACGTCAACGGCACCAGACTGATCAGAGCCATCCACCCCCAGGAGGTGAGGATCCGCGCGCCCAGCCGATCGGTGGGGGCCACCAGCACCACCGCCCCGGCCACCTCGCTGTCCCGGCCGATCGGCTCGGTGATGATCAGCGGATCGGTGTTCCACGGCCACACGGTGGTCGGCGGCTCGGGACGCTCACCGGCCAGGGCCGCGGTGACCCCACCGGTCGCGGTGGCGATCTCCAGCACCGTCTCCATTCGTGCCCGGTCGCCCGACCCCGTCACGACGGTGCCGTCGGGCGCCACAACCACGGCGGGGATCCCGTACAGCTCCTCGTACCGGGACATCTCCTGGACCAGGGCGTTGCGCCGTTCGCTCTCCAGCGCGGTCCGGGCCAACGCCGCGAACCGGCCCGCGTCCGCGAGCCGATCGACGTAGACCTCCTGGGTCTGCTGCTGGGCGATGACCGCCCCCAGGGGGGCCAGCACCGCGCCGACCATCACGAACGCCACCGGCAGCAGGATCGCCAACAGACGCCGGAGCACGTCAGACCCCGTCGAGCATGTAGCCGACCCCGCGCACCGTACGGATGCGCACGGCGTCGCCGACCTTGCCGCGCAGGGAGGCGATGTGGGTGTCCAGGGTCCGGGAGGAGGCCTCCCAGGCCGCACCCCACACCTGGTCGAGGATCTGGTCCCGGGCCACCACCCCGGGGGAACGCGAGACCAGGAGCCGGAGCAGGTCGAACTCCTTACGGGTCAGCTGCAGGACGCGATCCCCCACCCGGGCCTCACGCGAGGCGACGTCGACGACGAGGTCGCCCACGCCGAGCGGCGGATCCTTCGGCTCGGGTTCGGCACGCGCGTTCCTGGTCCTGCGCAGCACCGCCTCGATCCGCGCCAACAGCTCGGCCACCCCGAAGGGTTTGACCACGTAGTCGTCGGCTCCGGCGCGCAATCCGCGCACCCGGTCCCGTTCCTCGCTCCGAGCGGTCACGGCGATGATCGCCGTCTGCGGACGCTCCCGCAGCCGGCGCAGCAGGTCGATCCCGTCGGCGTCGGGCAACCCGAGATCCAACAGGACCACGTCGGCGGCGGGCGCCGAGAGAGCCCGCTCCGCGGTCGCCACCCGCTGGACTTCGAAGGAGGCCGACCGCAGCGCGGTCACCAGACCACGGGCCACACGATCGTCGTCCTCCACCACGAGAATGCGCATGGCTAGACATAGTAGGCACAGTTCAGAGCCCCCGCCCCGCCCACACCCCCGTCGTCCCGAGTCCCCGCCCGAACCGCCCTCGCCCGGACCGCTCTCTCGGGGGACCGCCGGGCGTGTGTTCCGATGGAAACGAGGGCGGCCGCCCACCCGGTCCGTGGACGGCCGCCGTTCGACGAGAAGGTCAGGAGACGGGCACCGTCTCCCGCGTACGCCTGCGGTTCCAGGGCAGAACGGTGTCGAGGGCGTAGCGACCCCCGGAGAAGCCCAACGCCAGGGAGACGACGCCCAGCACCAGGAGCAGCTCATAGCCGCCGAGCAGGGGGTCGCCGACGTGGGCGAAGTAGTAGGCGTTGCCCATCATGGCGGCGAGGAGCACACCCGCGAAGGGGAGGAGGAGACCGATCATGAGCGCGGCACCCGCGCCCACCTCGATGGCCACGGCCAGCGCGGCCGAGAAGCCGGGGAAGGGAACGCCCATGGCGTCGAAGCCCGCGGTGGTCCCCGCGAAGTCCGTGGTCTTGGCCATTCCGTGGGCGATGAAGACGGCTCCGACGCAGACCCTGGCCAGCAGGGCGGTCAGGTCACCGATCCTGTTCCTGAGTGTCGGTTCGTTCATGATGGGTTCCTGTTCTGTAGCGGGATGGCCCCGGCATCGTGGCCGGTGTCGAACAGCAACACTTGAGCTCACAACCTTTTGCCGGGAAGTCAGATGCTAATACGCATCCGCCCGAACACCTAGAGTGCGTGCGGATAAGTTGAGAACGCCACACGAACGCCCAGGTCGGAACGGTCGACGGAATCGGGTTCAGTCGGTGGCCCGAGGATCTTCCGGGTCCGGGTACCGGGGCTCCTCCCCCTGAGGGTCGAGCGCGCCCAGCATCGACTCCGAGATCTCACGGAGCTGGTCCACCTGCTCATGGGTGAGCGTGTCGAAGACCAGCCGCCGCACCTCCCGCACGTGACCGAAGGCCGCCTCCTCCAAGGCCTTCATGCCGGAGTCCGTGATCTCGACGATCGTCGTACGCCGGTCTCCCGGACGCTTGAAGCGACGGATCATCCCGTCCGTCTCCAAACGCGCCGCGGCGTGGGACAGACGGCTCGGCGAGGAGCGCAGCAGGCGCGCCAGCCGGGTCATCGTCAGCTCCCGCTCCGGGGCCTCGGAGAGCATCGCCAGGATCTGGTAATAGGCGTGCGGCATCCCGGCGTCATGTCTGAGCTGCCGATCCAGAGCACCGTCCAGTAGATGGACGGCCATGAGGAAGGTCCGCCAGGTCCGCTGCTCGTCACCGTCGAGCCACCGTGTCTCGATCATCGGACCCACGCCCTCCCACAGAATACTTGAGCGTTCAATTGTTTTCGCGCTTCCGATCGCCGACTCCTCAAGCCCGGGCGACCACCCAGAAGGCACACCCGTGGCAGGACTCGAACCCACCACGAACCGAGACACGAACCCGGTCGACCGCCCACTCGGTCGTCACCGGCCCACCTCGGCGCGGACGATCCTCGCCCTCTCCGCGCACACGAGGACGCTCCTCCCGCCCTCGACCACGCCGCGGCTCCCACCCCGCCGCCCCACGCTCACCGGGGGTCTCCGCAACGCTACTACGACGTAATGTCCCCTATCCCGGGCGTTCCGGAACCCTCCGACACACCCGAAGATCCCGGCACCATGCCAGGTGGGAGGCTCCGACCGGGACACCCGGTCGGCTGAAACGAGCCCCGTAAGACCGTTTCGTCCGTTACCGATCCAGTGTTCTCTCTGATTTCACCGCCGATCCGCGCCGTTCACCCCTTACAGCGCGCCTCGCCGCCATAGAGTTCCGGCACGCGGAGAGACACGGAGCTCCGACGCCACGGCCGCGTCCTCACTCGCGGCACGGAGCCGCACCCTCGTGTCCTCCAGGACCACGAGGAGGCTCCCATGGCCTATTACCGCATCCGACTCAACGACGGCACCTCCCACACCCTCCAGGCGGCACGTATGCGCACGGACGCGCGCAGCCTCTACCTGGAGGAACCCGTCGCGGGAGACTGGCGCGAGGTGTTCAGCAACCCGATCATCGACATCGACGCGATCCAGCGCCGCTTCACCGAGAACGACGGGAGCCAGACCTGGCTCCCCGAGTACCTGCCCGCCCCCGTCGGCGGAGTCCGCGCCTGGTGAACCCACCACCCGCGGTCGGTCCCCCGCGGAGGCGGTGAACACTCCGGGCGTCGTCTCGGAAAGCGCGAACGCCCGTTGAGAGGTGCTCCGCTCAGAGCAGGGCGCGGGCGAGGGAGCGGGCGCGAGGGGCCAGTCGGGCGTGGGTCGCGTCGTCGCGCTCGGCACGGACGACCCGCGCGCAGGCGATCAGGTGCGCGATCCTCCCCTGATCGCCTTCGAGAAGGTCGCGGAAGACCGTGCGGACCCGGGCCGCCGTCCGAGGCTGGGTGAGCGCGTAGACGTGCAGGGTGGCGGCGTCCAGCCCCCGAGGGGCCACGCCCCAGTCGTTCCAATCGACCAGACCCAGCGGATCGGTCACGTTGGCCCAGTGCAGCCCTCCGTGGGCGCTCTCCCAGACCTGGACCGTCAGATCGACCCCGCGCGCCTCCGGCAGCGCCTCGGGGATCGCGAGGATCTCCTCCCGGGTGACGCTGCGATGACCGGAGGGACTGGGAACCCGGCTCAGCCGGTCCAGACAACCGCGCAACCCCCGCCACCACCGGGCCCCGAGTTCGACCGGCCGTTCCAGGGTCCGGGTCGGTGAGACGGGACGGCCGCCGAGACGTTCGGTGAGCAGGGCGTGGAAGGGGCTTCCCGCGACCGACGTGTAGTCGACCAACAGCCTCGGATGCGGGATCTCGTCGCCGATCAGATCGTCCAGGACCCAGGCGCTCATCCAGCGTTCGAAGTCCGGTTCCGGGGCGGTGACCACTCGCAACCAGGCCGGCTCCCCCTCCGCGGTGACCACGGGCCCGCTGAGCGTGTGTCCGGAGAGCCCTCGGTGCAGTCGCGCGCCGCGTGCGGGGGTGACGTCCAACTCGCCCAGGGCCTCGTACCAGGCACCGGTGAGCCGGGTGATCGCGGTGGTGTCCACTCCCCTATCCTGCCCCGGAGTCCGTGTGGGAAGGGCCGTTTTCGGTCAACTCGTCGCGGAGGCCACGAACCGGGTCGCCGGGCCCGCACACGCGAAGGGGCGCCGCGATGCCGTGGCACCGCGACGCCCCTCACGTCGTTCCGATCCGGGCCCGTGGGCCGGGGATCCGGTCGTTACAGGTCCTCACCGTGGACGGAGCCCGGGGTGCCGTAGGTGGTGGTCTGCGGCGTCTCGGTCACGCTGCCCTCCATCCACTCGTCCCAGGACTTCTGCCAGTAACCCCAGCCGTTGTCCCACTCGAACTCGCGGTCGGTGCCGGTGGTGTCGAGGATGTCGCCCATCAGGGTGTTGTCGAAGAACCAGCGGGCGTCGTCCATGCGCAGGTTGGTGCACCCGTTGGAGGTGTTGGCCGAACCGATGTTGCCGTTGTAGGAGGCCTCGTGGACGAACTCACCGCTGTTGGAGGTACGGACCGCGTACTGCACGTCCACCAGATAGGAGCCCGGGGCGTCGGAGGGGATGCCCACGGTGCTGGAGTCCATGGTCAGCTGCTCATAGCGCTCCATGAGGACGTGCGTGCCGGTCGTGGTGGTGTCGAATCGACGGTTGGCCGCGCCGTTGCTCACCTCGATGGTGCGCTCGTGCTCACCGTCGATCTCGACGACCATCTCGTGGTCGGGCACGTGCATGGTCGCGATGAGCTCACGGCCGATCTCGAAGTTGATCTGGTAGTTGCGCACGCCGTAGACGCCGTCGGAGGCCTCGACGCCCGCCAGGTTCAGGTCGACGGAGACCTGCTGGTAGGGGTCCCAGTACTCCTCGGGGCGGAAGACCGCCATCTGGTCGGTGACCCAGTTCCAGGCGCCGGAGATCTCCTGCTCGGCGACCACGTTCATGGAGTTCTCGACCTGGGCCTTGTTGGCGACCGGCAGGTCGAAGTTGATGACGATGGGCATCCCGACGCCGACGGTGTCACCGGAGCTCGGGAAGTTGGAGACCAGTTCGAGGCTCTGGCCGGGGGTCGCGGCCAGGGTGGTGAACTCGGCGGCGAACTCGTCCTCCTCGCCGGCCTCGTTCTCGCCGGTGGCGGTGACCACGATCTCGGCGCCGGGCCGCAGGTTCCAGTCACTGACCCACTCGGTGCCGTCCTCGTTGAGGGTGCCGGTCATCTCGTACAGATCGGCGTCCTCGGAGTCCTCACCCTCCTCGTCCGGCACGACCTGGTCGATCTTGACGTCGGTGATGGTGCCGTTCTCGGCGTTGACCCGAACGGGGGTGTTGGGCGCGATCTCCTCGCCGCCTTCGCCGGGGGTGATGCTCAGCTCGACCGGATCGGCCGTGCTGTCGGTGGTCCCCTGCGTCTCAGCGTCATTGGACGTACAGGCGGTCGCGGCGAGCGCGAGCGCTACAAGTCCGATACCGAACCGGCGCGTCATCGCCGACTGGGTCATGCCCGTCACGTCTGAACCTCCATAGCTGAGAACTCGAACCCGGCCCACGCCCTGCTTAGATGCACGAGTTCGGAAAAGGTTCTGGAAACTCGCGTATCGGTCTGGTGCGGTTATCGGATGGTGTCCGCCCACCTTGCCCGGAACCGCCGAGAATACAGCCAGGGGGTACATGGCCGGTCCGTCGGGGGGTGAGGTTCCGGCCACCCGAAAGCCGCTCTTCTTGCCCTTCCATGATGCCCCGCATAGAATCTTGTTCGTTCGCTCAGGTTTCTGGGGGCGAAAAGTTGTTCACTTGACCAGGTTTCTCTGAGGCAACCGAACGAGAAGGAGCACGGATATGCCGTGGATGTGGCTGGCAGGGGCGATCGTCCTTGAGGTGCTCGCCACCACCTCGCTGAAGCTCTCCGAGGGGTTCACCCGTCTGGTGCCGTCGATCATCGTGGCCCTCGGATACATCGGCGCCTTCTACGCCCTGGCCCAGGCCCTCGATAGAGGTATGCCGCTCGGGGTCGCGTACGGGACGTGGGCCGCGATCGGCATCGCCCTCGTCGCCATCATCGGAACCGTCGCCTTCGGTGAATCGCTCACCTGGGTCCAGATCGGCGGCATCGCCCTCGTCCTCGCCGGGGTCATGGCCCTGGAGTTGGGAGGACAGCACTGAGACCCACGACCTTCCGGCAGGATGGGATGCCGTGAACACCGCATATACCTCCGATGATCCGGAGAACATCAGCGACGGCCGGCTGCGCAAGGGAGAACAGCGACGTCGGCTCCTGGTGAACGCCACCATGGACGTCATCACGAACGAGGGCGTCACGGCGGTCAGCCAGCGTCGGGTGGCCGCCGAGGCCGGGGTGCCGCCGAGCACCGTCACCTACTACTACGCGACCATCGACGACCTCCTCGTCGACGCCCTCACCCGGGTCAACAACGCCTACGTGGCGGTGGTGGAGGGTCTGCCCGAGGACCCCGACGAGGCCCTGCGCGGCTTCGCGACGCTCATCGCCGAGGGCGTCGGCCCCGACCGGGCCCACGCGCTCGCCGAGATGGAGCTCTTCCTCCTCGCCGCCAGACGGCCCGCCCTCGGCGAGCAGGTCGACTGCTGGTACGACGCCGTCGACGCCTTCTTCGCGCTCTACCTGCCCGATCCGGCCGCCCGTGCCGGGGTGATCGCGGCCTCCGACGGTTATCTCCTCCGTTGCTGTGTCATGGAGCCCCCGCCCTCCGCCGATGAGGTGTACCGGGCGCTGCGTCGCCTGATCGACCGGGAACGCGACGCCGGGACGACCCCGGCCTCACCCTCCGCGCCGGTCTGATCGGCGCCGGGCCCCCTCCGCGCCGTCCTGGACCATGTCCACCAGCAGACGCAGCACGAACATCGCCGTGGTCGCCAACAGGACCCAGGCCAGCAGGTTGAGCGCCTGAGTGTGCGTGGCCAGCTCCTCCCAACGCACCCCCGGACGCTCCGTCACGTTGAACAGCCCCACCGACATGAACCCGGTGACCACGGCCAACACGGTCATGACCGCCCGCCGCACCACCGAGCGCAGCAGTCTCCGGTCCTCCGGATGGGCGAACATCCTCGCCTGCACGGTGAACCGGCCCTTGTGCAGTTGATCGGTGATCCGGTCCAAGCGGCGCGGCAGTCGGCGCAGCGTCGGCATCAGCGCCAGCAGTTCGCCGACGGCGGCCTCTCTCAGGTTGTCGGTGCCCAACCGCTCCGACATGTGCGCTCCGGCGTACCGTTTGGCCTCGGAGACGGTGTCGAAGCCCGGCGCCAGGAACACCAGGGTCCCCTCCAGGGTGGCCAGGGCGCGGAACACCCCCGCCAGTTCGGACGGCAGGACCAGACCGAACCGGGCGACCAACAGCAGCAGCTCGGTGAACATGCGCATGCTGGTCGTGGTCCCGCTGTGCAGGTACCGCGCCATGAACTGCCCGAGCGACCGGCGCAACCGCTCGGCGTCGATCTCCCCCGGGTCGTCCACCACGTCCAGAAGGGTGTCGGTGAGCAGTACGGCGTCGCCCCGGTCGATGGCCAGGAGCATCATCTGGAGCGCCTCGCGGGTCTGGGCGTCCAGCCGCCCGACCGAGCCGTGGTCGAGCAGCCCCACCCCGCCGTCGTCGAGCAGCAGGATGTTGCCCGGGTGCGGGTCGGCGTGGAAGATCCCGCTGGCGAGGATCTGCTCCAAGAGGCAGTCCAGGAGCGCCCGGGCCACCTCCTCGCCCTGTTCCTCCGGCAGTTCGACCCCGTCGATCTGGCGTCCGTGCAGCCGTTCCATCACCAGGACCCGTCGGCTGGTGTAGGCCTCGTACACCTGGGGGATCCGCACCGGGGAGTCGGCCGCCGCTTCGGCGACCGCGGCGATGTTGGCGGCCTCCACCTCGAAGTCGAGTTCCTCCAGAAGCGCCTCACCGAACCCCTCGGCGAGGTCGCGCACCCCGATCGCCGGTCCCCAGTCGGTGTGCTCGTCGACGCGTTTGGCGAGTCTGCGGATGATGTCGAGGTCGCGTCGGACCACCGGGCCGATCCCCGGCCGCTGGACCTTGACCACCACCTCCTCTCCCGTGCGCAATCGTGCGGCGTGGGCCTGGGCGATGGAGGCCGCGGCGAGGGGTTCGGGGTCGAACTCGGCGAACACCTCGTCGATGTCCCGGCCCAGTTCCAGTTCCACGCAGTCGCGGATCCGCTCGTAGGGGACCCGGGCGGCCTCGCTGTGCAGCCGCCCCAGCTCCTCGATGAACACGGCGGGCAGCAGCTCTCTGCGGGTGGCCAGCACCTGCCCGAGCTTGACGAACACCACCCCGGCCTCCTCCATGGACCGGGCCAGGGAGCGGGCCGACCTGCGCTGGGCCGAGGTGTCCTCCATCCCTTCCCTGCGGCCGATGACGTAGCCGCCGAGGCCGTGCCGGACCAGGATCCACACGATCCTCCGGTAGCGGCCCAGGCGACCGAACAGGTCGGTGGCCTCCCGGACCATGGCGACCGGCCGGACCCGGGTCCCCCGCGGCAGCAGCAGTTCCAGGGCGACGAAGGCCAGCATCGAACCGACGGCCATGCCGAAGAGCATGAGCGCCAGAGAGCCCGGCTGTTCCATGTCCATCGGGTGGTCGCCGGTGAGCACGTCCAGGGACCCGTAGTAGGCCAGGATCGCCCCAACGGCCCCGACCGGGGCCCCGAACAGCGCTCCCAACGCCAGCCGGGGCAGGTTGAACGGCACGTTCATGAGCCTGCTGGCGATCTTGCCCAGCCCGAACAGGACGAGGACCAGCACGGCCAGGGAGACGACCTGTTCGATGATCATGCCGAAGACCGAGGCGACGGTCAGTGGTTCCATGA
The DNA here is from genome assembly GCF_000710955.1 of Nocardiopsis alba. NCBI lineage: Bacteria > Bacillati > Actinomycetota > Actinomycetes > Streptosporangiales > Nocardiopsidaceae > Nocardiopsis > Nocardiopsis alba. The sequence goes on from NZ_BAZE01000003.1 coordinate 510,212, forward strand.
CGCCTTTCCTACTGACGAGGATCGAGAAGGGGGAGGCGGGACGACGGGAGGGGTCGCGTCGGGGTCCCAACAGTGCCGGCTTCTCCGGCGGGACGGTACCCCGCGTTCTCAGCCTGTGGACAAGTGGCACACGAAGGGCCCGCCGGTTCGACCGACGGGCCCTCACCTCGATGTTCGTCCGTTAACAGGCGGCTTCCCAGGAGCATTCCAGGTCTCCGCCGACCGTCGCGGGGACGTCCTGCCGGAGGGTGGCCGCCCGTGCCCCGTCATGGCCCAGGTACTCGGCCAGGCGCACGACGATCGCGTCCTGGACGTGGAGGGGCGCCGACCCGGCGTGACCGTTGTTGACCACGCTGAAGTACAGCTCGCCGCCGTCCGGCCCTTGGACGTAGCCGGACAGGGCGCTCACCCCGCTCATGGTGCCGGTCTTGCCCTGGGCGACCCCTTCGGCCGGCGTGCCGCGCATCCGCGAGGCCAGGGTCCCGCCCACGAACGGGTCCTCGTCCCCGGCCACCGGCAGGGAGTGGTGCCAGACCTCGTACCACGGAGCGTCCTGGACGCGGTCGAGCAGGTCGACCACGGTCCCCGCGGTGACGCGGTCGGTCCTGGACAGCCCCGAACCGTCGTTGAGCACGAGGCCGGAGGTGTCGACGCCGATCCCGCGCAGCGCCTCGTCCATCCCGGCCAGCCCGGCCGCCCACGTGCCCTCGTCGGCGGTGTGGCGACCGATGCTCTTGATCAGCATCTCCGTGTGGCCGTTGTTGCTGAACTTCATCAGGGGGACGAGCACCTCTTCCAGCGGCATGGAGGTGTGCTCGGCGACCACGCCGGGGTCGTCCCACTCGGCGGGGACCTCGCCTTGGGCGATCTCCCCTTCGACCGTGACGCCGTTCTCCTCCAGCGCGCGGGCGAACACGTGGCCGGCCATGCCCGCCGGTTCGTCCACGGTGCGCAGCGCCACCGAGGGGGCGGCGTCGGCCGGCAGGGTCCCGGTCACCGTGATGGTGTTGGTGCCCACCGGGCGGTCGATCGAGAGGGTGTTCCCACCGCCGGCCGGTCCCGTGACCGCCCGGTTGTCGACCTCCACGTACCCTTCGGCGGCGCCGGGGGCCACCTCGACGGGCTCTCCCTCACCTCCGGCGGTGACGGTCACCTCGGTCACCCCGGTGTCGTAGCGGTCGCCGTGGGCCACGGTGAGCGCGGAGATCTGGGCCGAGTACGCGTACGGCTCGTCCTCGGGCCACCAGTCGTCCACGAGCCGCTCGTCGTCGAACCAGGTGTCGTCCGCGTACAGGTCGCCCACGGAGGTGACCCCGGAGGCCGCGACCTCGGCGGCCATGGAGTCGAGGTCGTCGGCGCTCAGCGTCGGGTCGCCGCCGCCGACCAGGTACAGCTCGGGGACGTTCGGGCCCTGTTCCTCCGCCACGACCTCGGTCTCGAAGGTGTGGTCGGGGCCGAGCACGTCCAGGGCCGCGGCGGTGGCGAAGAGCTTCATGTTGGAGGCGGGCAGCAGGGAGGCGTCGGTGTCACGCGAGTACAGCACCTCGCCGCTGTCCGCGTCGGTGACGACGACGCCGGAGGTCGCCCCCTCCAGTGCGGGGTCCTCCAGGATCGCGTCGATGTCGGAGCGCAGTTCGTCCACGAGCTCGTTCGTGGCGTGCTCCGTCGCCATCGCCGGGGCGGCGGAGGCGATCACGGAGAGGGGGATCAAAGGGACGGTCACCAGTGAGGCGGTCAGCCATCCGACGTCGCGTCGTCTGGCCCGCCGATGGGGGTTGGCCGGTGCCACGGGGTTCTCCTTCACAGGAAACCGATCAAAGAACAGGAGCCGGGTCGAAACTAGCCGAACCGGACCCCTCATACCAGAGCATTCCCATTACCCAGCGTGTCGCAACATGTACTATTTGTTGTTATTTCTGTGGAACGTAAAGCTCAACGGGCCGGTGCCCGGAGAAGGATCTCTCCGGGCACCGGCCCGTTCTCATGGACGGTTCGCCACCGGACGAACCGGTGGCGAGGCGGGTCAGATCAACTCCACCGCCTGGGAGTAGTGGCAGGCGTCCTGGTGCCCGGTCCCCCGATCCCGCAGCTCCGGAGGCTCCTCCACGCACTTGGTGCGCTCCGCCTCGGACAACTCTCCGGCGAACTTCGGACAGCGCGTCCGGAAGCGACAGCCCGAGGGGGGATCGGCGGGGCTGGGGATGTCACCGGTGACGATGATCCGCTCCCGGGTCCGCTCCTTGACCGGGTCGGGCAGCGGGATCGCCGAGATCAGCGCCTGGGTGTACGGGTGCGCCGGAGCGCTGAACAGCTGCTCCGTCGTGGCCGTCTCCACGATCCCGCCGAGATACATCACGGCGACCCGGTCGGCGATGTGCTTGACCACCGACAGGTCGTGCGAGACGAACAGGTAGGACAGCCCCAGTTCGTCCTGAAGGTCCTCCAGCAGGTTGATCACACCCGCCTGAATGGACACGTCCAAGGCCGAGACCGGCTCGTCCAGGACCAGGACCTTCGGGTTGAGCGACAGGGCGCGGGCCACGCCGATGCGCTGCCGCTGACCGCCGGAGAACTCGTGCGGATAGCGGGAGCCGTGCTCGGGGTTGAGCCCCACCAGCTCGAGCAGCTCCTTGACCCGCCTCCCGGCGTCCTGACGCCCGCTCCCGTGGATGCGCATCGGCTCGGCGATGATGTCCGTGACCGTCATACGCGGGTCCAGCGAGGCGAACGGGTCCTGGAAGACCAATTGGAGGTCCTTGCGCAGCGGACGCATCCGCCGATCGGACAACCCCTGGATGGGCCTCCCCCGGTAGCTCACCTCACCCGAGGTGAGCCGGATGAGGTTGAGGAGCAGCCGGGCCGTCGTGGACTTGCCGCACCCCGACTCGCCGACCAGCGCGAGGGTCTCCCGCTCGCGCAGATCCAGGGAGACGCCCGAGACGGCCTGCACCGCTCCGACCTTGCGTCGCAACAACCCCTTGGAACGGATCGGGAAGTGCTTGACCAGGTGGTCCGCGCGGAGCAGGATCTCGGGTTCGGCGGAGGTGTCGGCGGTCTCCGCCGCCCCGTCCTCGTCGAGGTAACCGTCACGGGCCTCCGAGACCAGGGCCTCGGCCCGTTCCACCTCGGCCACGGACTCGGCCCCCTCGGTGTCCACCGAGGTGACCTTGAACAGGTCGGTGGCGTCGACCTCGATCAGTTCCTCGCTGAAGTGGCAGGCCGCCGAGTGGAGATCGACCTCCCCTTCTCCGGCGGGACGCCTCTCCTCCCCCTCCTCGACGAGGAGCAACCGCGGCTCCTCCTCGTGGCACCGGTCCCTCGCCATCGGGCAGCGCGGGGCGAACCCGCACCCCGAGGGCAGATCCCGCAGCGAGGGCGGGGCGCCGAGGATGGGGGTGAGCCGGTCGCCCCGATCTCCGTCCAGACGCGGCAGCGAGCCGAGCAGGCCCAGGGCGTAGGGCATGCGCGGCCGGTAGAAGACCTCCTCCACCGACCCCATCTCCATGATGCGACCCGCGTACATCACGCCCACCCGGTCGACCTGGCCGGCCACCACGCCGAGGTCGTGGGTGATGAGCACCAGGGCGGCCCCGGTCTCCCGACGGGCCCGCTGGAGGGCGTCCAGGACCTGTGCCTGGACGGTCACGTCGAGCGCCGTCGTGGGTTCGTCCGCGATGATCACGTCCGGGTCGTTGGCCATCGCGATCGCGATCACCACGCGCTGGCGCATACCGCCGGACAGCTCGTGCGGGTACTGCTTGAGCCGCTGCTCCGGCGAGGGGATGCCCACGATCTCCAGAAGCTCCAGCGCTCGTGCCAGAGCCTCCTTCCTACTCACCTTGCGGTGTGCGTGCACCGCCTCGGCGATCTGGTATCCGACCGTGTAGACGGGGTTGAGCGAGGTCAGCGGGTCCTGGAAGATCATCGCGATCCTCTGCCCCCGGACCTCGCTGATCCGCTTGTCGTCGAGCCCGATGATCTCTCGGCCCAAGAGCCGGGCGGACCCCTCCACCTTGGCGTTCCTGGGCAGCAGACCCATGATCGCCATGGATGTCACGGACTTGCCCGACCCCGACTCCCCCACGATGCCCAGGGCCTCGCCCCGGCGCACCTTGTAGGAGACCTGTCGGACCGCGGGCAGCGGGCCGTCGTCGGAGGGGAAGGTGACGCTGAGGTCGCTGACCTCCAGCACCACGTCGTCGGTGTCCGCCACGGCGGTGTGTCCCTTGTTCTCGTACTCAGTCGTCATCGCCGCACCCTGGTCTGTCGGGGGTCGAGGGCGTCCCGGAGGCCGTCACCGATGAAGTTGATCGTCAGACAGATCAGCACCAGCAGCACGCCCGGCGGATAGAACAGCCATGGACGCGTGGACACCGCCGTGCGCGCGCTGCCGATCATCTGGCCGAGGGAGATGTCCGGCAGCTGGATGCCCAGCCCGAGGAAGGACATGCCCGCCTCCGCGAGGATGGCCACCGCCACCAGAAGGGTGGCCGCGACGATGATCGGTCCGGCCGCGTTGGGCAGCAGGTGGCGGAGGATGATCCACGGCGCCGAGGCCCCCGACGCGCGGGCCGCCTCCACGAACTCCTGTTCCCTCAGCGACAGGACCACGCCGCGCACCACTCGGGCGATGGTGGCCCATGAGAAGATCGAGATGATCAGCGCGATCGCGGACCAGGAGGTCCCGGCCCCGCTGTTGCCCGCGATCGCCGCGGCGGCCACGAGCAGCGGGACGATCAGGAAGATGTCCACGACGCGCATCATGAACGCGTCCACCCGGCCGCCGTAGTATCCGGCGGTGGCGCCCCACACGGAGCCGAAGGCCGTGGACAGCAGCGAGACGGTGAAGGCGACCTTCAACGTCTGCTGGGCACCACGCATCAGCTGGCCGAGGACGTCGTGTCCGGCGGCCGAGGTGCCCAACGGGTGGGTCCCGGAGGGCGGCTGGTTACTCGGGATCTCCTTGTAGACCGTGTGGTCCCAGGTCCAGAGGAAGGGCCCGAGGAACGCGAACAGGGCGATGATCCCCAGGAGCACCAGGCTGATCATCGCGGGCCGGTGTCGGCTGAACCGGATCAGGATGGTCTGGAGCTGGGTCTGGTCGGCGCTGCTCTTCTTCCGCTTCTTCGCCGGGTCACGGCGCGCGCTCTTCGACATGCCGTTCTCACTCATAGCGAATCCTCGGGTCCAGCACGGCGTACAACAGGTCGGCCACCAGGTTGGCCAGGATGACGATGGTGCCGCTGAGCAGCAACCACCCCATCAGCGCGAAGGAGTCGTTGTTGTCCACCGCGGTGATGAAGAAGTCACCCAGACCGCGCCACTGGAAGACCACCTCGGTGAGGATGGCGCCGTCGATGACGCCCGCGACACCGATGGCCACCACGGTGGTCAGCGGGATGAGCGCCGTGCGCAGCGCGTGACGCCGGATGACCGTGTGGTTGCGCAGCCCCTTGGCCCGGGCCAGACGCACGTAGTCGCTGTTCATCACCTCCAGCATCGAGGTGCGCTGGTAGCGACTCCACGAGGCGAAGCTGATCAGCATGAGCACGATGGTGGGCAGCGCCATGTGCGCGAAGGCGTTCAGGAACTGGTCCCACAGCGGCGCGCCCTCGGCTCTGAACCGCCCGTCACCGATGGTGGCGAAGATCTGGTCGCCCACCAGCTGGTTGAACTTGACGCCGGCCGCCTGCATGATGCCCGCGAACCAGAAGGTCGGCAGGGCCAGGGCGAGGAAGCCGACGAAGGTGAGGGTGTAGTCGAGTTTCGAGTACTGGCGCAGCGCGCTGATCACACCGGTGATGATCGCGAGGCCGAGCGCGAAGACCATGGCCGCGCCCACCAGGCGCAGGGTGGTCCACAGGCGTTCCGCGATGGCGGCGCCGATGTCGTAGTGGGGGCCCTGGGTGGAGGGGCCGAACTCCCCCTGGAGCAGGCCGATGTCGCCGTTTCCACCGATTCCGGTCACCCACAGCCAGTACCGCTCCGGCATGGAGCGGTCGAGGTAGAGCCGCTCCTCCGCCTGTTGCAGTACTTCCTCTGTGGGCGGTGGCTGGGCCATCCGGATGTCGGCGAGCGGGTCACCGGAGACGTCGATCATCACGAAGGTGAGGATGGATGCGAGGACCAGGACGGGAAGAGCGCCCAGGACGCGCCGCATCGTGTAAACGAGCATGGGAGTGATCCTTCAGGGGTGGACGAGGACCGGCCCGGCCCCGGGAGGGTGTCCCGGGACCGGACCTGGGTGGTTCGCCGAACTAGCCGGCGACGTCCCACTCACCGATGTTGTACGTGGCTCGGTAGCTGGACTGAAGGTTGTCGTGGACGTTCACGAGGCGGTCGGAGTTGGCGAAGAAGTAGTTCGGCTCCGCCATGATCGGGAGGACGTAGGCCTCCGGGACCAGGATCTCCATGGCCGCGTTGGCGTGCTCGGCCGCAGTGTCCAGGTCGGGGGCGTTGGCCACCTGGTCGGCCAGGTCGTCGACCTCGTCGTTGGAGTAGCCGCCGAAGTTGCTGCCGCTCTCGGAGTGCCAGAACTGGTCCGGGTTGCCGGTGAAGTACGGGGAACCCGACCAGCCGTACTGGACGATGTCGTACTCCGCCGCGGCGAGCATGCCGCCCAGGTCGTCGGTCATCTCGATGTTGGTCGTGATGCCGATCTCGGAGAGCTGGGCCTGGATGAGCTGGACCGAGGTGTTGCGCACGGTGGAGTCGGTGCTGCGCAGACGGAACGGACCGATCTCCTCGCCGTCGAGGGTGAGGGTCCCGCCGTCGAGCTCGTAGCCGGCCTCCTCAAGGATGCTCTTGGCCTCGTCGATGTCGCCGGTGCCCTGCGTCTCGCCCTCGAAGTGGTCGACGTAGTAGGGGCTGTCGCTGCCGAAGACGTGGTTGTTCTTCAGCTCGTAGTCCGGGTAGCCGGCACCGAAGTTGCGGTTGGCGATGTCGTCTCGGTCGATCGCGGTGAAGATCGCGCGGCGCAGCTCGACGTCCTGGAGCGTCTCGTTCTTCAGGTTGAGGTCGACGTGCTCCCAGGTGGCGCCCTCGGCGATGGTCACCTCGGCGTTGGCGACGTCCTGGAGCTGGAGGATCACGTCCTCGCTGTAGTCCGCCGGGTTGCCCCCGTCGATCTCACCGTTGATGAAGGCGTTCACGAAGGTGCCCTCGTCGGTGTTGTACGGCATGGTGATCTTGTCGAGCAGGGGCTCCTCACCGAAGTAGTTCGGGTTCGGCTCCTTGACGACCTCGTTCTCCAGGTCACCGGCGGTGATCATGTACGGGCCGCCGGACCACTCGGGGCGCTCGGCGTGCAGCCAGTCGTAGTACTCGCCCAGCTGGTCGGCGTCGTCGACGTCCCAGCCGTTCTCCTCCGCGAGGTGGGCGGGCAGGAAGCCGCCGGACTGGCTGTGGGCGTCGAACAGGCTCATCCACTCCGGGTCGGCGAGCCCCTCCTTCAGTCGGAAGGTGGCGGTCTTGCCGTCGGCCTCGACGGACTCGACCTTGTCGAAGCTCGCGGCGGCGCGGGGGTCGCAACCGCCGCAGTAGCCCTCGTCGGGCGAGGTGCCGAGCATCCAGGAGACGCGCAGGTCCTCACCGGTCATCGGCTCGCCATCACTCCACACGGCGTCCTCGGCGAGGGTGATGGACCACTCGAACGGACCCTCGTCGGGGTCGTCGTTGATGAGCTCGGGCTCCTCCGCGAGGACGTTCATGTCGTACTCGTAGGTCCCGTCCGGCTGCCACTGGCCGGTGTAGGGGAGCACACCGGAGAGCATCTGGACGACGTAGACACTGCCACCCGCGAGGCTGGTGGCCTGCCAGGCGCCGGGGAGGCTGTTGATGACCCAGGTGACCTCCTTGGGCCCACCGTCTCCACCTTCTCCGTCACCACTACCGCAGCCACCGACCACCAAGACCGTCGACGTCGCCGCGGCGGCGAGTGCCAACGTCTTTCGACGTTCGAACATGGTCACACCCTTGATCACTCATGCGAACAGGACACGGGGTGACACCTCACCGGCACACCCCACAAAAATAGGCGATTGGTCGATAAGAAGACCATTGAGTGAAATATATGTACAGCCCTACTGCCTATTTCGTGACACATCCGCAACCGGTCCGCCTCCACCACTCCCGCCCATGATTCACACATCCTTGACATCCCGGCAACACTCGATATCGATCGACGTCCCCGCAGGCCAGGAGTGACCAAGACGACCGGCAAAACGCCGGGGATTCGGACAGCGGAGAAAGGATTTGCGGCCGAATCTCGACATCGAACTGCCACGACTTAAAAGTCAACAATGTTTAACTACAGGCCAGACAGAACCGATCACAAAGAGAGAAACAGACAGAACGCACCTTTTGCGACAGAAGACAGCAGACAAGGATCTTTCACCACGTCATGTCGGCCCGATGAAACATGGGATGAGCCGATCATTAACCCTCCCAGCACCTGGAACCCGCGGCCCGAGCCCCCGGCCTGTCCTGAACCCCGGTGACGGGATGACCGAAACCGAGGCCCCCATACCCGCGAAGCGGATAGGGTTCCGTGTGACGACCTCCGTCATCCTCAACGCCCCGCCCAAGCGAGAGAGGCATCCGCCGTGTCCGAATCAGTCCGCCTGGTCTGCCCCGCGGGCCGCAAGTACGTGGAGACGTGGGCTGGTTACGCTCTGGTGATCCTGGGCCTGGTGACGGTGATCGTCGACCCCGGCCACTGGGCCAACATCACCCTCGGCGTCCTGCTCGCGCTCGGAGGCATCGCCTCTGCCGTGCACGGCCACATGATCAAGAACCCGGTCCTGGAGTTCGACGGCGAGGAGCTGCGCTACGAGCGTGGGGACTACGTCGTCGAGGTGGCCTTCCGCGACATCGGCTCCTACCACCTGCTGCCCGGGCGCATCCGTTCCCTGGGCCTGTACGACCGCACCGGACGCCCCAAGCTCTTCCCCTCACTGGCCGGCCGCCGCACCGCGCGCCGCTACCTGCCGCTGACCGGCATCACCAACCCGGCCAAGGTCGAGACCTTCATGTCCGCCGCCGGGATCCCGCCCCACCAGCGTTCCCTCTCCGGCTGATCGCCCGCCTCGAAGATCCGGGAGATCCCGCGTGCCCCCTCAGAGCCACTGAGCGAACGCGGATCGATCGGACATTCGTCCTCAATCGCCACACACACCGCGCAGGACATACCACCACAAGAGCTGTTCCTTTACGCTCAACAGTGTGAAGCAGTCCAGAATCACCGCCATCCTGACCGTAGCGGGGATGCTCGCGGCCATGTGGGTCTTCGAGATCCTCGACACCCCTCTCGGGGGCCGACTCGACCAGCAGTTCGGGGTGCGCGCATGGGACATGGGCGCACCCTGGACCGTGCTGACCGCGCCGTTCATGCACGGTAACTTCGCCCACCTGATCGGTAACTCCCTGCCCTTCCTGGTCCTGGGGTCCCTGGTGGCCTTCAGCGGCCTGGGCCGGTTCCTGCTCACCACCCTGATCGTGGCCGTCGTCAGCGGCGTCGGCGTGTGGCTGCTCACCCCCTCCGGGGTCGTCACCGTCGGAGCCAGCGGCCTCGTCTTCGGCTATTTCGGCTACACCGTCCTGCGCGGCATCATCGAACGCAGGACCGTCGACATCGTCATCATGATCTGCGTGGTCATCTTCTACGGGACCATGATCTGGGGCGTCCTGCCCCAGCATCCCGGGGTCTCCTGGCAGGCCCACCTGTTCGGCTTCCTCGGCGGCCTCCTGGCCGCCTACGCGCTGCCCAGGCGCGAGAAGCCCGGGCGCCGGGTCGACCAGTGGAACACCGGGGCCCAGGGCGGCTACTACGCCCCCTGATACCGACCGCGCCTTCGAACACACGACGGGGCCCTCTCCAGAGCGGAGAGGGCCCCGTTCCCGTTCATCGAGGTCCCCTAGAACTCCAGGCCCTCGGCGTCCTCGCCCAGGGTGCGCTCCAGGAACAGGGGGTTCTCCGCCAGCCAGGCGCGGGCGCCCTGCTCCGGATCGGTGACGTCGGGGCCGACCGTGAACGCCTCCAGCGAGGCCAGCTCGTCGTCGGTCATCGTCCAGTCCTCGATCCAACCCGACAGCTCCGGATAGTCCGCGCCGAAGCCCTCACGTCCGAGCGCGTGCAGGCTCTCCACCCCGCCCATCAGCCCCTGGGGGTCCTCCAGGTCCTTCAGGCCGTACTGGGCGTAGGCCGGATGCGGACGCCACAACGTCACCACGATCGGCTCACGCTCCGCGATCGCCGCGTCCAGTTCGGCCATCATTCCGGCGCCCGAGGAGGTGACCAGTTCGAAGTCCTCGTCCAGGCCGTAGCCCGGCATGGTCTCCTCTCGGGTGACACGGGTCAGACCGGCGCCCGGGTCGATACCGACGATCCGGTTGCCCAGCTCGTCGGCGATCCCCGGGAGGTCGTCGATGGAGTACACGTCCTCCATGTAGTCGGGGACCGTGAGGGTGAGCACGGCGTTCTCGTACCAGGAGCCGAGGCTCTCGGTCCGGTCCCGGATCTGTTCCATGTACTCGTGATGGGTGACCGGAAGCCAGACGTCCAGGTAGAGGTCGCTGTCCCCCTCGGCCACGCCCTCGAAGGCCGTCTCGACGTCGACGTCGGTGACGGTGACGTCGTAGCCCTTCTCCTCCAGGATCGCCCGCCACATGTGGGTGACCGCGACGTCCTCTTCCCAGGCGATCATCGCGATCTCGATCTCGTCGAGGTCCTCGGCCCCCGAGCCGAGGCCGCCGATGAGGTTCCCGTCCCCACCCGCGCAGGCGGTCAGCAGGAGCAGACCGGTCAGACCGGCGGCGACCGGACCGACCACACTCTTACGGCCGTACATCGTGGGTTCTTCCTTCCCTCGTGCTTGTGTGGCACCGGCCCATGCCGAGGGACGACCCCGGGCCCACGGACACGTGACGACGGCCGTAGTCAATTCATCCTAATCCGGACGAAAAACCCAAAAATCCTGAGAACACACGGCTTCCGCCACCCCAGGGCGAAACCGTTCCCCCGAACACGACCACCCGATATCCGATGGCCTCGGCCTCTCGTCCGGAACCCCCGTCCGTGACCTCGAACGATGCGCGAAGCCTCCCAGGACCGCCCCCCCGAACCTCCCCGCCCTCGATCCGCCCGACCGTGCGCAAGAGCACGCCGGGGCGTGCCGACCTCCACTCCGATCGACGCGCCCCGGCGAGAGGTCGTCCAGAACTCCAGGCCCTCGCCCAGAGTGCTTCCCACACGAAAGCCGGGGTGTGCCGGCGTCCGCCACGCCCTGGAACCTCACGGCTCCAGGTACGGCGGACACGATCGGCACACCCCGGCGAGAGGTGATGGATCGGGCGACCGCGGCCGCTCCGGGAGAGGCGATCACCCGATCCGAGGAGGGAAGGTCCTAGAACTCCAGGCCCTCGGCGTCGTCGCCCAGGACGCGCTCCAGGAACTCGGGGTTCTCCGAGAGCCACACGCGAGCACCCTCCTGGGTGTCGTCGGCGTACTCCTCCAGGGCGAGCGCCTCCAGCGAGGCCAGCTCGTCGTCGGTCATCGTCCAGTTCTCGAGCCAGGCGGACAGCTCCGGGTAGTCCGCGCCGAAGCCGTCACGACCGACCGCGTGGATGGTCTCCGCGTCGCCCATCAGGCCCTCGGGGTCCTCGAGGTCCTTCAGGTCGTGCTTGGCGTAGGCCGGGTGCGGACGCCACAGCGTCACGACGATCGGCTCCTCCTCCGCGATGGCGGAGTCGAGCTCGGCCAGCATCGCGGCGGTGGAGGACTCCACCAGCTCGAAGTCGTCCAGGCCGTAGCCCGGCATGGCCTCTTCCTTGGTGACGCGGGTCAGACCGGCGCCCGGGTCGATGCCGATGATCTGGTTGTTCAGCTCGTCCGCGTACTCGGGGAGGTCCGCGATGCTGTTCACGTCCTCCATGTACTCGGGGACGGTGATGGTCAGCACCGCGTTGTCGTACCAGGAGCCGAGGTCCTCGAGCTGGTCCCCGTAGTCCTCCCAGTAGTCGGCGTGGGTGGTCGGCAGCCAGGTGTCCAGGAACAGGTCCACGTCGCCGTTGGCGGCGCCCTGGTACATCGGGGCCACGTCGACGTCGGTGACGGTGACGTCGTAGCCCTTCTCCTCCAGGATGACCTCCCACATGGCGGTGGTGGCGATGGCCTCCTCCCAGGCGATCAGCGCGATGTTGATCTCCTTGTTGTCCTCACCGCCGCCCTCGGAACCGCCGGTCAGGTCCTCACCGTTGCCTCCGCACGCGGTCAGCAGGAGCACACCGCTCATGCCGGCGGCGGCCAGGCCCGTCATTCGCTTACGGCTGTACATCGTGGGATTCCCTTCCCTAGTGCTTCTGTGGAACCGGCCTGCCTCGGGATCAAGCACCGACGCGGGCCTGCGGGCTGTTACGGGTGACGGCGGCGGTGAGGCGGTCCAGGAAGATCGCCAGGATGACCACGGCGATACCGGCCTCGAAACCGAGCGCACCGTCGTTGCGGGTGATGCCCTGGTAGACCTGGCTGCCCAGACCGCCCGCGCCGACCATGCCCGCGATGACGACCATGGACAGGCCCAGCATGATGACCTGGTTGACACCGGCCATGATCGTGGGCAGGGCGAGCGGCAGCTGGATACCGGTCAGGATCTTGTGCCTGGGGGCACCGAAGGACTCGCCCGCCTCCACCAGCTCCTTGTCGATCCCGCGGATGCCGAGCTCCGTCAGACGCACGCCCGGGGGCATCGCGAACACGATGGTCGCGACCACACCGGGCACCGTGCCGATGGAGAAGAAGAAGATCGCGGGGATCAGGTAGACGAACGCCGGCAGCGTCTGCATCAGGTCCAGGACCGGCTTGACGATCTTGCTGAGAACGTCGTTGTAGGCGGCCAGGATGCCGATCGGGATCGCGATGACCACGGCGATGAGGCTGGCCACCAGGACCAGACCCAGGGTGTCCATCGCGTTGGACCACTGGCCCACCGAGGCGACGACGGTCAGGGCGATCAGCCCGAAGAGACCCATGCGCCAACCGGCCACCGAGAGCGCGAGCAGGCTCAGCACCAGGATCATCAGCAGGGACATCGGGTTGGTGACCAGCATCGGCAGGAACAGCCAGCCGAGCAGCACCAGGACCAGCCAGCCACCGGCGACGATCCCCGTACGGACGCGGTTCGCGCGGTCCACGAACCCGAGCGCGGTCACCGCGATCAGGAAGACCAGGGAGATCACGAAGTAGGGCTCGACCGTGGTGTCGAACAGGTCCATCGCCCACAGGAACAGCATCGGAACGCTGTTGATGATGGTGGTCGCGAGCTCGAACTGCGCCTGACAGATGTACAGGACGGAGACCACACCGATGATCACCATCAGCGGGATACGGCGTGAGCGCACCAGCGGAACCGCGATGATCACGGCGGCGATGAAGGCGAGCTGGCCGGCCGCCGGGTCCACGAAGAACCCGGACAGGACGGAGACCGCCCAGCGGATGAAGTCACCGGTCAGCTCGAAGAACAGACCGAAGTTGGACTTGAGCCAGGCGTTGAACGCCTCGAAACCGGCCCCCAGCGGAAGGCTCGGCGGGAAGTCGACGGGTGTCACTTGTCCTCCTCCCCGTTCGCGGTGGCGCCGAGAGCGGCGAGCACGGATTCACGGGTCACCATGCCGAGGGCCTCGTTCTCCTCGGTGACCACGCGGAGGCGGTCGGCCGAGGAGATGCTCGGGTACAGGTCGGCGACCAACGTGTCCGCGGTGACCGCGGGCGCTCCGGAGTCGACGGCGAGGTCGGCGTCGATGACCGACGAGGCGGTGAGCACCCGTGTGCGGTCGACGTCCTCGACGAAACGCTCGACGTACTCGTTGGCCGGAGCGTTCAGGATCTCCTCGGCGGCGCCGATCTGGGCGACACGGCCGTCACGGAGCACGCAGATCCGGTCGCCGAGGCGCATGGCCTCGTTCAGGTCGTGCGTGATGAAGATGATCGTCTTGCCCAGGCTCTTCTGGAGCTCCAGGAGCTGGGTCTGCATGTCGCGGCGGATCAGCGGGTCGAGCGCGCTGAAGGCCTCGTCCATGAGGATGATGTCGGTGTCGGCCGCCAGGGCGCGGGCCAGACCCACGCGCTGCTGCATGCCACCGGAAAGCTGCTGTGGGAGCTTGTCCTCCCATCCCTCCAGCCCCACCAGGGCGAGGGTCTCCTTGGCCTTCTCGAAGCGCTCGGCGCGCGGGAGGCCGCGCAGCTCGAGGCCGTAGGCCGCGTTCTCCAGCACCGTGCGGTGCGGAAGCAGGGCGAAGTGCTGGAAGACCATGCTGATCTTCTCGCCCCGCAGCTTGAGCAGGTTCTTCCTGTTCAGGGCGGTGATGTCCACCCCGTCGACCTCGACCGTACCCGCGGTGGGTTCCAGGAGGCCGTTGAGCATACGGATCAGGGTCGATTTACCCGATCCGGAGAGTCCCATGACGACGAAGATCTCGCCGGGTCGGACCTCGAAGGACACGTCGATGACCGCCGCGGTCACGTCGAGGTCGGCGATGGTGTCGCGGTGACTTCCGTCGGCGAGCCGTTCCACGGCCGCCTTCGACTGTCTACCGAACACCTTGTACAGATGGTCTGCGCGTACTGCTGGCACGGTCTCCTCTACGGGGCTTTCCCAGCCGCTAAGGCGCGCTGGGGAAGTTCGCCCCCACCGTCTGCCTGGCGGTTCCCACAGGTGAGTGGTCCGCGCAGAGCCCCCCGTGCGCGCCCAGAACGGGCTAAACCACCACCTGGTTCACGTCGGGAGGCAACCTTACCGAGATATGAACGCACAGCTCGGACCGCATGTCACTAGCAGATAACATGTTTAAGCAAGGTAAAACGTGTCTTCCGACCTATGACACGGGTTGCAGAGTCTGCAAAACCTCGCAATGTGATCTATGCCACAGCACTTTCTCGGGCGACAAGGGTCACAATCGGATGACAGGCATGATATGCCACAGAAAGTGTCAGTCCATGACCGTACCGTAAGGCCTTCTCGGGGGCCGGGCCGCCCCCGATCCGGCTTCGATCAGGCGTTCTCGCCGTTGACCTTCGTCCGCACGAAGTTCTGGAACGAACGCGACGGCGTGGGGCCGCGTTGCCCCTGGTACCGGGACCCGTAGGCGGCGGAGCCGTAGGGGCGCTCCGCCGGAGACGTCAGCTGGAACATGCAGAGCTGTCCGATCTTCATCCCCGGATAGAGCTTGATCGGCAGCGTCGCCACGTTGGACAGCTCCAAGGTGACGTGCCCGGAGAAACCCGGGTCGATGAAACCCGCCGTGGAGTGGGTGAGCAGCCCCAGGCGCCCCAGGGAGCTCTTCCCCTCCAAACGACTCGCGATGTCGTCCGGCAGGGTCACCACCTCGTAGGTGGAGGCGAGCACGAACTCCCCCGGGTGCAGGATGAAGGCCTCGTCCCCGTCGGTCTCCACCAGTCGGGTCAGGTCCGGCTGTTCCGCCGAGGGGTCGATGTGCGGGTACTTGTGGTTCTCGAAGACCCGGAAGAACCGGTCGAGCCGAACATCGATACTCGACGGCTGGATCAGAGAAGGGTCGAAGGGATCGATCCGGACCCGTCCGGCGTCGATCTGCTTGTTGAGGTCACGATCGGAGAGCAACACGCTCCGAACCTACCGCCTGCGAGAACAGCCGGGACGGGCTTCGCCCACGGCCACCGTCTCGCGCCGACTTGCCCAGCCGCCCCGAAGTTGGGCTAGGATAGCCATCGTTGGCCGCCACACCCCCGGCGCGACCCACGCGGATGTAGTTCAATGGTAGAACTTCAGCTTCCCAAGCTGATAACGCGGGTTCGATTCCCGTCATCCGCTCCACGACACACAAGGCCAGGTAGTTCGAGGCGACTCGGACCCTGGCCTTTCGCGTTCCCGAGGCACCATGGGTCCCACGAGCCCTTCGGCCCGAGCCGCCCTACCGGCGAGGACCGGGCCTCACCACATCCCCCGGAAGGACGCCGCCGTGCCCGGACCAGAGCGAATCCGACGTCCCAAGCTGAAGATCAAAGCCCTCCAGATGGGCGGGCTCTGCCTGCTCTGGTTCGCTGTGTCCGCGGCCCTGCTCTTCTCCTTCGGTCAGGGCTGGAGGGCACTCGCCGTGGTGAGCCTGCCCATCCTCGGTCTCTTCGGCACGTCCCTTCTGGCGCTGTACTTCGGTCCCTTCGCGAAGGAGACTCGAGAAGCCCCCTCGAACGAAGGCCCACAAGAGCCCACCACGTAGCCCGCGATCACGGCGATGTCGTGCCGTTAGAAGAAGCCACGACGACGACCCGAACGAGACACTCTCCAGCCGACATCGGTGCCACACCTGACCACAGAGCGGGAGCCCCCACCTCATGTCTTTCTCGTGGGCGTCACGACCTTGGTTTCTGGCTGTGAGTGTCCTCCTCACCCTGGCCGGAGCCGTAATGCTCTGGCTGGATCCCGACATCATGGTGCCGTTCCAAATGTGGATGTTCACGATCGTGTGGGCGATGAACGTGGTGGGCTGGGTCGCCCTGTACGTGCTCCATCGAGTTCGTTCCCGGGATCGTCAGCAGGTCTCGTCTTCCAGCGAAGAGCCTGATCTGTAGCCCTCGGCCATGGCGGTGTCATCGATGCCCGACGGGGTCGTGACGAACGTCTGGACGAGTTGCTCTCCGGACGTGTTCCGGCCGCCCTGCCGGCGAAGCCGAGTGGATCACGAACGACGCTCCCCCTTCGTCGGCCGTGGGCACGGAAGGGAGCGAACCCGGGAGGGGGTCGGCGGCCGGGGCGGGCGGGGTCGGTGGAGAACCGCCGGCGGAGGGAATCGAAAATCTGCATCGGCCACAGTAGACATAGCCCTGTGGCCCCGGTATATTTTCTGTCGTAGCCGCAGAGATACACGGCTGGACCACCGGATACGCCGGTGGAGAGCAGGACGGCTCGACGGTGTGCACGTGCTTCAAGACACCGGGGGTCGGCAGTACAGCAGTCAGTGGTACCGGTCTCTCGCTCGCACAGGGGGGACCACGGCAGGAGAAGTACGCGGTAGGGCTCGACCGACGCATGGTTGTTCGGTGTCGGGAGCCGGTAGGACCGCAGTCGAAGGTAACGCGCGAAGTGAGAAACGAGAGGAGTAGATGCCATCAGGATCGCCCGAGCGAGGAAAGGTTCCGCTCGGGTACCGCAGGCCCCTGATTCGAAAGAAGGTGGTCCACGGTCACACAACCGCGATCCCCGCGATCCCGTTTCGGCTTTACCTCGGGAAGCGGAAGACCGGCAGTCGCCGGTAGGTGGTATTGAACTCTCGGGCCCCGGTGCCGTACGGCACCGGGGCCCTCGATGTGCGTTCAGGAGAAGAAGGACACGCACTTGCCTCATCCCGAGACCGGCAATCGGTTCGACGATGACGACTATCCCGCTTACACCGTGGGCGCGGCGGCGGAGATGATCGGCGCCACGCCGGCCTTCCTACGCGCCCTGGGACAGGCCAAACTGATCGAGCCCTTGCGTTCGGAGGGCGGCCATCGCCGCTACTCCCGCTACCAGCTCAAGATCGCCGCCCGTGCCCGCGAACTCGTGGACGAGGGCACGCCGATCGAATCCGCCTGCCGCATCATCATCCTCGAGGACCAGCTGGAGGAGGCCCTGCGCATCAACGAGGAGTTGCGCGCCGGCGACCCGCCCCAGAGCTGAGGCCGAATCGACGCCTGTGATGGAGCGGGACTCGCGTAGGTGTCCGCCTGGGGAGATCGCGCCATATGCCCTGGTATGGGACGTTCAGGCGCGGCTTCGGGGGGAACAACCGTGGAAGAGACCACGCTGGTGAGTTCTTCGGGAAGGAGGGCCACGCCATGACCCTCTCCATCACCGCATACGTCGGATACAGCCACCTCTTCCCCGGGGCCCGGTTGTGGCTCGAGACCTCCGGAGGGAGGATCGAACACGTGCCAGAGGTGTTCGCCTTGGAGTTCTCCGACGGCTCCTGGTCGAGCGCGCACCTGTTCCACGAGCCGGGAGACGGCTCCTGGGAACTCGTCGTGGAGGGTTACTCCACGAAGCGAGGAACCCCGGTCGACGAACGGGTCTGGACCGTCACGGAGGCAGAGGCCCTCGAAGGAGGCATCGAGTTGAAACTCGGCTCCCGTCTCCCTTCGGGGTGATCGCCCACTACGACTCGACCCCGACCGGTTCTCCGGCGGGGTCGAGCCGTGTGAACAGCCAGGACATGAACGCGCGGTAGTCGGCGGACGCGCTGACGCGCACCGGGGTCCCCCGGTCTGCCTCGGTGGTGCGACCGATGTCGTCCACGGCCAAGGGCATGGGGGTGAAGTCCACGAAGGGCTCCCCCAAGGCGACGCTCAGGGTCAGGGCGTCGTGCTGCCTGGTGGACGGATGGAACCCGGCGAACCATCGGTCGAGGTGGGCGACCAGCAGGGACGCCCATGCGGGGGCGTTCGGTTCGCTCAGCGCACGGTACAGAGGGTGGTCGACGGCGATCTCGGTGTCGGGGACGAACGTGATCTCGGAGGTGACGAACTCCGGGGGCTCCAGGCGTCCATCGGCGATGGCCTCGAAGACCGTGTGGACCGCGGCCACGTCGAGCCGGAAGTTGTGCTCGGCGCGTTCGGGCGCGCGGTAGCGCAGGGCTCCGCCCATCTGGGTGACCCTCAGTCTCGGGACGACGTCGGGGGCCCGTTCGAGCAGGAGGGCGAGGTTGCTCAGAGGCCCCATGCCCACCCAGTGGATCGGCCCGGGGCGGGTCGCCGCGATCGCGCGGACCGCGGCCACGACGTCGCTGTCCTGGGACGGGATCGTGTCGGGGACGAGGTCTCCGACGCAGTGGTAGCGGGTGGGCGAGAGCGCGGCCCCGGCGACGACCGGAACGTCGGCTCTACCGATCTCGTTCAGCAGGTGGCGGGCGAACCGCGCCCGGCCTCCCTCCCCCTGATCCCCCATGGTCTCGTCCGAGGTGAGGATCAAGGCCAGGTCGGGGACGTGGCGGGCCGCCGCCGCGACCGCGATGGCGTCATCGGCGTCACCCCCGATGTCGGTGTCGATGATCAGGGCACCTCGTCGAGACCCCATCGTGTTCTCCTTCACCCGGTCCCTCCTCATGGTCGCTACGTCGTTCTCCGGTCGGGACGGGCTCAGGCGATGGAGTCCATGATCTCCTCGGCGACCTTGAGCGCGCCCCCCATCATCTCGTCGCGGTCGGGGTCGCCCATGCCTCCGTAGGCCACCTCCACGAACACCTGCCCGTCCACCACGTCGACCCCGGCACCGTTGCCGCCCATCCCGTCACCGGTGACGGCGAAGTCGCCGAGGTCGACCTCGGGGTCGGCGTCCTCCTCGCTGTAAGAGGCGAAGGTGCTGTCGACGTAGAGGCCTTCGTGGACCTCCATCGAGAAGTGGAGGGTGAGGCCCGCGGCCGACACGAGCATGCAGCGCATCTGGAGACTGTCGAGTTCCTCCAGGTCACCGGGGTCGGGCCTACCACCACTCGTGTCCCCGGGGTCGCTACGCAGGTCCTCCTCGCCGAGGAGTTCGTCCAACGTCTCCTCCGAGAGCACGGTGCACAGGTCGTCGGGCGCGATCTCCATGGGGTCGACCAATTCGACCTCGGGCCGGTCGTCCTCTCGCTCCTGCGTCTCGGGAGCCTCCGCGGCCGCGCTCTCCTGGTCGGCCGGTTCGGAGGTGCCGCCGCAGGCGCTCAGCGTCAGGGCGAGGACGAGTCCTCCGGCGAGGGTCACGGTCGTGTGGATGGGCTGGGGCACGGGGGCCTCTCACGTCGGGGGTGTGGTCCGTGGTCACCCTAGAACCCGGAGCGCCGCGCGGGGCGGGCGGGGTTCGCGACCCCGGGCACCCTTCACGCTCACCGGAGAATCGGCTGGTCACGAACACGCGAAGCGACCCGTCCGCCACCGCACCTCGTTCACCAGCGCAAACGCCGTAACCCCAGTTGAGCGGCGTTTCGCGCGGGGAGCCGGGGGCAGAGAAGGTCGCAGGAGGTACCCCTCGTGGAGACCCAGACCGTCATCATCGTCGTGATATCCCTCCTGATCGTCCTCGTCGGAGGCGCCGCGTTCCTCCTCGCGCGCAGGCTCCTTCCGGCACGGCGGACCGCACGGCTCAGGGAACGCTTCGGCGCGGAGTACGACCACGCCCTTCGAACCCACGGGGATCTCGCGGAGGCCGAGCGCGACCTCTCCGCCCGTCTGGAGCGGGGGCGGGGGTTCTCTCCACGACCCCTCTCCGACGAGGAGAGACGGGACCACGGGGACACCTGGTCCGTGATCCAGCAGGGTTTCGTGGACGATCCGGTCGGCGCCGTGCACGACGCCCGAGGGCTGGTCGAGACCATCATGACGGACCTCGGATACCCGGGCACCCCCTCCGGAACCGATGACGACGAGGGGTTCGAACGCCTGGCCAGAGCCTTGTCCGTGGACCATCCGGAGGCCGTGGCCGCCCTCCGGCGAGCCCACGCGGCCGGGCGTCCGACCATGGCCGGCCGGGAGCACACCGAGAACCTGCGTGAGGCGCTGGTCGCCTACCGGGGGCTGGCCGACGCCCTGCTCGGCGGCTTGCCGACCACCGGAGACACACCGCGTAGGGAGCGGATCGAGGAGGCGGATTGAGCGGTTTCGACGATACCGATCAGGCGGCGCCGGAGCGGCGTGAGGTCCGTTGGACCCTGCGCGCTCGGGAACCTCGGGTGCCCGGGCAGAGGACGGACCCTTCCGCTCCGCCCGAGGGTCGAGGGCCGCGGGACACCGGAGTGGAGCGGGAGGCGGAAGCGGTGGAGCGACCCACGCGTGCGGAGCGGGACGACGAGGGCCCTCGTCCCGGACGGAAGGAGGCGTCCCGTCCTCATGACGGTGGACGGGCCGACGACCGGAGAACCCCGGTACCCTCACCCGGCTCCCCCGGTTCCCGGCCCCTCCGCCCGCACGGGATGGACGCGGCCGAGGTCCGGGAGCGTTGGCGGGAGATCCAGGGCGGCTTCGTCGACGGTCCCGGAGAGTCCGTGCTGGAGGCCGACGCTCTGGCGACGGAGATCACCGAGGCCCTGGTCACCACGTTGGAGCGGCGGCGAGCGGCGCTCCGTGCCGCCTGGGACGGCGACGAGAGGGCCGACACCGAGACGCTTCGGCTGGCCCTGCGCGAATACCGCTCCTTCATCCAACGACTGAACGGCGACGAGGGCTGACCTCTCTCGGTCGGAGGGCCCGTGCCTTGGAGCGCGCGGGCCCTCCGACCGTCGCCCGCCTCCTCTTTCCGGTGTGAGGGCCCGTGCGCCCGCCCGGTATCTCGGGTGGGTGATCGTCCTCCTCCCCGGGGCCGATGGAGGCCTTCCGCGCGTGCCGCTCCGACCGGCCGCACCCGCCCCGAAATTCCTATTTTCGCGGCAATCAACCCCTTTTCGTTCCCCGCTTTTACCTTGAACACGAACCCGATTTTTGATTCTGGCCGCATGCGGCCAGAAAAGAGAAGAAGCGAAAATCCGTGGCAAGACTGGTTTTCAAGGAAGGACGAGAAGGGGTCCTCATCTTCGGGACCCCTTTCACGCCCTCCCGCACGATTCCACAGGAGACCACCACGGAAGGAAGACCACCATGAGGAGGAATCTCCTCGGAGGGTCGATCACGGCCCTCCTCGCCACCGGAGTCCTCACCGGCACCATGGGCGCCGCCCTCGCCGCCACCTCCATCGGAGGCGGAACCTGGCACCACGGCGTCACGGAGACCAGCGTCTACTCGAACTATCACCACCCGTACAACTGCCACGGCTCCACCGCCGTGGGCACCTACACGGACCGTTCCCGGAACACCGAGCCCGGGCGCACCTCCCACGCGGGAGCCCCCAAGGCCTGGACCAATAACCAGTCGTACTACCGCAACGGTTGTTGAACCTGAAAGGGAATCGGTGAAAACCCTAGAGAACCCCTTCCTCGTTCTCCTTCTCTCCATCGGAATCCTCACGGGGGCCTCCGGAACCGCCCACGCCGCCTATTCCCTCATCGGAGGCGGAGAATGGAGCCGCGGGGTCACCGGAGCCCCCGGCGCGGGCACGGTCTACTCCCGCTATCTCCACGGCACCGCCTGCCACGGGGCCACCGCCGTGGGCACCCGTACCGTCCGCGTGGACGAACAACCCGGCCGCTGGGCGCACGCCGTCGCCCCCAGGGCCAACGCCAACAACCAGACCTACTGGCGTAACCACTGCTGACCAGCGAAGGGGTACCTCCGTGTCCATCCTCGAACGTCTCGCCGTCGCCGTACTCGTCACCGCGGGGATCACCGCGGGCTCCGTGGGCACCGCGCACGCGGCGCGCTCCCATGTCGGGGGCGGGGTGTGGGAGCGCAGTCTCACCGGCGTCCCCGGCCAGGGCCTGGTCCGCTCGCACTACCACCATCCGAAGAACTGCCATGGGGCCACCGCCGTGGGCACCCACACCGAACGTGTCGGGGCCCCGGCCGGCACCTGGGCCCGGGCCGAGGCCTCCCGTGCCCTGGCCAACAATCAGCAGTACTGGCGTAACGGCTGCTGATCACGGAAGCACCCGCGGCCCTCGGTCGTGTTTTTCAGATCATTCCTCCCACCCGTCACCCGCCACCACCCTCAACGGACACCTACGGCGCAGCCCGGACCCCACGTCACCCACCACCACCCTCAACGGACGCGCTGACGCGCGCGGTACTTCACACGGAGCCGGGCCTCCTCTCACGGCGCCGCCCTCTCCAAGCAAGCACGGACGAGGACAGCCGAACCCGGACGGGCCCCCGCTGTGCGACACCGCGGAGCCCGCGTAACAGGGCACAGTAGGGGCACCCTCGCTCGTCGTCCGGCGAGAAATCGCCTGGCTGCCGCTCGCCACGGACCGGCTCCGCCGATACCGAGCGAAAGCATCCGAAAAACACTCCCTCGACCCCTCCCGCCCCCATGGACAGGACCGCCAGGTGCCCGACCGGACCCTCTCCTTCGCCTACACGGCGTGCGTCGTGTTCGCCGTACTCGTCGCCTTCCTCCTGGCCGCCACCGCCGAGCGGACCATCTACGTCCTCGACGACGCCGAACTGATCTGGATCACCGAGAACGACGGCACCCACGCGACGGACGAGGTCGCGCGGGCCGTCCAGGAGGTCGCCGACGCCCACGGGGCCGCGATCGGCTACAGCGTCCTCGACGTGGACGAACCCTCCTCGAAGGCCCACATGTACCTGGCCGTCTCCGACCCCGACTCCCGCTACGCCGACTGGCTGCGCGACGGCTACCCGTCCTTCGGCCGAGGCTTCACCGTCCAGACCCACCCCATCACCGACTTCGGTCGGGTCGGCCCCAACGGCTACTACCTGTTGTTCGGAGCCCCTGAGGCCGAGCCGGCCCTGCGTGCGGCCTTGGCCGAGCACGGTCTCCACGAGGCCCCGGGCACCCGGACGACCCGGCTGTGGCACTTCTTCGCCGGCGGCCCCCTGCTCCACCTCGTGGTGATCGCCCTGCTCGGCACCATGACGGCCACCGGCGCCGGGGTGCTGCTCGGCTCTCGTGAGCACGCCGTCAAACGGTTGCACGGGTGGTCGCGAACGCGCGTGCTGCTCTCCGAACTGCTCGGGATCGCCCGCCTGTGGGCCGTCGTCCTGCCGGCGACGGCCGCCCTCACCCTGATCCTGTTGTGGTTCTACAACGGGGGGAACCAGCTCGGTTTCCACGCCCGCCTCACCGCGCTGTTCCTCGTCGTGTTCACCCTGCCGTGCCTGGTGGTGCACGCCTGTGCGCTCGCCCTGTCGCGGACGGTCGGGATCCTGCCCGCTCTGGAGGGGAGGCTCCCCGTCCTCGGCGCCCTCGTGGCGATCAACGCGGTACGGATCCCCGCCCTGGTGTTGACGCTGGTCGTCCTGGGCACCGTGGTCTCGACCGCGCAGAGCGTCCGTGACCAGCGGTCGGGACTGGAGGTCTACGAGCGGTACGGCGACACCTCGCGCCCCGCCCTCAGCGCCGACTACGGCTGGGCCGACGCGGACGCGGTCGACGGGTTGCTCGGCCCGTGGCTGCGGCGGGTCGACGTCTCCGGCGACATGGTGTTGTCCGTGCTCCTCTCCCCGGGGGAGTTCCTCCCCGTCGGGGCGGACCCTCCCGTCATGAACACCCCGATCCTCGTGGTCAACGACGGCTACCTGCGCGCGGAGGAGGTCCTGTCCCCCACCGGAGAACGTTATGGTCCGGACGAGAACGTGCGACTGCTCCTGCCCGGTCCGGCTATCGAACACGAGGCGGACCTGAGCCGAGGGGCGGCCGGTTGGCTCGCCATGAACGGCGAGGAGGGTCGGGAACCGCCCAGGATCGAGACGGCGCCCCTCGCCGGGGATCGGAGCGTGTTCGTCTACGGGGCGCAGGAACGCCTCGGTGGTACGAGCCCCCTGGTGGAGGACCCGGTCCTCCTCGTCCTACCCGCCGGAAGGGTGCTCTCCGACAGCGGCTACGTCGATCACATGTCCGCCCGGCAGACGATCTTCCCCGACCCGGACGTGGTGGAGACGTTCCGTTCCGAGGACCCCTGGGCGGCCCGCTACATCTCCATGGTCGAGACGCTGGCCACCAGCGCGCACAGGACGTACGACCTCACGTCGGGGATCCTGCGCGACTCCCTGCTCAACCTGGTCGGAGCGGGCGCGATCCTGCTGTTGACCGCCATGGCCGCGTGCGTCGTCCACGTCCGTGTCCACGCGCAGAGGATCTTCGCCCGGCACCTCTGCGGCCGCTCCTTCCTCGCCACGCACCGACGCCTGTTGGCGGTCGAAGCGGCGATCGCGCTGGGTTTCGTGGGCTGGACCGTCCTCGACGCCCTCCGTCCCGGGGCCGGACCGCACGACCTCGCGCCTCTCTCGGCACACGACGGGGGCGCCGGACCGCTCCACGCGGTGGGCATCGTCCTGCTCTCGCTCGCCCTCACCCTGGGCGCGCTCCTCCTCTTCCATCGACGCATCGTCCGCGAAGGCTCATCCCAGGCCTGACCCGACCCGAGGGAACGACATGATCACCTTGGAAGCTCTCAGCAGGTCCCACGGTTCCCGTGTCCTGTGGAAGGACCTGGACCTCGCCGTCGAGACGGGGCGAACGCTCGCCCTGGTCGGCGCCAGCGGGTCGGGCAAGACCACCCTGCTCAACTGCATGGGGCTGCTGGACGAACCCGACTCCGGACGGATCCTGTTCGAGGGCACCGACCTGACCCGCGCCGGGCCCGGACGGCGGCGCCGGTTCCGCCGCGACCACCTCGGCTACCTGTTCCAGGACTACGCCCTGATCGAGAACGCCACCGTCCGCGCCAATCTCGACATCGCCCGCGGGCGAGGGTCGGGCCTGGATCACGAGCGGGCACTGGAACGGGTCGGTATGGCCGGACGCGCACGGGAACGGACACACCATCTGTCCGGAGGCGAGCGTCAACGCGTCGCCCTGGCCCGCCTCCTGGTCAAGGATCCGTCCCTGGTCCTGGCGGACGAACCGACCGGGGCACTGGACGAGGGCAACACCGACGCGGTCGTGGAGCTTCTCCACCGGATGAGCCGAGAGGGCCGCGCGGTGGTCATCGCCACGCACGACGAACGCGTGCGCGACGCCTGCGACACCGTCCTCGATCTGGGTCCGTCGCGAAACACCGTCGTCGGGGCCGATTCCGGCAAGTCCCTGAAAGGTGGGGATCACGACTCGGAGGGGTAGCATCGGGGACGATTCTCCCCCGTCCGCGTGCCCCCGGCCTCCGGAGCCGGCGAGAGCCGTGCGACGGATCGACCCCGGGACACGGAAACGGACGGCATGGACGCTGAAGAGACCCAGGTCATGGCCAGGACCGCTGAGTTCACCATCACCACGAGTTGGGAGACCCAGGTCCGGGGGCGTGTGGCCGCCGCCGTCGACCGGTTCCGCGGTCCTCTCACGGAGCTGGCGGAACGCGACGCCAACGACGGTGACACGCGACTACTCGTCGCCGACTTCTTCGATGTCGGGCTGAACTTCAGCAAATACCAGGACCTGACCACCGAGTTCCGCACCAGCGGCGACTCGATCGACTACGCGATCGTCCTGGAGGGCGAGCTCTTCGCCCCCATCGACGTTCGTCGGATCGGGCAGGAGCTGGACCTGCGCAACATCCAGATGTCTCGGCGCCTGGCGGCCGAGCGGGGCGCGGAGTGGGTCTTCCTGACCAACGGTCGGGTCTGGCGGGCCTACCACCTGCGCCCCGACGGAGACGGGCACACCCCGATCCCGATCATCGACGTCGACATCCTCGACGAGGAGGGCTACGACCGCGCCGTGGACGGGCTGTTCCACATGACACGCGAGTCGGTGGAGCACGAACGTCTGGAGGCGCTGCGCCGTTGGCGGGAGGCGGTCGAGGCCGCGCCCTTGGCCGAATCCCTGGTGAGCGACGAGGTCGTGGCCGCGATCCGCTCCCGGCTGCGGGAGGACTCCGGGCACCGCGGCCACCTGGGCGAGGACGAGGAGATCCGACGCGTCCTCACCGAGGAGGTCGTCTCACGCGGCCTGCTCTGACCTCGCCGCCCTTCGGTCTCCGCCTCACTCCAGGGGAACTCCCAGGACACGGTCGTCGCCCTCGGCGGGCGTGCCTCGGGAGTCCCGATTGCTGGTGGTCACCCACAGGCCGTCGCCCTCGGGAGTGGCCACGACGGTGCGCAGCCGTCCGTACTCCCCGACGAAGTGGTCCCGGGGTTCGCCGACCGTCCCGTCTCCGGTGAGGGGCACCTCCCAGAGGCGTTGACCGCGCAGGGCCGCGACCCAGAGCGAGTCGCCGGCGACCGCCGCTCCGCTCGGAGAGGCCTCGGACGGTTCCCAGGTGAGCAGCGGGTCGGTGTACTCGTCACCGCCCCCGGGGCCCTCGACCACCGGCCAGCCGTAGTTGTTCCCCGGCTCGATCAGGTTGACCTCGTCCAGGGTGTCCTGGCCGAACTCGATCGCGTACAGGTTCTCCTCGTCGTCCCAGGCCAGGCCTTGGACGTTCCGGTGCCCGTAGGTGTACACGAGGTCGTCGAACGGGTTCCCGGGGGCGGCCTCCCCGTCCGTGGTGATCCGCAGGATCTTGCCGGCGAGCGAACCGGTGTCCTGCGCCGACTCCCGGTCCTGGGCGTCGCCGGTGGCGACGTACAGGTGACCGTCGGGACCGAAGGCGATCCGTCCCCCGTTGTGGGTGGAGGCCGCCGGGACGCCGTCGAGGATCACCTCGGCCTCGCCGAGTCTCCCGGTGCCCTCGTCGTAGTCGATCCGGGCGACCCGGTTGTCGGAGTCGGCGGTGTAGTACACGTAGACATGGGGGTTCTCGGGGAAGTCCGGATCCACGGCCAGCCCGAGCAGTCCGCCCTCGCCTCGAGGGGAGACCCCTTCGACCGTTCCCGCCTCGGAGCGTTCCCCCTCCCGGTCGATCAGGGCGACCTCGGCGGAGTCGCGTTGGGCGATCAGGGCCGAACCGTCGGGGAGGAAGTCGATCCCCCACGGCACTTCGAGGTCGGTGACCAGGTCTCGCGGTTCACCGAGCGAGACGGTCCCGCCTTCGGCGTCCTCCCCCGTGCCCGTCGTGACCGCCTCGTCGGTGGAGCAGGCGGTGAGCAGGAGAAGAGAGCCCAGAACGGCGAGGGGGCCGGTCGTACTTCGGTTCGTCCGGATGCGCGTTCCTATGCGTGTCATGTCGCAGATCTGCCCACTCCGTGCGCGCGTACCCTCACTCGAGGTCGCCGCGTTCTCCCTCTCGAGTGGTGTTCTCGTACCCCTGGTGGAGCTCCTCCAACAGACGTTCGGTATCGGTGAGCAGGGCGCTGTACACGGGCCAGCAGGCGTCGTCCCACCTCTCGCGCACCTGTTCACGGTTCTCGTCCACACCACGCAGTGTGTCCTCGATCAGGGACCGCAGTTCATCGGAGACGACCCGACGCTCCGGCTCCTCCTGATCGTGGACCAGCCGGAAGATCTCGGAGGCCCGCTCCAACAGAGGCGCGAGCTCACGGAGGAAGGCGTCGTCGGGCGCGGGGAAGCGGGAGCCCTCGCGCACCGTGGTGCGCAGTGTCCGCACCAGCGACTGCACGTGACGAGAGGACCTGCTCAGCGCCTGGATCCAGTCCCGGTAGACGTCCAGGCCTCCGTCCGGGATCCGCCGGGGGGCCACGAGGCGTCGTGGGTTGAGCCGGAACCGGTCCTCCTGCCTGCGTACGGATTCCAACGCGTTGCTCACGACCCCGTCGAGCCCGTCGGCGGCGTCGCTCCATTGGTCCAGGTCCAGCCCGTCCTTGCCCTTGGACAGACCGTCGGCGATCTCGCCCGTGAGGGAACGTAGGCTCGACGCGAAGTCCAGCACGGCGTTCTCGGCGTCCTTGAACCTGATCGCCGGGGCCAAGAAGACGTTGGTGAGCAGGGCGCAGACCGCGCCCACGCAGACCATCGACAGGAGGGAGCCCAGATCCTGGGCATCGGTGGCGGTGCCGCCGGCCAGGGCGAAGGCCGCGACCACCGGGATCTGGGTCCCCTGTTCACCGAAGAACCGCACCTGCCCGAAGGCCAGCGCCACCAGGACGACCAGGGCGAACGACCAGACGGTGGCACCGACGGTGAGGCCGGTGAGCCCGGCGACCAGGGCGCCCGCGAACACCGCGGCCACGTACCGACCGGACTGGAGCACCGACCCGTACACACTGGGCCGGACGACCAGGAGAGCGGTGAAGGGCGCGAAGCCGATCTGCGTGGACGCGCCCAGAAGGTAGGCCACCACGTAGGCGAGCGTCGCGGCCACCGCCGACTTGAGGATGATGACCGCGGTCTCGCGCTCGAACCCGCGTCTGCTGTAGACACGGTCGAGCCCGCGCCGCAACCTCCGCAATCGTGTGTCGATCATGCCTCTCCCGACCGCACTCGGATCCGGGCGGGAGGACCCGCCCGGTACGCTCACGAACGTTCGAAGGCGTTACTTCCGGACCATGACCAGCACGCCGCAGGACCAGCCGAGCAGTGGCAGACGCTCCCAGCCGGCGCGGGACTCCAGGTTCTCCAAGAGCCCCTCCACCGCCAGACAGTGGTCCTCGGGCTCTGAGGTGCGCTCGGGCTGCCGGGCGAGATCGTCCACCACGTAGAAGCCGCCCCGGTCGACCAGGGAGAGTGCCTCGTCCAGGTGGGTGAACTTGCCCGGGCCGGTGTTGGCGAACACCATGTCGTATCCGGGTCCGTCGTCGGTGGCCCGGTCGGAGAGCCAGGTTCCGCCGTCGGCCTCGAAGATCGTCACGCGAGGATCGGCGGTGTGGTGGCGGCGCGCCACGCCCAGGCATTCGGGGTCGTTGTCCAGGGTGTCCAGCCGGGCCCGCTCGTCCATCCCGGCCAGAAGCCACGCGGTGCCCACACCGGTTCCGGTCCCCAGTTCGAGCACCCGGCCCCCGGGTTTGGAGGAGACGAGGGCCCTCAGGAGGTGACCGACGGCCTCCTCGCAGGACATCCCCAGGCCGAGACCCTCGGTGTCGACCTCGATGGCGTCCAGGGTGCGGGGGCGCGGAACGGACTGTGTCATGGACACGAGGCACTCCCTGGTCGGTGCGTGCAGGTCCGTCCAGGCTAAGCCCGACGAGCCCGATGATCCAGGAGGTGGGGGTCGCCGGAATGGTGCCGTCCTCACCACTCCGGCGACCGTCACCACTCGGATCCCCCGGGTAAGCGACGCCGGAGGACTGAGCGCTACCCGAACGGGGGTGAGAGGTCGGGCATGGTGCCCGAAAGCATTGTGCCCGGTTCGGCGGCGGGAAACCACCGACCAGTCCGCAATTCGGACATGAGTGCCCCGGGCCCTCACGCGTTCTCGTAGACCCCGTTCAGCCTCTCCATGTCCACGATCACGACATTGCGATAACTCGACACCAGCAGCCCCTCGGAACGGAACCGACGGATCGCGTTGCCGACGGCGTCGGTACGGGCTCCGATGAGCTTGCCCAGATCCGTGTGCGAGAGCCGAACGCCCAGGTCGGTGCCGAGCGGGGTGGTCGTGCCGTGCCGCTCGGCCAGATCGACCAGCACCCGGGCCAACCGGGCCTCCACCTCATAGCCCACGAATTCGGCCCGATGCCGGTCCGCCCACTCCAGGCGCTCCCCCACCATCGCCAACAACGCCCGCCAGGCCTCCGGATGCTCCTCCAGGAACGACTCGAACACCGGGTGCGAGAAGACCCGGACCGACAGGGCCGAGCACGAGGTGACCGTCGCGATGGCCGGGGTGTCGCGGAACATGCTCAGCTCACCGACCAGGTCGCCGCGCAACCGGATCCCGAACATCGCCTCCGTACCGTTGCGCAGCACCGAGGTGACCTTCACGCAGGCCGCGTCTCCGGGCTCGTCCTCAGGAGGGCCCAACAACATGACCTGTTCGTCCTCGTCGCCCTGGGCGATGAGGACCTGGTTCGCGGGCAGGTGGCGCGGTGGTGCCAGTGAGAGCAGTCGGGAGGCCGCGAGGTCCCCGATCCTGGACATGAAGGTGCCCGCGGGCCAGTCGGTCATGCGTCCTCCCCTCGATCCCCCCTTCATCATGCCCGTGTGTCCCCCGAAGCCACGGGAGGGCGCGGAAAACACGAGAACTCATGACTTTGGTCCGGAATCCCCAGGTCAGGACTTCACGTCGTCCATCGGGGAGAAAGGGGCGGCCCGTGGGAACAAGGCGAGGACACCTTCACCGGTCCCTCTCGGCCGCGAACGACGCGGAAGCCGGCCGAGCCCCGAGAGTCGTAGGCTTCCCTCGTCCCCCAGCCGACGAGGTTCCCACATGCGTTTCCTCCCCTTCCGCCCGCGGCCGCGGAACACCGCTCCATCGTCCGTTCCGTCCCCACCGCCTCCCCCCGAACCGTCGCAGGGGAATCTGCCCCGGTACCACGACCACGTGGTGCGTATCGGAGTGGAGGTGGAGCCTCAGGACGAGGCGAACTTCCTGGCGACGGTGGGCGACCGGCCTTGGCGGTTCCAGCGGCGGGGCGAAGGCCGGTACGACGTGCACATCGGGGTCTCCGGTGCGGCGTTGGGTTCCACCGGGGCGGCCCTGGCCGAGATCCACCACGTGCTGGCCCGGTCCGGCGTGAGCGCCCGGGTCGTGTTCGCGACCCGCCTGCGCCCCCGTCCGTCGCCGTTCCGCCGGTACCGGATCCTGCCCCGTGGCCGGATGCCCGCGCGGGAGTGGCTCGCGGCCCCGGTCAGGGGACTGATGTCCTGGAGATCCAAAGGCACGCTCCAGGCCACGTCGCTCGCGGAGGCCCGATCTCGGCTGGCCGACTTCGTGGCGCGCAACCCGCAGGTCGGACGAGCCGACCGTCTCATGGTGGCCGGCCCACCGGATCCTCTCGGTACGACCCCTTCGAGCGCCGACCAGGAGGAGGATCCTCTGGACGGCCCGCTCCTCCCCTTGATCATCGTTCTTCTGGTCGGGGCCGGAGCGGCGTTCATCGGCCTGTACGTGGCCTTGTGGCTGCCGGAGGAGATCCCCACCCGGCACGCCGTCGCGTTCCTGATCTCCCTCCCCTGCCTGTTCGGGGTGTGGCAGATGTTCCGCCGGATACCCGAAGGGCGCATCAATACCTGGCTCCCCTTGGGACTGACCGCCTTGGCCGCCCCGTTGACGATCGGCCTGAGCAACTTCAGCCGGGACGTCTACCTCCAGGCGTTCGGGATCTCCCCCGGAGAGGTCCCGCCCACCGGCCAGGGCCGACTCTTCGCCGTGGCCGACACCTTGCCGCTGGTCACGTTCGCCCTCCTCCTCTCCCTGGGGGTGTTCGGGCTCCTCCAGTACTTCCACTTCACCGTTCGTGGCGACCTTCGGCTGCTCCAGTGGCTGATGGCCCTCATCGTCGTCCTCGTCTACGGACTGACCTCCGTGACGGTCCTCCTGGAACGGGACGCCCGGCGAGGCCTGGAGCACGTCGCCCGATACCAGGCCGAGGGCGGACCCGCCCGAGGGCATACCGGTGTCACCCCGTCCGTGGTGTGCGTGGAGACCGGCACCGACCCGGTCCAACGGATCGGACCGCCGCTCACCACCGATCGCCCGGTGTTGTACTTCGACGGGGAGAACGGCGTCGATCTCCTCTGGGACCGTGAACACGGCCTGACCAAGGTCACCCGCTTCTCGGTGAATCTCACACCGGTGCCCGATCTGAACGCGGACTGTCCCGAGCCGGAATCCGTCCGCGACTGATCGCCGTGGAGGGCGGGCGGGGCCGCGGAGGATTCGGCCCCGCCCTGGAGCGGTCTACTCGTCGAGGTGCTTGTCGACCCAGGCGTCGAGGGGGCGGCCCTGGATGGCCGCCGCCATGAGCTCCGGGAACATGTCCGGGGTGCAGGCGAACGCCGGCACGCCCAGCTCCGCGAGGGCCGCCGCGTTGCGGCGGTCGTAGAACGGTGCACCCTCGTCGGACAGCGCCAGCAGGACCACCACCTGCACGCCCGCGGACTTCATGGCCGAGACCCGTTTCAGCATCTCCGCGCGGACCCCGCCCTCGTAGAGGTCGCTGATCAGGACGAAGATCGAGTCCTGGGGTCGGTCGATCAACCCCTGGCTGTAGGCGATCGCCTTGTTGATGTTGGTCCCGCCGCCCAGCTGGGTGCCGAACAGCACCTCCACGGGATCGGTGAGCTGGTCGGTCAGGTCGACGACGGCGGTGTCGAAGACGACCAGGGAGGTCTTGAGCGTGCGCATCGAGGCGAGTACCGCGCCGAAGACGCTCGCGTAGACCACCGAGGAGGCCATGGAGCCGCTCTGGTCGATGGCCAGCACCACGTCCTTCCGCACCCCTCGGCTACGGCGCCCGTGACCGATGAGGGTCTGCGGGATCACCGTGCGGTGCTCGGGCAGGTAGTGCGCGAGGTTGCGACGGATCGTGGCGTTCCAGTCGATGTCGGAGACGCGACGCGGCCGGTGGGTCCTGGTCGAGCGGTCGATCGCCCCGCCGATCTCCGAGCGGGTCTTCTGCGCCACCCGCTTCTCCAGGTCCTCGACGACCTCGCGCACGATCCCCCGGGCGGTCTCACGCGCCTCGGCCGGCATCACACGGTTGAGGGCGAGCAGGGTGCCGACCAGGTGCACGTCGGGTTCGACGGCCTCCATCATCTCGGGTTCGAGCAACAGTTGGCCGAGCCCCAGCCGTTCCATGGCGTCGGTCTGCATCACCCGGACGACGGACGTGGGGAAGTACTCGCGGATGTCGCCCAGCCAGCGGGCCACGCGAGGCGCGGACCCGCCGAGGTCGGCGCCCCGTTCGCCGTCGCCCACCCCGCTGCCGGTGGTCCGGGAACCGCGGTTGTACAGGGCCGCGAGGGTCGAGTCCATCGCCCGGTCGCTCCCGCTCAGGGTGGCGCAGTCGGCGTCCCCGCCCAGGACCAGACGCCAGCGGCGGGCCCGTTCGGTGTGGCCGGTCTCGGTGATGGCGTTCACGCGCCGCTCCTTTCGAGCAGTCCCAGTACGGCGGCGACCGCGGGGGCGGCCCGTCTCTCGTCCACGGGTCGTCGTTCCCGGATTCGATCACCGCCACCGGTGTCGAGTCTGGTCACCGCGGTGCCGATCTCCTGACGTTCGCCTCCGCCGAAGGCCCCGAAGGTACGGCGCAGCAGCGGCAGGATCGCGACGAACCGCTCCTCGGAGAGCCCTAGGAGCCAGGTGTCGATCAGACCCAGCAGTCGGTCGTCGTGCACCAGGATCAGCCCGCTTCCCTGAAGGAAGCCCTCCAGCCAGGCGACCGCCCGGGTGGGTTCGACACCCGGGGACATCACCAGCCCCAGGCGTCGACGCAGTTCCTCGGCGTCGACCCGCCCGGCGTCGGTGAGGATGCGGTTGACCCGACCGGCGATCCGCCCGGGCACGTTCTCCCGTACGGCCAGGTCGGCGAGGGTGTCGAGCCATTCGGTCAGGTCGTCGCCGAGCAGGGTGGCGGCGCCGTTGGTCTCGTCGATCGCCTGGACGAAGCGGCCCGCGGCGTCGTCGTCCAGTCCGCGTACCGCGCCGACCAGACCGATCCGTACACGGGTCAGGATCTCGCGGGCGACGGAGCGCAGGTGGCCGCCGTCGGTTCCGCGCACGTCGCCGTAGCGGGTGGAGCGGGCCAGCGGAGGCAGCGCCGACATCAGGTGGGTGATGTCGGCGTCGGTGGCCGCCCGATCGGTGAGCCGGGCGAGCACCTCCGGCAGGGCCTCGCCGAGATCGGCGAACAGGCACTGTTCGGTGAGCTTGGTGAGGGTGGGCAGTTCGGCCGCCTCGGCGATCTCCACCGTGCGCGCGACCGCAGCGGAGGAGACGGTGGTGCCCCACCGCGCGGCCTCGATGAGGGCGACGTCCATCTCGGGGTGCCAGCGCAGTCGCCAGCTCTCCCGGAAGGTGCCCCGGCCTCCGCCTCCGTGCGGGGTCGGGATCCCCCACTCGACCCCGAGCAGGCGGAGTCGGTGCAGCAGCACGCTACGTGCTCGGTGGCTCTCCTTGCGCAGGTCCAGGTCGAGGTCGCGTTCGAAGGCCTCGGGCTTGAGGCGCAGCCTCTTCTGTTCGGCGATGAGGTCGCGCTGGAGCGGCACCATCGGGGTCTCCGGCGGCACCGACCCGAGTCGTTCCCCGATCGCCATCCGGCCGTGCACCAGGGCGGCGCGTGTCCCCTCGCCCTCGCACAGGACCGCGGTGACCGCCTCGGAGACCTCGTCGAGTCCGGCGAGCGGGCGCCCGCGCAGCACGGAGAGGGTCTCGGCCAGCCGCACGCCCTCGATGACGTGGGAGGAGGACACCTGCTGCCCCTCCTCCCTCAGCAGCCGGGCGGCCTCGGTCAGCCACCGGTGCACCGGACGATCCGGAGCGGTGAACAGGTGGTGGTACCAGCCCGGGGAGGTCACCCCGGCCCCGTATCCGCCGGCGGACGCCAGACGTCCGTGGGTCCACGGCACCCAGGTCGCCGCCGTCTTCACCTTGGGCAGCCCCTTGAGCAGGGCGACGTCGTCCTTGACCTTGTAGTCCGCCAGGTCGCGCAGGGCCGGGGCGTGCCAGGCTCCGCAGACCACGGCGATCCGCTCGTGCCCCTGTCGGAGCGCGGCGCGCAGGGTCTGACGCATGTGGGCCTCGCGGCGCGCCTCACGGCCGGTGGCGGGCCCGGCCTCGGCCCGGACGGCCGCCATGGCGTCGGCGATCGCGGGGAAGGGAGAGGGCTCCCCGTCTCCACGCTGTTCGACGACGTCGTCCCACCAGCGTTCGGCGTCGTCGTAGCCGGCCGCCGCGGCGAGCACTCCGAGGGGGTCGATCCGTTCCCGTGGGGGTTCGGTCTCCTCCTGTTCCTCTTCCTCGCCGTCGGTCGTCTCGGCCGCGGCGAGCCGTTCGGCGAGGGTGTGGGAGGCGGGCAGGTCGCAGAAACGCACCGGCACGCCGTTCTCGTGGGCGTGGCGCAGGGCCGCCCACTCGGGCGAGAAGCTCGCGAACGGCCAGAACGCCCATCCGTCCGTGGAGCGTCGGCGCGCGGCCTCGGCCGCCTCGGCGTCCCGTTCGGCGTCCTTGCCCTTCGCCTTGGGCGTGTCGGCCAGGTGCACCAGCAGTGCCACCGGCGGTTCGAGGCCGCCGACCAGGGAGGTCAGGGCGTCGGCCTCGGGCGGTCCCTCGATCAGGACCAGGTCGGGCTCGATCTCGTCCAGGGCGGCCACCACGGCCCGGGCCGAACCCGGACCGTGGTGGCGGACTCCCAGGACACTCACCTTGGAGGTGTCCGTACGGGACGATCCCATCAGGCGCCCACCTCACGGCAGGCACGGTAGAAGTCGGTCCAACCCTCGCGCTCGCGGGCGACGGTCTCCAGGTACTCGCGCCACACGACCCCGTCGGCGACCCGGTCCTGGACGACGGCGCCCTGAATGCCGGCGGCGACATCGGCCGGTCGCAGGATCCCGTCGCCGAAGTGCGCGGCCAGGGCGATCCCGTTGGTGATCACCGAGATCGCCTCGGCGGTGCTCAGGGTGCCGCTGGGGGACTTGAGCTTCGTGCCGTTGTCCTCGGTGACTCCGGAGCGCAGCTCGCGGAAGACGGTCACGACGCGCTGGATCTCGGTGAGGCTGGTCGGCACCTCGGGCAGTTCCAGGGAACGGCCGAGCTGCTCGACCCGCTGGGTGACGATGCGCACCTCGTCCTCGGCGCTGTCCGGCACCGGCAGCACCACGGTGTTGAAGCGGCGGCGCAGCGCGCTGGACAGGTCGTTGACGCCCCGGTCGCGGTCGTTCGCGGTGGCGATGATGTTGAAGCCACGCTGTGCCTGGACCTCGATGCCGAGCTCGGCGACGGGCAGGGCCTTCTCCGACAGGACGGTGATGAGTCCGTCCTGCACGTCGGAGGGCATGCGGGTGAGCTCCTCGATGCGCCCGATGGACCCGCGGGCCATCGCGGTCATGACGGGGCTGGGCACGAGGGCGGCCTCGGAGGGGCCCTCGGCGAGCAGCCGGGCGTAGTTCCACCCGTACCGGACCGCCTCCTCGGAGGTACCGGCGGTGCCCTGGACGAGCAGGGTGGAGTCACCGGCGATGGCGGCGGCCAGGTGCTCGGACAGCCAGGTCTTGGCGGTTCCGGGGACACCGATGAGCAGCAGGGCGCGGTCGGTGGCCAGGGTGGCGACGGCGACCTCCACGACCCGGCGCGAGCCGATGTACTTGGGGGTGATCTCGGTGCCGTCGTCGAGGGTGGCGCCCAGCAGGTACCGCGTGACCGCCCACGGGGACAGCTTCCAGCCCGGGGGACGCGTGCGGTCGTCGACCTCGGCCAACGCCTTCAGTTCGGCGGCGTAGGTCTGTTCGGCGTGGGGGCGCAGAGCGGTACCGGCCCGGGCGGCGGACTCGGTGCCGGCGGGGGAGGCTTCGATGGTGGTCAACTAGAGCTCCTTGTGCATGTCTTGGCGAAGGCGGAGGGTCTCGCGGAGGCGGAAGTAGACGTCGGCCTCCTTCTCGTACGGCGCCTGCTCCGGGAGGAGCGCCAGGTGTTCGGGGGGCATGTGGGCGGCGATGGTCTCGTAGAGCAGCCGGTGGCCGCGTACTCGGCGCCGTTCGGTGGTCCGGGCCGTCCATCGGGCCACGCCCTCGGACAGCCCGGGTGTCCAGGGGGCGTCGATGGCGAGGAGCAGCCGGCCCAGGGCCTCGGGGTAGGTGATCCCTTCCAGAAGGGCGAGGACCCGGTCGCAGCGTTCGACCGCCGGGAGCGGAGCGAAGAGCACGCGCAGACGCTGCCGTCCCCGTCCGTCGGCGTCGTCGCCCGCCACGGCGGCCAGGCCGATCTCGGGGTCGTCGAGTACCGCGCGGGACCAGTCGGCGTCCCCTCGCAGACAGACGGCGTCGACGAGCGCGTCCCTCGTCTCGGGGTGGGCCGCGGCCAGGGCCAGGACCCCCGCCGGGTCGGTGTCGAGCCGTTCGGTCCACACGTCCAAGGGGGTGTGGACGATCAGGACCTGGACGCGTTCCCGGCGCTCTCTCGGGCTCTCCTTCGTCTCCGTCGGCACGGCCAGGGCGAGGTCGCGGAACAACCCGGTCTCCGAGGCCTCCGGGGTGTCGACCTCGAACACCCACGAGGTGTCGCGATCGACTCTCAGCCGACGCCGCAGATGGTCGCGGAGCCGATGGGCGTGGGCGCTGTCGGGCAGGCGGGAGAGGAGGGCCAGGGCGCGGCCTCGGACACCGGCGCCGCGGTCGTCCAGCGCCGTCTCCAGCAGAGGTTCGTCGTCCGGCCCGAGATGGGGTTCGAGGGCGTCGAGGAGGGCCTGCCGGACCTCGGCCTTGGACTCTCCGGGCCAGGCCTCGGCGAGCAGGGTCCCGGCCGTGGCCGGGTCCCGGGCCCTCAGCGCGAGCAGGGTCCTGCGACGCTCTTCCGGCCCACCGGCCTTCCAGGTCTCCTCGTCGAAGGTGTCGCCCGGCAGGGGTTCGGCCGTCACGAACGACCAGACCGGGTTGAGTCCGGCCAGCCAGGCGCCCCGGGGGCCTGCGGCGGCGGCCACCGCGGGGCGCAGAACCGCGGTGCGGTAGGCGCGGTCGAGCAGGTCGGGAAGCCGCTCGTAGGGGACGCCTCGTCCGGAGCGGGCCGCCAGCTCCAACCATTCGGGCAGAAGGTCGGGGTGGGAGGACAGGACGAGGTCGAGGAGTCGGGCCGCCGTGTCGCCGACCCTGGGCCGAGGGTCGGGCGCGTCGGGAGCGATGGGGGTGGCGGCGTGCGCCGTGTACCCGGCCTGCCGGCGGATCGTGTCCAGGGCGGCCAGGTCGAGCAGGGCCTCGGCGTCCTCGTCGCTAGCGGGCATGCCGGCCACGGTGGCGACCGAGCGTCGGGTGGTGCCGATCAGGGCGGTGGAGACCAGGTGTTCCCAGTCGGGGGTCTCGGGAGCGGGGTTCACAGGACGGTCGCCTTTCCGTCTTCGTCCCACAGGGTCATGGGGGTCAATCCGGTCCTGGGGGACCATTCGGCGGCCACGGTGGCGGGACGCCCTCCGGTGACCGCGAGGTGGCTCCACAACGTGGCGGTGTCCATGGGCAGCGCGGCCCCGTTCCGATCCGCCAGATACCAGCGCTCCTCTCGGGCGGGCGCGGCGGCCTCCAGCACGACCGGCCACGCCTCCAGCCACGGATCCGCGGCCAGGGCGAGGGCGTAGGAGTCCAGAGCGGCCTCCACGTCCCCTCCCTCGGGGCACGAGACGGGGCGCTCGGTCATGGCGTCGGTCCGGACCGCTCGGAGACCGTCGGGGTGGAAGGCGAGCTCTCCCTCGACCTCGATACCCCCTCGGAAGGGGGGCTCCGGGCTCTCCCCGGGACGGAAGAAGGTGAGGGTCAGGGCCCACCGGTCGCTCTCCGCCCCGCGCAGCCAGGTCCGGAGAAGACGCATGCCGTCGGGGGTGAGCCCCTCGCGGTGACCCAGGACCCGCCAGGTGTCCTTCACCCGCTCACCGGATGACAGGACCTCCTCGGTACGGGTGCTGATACCCACGCGTGAGCGCAGCACCGCCCGGGTCCGCTCGTCGACGCCGTCCCTGGAGAGGTAGCCGTCGACCAGCAGGTGGAGCAGGCCGAGTCGTTCCAGCACACGGTCGGGCCAGTGCTCGCCGCCGCCCCGCTGGGGCAGCATGGTGACCAGACCGGCCGCGCCTCCGGCCTTGGCGTCCACCAGCCGTTTGGCCATCCGGTCCCAGTGGCCGTACTCCAGTCGGGGCACCTCGGCCAGGCCGCTGTCGACCTGGTCGTTCAGCCACACGCGCAGTTCCTCGATCCCCGCGGCGACCGTCTCCTCCCTGGCCCGCAGGGTGGCGGCGGCCTTCTCCGGGTCGACGGGGGTGGCCGCGGCCACGGCCGCGCGCTGTTTCCGCGCCGCCCTTCCGGAGAGCCAGGAGTTGACCCATTCGGGCTTTTCGTCCCTCTTTTCGACCTCTCCTCCACTCCACAGAGCGAGGAGGGCCAGAACGTGTTTGCAGGGAATCTTCCGGCTGGGGCAACTGCATTTATAGGCGGGCCCCTCACCGCCGTCCAGATGTACGGCTGCCAGGTACGGTTTGGACCCGCTCCCTTTACACTCACCCCACACGGCGGAGGTCCCGCCGCCGTCGGCGGCGACCGTTCCGCACTCGGGCCAGGAACCGGGCCGGGCCACCTTGAGTGCCGCCTTGTGTGATGAGGAATCCGGGGCCAGAGCCCACACCTCGTCGGTAGTCCATCGATCGCTCACACAGACGACACTAGAGGGCACCACCGACATTCCGGCGGTTCGCGGACCGCCCCCGCACACCTCTTCCGACGACCTTTCGCGGGCGCTCCGACCGGCGAGGTCTCGACGTCCGCACCACCCGCCCCGTCCCGCCCGGTACGCCGTACGCCGCCCGTCACCGTCCGTGGGCGTCGAAGCGTCGGACGTCACGGCCGCCCCCGATCGTCCCGGAAAACGGAGATATCACCACAGAGGCCGAGAAGAACATACTTGTAACACGGCGACCCATAATGCAATCACGATAAATGAATGTCTGAATTGCTGAACGACCCTCATTAACTTAGAATGAGCCACCCTCGGCCGCATATCCCTACACGAACGCACAACCGAACATCAGAGGCCGGTTCAACCCCGTTTCCCCCTTCACATCACCATGGCATCACCTCGTCTTCTCGAAGGGAGCGAAGCGGACCACGAATCCTCATTCCGGTAGTCCGCGCACCCGTATGACCACCACCCGAAACGACGGCGAGACCCCCGCGTCCGTCTCCGGTTGCCCCGCCGACATCACCCGCCTGTACGGGAACTCTCCGCCCGGCGGCCGCGACGACCTGTGGAAGCGCCTGCGCGAACGACACGGCCCCGTCGCACCGGTCGAACTCGAACCCGGTGTTCGCGCCTGGCTGCTGCTCGACTACCAGGAGAACCTCACCCTCCTCCAACAGCCGCACCTGTTCTCCCGGGACACCCGCCGTTGGCGCGAGGCCATCGAAGGCCGCGTCGATCTGGCCAAGACCCTCCCGATGATGTCCTGGCTCCCCAACGCCCTCTACGCGGACGGCGCCGAGCACACTCGACTGCGCGCCCCGATCATGGACGGCCTGGCCAAGGTCGACATGACCGCGACGGCCCGCATGGTGCGCCAGATCGCCGACGAACTGGTCGACGCGTTCGTGGCCCGGGGCAGCGCCGACCTGATCGGCGAATACGCCTCCCCACTGCCGACCCTGGTGATCAACCGGCTCTTCGGCCTGCCCGACAGCTACGGGCACATGCTCGGCGACCTCACCACCTCCGTGTTCGGCGAGGACGCCGAACGCGCCGAGGAAGCGGTCGCCCGCATGCAGCAGTACTTCGCCGGTCTGGTGGCGCGCAAGGCCGACAAGCCCGGGCCCGACCTGGCGAGCCGAATGCTCGAACACCCGTCGGGCCTGTCCCCGAACGAGGTCGCCTACCAGGCGGCTCTCATCATCAGCGCGGGCCACATGCCCACCACCCACCTCGTCGGCAACGCCATGCGCACCCTGCTCACCGACGAGGTCATCCGCGCCGCCCACGCCGACGCGCGTCTGCCCACGCACGATCTCCTGGACCACGTGATGTGGACCAACACCCCGCTCCAGGTCCTGGCGGGGCGGATCGCGCTCCGGGACGTGCGGATCGGCGAGACCCAGATCCGCGCGGGCGACGCCCTGCTGCTGGCGATCGACGCGGCGCACCGCGACCTGACCCTGCGACGCGGGCAGACCGCGCCCGACACCGGCCTGGCCGCCGGAAGCCGCGCCCACCTGGCGTTCGGCGCGGGTCCGCACAGCTGCCCCTCGCGCGACCTGGCCAGAATGATGGCCTCGATCGGGGTCTCCGTACTCCAGGAGCGCCTGCACGGCCTGCGGTCGGCGGTGCCCCCGGAGGAGCTGCGCCTGATGCCCTCCCCGTTCCTGAGGGGACTGCGCGAGCTTCCGGTCACCTTCCAGCCCGACACACCGAAGGGCGCTCCCGGGCCCCTGACCCAGGAGATGGAGCCGGTCCAGGCCGTGGCGGAGGAGGAGACCCCTCCGGAGGACCTGCTCGGACGACTGTTGAGCTGGTGGCGCGGCCTGCGCGGCTGACCCCGGCGCCCACCGGCCCTTGAGGACCGGTGCTCACGACGAACACCCCCGTACCGGGGCCGTGTTCGCGATACGAACGGGGCGAACCGGAAGGATCCCGGTCCCCCGACACCGAACCCTCCTTCGACGAGGGCCCTGACCCACGACGGCCGCGCCGTCCGTGGACCACCGCCGTCCGAGCCGGAGGAAGACCCCGCTCCGAAACCCTCTTCCCCTCCCGTTCCCCGCCGCCGACCGGACATCGAGGACCAGGGTCGACAGACGGGCGCGCACTCGCCGCCCGGGGAGAAGGGAAGAGGGGCCTTTCGGAAGGCCCCACGTGCTCGCCCTGGTGAACGAGGACCCTTGTGAGAGAGGGGAGAATTCGAAAGCCCGGTGTGGAAGGCGTTCCCTTCGGTCTGGAACACGTCCCCGAAGAAACGTGATGACGATCACCACCGCTTTCCCATCCTCCTCCGATCCGCCTTTCGTCACCCCTTTTCCGGAGGATCACGCTCCGACGCTGCACCGACACCTCATCGATGAATGCGGCAAACGCGACATACAACTCTCTGGATAGCTTTTTCTTCTCTTCTGGACACTGTCGTGGCCTCTCGGCACGGGATATCCAGTGCGGGACACCCCAGGACGGAACGGCAGAGAGGACCCGCATGAAGAACCACTCCCTGACCGCGGTCGACCACCGTGCCCCGGTCGAGGCCGCGGACCGACCCCTCACCTTCGGTGTGGAGGAGGAGTTCTTCGTCGTCGATCCGCGCACCCGCCGGATCCTGTCCCGAGCCCCCGACGTCCTGGCCCGTGCACGCGGCCTCACCGACCGGCTGTGCGGGGAGTTCACCGACGCCCAGGTCGAGGCCAACAGCCCCGTGTGCGCCACCGCGGAGGACGCCCGCGACTTCCTGACCGCCGCCCGCGAGGAGCTGCGTCGGGCGGCCGACGAGGTCGGGCTGGCCGTGGCCGCCACCGGAACACCGATCCTCGGCGACCCCGCGTCGGCCCGGGTCAGCAAGGGCAGGAGGTACTCCGACATCTCCGCCCGCTTCGGCACCCTGCGCGAATCCCACGTGGTGTGCGGCTGTCATGTTCACGTGGGCATCCCCGACCGGTCCACGGCCGTGTCCGTCAGCGATCACCTGCGCCGTTGGCTCCCGTTCCTGGTGGCGCTCTCCGCCAACTCCCCCTTCCACGACGGCCACGACAGCGGCCACGCCAGCTGGCGAACGGTCACCTGGAACCGGCTCCCCTCGGCCGGACCGCCCCCGCTGTTGCGTTCTCTGAGCGAGCACGAACGGGCGGTCCACGAACTGTCCGACACCGGGGCGATTCTCGACCGCCACATGGTCTACTGGGACATCCGCCTCTCCGACCACCTGCCCACTCTGGAGATCCGGGTCGGCGACGTGGCAGCGACCGCAGAGGAGGCCCTGCTCTTCGCCACCCTCACCCGCGGTCTGGTCGGCCGGGCCCTGATCGAGGTCGGGGACGGTGCCCCGGCCCCCGATATCTCGGGTCAGACCCTGCGCGCCGCCGTCTGGCGGGCCGCCAGGGACGGGCTGGAGGGGTTGATCCCCGACCCGTTGACCGGCGAGACCCTCCCCGCCGCCACCGCGATGGAGCGGCTGCGCCGGGCCGCCTTACCCGGTTTGGCGCTCACCGGGGACACCGACCTCGTCTCCGAACTGCTCGAACGGGTTCTGGCCGTGGGTTCGGGCGCCGCCCGCCAGCGTGCCGTGTACGCCGAACGGGGGCGGATGAGCGACGTCGTGGACCATGTGCTCGCCCAGACCCGGGAAGG
Organism: Nocardiopsis alba; assembly: GCF_000710955.1. Lineage (NCBI taxonomy): Bacteria > Bacillati > Actinomycetota > Actinomycetes > Streptosporangiales > Nocardiopsidaceae > Nocardiopsis > Nocardiopsis alba. The sequence goes on from NZ_BAZE01000003.1 coordinate 553,586, forward strand.
GCTGGCGGCCGCCCCCCGTCGCGGACGTCCCCTCCTCTGAGACTCGGTACGCCCGAGGGCCGAAGACCCGCCGGCCCCGGGCTTCGAGGGTCGTCGGCGGCCCGACCCGGGGCGGGCGTCCTCCGCGCCCGCCCCGGGTCCGTCCCTAGGAGGCGACGCCGTTCTCCGAGAGAGCGGCGTCCAGCTCCGCACGAGTGGGCGGGTCGGCCCCTTCACGGGTGACCGTACGCGCCGCCGCCGTGGCGGCGTGGGTCAGCAGGGAGACCAGATCGCCCTCGGTCAGCCCCGAGAGCCGTGCGCGCGGGTCCTCCCCCAGACGTCCGTCCAGGTCGAGGCGGTGCAGCAGGGCGCCCATGAACGAATCGCCGGCGCCCACCGTGTCCACCACGTCCACCACGGGAGCGGGCACCGAGGCCGACACCCCGTGCGAGAGGGCGAAGGCGCCCTTTCCGCCCAGGGTGACCACGACCAGAGCCGGACCCAGGGCCGCCAAGGCCTCGGCCGCCTTCTCCGGGGAGCGGTCCGGGTAGAGGAAGTCCAGGTCCTCGTCGCTGGCCTTGACCACATGCGCCCGGGCGACGTGCCGCAGGACCAGGGACCTGGCGGTCTCCGGATCGCCGATCACCTCACGCCGGATGTTGGGGTCGAGGGAGACCGTCACCCGTCCCCGAGAGTGCTCCCGGCCCAACAGCCCCTCGATGAGGGCCGCGCCCGGCTCCCGGAACAGGGCGATCGAGGCCGCGTGCAGGGCCACGACCTCGGCGTCCAGTTCCCTCGGCAGTTCTTCGGCGCGCCAACGCCAGTCGGCGGCGTCGTCCATGCGGAAGTCGTACACGGCGGCCCCGTCCGCGCCCAGGGTCGCCAACGCCAACGCCGAGGGCTCCTCGGCGTCGATCAGACCGGCCGGGTCCAGCCCCTCGGACAGCAGTCGCTCACGGATCATGGCGCCGAACCCGTCGGAGCCGATCCGGGCGAGCAGCCGGGTGGGGATCCCCAAGCGGGCCGTGGCGACCGCCGTGTTCGCCGGCCCCCCGCCGGGAGAGGCCTTGAGGGTGCCCGGACCCCGCCCCGCGGGCAGCAGGTCCATGACGTTCTCCCCGATCACCACGAGGCGGGGCGAGGCCCCCTGTCGGTCGCTCATGTGTGCTTCCTGTTCCGTCCGTCGGCCGGCAGCGCGGCCGCGATCGAGGTGGACAGGCCGATCTGCGGCAGGAGAACGGCCTGATAGGGGTGGTAGACGTCGGGTTTGCCCGCCCACACCGAGGCGGCCGGGCTCCCGTCCGGATCCAGTTCGTGTCGCCAGCCGCCGTGTTCACGGTCGACGTGGAACCGGTCGGCGTAGGCCCACCAGCGTTCCAGATGTTCGCTGTAGGAGGCCTTCCCGGTCCTCTGGCCCAGGGTCCAGGCGGTCATGGCGGCCTCGGCGATCACCCAGTGCATGCGCTGACGCACCACCGGACGGTCCTCCCAGTCCAGGGTGTAGACGAAGCCGTCGGTGCCGTCGGTGGCCCACCCGCGCCGTACGGCGTTGTCGAAGAGGAGTTCGGCGTCGGTGAGCGCCCAACCCGGCACCGGCTCCCCCGCTCGCTCCAACGCCTTCTCCAGATGGACGAGCAGACGGGCCCATTCCAGCAGGTGGCCGGTGGTGCTGCCGAACGGCCGGAAGGGGTGGTCCGGACGATCGCGGTTGTAGTCCGGAAGCGGTTCCCAGCCGGGGGTGAAGTGCTCGGGAAGCCGCCAGTCGTGGGCGGCGGCGACACCATGGATCAGACGCTCCGCGATGGCGGCGGCCCTGCGGACCCACCGTGTGTCACCGGTGACGTCGGCCGCGGCGAGGAAGGCCTCCACACAGTGCATGGCGCTGTTGGCCCCGCGGTAGGACTCGGTGGTGGTCCAGTCGGCGTCCCAGCTCTCGCGGACGCAGTCGGCCGAGGGCTCCCAGAAGTACTCCTCGATCACCCCGAGGGCCTCGTCGAGCAGCTCCCGGGCCCCCGGGCGCCCCGCGTGCGCGGCGCTCGCCGCCGCGAGGACCACGAAGGAATGCGGGTAGGCGGCCTTCCCCGGAAGGGTTCCGGAGCGCTCTCGTACGCTCGCGGCCCCGCCCTCGGGGACCTCGTCGAACCAGCCCCCCGCCTCGGCGTCGCGTAGCGGCCCGGTCAGGGCGGCCACCCCGTGGTCCGCCAGAGCCGCCGCGTCCGCGTCTCCTCGCAGATGCGCCAGCGAGAACACATGCGTCATCCGAGCGGTGATCCAGGTGGCGGTCGGCCTCCCCGACTCCACCCCGCCCCGCGCGTCCAAGTGGCCGAACCCGTCGGGGACCACGGACCCGGCGGCGAAGCGGACCAGACTCCGCTCCTGCTCCTCCAACCATGCGGCCCCACCCGGAACCGGGCGTGTCGATGCGCTCAAACCAGTGCCTCCTCGGGGGTCGTTCAGCGCGTAACGCTATCCCCCGCCGGCCTCCCCGGGAAAGCCCTCATGGCGCCGTCTCGGATCCCGATCGGGTACACCCTCGAAAAACCGGTCGCCCGCCACCGACCGGGCCGGCAGGATCCTTGCGACCGAGCGGCGCGAACCGAGGAGACCACATGACCCAGCAGGAACGGCCGGACCGGGAGGACACCGCGGCCGCCCCGCCGCTCGCGCGGGATCCGCTCCCCCTTCGAGGGAGGACGGCGCTCGTCACCGGCGCGGGACGGCGCGGCGGTATCGGCTACGCGGTGGCGCGGCGACTGGCCGCCTACGGGGCCTCCGTCATGCTCCACCACTTCCGCCCGCACGACGAGGCACAACCCTGGGGCGGGGACGACATCGACGCGGTGGTCGAGGGGGTACGTTCGGTCCTGGCCTGCCCCGAGACCGGGGTGGAGCAGATCGAGGCCGACATGGCCGACCCCCGGACCCCCGAACGGGTGGTCGAGGCGACCATCGCCGAGTTCGGGCACCTGGACATCCTGGTCGCCAACCACGCGCGCAGCGGAGGGGACGGCTCTCTGGCCGAGGTCACCGCCGAGATGCTCGACGGACACTGGGCCGTGGACGCCCGATCGCCGCTGCTCCTGGCCAAGGCCTTCGCCGAACACCACGACGGTCGCCCGGGTGGTCGGGTGCTGTTCATGACGTCGGGACAGTCGCACGGCCCCATGCCCGGCGAGGTCGCCTACGCCTCCGCCAAGGGCGCTCTGGCGCAGATCACCCCCACCATCGCCGCCGAGTTGGGGCCGAGGGGCATCACCGTCAACACGGTCAACCCCGGACCGGTGCAGACCGGCTACATCGAGGGCGACCTGCTGGAACGGGTGGTGCCCATGTTCGCTCTGGGACGTTTGGGAGAGCCGGACGATCCGGCTCGTCTGCTGTCCTGGCTGGCCACCGACGAGGCCGCGTGGATCACCGGTCAGGTGATCAGCTCCGAGGGCGGCTTCCGGTTCACCTGAGCGGTCGGAGCCACGGGTGTTCGTGCGGTCCCCGATCGGCGGCGTTGCAGGTCCACCGGATGTGCTCGGCCACGGTGAGGGGGTCGTCCGCCATCGGGATGTGACCGACCCCCAACATCGACACCATGCGCGCGTTGGGCACGCGCTGATGGGCGTGTTCGGCGCTGGAGGGCAACAGGGTCCGGTCGCGGTCGCCCCAGGCGATCGTGACCGGACAGCCGATCGGGCGGGCGGAGAAGTCGTAGTCGGCGATCTTGGGCACCATGCGCACGTACGGGGCTCCGGGTTCGAGCCCCTGGACACCGAAACGGGTCGCCTTGGCCTCGGGCGAGGAGGGGTCCCCCCGCAACGCGATCCGGGCCGCCGCGCGCGCCGGCGGTGTGTCGGCCAGACGCTCCTTGAGCGGCATGGGAAGCCGGGTCGCCAGGTTGGCGACCATCCCCACGGTGCGCATGCCCCAGCGGGCGAGGGTGTCGGAGAAACCGGCCGGGGAGAAGACCGTGACCGATCCGGCCACCCCTTGGACGCCCAGTTCCAGCGCGATCGAGCCGCCCAGGGAGTTGCCCGCCAGGTGGGGGCGCTCGATGCCGTGCAGTTCGCAGAAGTCGCGCACGACCCGCACGAGGCTGTACACGTCGTAGTGCTCCTTGGGCCCGGGGGCCGGGGACTCCCCGAACCCCGGCAGGTCGAGGGAGAACACCTCGTAGTCGTCGACCAGCCGGGGCGATACCGACCGCCAGCTCTGTCTCCGATCACCGAGCCCGTGCAGCAGAACGACCGGGCGGCCGTTGCCGTGCCGCTCGAAGGCGATGCGTCCGGGGTCCATCAACCCTGTCTACCCCCTGCCGTCCGCAACGCCACTCGACGTTGGGACGAAACTGAACAAAAGGTGACCTTCGCTTGACCCGGGATCACACTCCGAGCGGAACCCGGGCTCGTCGCCGAGGCGCCGCCGTCAGCAGCAGACCCACCACGATGGCCGACAGACCGAACACCGGCGCGGAACCGAAGCCGAGCCCGGTCACCGTCAGGGTCAGCAGTCCCCCGCCGAGCAGCGCGGCCGCGATCAGCACCCTCGGCAGACCCGGGTCCCCGCTGAGCACCCGAGGCGGTTCCTCGAAGCGCACGGCCCAGTGGGCCAGCGGAAGGATCAGGGGCACCAGGACCACCAGTCCCAGCACTCCCCACAGCAGCCACAGGCCGGTCATCGGCTCAGGGGTATCGATACCCAGTCCGAACACCACCACACCGGCGACCACGCTGATCGGCAGCATGTGCCACAGGTACACCGTCATCAACTGAGGACACACACGGTCCAGCATCCGGGCCGGTCCGGGACGATTCGACCAGGCGACGATCAGGTCGCGGAGCAGCACCGCCACCCCGATCTGCACCGCTCCCAAAGCCGCGAGGACCAGGGTCGGCGGGGCCACGTTCGAGGTCTCGGCCGCGAACACCCCGGTCATGTTCAACGAGTAGGGGCCGAACGCGGCCAGGGCCAGAGCGGCCACGGCCCCGGTCGCCGCGAGACCGAGCGCGTGCGGGCGCCCGATCGCACCCGTCACGTAACGGAGACCCAACTGGTGCACGCCCAGCCAGACGAAGGCGATGTTCAGGTAGCCGAACCACTCCACACCGAAGTTGAAGCGGACCGTGTCCACGACCACGGCCCCCGCGAGCAGCGCCGCCGGAACCCACCAACCGAACCGTTCCTGCGCGGCGACCAACAGCGGGGTCGCCATGACCACCAGCACGTACACCGCCAGGAACCACAGCACCATGCCCGCCGCGCCCGCGCCGACCAGGACCGGCTGGGCCGGGGCACCGCCCAGGACCGCCAGGTGACAGGCGAGGATCCACACCACCGCCAGGGGCACGACCGGCCAGGCCAGCCGGCGCAACCGCTTGGCCCACCAGATCCGGGCCGGAACCCCCCGCTTCGAGGCCGCCCGCCAACTGATCAGATTGGCCGCGCCGCCCACGAAGAAGATCAACGGCATGACCTGGGAGATCCAGGTCAACGCGAACCCGCCGTCGGAGCTGAGCACACTGCCCGCGGCCAGTTCGCCCTGGGTCTGCACGCTCAACACCGGCAACCACCAGTGCTGGACGACCACCAAGGCCATGACGAACAGGCGGAGCACGTCGAGGAAACGGTCCCGAGCGGGCTTCGAGTGGGCGGCGGGCTCCACGGCCGGGGCCGCGGAGGAGGTGGGCGGCCGGTCTCCCACGGGGTCGACGGTCACGGTCATCGGCGGTCGCTCCTTGGTCATCCCGAGAGCGAACGGCCGCGCGAGGGCGCCTTCGGTCACTCCGAACGGGAACAGAAGTGTCGACACGTCCCCGTGTTCCCCGGGGATCGGGACCACGAGTGGCAATCGATGACGCGTCGTCGATCATGACCCTAGGCGTGACGGCCGTTCGGCCGCGATGGCGCAGGATCCCCTCCCGAAGGGTGGCCGGCCCACCTTGGTGGGGTAGTGCCGGCACCACCATCTACTCGGAGGGGCGAGTGACGGGAGGGCTTGGTGTGCAAGGTACCGGATGCGGTACTCCCCCCGGGACCGGGAAGCCGGCACACCCGGTCTCCCACAGCGGCCCCGGGGGTGTGACGGGTGCGCGGTCTCCTACTCCGGCCACGGGGGGGTTGCCCGTTCGGGCGCCGGCGGGGTTCTGGAGGTGCCGCAGGTGGGGTCGCGAGGAACGAGTGACCCCACCGAAGGTGCCGAAGGTTCCCGCCTCCCTTGGCGCCCGAACACGCGCCGAAGCGAAGCGGAGGCGCAAAGCAAACACTTTCGGACCCCGACCACAGCAGGGAGTAACCCGCACCCGCCATCCCACCTCAACCCCCAGGGGGTGCCCGAACCGCTCAGGGCGCGGTGGGCAGGGCCCGCTTGTGGGCGGTGACGCGGTAGCGGTCGATGAGCGCTCGGGCGACCTCGTCGTCGACGGGGCGACCCTCCAGGAAGGCGTCGATCTGGTCGTAGGTGACGCCGAGGGCCTCCTCGTCCGGCTTCTGGGGGCTGAGCGTCTCCAGGTCGGCGGTGGGCACCTTGTTCACCAGGTCGTCCGGGGCGCCCAGGGTGGCGGCGACGGCCCGCACCCTGCCCTTGGTGAGGCCGCTCAACGGGATGACGTCCACGCCTCCGTCGCCGTACTTGGTGAAGAAGCCGGTGATCGCCTCGGCGGCGTGGTCGGTGCCGACCACCAGCCCGCGGAACCCGCCGGAGACCGCGTACTGGGCGATCATCCGCTGGCGGGCCTTGACGTTGCCGATGACGAAGTCCTCGGCGGCGTGGTCGGTGTAGGTCATGCCGCCCTCGGTCAGGGCGGCCGCCATGGCGTCGGTGGCGGGGCGCACGTCGACGGTCAGGCACCGGTCGGGGGCGACGAAGTCGACGGAGCGGGCGGCGTCCTCCTCGTCCTTCTGTGTCCCATAGGGCAGGCGCATGGCCACGAACTCGGCCTCGTATCCGGCCTCGCGGGCCCGGTCGACGGCCAGGCGGCACAGGCGTCCCGCCGTGAGCGAGTCGACGCCGCCGCTGATGCCCAGGACCAGGGCACGGGACCGGGAGGCGACGAGCTGATCGGTGAGGAAGGAGACGCGACGCTCGATCTCCGCGGCGACGTCGAAGTCGGCGGTCACACCGAGGTCCCGGATGATCTCATCGCGGGCCCGGCTCTGTTCGGTGTCGCTCACGTGCGCTCCCTCTGTGTACTGCGTGTGCCCCTCCGATTATCGCCTGCCCTGGTCGGTGGGGTGCTACGGCCGTGTGAACTCTACGCTCCCGCCCCGCCGTCGTCCCGCTCAGGGGTCGGGGCTCCAGCGTCGGACGAAACGTTCGTAGTCGACCACCACCCCGTCCCCGTCGACGGAGATCCGGTACTCGCCGTGGAGGGGGTCGCGGTAGGTGTACAGCTCCAGCCCGTTCTCGGCGTGATGGCGGGTGTAGCGCTGACGGACCCGGCGGATCCTCAATGAGGGGATGTCGATCCACACCACCGCGATATCGCGGTGTTCGCCGGGGCGAAGGCCCAGACGGCGGATGGGGAGGGTGTTGGTGAGGGGGGTGGCGGCGATGTCGACGTCGAGGCAGCCGACCAGCTCTCTCAGTTCGCCGCCCTTCCCGTCGCTCCAGTGGCCGCCCTGGGCTTGGAGGGTGACCGTCTCGGTGCCCGCCGCGGACAGCACCTCGGCGTGGACCCGTGTGGTCGCCCAGGCCAGGTCGGTCCACACGGTGAAGCGGGTGAGGAAGCGTTCCTCCCGTGCGAAGACGGTCTCCCCCGCCTCCAGCCGGAAACCGTCCGGTTCGGGAAGGAGCGTGCCGATCCCCATCCCTTCCGGAACGTCCGTGCGGGCCCACGCTGTCGGGTGTTGCGGCGGTGACGACATGTCACCGTTCTACCGCTACGGGGCGTGCGGGCGCCAGAACGCCTTCCGGGCCCGTGCGTTGACACGCACGGGCCCGGAAGGCGTTGAGCGGCGGGGAGAGGGATTTCTCCCCACCGACGGGGTCAGACGGCGGCGGTGGGCTTCTCGTCGTGTCCACCGGACTTGAGCTCGGCCTCGACACGGTCGAAGTCGGCCTCCATCTGCTCGCTGACCTTGCCCAGGCCGTTGAAGAGCAGGATGGACAGGAAGCTCAGGGCGACCGCCGGGACCATCGCGTACAGGCCGGTGCCGAGGTAGGCGCTGTCGAGGATGTCCCAGAGGATGGCGGACGAGCCGCCGACGATCATGCCGGCGAGAGCGCCCGCCCAGGTCATGCGCTTCCAGAAGAGGGCGAGCAGCAGGACCGGACCGAAGCCCGCGCCGAAGCCGGCCCAGGCGTAGCCGACCAGGTCCATGACCGAGCTGTTGCCGTACAGCGCGACGAGGGCCGCGATGATGGCGACGGCGACGACGGTGCCGCGGCTGATCCACAGCAGCGAGCGGGGCGAGGCCTTCTCATCGACGAAGGCCTTGTAGCCGTCCTCGGTGAGCGCGGAGGCCGCGACCAGGAGCTGGGAGTCGGCGGTGCTCATCACGGCGGCGAGGATCGCCGCCAGCAGGACGCCCGCGACCAACGGGTTGGTCAGGGACGCGATGAGGCTGGGGAAGACCTGCTCGGGGTCGCCGAGCGGGGTGTCGAAGTAGGCGATGCCGATGAAGCCGACCAGGACCGCGAGGATCATGGCGCTGACCGCCCAGGCGACGCTGATACCGGCGGCCTTGGGGATGTCCTTCACGGAACGGATGCCCATGTAGCGGGCGAGGATGTGCGGCTGGCCGAAGTAGCCGAAGCCCCAGGCCAGACCGGAGACGATGACGACCGCGCCGAGGGTCTCGGTGGTGATCCAGGCGCCGGTGTCGGCGTCGAGGGAGGTACCGCCGAACGCCGACATCAGCCCTTCGGCCTTGTCGGTCACACCGTCGGTGAGGCCGCCGAAGCCGCCGAGCACGCTGATCGCCATGATGGGCACCACGAGCAGCGCGATCCACATCATCATCGCCTGCACCACGTCGGTGTAGGAGACGGCGAGGAACCCGCCGAGCACGGTGTAGAGCACCACGATGGCCACGCCGATGGCGATGGCCGGCGCCGGGTCGAGCCCGAAGACCATGTCGAAGAGCGAGGCCATCGCCACGAGGCCGGAGGCCACGTAGAAGAAGTAGAAGACGATGATGAGGATCGCGGACACGGCGCGCAGCAGGCGCGTGCGGTCGTTGAAACGGTTCTCCAGGAAGGAGGACAGGGTGAGGGAGTCGGATTCGGCTCCGGTGCGGGAGTCGGTGACACGCTCGGTGTAGACGCGCAGGCGCGGGGCGATGATGAGCCAGCTGCCCGCGAAGCCGGAGGCCAGACCGACCGCGATCCAGGCCTCTCCCAGACCCGACACGTAGATGGCGCCGGGAAGCCCCAGCAACAGCCAACCGCTGAAGTCGCTGGCGTTGGCGCTCAGACCGCTCACCCAGCTGTTGAGGCTACGACCACCGAGTACGAAGTCGGCCTGCGAGACGGTGCGCTTGTAGACCCAGAGCCCGATACCGACCATGCCGGCGAGATATACGCCGAAGATCACGATCGACCCGATCGAGGAGTCTTCCACCCGTCACTCTCCCTTCCCTGACAAGCGCATTCCTGACTCAACGCGCTCTTTACGAACTTTGACCGCGATCATGGAGCCTTGTAGCACCGGACACAATGCCTTGTGTGCGGAACAACATCTGTTCGAGACCCCACCGAGTCATTGACCAGGCATGATTGTTCGGATGGCCAGCGCCTTACACTCCTCTTTGTCGTATCGGACATAAGAGGAGCGGATCGTGACGAGGCGTACGCTCCGCGACAGATCGCGTTCTCGCGCCGGACACCTCCACCGCGCACCCGCCACGCTCCCCGGAACACCCGGCTCCGGACGGCGACGAGAGGGAGCCGAGGATCGATCCACCGCGACGATCCGTACGAGTAGTGGGAAGGGCCCGACCGGGCTACCGTGGCCGCATGGACGCACAACCCGCCGCCATCCGCGCCCGCAGCATCGGCCCCTCGGGGATCTGTCCCCGGGGCGAGCACGACTGGAAGCCCTCCGCCCCCGGCTCGGCCCGCCACCTGTGCACGAAGTGCAATTCGATGATGACCCGCAACTACGAACCCGAGGTCGCCGAACCCGCCGCGGACTGACGGCGTTCGTCGCCCGGCCGATCCACACGGGCACGGCGGAGACGTGTACGCCCCTCCCGGCTCCGCCGCCCCGTTCCTCCCTCGGCCCTACGCCACGAGCGGTGCCGCCACGGGCCCCGACTCGGAGACGGCCACCCGACCCGCGAGTCGCTCGGACCACTGGCCCCGGTCCACGCCCAACGCCGCCTCGCCCAGCCTGAGCAGCTGCACGTCCGAGGTGCCCGCCGGGGCGAAGATGTGGTGGGCGTCGCGCAGATAGCGCTCGATCGGACGATCCGTGTACAATCCGCGGGCCGCGTGGATCTCCATGGCGTTGCGCGCCGTGTCCAAGGCGTACTCGACGTTGACGAGTTTGGCGTTGATCAGCTCGTGGTCACAGGCCGCGCCCCGGTCAAGCAGGGACACCGCGTGGTACAGCGACAGCGTCGCCATCATCAGTCGGGACTGCATCTGCCCCAGTTTCAACTTCACCGAGGGCACCTCGCACAAGGGCCTGCCGTAGCGGTGCTGTTCGGAGGCGTAGGCGCAGGTCTCCTCCACCAGGGCCCGATGGATGCCCAAGGCCACCGCGGCCAGGTTGGCCCTGCCGTACAGCACGCTGGACGAGTAGGCCACCGCCAGCCCGTCCCCCTCCTCCCCGAGCATGTTGGCGGCGGGGACACGGCAGTCCTCGAAGATCAACTCCCCGAAGCTGAACCCGTGCAACCCCATCGTGCCCTCGTGCGGGCCCAGGGAGAAGCCGGGCCGATCCGACTCGACCAGGAACGCGGACAACCCCCGCGACCCCTCCCCGGTCCGGACCACCACACCGTGCAGATCGCCGACGTGGCTGTTGCCCACGAAGACCTTCCGCCCGTTGAGCACGTAGTCGTCACCATCGCGAACGGCGCTGCCGGTCATCCCCAGGACGTGCCCGCCGGAGCCGTACTCGGTCACCGCGATCGTGGGCAGACACCGCCCCGCCGCGACCCTCGGCAGCCAGGCCGCGCGCTGGGCCGCGTTCCCGAAGTGCACGATCTTGGCCACCCCCAACTGGGAGGCCTGGACCATCGCGCCCATCGCCCCGCTGACACGGGACATCTCCTCGATGATGATCGTCTTGGCCAGATGCCCCGCGCCCATACCGCCGTAGGCCGGGTCCACGGTCACACCGATCCACCCCTGCTCCGCGATGAGCCGGGACAGTTCGTGGTCCACATGGCGGCGCCGCTCCATCTCGGGGATGCGGGGGGCCACCTCGTGCTCGGCGAACTCACGTACTTCAGCACGCAGTCGCCGGTGCCGCTCGTCTCCGAAAACGTGATCCATTGCGGGTTCTCCCTCGGTATGGGGGGACTACCTGGTCGCACCCTGGTCCGATGCCTTCGGAGGGGATTCGTTCACGCTCTGGCCTGCCCCGGCCATGACCTGGCCGGAAGCGGTCGGCACCCCGATATCCATGCGACGGAGGAGTCGGGGGTGGCCGAACGCGAAAGAGGCCCGGGGCGCGCGCCGCCCCGGGCCCCGGCAAGGGAGAGAAGGAGGAAGAGGATCCGTCCTACGGATCACGGCGGAGGCGCCGAACGCCCCCGAAAGGTCAGTCCCAGTCCAGACCGCCACCGGTCTGGTACTCGATCACCCTCGTCTCGAAGAAGTTCTTCTCCTTCTGGAGGTCCATCATCTCCGACATCCACGGGAACGGGTTCTCCGTCTCACCGAAGATCGGGGCCAGACCGATCTGCTCGGCGCGGCGGTCGGTGATGAAGCGCATGTACTGCTCGCACAGGTCGGCGTTGAGCCCCAGGACCCCGCGCGGCATGGTCTCGCGGCCGTAGGCCACCTCCAGCTCGCAGGCCTCCGTCAGCATCCGCCGGACCTCCGCCTGGAACTCCTCGCTCCACAGATGCGGGTTCTCGATCTTGATCTGGTTGATCACGTCGATGCCGAAGTTCAGGTGGATCGACTCGTCGCGCAGGATGTACTGGTACTGCTCGGCGATACCGACCATCTTGTTGCGACGACCCAGCGACAGGATCTGCGCGAAGCCGGTGTAGAACCACATGCCCTCGAAGATCACGTAGAACGCGACCAGGTCCCGGAGGAAGGCCTGGTCGGCCTCGGGCGTGCCGGTGCTGAAGTCCGGGTCCTCCAGGTTCTGGGTGTACTTGAGGGCCCAGGCGTCCTTCGCCGTGATCGAGGGGACCTCCCGGTACATGTTGAACAGCTCGCCCTCGTCCAGGCCGAGGCTCTCGCAGATGTACTGGAAGGTGTGGGTGTGCACGGCCTCCTCGAAGGCCTGACGCAGCAGGTACTGGCGGCACTCGGGGTTGGTGAGCTGACGGTAGACGGCCAGGACGATGTTGTTCGCGACCAGCGACTCCGCCGTCGCGAAGAAACCGAGGTTGCGCTTGAGCATGAGCCGCTCGTCCTCGGTCAGCCCGTCCTTGGACTTCCACAGGGCGATGTCCGCCTGCATGGCCACCTCGGTGGGCATCCAGTGGTTGTTGCAGCCGGCGAGGTACTTCTCCCACGCCCAGGTGTACTTGAGGGGAAGAAGCTGGTTGACGTCCGCGCGGGCGTTGATCATCGCCTTGTCGTCGACGTTCACACGGGCGGCGTCGCGCTCGATCTCGCCGAGGCCGGTCGTGTCGTTGTTCTCGGAAACCGTGGTCATGCTCGGTACTGGTCCGTTCTCCGGTCGAGCCGGGTCTTCTCTGCGGGGGCGGAGTGCGAGGAAGGAGGGGCGTCCGCGTCCGCGCGCGGACGCCCCCGACCGGATTACTGGCAGGCCTCGCACTCGGGGTCGTCGATGGAGCACGCCTGGTCCTCGACGATCTCGAACTCCTCCTCGGCCGCCGTGGGCTCGGCCACCGGCACCGGGGCGGGACTCGGAGAGGGAGCGGGCGCGGGGGCCGGAGCGGGCGCCGGGGTCGCCGACACCGCGTTCAGCCGGCCGTCGGTGCCCTTGAGCGTGCTCTTCTCCACGTGCGTGGCGCTCTGCGCGCGCAGGTAGTACGTGGTCTTGAGCCCCGAACGCCAGGCCTTCCGGTACAGGGCGTCCAGCTTCCTGCCGCTGGGGGCCGCCATGTACAGGTTCAGCGACTGGGCCTGGTCGATCCACTTCTGACGACGCGAACCGGCCTCCACCAGCCAGGACGGGTCGACCTCGAACGAGGTGGCGTACAGGTCCTTCAGGTCGTCCGGCACCCGGTCGATCTCCCCCAGGCTGCCGTCGTGACGCTTCAGCTCCGCGACCATCTCCTCGTCCCACAGGCCGCGCTCCTTGAGGTCGCGGACCAGGTGGTCGTTGACCACGGTGAAGTCGCCGGACATGTTCGACTTGACGTACAGGTTCCGGTAGACCGGCTCGATCGACTGGTTGACGCCCGTGATGTTGGCGATGGTCGCGGTGGGGGCGATCGCCATGACGTTGGAGTTGCGCATCCCCGTGGTGCGCACCCGCTCGCGCAGCGAGTCCCAGTCCAGCGTCTCACCGCGGTCCATGTCCAGGTCGCCGCCGCGGGCCTCGGCCAGCAGCCGCAACGAGTCGATCGGCAGGACGCCGCGGCTCCACAGGGAGCCCTCGAAGGTCTCGTAGGAACCGCGCTCGGCGGCCAGCTCCATGGACGCCTCGATCGCGTAGTAGCCGATCAGCTCCATGCTCTCGTCGGCGAAGCTCACCGCGCCTTCGGAACCGTAGGGCGTGCGGAGCTCGAACAGGGCGTCCTGGAACCCCATGAGCCCCAGCCCGACGGGACGGTGACGCATGTTCGCGCGTCGGGCCTCGGGGATCGTGTAGAAGTTCACGTCGATGACGTTGTCGAGCATGCGCACGGCGGTGCGGACGGTACGGCGCAGCCGCTCGACGTCGATGCCCTCGGCGCTCACGTGGCGGGCCAGGTTGACCGAGCCGAGGTTGCAGACCGCGACCTCGTCCTTGTCGGTGTTCAGCGTGATCTCGGTGCACAGGTTGGAGGAGTGCACCACACCGACGTGCTGCTGCGGCGAACGCAGGTTGGACGGGTCCTTGAAGGTGATCCAGGGGTGGCCGGTCTCGAACAGCATGGTGAGCATGCGACGCCACAGGTCGACGGCGGGCAGCGTCCGGTGGACCTTGATCCGCCCGGCCCGCGCCTCGGCCTCGTAGCGCTCGTAGGCCTCGACGAACTCCAGACCGTACTTGTCGTGGAGGTCGGGGACCTCGTCCGGGGAGAACAGGGTCCAGCTCCCCTGCTCCTCCACACGCTTCATGAACAGGTCCGGAACCCAGTTCGCGGTGTTCATGTCGTGGGTGCGGCGGCGCTCGTCGCCGGTGTTCTTGCGAAGGTCGAGGAACTCCTCGATGTCGATGTGCCAGGTCTCCAGGTAGGCACAGACCGCGCCCTTGCGCTTCCCGCCGTTGTGCACCAGACCGGCCGCGGTCATGTACGTCTCATCGGTCTCCACCTTGAGGTCGAAGACGGTCGGGACGATCTCCGTCTCTCCGACCTCACGGACACGGGTGAACACCATGCCCTTGTGTTCGATCCAGTTCCGCTTGGTCAGGGGACGACAGCCCACCAGCTCGGCGATGCCCTCGACCGCGGGAACCCGGATGTCGAACGCCTTGGCGGTTCCATCGAACCGGATCTCGGTGCCGTCCGAGCGGCGTCCGGTGTGCGACTGTTCACGCTCTCGGTACTGTCCGGCGGCCGGAACCCCCAGGCGGAGCAGCTGGTAGCGCACTCCCAGAGCCAGAGGACGCGAAGTGCTGGTGAAGTAGATCTCCACCCCGCGGGAGACGCCGCCGTCGGTCTCGAGCAGCCCCTGGAGCAGAGCCCTGGTCTGGGCGTGCGGGAGGTGGGAGAACCGACGGGAGATCCTCTTGTCCTTTCGAGCGTCGTAGACGTCCTCGAAGGTGAAGGGGAGGGTCGGCTCGCCCGCGCCGGTGATACGACCGGTCCGTTCGTCACGAACCGCGCCCCGGCCGAAGGACCAGTGGATCTGGAGGTAGGTCTCGTCGCGCCCCGTCTCCCAGTAGTGGATGCCCCGGCTCTCCAGGTAGTGCCGGACGAACTCCAGGTGGGTGTCGAGTTCGGGGTTGCCGGAGACCCCCCACTGCTGCCCGCCCTTCGACAGGTGGCCGTCACCGAGCAGGATCCCGTAGAGACGGGCGTCATCCTCGGTGAACCCCTCGACCGGAACGATCTCCCGGGGAACGACCTGGGCGACGTAGTCGCCCTTCTCCAACCGGCCGGCGTCGACCCACTCGGCACGGACCTTGTCGTCCTCGAGCCAGGCCAGGGTCCGGCTGTTCGACTGACCCAGCGGGACACCCTGGATCGCGTAGAAGGGGTGTCCGGAGGTGACCTCGATGTCCTCGATCGAATGCTTGATCTTCACCCGCACCATGGGATCGACCTGGTCGTACATCATGACGTCGGTGACCTCGCGGTAGACACCGCTGTGCCCCAGGACCAGATCGCCGACCTCGATCTCGGAGATGGCCTTGCTCCCGTCCGCCGTATAGACGGGTGTGTCGGGCGCGAAGCACTGGTTGACCGCGACGGCGGTGTCGTTGGCGATCTTCAGGAAGGGGACGACGCCCTGGCTCTTGCCGTTGGTGCCCTTGATGTGGGAGCCCAGGCCGCGGACCGGGGTCCAGTCGTTGCCCAGACCGCCCGAGTACTTCGACAGCATCGCGTTGTTGCCGATGCCGTGGAAGATCTCCTGGAGGTCGTCACCGATCGTGGTGAGGAAGCAGGAGGAGAGCTGCGCGCGGACCGTGCCCGCGTTGAACAGGGTGGGCGTGGAGGCCATGAAGTCGAACGAGGACAGCAGCTCGTAGAACTCGATCGCGCGGGCCTCACGGTCGTCCTCGTTGAGGGCCAGGCCCATGGCGACGCGCATGAAGAAGGCCTGCGGCAGCTCGTAGCGGACGTCGTCGCTGTGCAGGAAGTAGCGGTCGTAGAGGGTCTGGAGGCCCAGGAAGGTGAACTGCTCGTCGCGATCGGCGTGCAGGGCCCGCCCCAGCACGTCCAGGTCGAACCCGGCCAGGGCGGGGTCGAGCTGGCCGAGCTCGACGCCCCGGCGCACGTAGGCCGCCAGGTAGCCGGCGTAGCGGTCGCCCATCTCGGTCTGCCCGGCGGTCTCGTGGGCGTCGAAGACGAAGCTCAGCGCCTCGGTGCGGAGCTTGTCGAGCAGCAGACGCGCGGCCACGTAGGAGTAGTCCGGGTCGACCTCGACGAAGCTGCGGGCGGCCATGACCAGGGCGAGCTCGACCTCGGAGTCGGCGATGCCGGGGTAGAAGCCGCGCCGCGCCTCGTCGAGGACCTTCTCCGCCGAAACACCGGTGAGACCGGCGCAGGCCTCGGCCACCACGTGTTCGATCCGGTCGATGGCGGTGCCAGGGCCACCCTCGTGGGTCTGCGTGGGCCGAACGGATACGGGCGCGGCCTCGACGTCAAGGGTCATAAAGCGGCTCCAACCTCGGTAGAAGAGTCCCCGGGGGCACACGAGTGAGCACGCGGCACGCAGCAGTGGAGGTGTACGTCGAACCTGTACGGTCCACCGGTGGGTCGCGGCGGCTCTCCCTCGAAGCCCCGTCGTCGTACGCACCTGAGGTGCGTGCGGGTGGCAGGTCTTCGGACTCGTGGGCTTCCTACTCCACCGTCGCTTCCCAGGGCCTGAACGGCTCCCAGTGCCTATGACGGCTTTCGTTCCCACTCACCGCTGCGGGGCAGTCCCGGATTCGCACCGGGTTCCCTCTTGCCTCACCCGCCCCGGAGGGCCGGTGAACCACCAGCGGGAGCGATACTACATCTAGGGGATGGTGGGTTGGTACACCGCAAGATGATGGCGTGTCGCGGGTTCTTCGGACGTATCGACCGTGGCCGGATCCCGCCGCCGAACATGGTATGAGGGGGCGAGACGGCCCCGCCCGGGGTCGCTCTCACCCGGCGGGATCGATGCTCCCACAGGGTGCGGGGCGGTCGGGACCACGCCCGAGAACCCGCCGCAGGCCCCCTCCTCCCCCTCGCGTCGCTCGGGGCGGGGAAGGAAAGCTCACACGAAGCCGGCCGCCTCCGGTCGCGGGCCCGGGGTCGTCGACGCTCCGGGCCGCGGATCGGCCGGGGTCACACCTCGTCGAGGATGAGGTCCAGGTCGTCCTCGGGCCTGCCGAGGTCGGATCGGATACGGAACCGGATTCTCAGCAGTTCGAGGAAGAGGTCCTCGACGTAGGGGCTCCGCGAGCATCCGGCGTGGAAGCGCGCGCCCGCGGTGGCCCAGCGTTCGGCCCCCTCCAGGTCGTCGTGCGCGTACAGCGCCTCGGCGACGTGGATGAGGGTGGGCAGCCCGGCGGGACCGCCCGACTCCAGGCGTTCCAGGTGGTATTCGGCCTGGCGGCGTTCGTCCAGTTGCAGGAGGGCGCCCGCGCTCAGGGCGTGCGGGTCGATCACGGTGACGCCGCCGTCGTCGATCGCCCGCTGGTAGGCCGAGCAGGCACGCTCGAACTCTTGGGCGATCTCCCACTGTTCGCCCGCGCGCACGAACAGTTCGGCGCGGCCGACCTCGCTTCCCGCGTCGACCCGGTTGGCCAGGTCCAGTAGTTGGGCGGCGATCCGACCGTGCTCACCCGACCGGACGGCGTGGAATTCCAACCGGTCGAGTTCTGCCGTCGTCACGTGGGTCAACCGCATCGCCCCCATCCCCTACTCGCACTCCCGCGCGCCGATCAGGTCCTGGCACGCTCCAGGGCCTGCCAGAACCCTTGGCGCAGTCCGTCACGGACCTCGTCGCGCAACAGGTGGTCGATCGGGAGCGAGGAGCCCTGAAGCAGGCGGGCCTCCAGGTCGGAGGGCATTCGTGGCCGTCTGGCCAGAACCGCCTCCACCCATAGGGCCGGAGCCTCGCGTGCGATCGACTCCGCGAAGTCGTTCCCTTCCCTGTGCGCGACATGCACCGCTTCATCAACGGTATGCGGGGCGGGGCCCGTCTGCTGGGCATATCCAGGACTGGGGGCGGATTCCTGGTGTCCCCTGGGGCCGAATCGGTCGTCGTACTCGGGACCAGTAGGCCGCCGCTCCCCGAAACGGGGGTCGGCGCCACCGCGGCGTGCGGCGTCAGCTTCCGTACTGGTCCCATAGGTAGGGTTTGGGTCCGACCCACCTCCGAAACCCTGGTCCTCGCCGGGTCCGCCCCCGTATCTGGGGTCGGGTGCGGGTGGGGTTCTGCGGGGCGGAGGTCCCTGGGGGGCGTCGGTGGCGAAGGAGACCTGCGGGCCCGTTCCGGGGTCGAAGGCGGCCTGGGGGCCGGTACCTCCGAAGGCCGGTTGGGGTCCGGTGCCACCACCGAACCCGGGCTGGGGTCCGGTGCTGTCGTAGCCGGCAGGGCCCGTACCGAGGCCGGGGGCCGTGCCGTTCGGGGGCGCCGAGGGAAGGCCGTAGCCGTTCGGTTCGGCGCCGCGCATCGACTGGTGGGCGCCGGTGCTCGGGGGCGGGTAGGGGGTCTGGCCGTTCTGGCCCGCGGGGGAGCCCGGGTAGGCGGCGGCGCCGTTGACCGGTTGTCCCCCGGTGGGGAAGCCGTTGGCGTCGATGCCCCCGGAGGCCCTGTTCTCTCCGCCGGAGCCGGCCAGGTGGTCGCCGCGTTGCTGGGCGAGGGAGCGTCGCATGGCGCGCAGTTGCTCCATGGCGCTGCCCTGGGGGACGGACTGTCCGCCGGTGCCGGCGAACATGGCCTCCAGTCCGCCGGTGGAGGTGTCGGCGGGCTGTTCGGGCTGGGCGCGACGCCCTCGTTCCGCGGAGCGGGGGCGGGCGGGCGCCTGTTCGGGGACCGGTGTGGCGCGCCCGTTGGCGAAGGGGGTGGTCGTCTTGGCGGCGTTCTCCTGGGTGGATCCGCCGCCGGAGAGCAGTTCGACGTGGGGGCGCAGGTGGCCCGCGCCGATCTCGATGAGGTCGTCGCACTCCTGGCGCAGGGACCGGGAGATGGTCCAGTTGCCCTCCACCGAGATGTGCACGACGGTGACGCGCACGCCCATCTCCTGGACGTCGGCGACCACCGGGGCCATGTCCTCGTCCCCGCTGACCAGGACCGCGTCGCACAGGACACCGGTCCGGGCGAGTGTGGTCAGGTCGCGTTGGACGTAGCTCTCCACGCCCTCGCGGCGCCCCGGGCGGATCCGGGCGGCTCTGAACTTGATGCCGGGGATGTCGGCGATGCCGTCCTGTTCCTGGGTCCTCCGGTCGTCGGCGATCGCCTCGTACCAGTAGCAGCGCAGGAGCGGCAGCCCCGTGCGGTCTCGCGCGACCTCGTTGAGGAACTGGACGAGACCGGAATAGTCCCAGGCGACGGAATCCCGGTTACGGGTTCCGTGTACGGCCATCGCGCCGTCGGCGAGAAGGTATCCCGCGTCGACGAACAACGCGCAACGGTCCACGTGACACCGCCCCCTTCCCTGTCGATCTCTGGGGCCATATCCATGACCGGGGCACAGCCTAGCCAAATCCGTCTGGTTTTGCGTTCCGCCTGTGAATACCCACGGTTATGGTCTTGCTACTCAACGGCGATTCCCCTGGATGTCCGTGGTTTTCCGAGCGCTGTGAACAGCGCCTCGATAACCGGGATCAGGTGCGCATAGGGGCCGCGAGTGCGATGACCCCCACCAGTAGCGCGTCCTGTTCGGAGAGGATTCGGATTTCCGATTCCCTGCCGAGCACCGCGTCGAATCGCGTCACGTCGGTACCGAAGGTCATCGGATCCCCGTCCGCTCCACGCGCGGAACCCACGAAGGCGTTGTCGACGGTTCCCGGCCCTTCGGAAGGGGCGTGGGGGACACCGTCGATCAGGACACGGTCGCCGCCCAATTCGGCGTCCCCTTCCCAGGCGACCACGTCGACCCCGGTCCGGACCGCCGTCGGGAGCAGCCCCGAGACCGGGAAGGCCGCTCCGTTCGAGTCCTGGAAGACCGCCGAGGTCTCGTCCAGGACCATCGCCTGCTGGTACCCCTCCACGGCGGGGTCCTCCAGGACCAGGACCAGGCTCCAGCCCGCGTAGACGCCGCGCCCCTCTTGGGCGGGGACGTCGGCGACCCACCACTGCCCGCCACCGGAGGCGCGCACCAGGTCGGTGACGTCGGCGAACGACTGGTAGGCCGAGTAGGCGGGCAGGTCGGCGGAGCGGGTCTCGGTGGCGGTGACGGTGGTGTAGGCGGCCATGCCCGGCCCCTTCACCCGCGCGGTCGGCACGCCCGGGTCCCCGGAGGCGGAGAAGTACAGCCCGGCCCAGCGGACCGAACCGCCCTCGGGAAGGGACCAGGTGGCGGAGCTGGAGGAGGTGGTCGTGGGGTCCTGGTCGCGGTCGAGCGGGGCCATCACCCAGTTGTCGTTGTCGATGCCCTCCCCGGAGCGGGCGCGGGCCTGGGCGCAGTCGCCCTCCTCGTGCTCCTCCGGTTCGTCCTCGTCCCGGTGGTCTTCGCCCGGGTCGGTGGGTTCGACGGTCTCCCCGGGAAGCTCGGGGAGTTCGGGTGTCAGGGGAGGTCCGGTCGGAGCGGGGTCCTCGTCCTCGAGGGACGGCGCCTCCGGGGTCGGGTATCCGGGCGGTCCGTCGGGTGTCCCTTCCTCACCTCCGCCGAGCAGGTCGTCGAGGGCCTCGCCCGCGTCCTCGGGAGAGACGTGGTCGGCGGGGGCCCGCCCGAGGTCGGCGTCCTCCTGTTCGGGGAGCGGGAGGGTGGGCCCGGGGTCCTCCGTCGGGGCGGGAGGGGTCGGCCCGGGAAGGGCCTCGGGGGTCTCCGGGGTCCCGGGGGTGCCCCACCAGGGCCACGGCCAGGTGGGCTTCTTCGACTCCTCGGGTTCGGTACAGGTCATGAGGGAGTTGCCGACGGCCTCCGTGCGTACCTGCCCCGCCGTGGCGTACCGGGCGGGGATCCCTTCGGAGGTGACCCCGCGTTCGCCGGTGGCCCGATGGCTCACGTTCCCAGAGGAGATCACGACCCCGGCGGGCACGTCCACGTCGGCGTCGGGGGCCACCCGAACGTCGAGGAAGTGGGTGCTGCTCTCTCCCGCGGCCATGCCCGAACGCACGCATTCACCGCCGCCGCTCCCGGCCGAACAGCCCCAGTCACCGTTACCGGAGGCCATCGGGACCGCGTTGCCGGCTCCGCCGGAGGAGATCATCTCCACTCCGGGAGGGAGGGTGATCTGGGCGAGGACGTCCTCGGCCGTGTCCTGCCCGGTGTTGAGCACGTCGAGGACCATGATCCCCTCGCTGCCCGGCACGAGCGACCCGACCGGGTCGATGCCCACGGCGAACTCGGGCAGCGGTTCCTCGGGGGCCGGTTCGGGTTCGGGCTCCTCGGGGGCGGGCGGCGGGTCCTCCTGGGGGTCCTCCGGTGCCGGATCCTCCGGTGCCGGGGCGTCCGGTTCCTGGGGCGCGGGCGGGTCCGGAACCTCCTCCGGGGGAACGTCGGCGGGCGGGGCCGGTACCGGAGCGGGCTCGTCCGGCGTGGCGGGCGGCGGGTCGTCGGGGGTGTCCTGGGCCGGGGGCGGCGGGTCCTCGGCGGGGGCGTCGATCGGCGGTGCCGCGGCCGGGGACGGCTCCTCGGGGATCGGTGTGTCCCCGCCGACCAGGGCGAAGGCGACGGCGACCGCCATGCCGGCGGCCGCCGCGGCTCCGGCCGTGGCCTGCTGCCCTCTTCGGGACATCCGATTCCACCAGGCGCCGCCGGCCGTCGCGCCGGGGACGGAGGCCAGGTAGCCCGTGGCGCCGAAGCCGACCACCAGGGGCAGCATGACCCCGCGCAGTCCGACGTTGACGTCCATCAGCTCCGCGTACACCTCACGGCACTCGCCGCAGTCGTCCATGTGCCGGTCGACCTTGGTGGTGTCGCGTTTGGACAGACCTCCGCGCACGTAGGCGCCCAGAAGGCCGATGGTGGGACGGCAGGCCTCCGCGGTCCCACTGCCCGCCAGGTGCATCTGGAGGTAGGCCTGGCGCAGCCCCTCGCGGGCGCGGTAGGCCAGGGCCGCCACCCCGTTGGGGTTCATGCCGAGGATGGTCGCCGCCTCGGCGGGTTTGACCCCTTCGATCTCGGTGTGCCACAGGACCGACTGCCAACGTTCGGGCAGGGAGAGGAAGGCGCGCGCGATCAGCGAACGTTCCAGCCCCTCCAGTGCCGGGTCGACGAAGGGCTCTCCGGCGTCGAAGCTCTCCATGTCGTCCGTGACGACCTGGCGCTTCTCGCCTCTCCCCCGGTCGTAGGCGGCGTTGCGCACCGCCGTGAGCAGGTAGGGGCGGAAGGCGTCGGTGGGCCCTCCCCCTCGCTGTATGACGCTGAGCACCTTGGTGAACGCCTCGGCGACGGCGTCCTCGACCTCGGCCTCGCCTCTCAGGAGCTGTCTGGCCAGCCCTCGGGCCGCTCCGGCGTGACGCTCGTAGAGGGTTCCGAAGGCCGCGTTGTCACCGGCTTTGACCTGTCGGATGATCTCGGCGTCCCCGAGAAGCGTCTCTGTGTACTCCCCATCGGCGTCGGTCACCCCGCGGCGCCCTTTCAACTCTTGGGCCGCCCCCGCCACACGCCGGAACCGGGTTCGGGGGGCGGGGGTTATCGGCGTCCGAAAACACGTGCTCGAAAAAATATCCCGTATCCGCGTCATGGGCGCCACCGATCTCCGTGATTAGGGGTGAGGGCGAACGGAGACGGCCCGTCGCGGGGGCGCGGGCCGACTTCGTTCACCTGGGAGAACGACGACCGGGAGCGGAAGCAATGGGCGAGACCGAGGTGGGTTCCGGAGCGCGGGACCGAATGCTCCATCGTGCCCGGGAGCTGCGTGCGCCGTGGAGACGTCGATCACGTGAGGTGGGTTGGGGCCGGTTCGAGGACTGGTGGACGCCTTCGGTGGACGCCCTGTGCACGGCTCATGTGGCCGGTGACGACCTGTCCGGTCCCTGCGCCCGTCTCGGAGAGGCGCGGGCCCGGGCGGGGTTCGGTATCGGTCCGTCCTTGGAGGATCTCGACGCCTTCGCCCGGGCCGTCGGCTGGGAGCAGGTGCCGCTCCCCCTGGCCCGTTCGCTGGCGGAGGGCTGGGAGCGGGGCGGTCGTAGCCGGGGCGACTGTCAGGACCCGTTGACCGGTCTGGCCAACAGCGAATACCTGCGCACCCGGGTGGGGGAGCTCTATCGGGGTGTCGAGGACGGGGTCCCGGCCGCGTTCGGGCACCACCTGGTCGTGGTGGCCCTGGACCCGGCGCTCGACCCTTGGCGGCGGACGGCACGGCTGATCGTGCTCGGCCACGAACTACGTCGTTTCTTCACCCGTGGAGAGTCGGTGTGCCTGGTCAATCGGGCGCGGATCGCGGTGATCGCCACCGAGGACCCGGACGCGAACGGTTCCCTGACCCGATTGAGGGACGAGGTCTGCTGGGAGCACGGGGCCGCGGTGTGGTCGGCTCCGCTCCCCTCGTCCCACCGTGAGGCCTCGGCTCTGCTCGACTCCCTGGACGGCGGGGGTGACCGCGCCGACGTATGACCTTCCGATCGCCGTTCGGCGCGTGAGGGCCCTCCTCGAGGGGGAGGCGCCCGTGCCGAGCGGCACCGCCGACCGCCGCGCGACGCTGAGGGGACGGAGCGTGGCCGGTCGGCGGCCCCGTCCGACGGTGATCCTCGGGTCTTCTGGCCCCCTCGAGAGGGCGGCCCGGGACACCGTCGGACGGTGGGCGCGGACGTCCGCGCCCCAGGGGCGCGTTCGCACAGGGGAGGCGGACGCGCCCCGCCCGTTCACTCGGGCCGAGGCGCTCCCGTGCGGTTCAGCCGACCTTCAGGCGTCCGAGGCTCGCTCGGAAGAGCGTCCTTCCGACGAAGGACGTGGGGACCGGAGGCACGTTCGCCACGCGCTCCTCGAAACCGCCCGGTATCGGCGCGGATCGGTCCGTCTCAGAGGCGGGGCCGGTCCACGACACGAGACCCGGTTCGTGGAAACCCGGGACCGCGGCCTCTCCGGCGGGGGCCGGGGTCCCCTCGACGAACGGGGCCGGAGGCTCCACCGGGGCGGGGGCGGGGGCCGTCTCCGGTGAAGGCGCGGGTGGGGGCGTGACCGTCTCCGGTGCGGGGGACGGCGGAGACGCGAGCTCCTCCCGCGGAGGTTCGGGTGGTGCGGCCTCCTCCCGTGGAGGGGTCGCGGGAGCCGCGTCCGCCTCTCGAGGAGGGGACGGCGGGTCCGTCGGCCGCGGGCCCGCGGGGGTGACGGCCGGCTCCGGTGTTCCCGGCATGGCCGGAGGGACCGCAGGGCGGGGCGTCTCGGAGGGCCCCGGTGGTGCGGAGGGTGGCGTCACCCCTCTGGGAGGCGTGGGCGGGGGCCCGTGGTGCGGTCGAGGCGTCTGGGGCCCGGTGTCCGGCCGCTGTTCCGGTGGGACGTCCCTCGACGGCCCGGTGGGCGCCGTGGGGGCGACCGGGGTTCCCATGAGGAAGGCCTCGGCCATCGTGTCCAGAGAGAGGTCGCGTGCGGGCCCGGCGGGGCTCTGCGGACCCGACGGGGCCTGGGCCGCGGGAGGCCCGGGAGGTCGCTGCGGCCCGGACGGCGCGGAGCCGGCCCCGGGCGGCCCGGCGAGCGGACGTCGGGGACCCGAGGGTGGCTGCGCGGGGAACCGGCCCGGAGGGTTCTGCGGACCGGAGGGCACGGAGGCGGGGCCGGGCGGCCCGGCCTGGGGACGTCGCGGACCTGGCCGGGGAGGCCCTGGAGGGTTCTGCGGACCCGACGGAGCCGAAGCGGGAGGGACCGGCCCGGCCGGAGGACGCTGCGGACCCGACGGGGCGTGCTGAGGGCCCGACGGAGCATGCTGAGGGAACCGGCCCGCGGGGTTCTGCGGACCGGACGGCGCGGAGACGGGACCGTGCGGGCCGCCGGGAGGAGGCTGCGGACCCGACGGAGCCGAGGCGGGAGGGACCGGCCCGGCCGGAGGACGCTGCGGTCCCGACGGGGCCTGGCCCGGAGGGGGCCCGGGAGGCCGTTGAGGGCCCGAGGGCGCCTGGGCCGGAGATCTCCCCGGAGGGTTCTGCGGACCGGACGGCGCCTGCGAGGACGGAGGACGCTGCGGTCCCGAGGGGATCCGAGGGCCGGAGGCCGGTGGGGAAGGGGGCCCGGGGTGCGGTCGAGGACCCGAGGGCGCGCCGGCGGGACCGTGCGGCCGTTGCGGGCCGGACGGCGCCTGCGGCGGCGGAGGTCCCTGCCGTTCGGAGGGCCCCGACGGGGTCCGCCCCGCACCGGGAGAGGCGCTCGGAGGGCGCTGGGGACCCGAGGGTTCCGGTGCGCGCTTCGGTCCCTGCGGCTTCTGCGGTCCGGACAGGGGCAGGGCCGGGCGCTCCATCCGCACGGTGACGTCGTCGGCGTCCGGTTCCTCCGGGGAAGGCGGCGTGGCCGAGGGCTCGGGGTCCCGCTTCGGCCCCCGCGCCTCCCGAGGGTCGGACAGGGGCAGGGCCGGCCTCTTCATGTGGACGGTGGTGTCGTCGGGGTCCGGTCCCTCCACGGGGTCCTGCTCCCCGGAAGGAGCGGAGAAGGAGGTCGGGAACGTGTGCCAGTGCCCTCCCTCCGCGTTCTCGGAGGTGGCCGCCCCCTCTTCGGGACGGTCGTCCTCGGGCGTGCGCTCGTCCGCGCTCATCGTCCACCCTCCGTGCTCGATCCACCGTCGACGGCCCGGGCCAGCGCCTCTACCGCCACCGCCTGCACCAGCCGGTGCGTACTCTCCGCGATCCGGTCGGGCAGCGCCTCGATCCGCTGCTCCAGATGGCGATCGGGCGGTAGGACGATCACCGCCGCCCCGCTCTCCTCGATGATCCGCGCCGTGCGCGTCACGTCGAGGTCCTGTCCCGCGTCCTGTTCCCGGGCCAGGACCACCACGGTCCGAGCGAGTTCGGCCGCGTTCTCGCCCGAGGCCACATCGTCGAGTTCCCGCCCCAGGCGCACCACCGCCTCGCGGGTCGCCCGCACCACCCGGACCCGGGAGTGCGCGCGGGCCGCCATCGTCTCCAGGAACCCGCCGCCCCGTTCACCGGCCACCAGGGTCACCCCGAAGAACCGGGACACGGGCAGCAGCCCCGAGGCGTACGTTCCGCCGTCCTCGGGGTCGGTGCGCGCCGTCCACAGCCGATCGGTGACCTGCCCGAGGCCGTCACGGACCGTTTCGAACGCGGCCGCGTCGGTCGCGCCCAGGTCCCCGGGCTCAGAGGCTCCCAGCCGGGTCGCCAACGACGGCTCCCCTGTCTCGGCGTCCACCACCAGCACCCGGTCGTGCCTCAGGTGCGCGAGCGCCCGCGCCATGAGCGCGGCCACCACGGTGGCGTCGGCCCCCGTACCCACGTCGTCCACGGCGATCCGGCGTCCGGTCACCGTGGACCGCTGCAACCCGGATCCGAGTTCGACCGCGCGGGCCACCCCGTCCACCGGCCCCAGCGGCCGGAACAGGAGGCGCCCGACCCGCCGGGCCCACCCGTCTCCGAAGACCGGCCTCACCCTCTGTTCGACATCCATCGTTCCCCCGCTCAGAACGTCTCGAGGAGACGCTGGTAGGTCCCGAAGGCCCCCACCGCCAACGGCACCAGCACGATGACGGCGACCGCCTCGCATCTGCTGGTGATCCCGCGCAGGCGAGCCCGCACGTGTTCGGGCTGTTCGACCGACAGCACCACGGCGGGGATCGCCGCGACCGCGGCGACCGTCCCGAGGGCGGGCCAGATCCCCCACGCGTACGTCTGGGTCAGGGCCAGGAGGAAGGCTCCCGCCACCACCAGGCTCGCCACGACGAGCACGGCCTTCTGCACGGTCAGCGGGAAGAGCCGGGAGCGGCTGGCCACGACCACGGCCAGAGCCACCGCCAGCCCCGCGGTCCACGGGTCGAGCTGCGAGGCCAGCCCGACGCCGGCGGTGACGGCCGCCGCCGCCACGGCCACGGTGGCGATCACGAGACTGCGGTGCGCGTCGGCCACGGAGGAGAGCACGTCTCCCCTGGCCACGTCCTCGCCCGCGTTACGCCGATCGTCGAAGACCGCCAGGCCCGAGAACATCAGGGCCAGCCTCAGGATCGTGCTCAGCAGCACCACGCAGGCCACCGTCATGACGGCGGCGACCTGATGGGCCGGAAGGCCGAAGGCCGCCGCGCCCGACCAGACCACGGCCAGGGCGAGCCCGGTCCCACCGCCGATCAGACCGCCCCGGCCCAGGCCGGAGGTGAGCCCGAGCATCAGGACCAGGCCGGCGACCAGAGCGACCGATCCGCCCCAGCGCGCCCACTCCGGCCAGCCGAAGAGATCGCAGGCGAGCCACAGGGTGAGTACACCGACCGCCGCGCCCGCCATGGACAGCGCCGTGCCCAGCGGTTCCCGCCAGAAGGCGCCCAGGGCCGCGCCCGCGACCAGGAGCAGGGCCGCGACCACAGCGAGGCCGGTCATCCCTCCGGTGGAGGGAGAGTGCAGATGACCGAGCCAGGCGCCGAGGACCGCCAACGCCACCAACGCGGCGGTGGCGGTCCAACGGGCCGCCGACGGGGTCCATCGCCCGCTGTGGTCGTCGATGGCCTGGGAGACCGCTTCGGGCACTTCGTGCACGACCGGGGCGGGGACCGGGTCCTCGGCCCGCACCAGCCGCAGCACCGCGCCGTCGGCCACCTCCCGCTCGGCGAGGGTGGTCTCCCCCACCAGGGCGGTCCCCGATGTGGTGACCAGGTGGCGCGACCGGGCCGGGTTCTCCACCGGGTCGCCCAAGAGTTCGAGTACCTCGGGCATGAGGGCGCCCACAGGCTCGTCGGCGGGCAGAACCGCGTCGACCCTGCGCTCCTCGCCCACGAGCGTCACGCGGCTCCAAGCGGTCATGGTCCTCCTATCCTGCGGGATCGTCATGGTCGTGTCGGGGGTCGCGGCTCCGGGGCGGTCCGACCGCGCCGCCCCGGGCCGAGGTCAATCGGGCACTTCGGTGACGGCGACGCGTTCGACGTAGCCGTTCCCGATGAGCCAGCGCAGGGTCGGCGCCGGCGGGGTCTCGCCGAAGCCGGCGGTGTCGAGGGTGAAACGGATGCCGCCCCCGGGCAGGTCGCCCTCGGCGGGCGCCGTCGTGGCGGTCACCTGGAAGGGGTGGATCACCCGGTAGCGGTGGTAGAGGGGTTCGCCGTCGGGGTCGGCCCGCGCGTGCTCGGGAAGACCGCGCTCGGCGAAGGGCGTGCCGTCCGGGCCGAGGTGACGTCCGCTCTCCTGGCCGAAGGCGTCCACCAGGTCCCCGGGTTCGAGGGTGTGCAGGTAGGAACCGCCGCTGCGCTGCTCCAGCTCGTCGCGGACCTTGTCGGCCAGCGCGGTGCTCGCCGCGGCGGCCTCCGTCTCCTGCGAGGAGGTGAGGGGCGCGGGGTCGGCCTCGACCGTGGCCAGCTCCTGGTGGAGCCAGCGCGCCGTCTCGTCCTCGGTACGGAACTCCGCTCCGGGGCGGCCCTGGTCGTGGTCCATGACGGACACCGAGAGGTAGCCCTCGGAGTCCTCGGTGATCAGGTAGTAGCTGTCCACCGTGCCGGGGTCGGGGCGCGGGTCTCCGGGGAGCACGTAGAGGCTCGGCGCCACCCCGGCCTCGTCGAGTTCGGCGCGCAGTTGGTCGAAGGTGACCTCGCTGCCGACCCAGTTCCCCGGGGTGGGCGGAAGGGCACGGGTGGCCGGGCCGGAGGCGGCCTGCTCCTGCTCGACGCGTTGCGTGCCGAGCCGGTGGTCGATGAAGGACCAGCCGACCGATCCTCCGCAGACCACCGCGGCCAGGCAGACGCTGCCGATCACCTTGGCGATGTTCTCGTCCAGGCGCCGCCGCGTGCGTCCGCCTCCGAAGAGCACGGCCTCGCGCAGGCGTTGTCGGCGTACGGCGACGGACTCGAGCAACTGACTGTCGTAGTCGCGTGCCACCCGTGCTCCTCGCTACCTCTCGTCGCTGAATGCCCTCAGGGGGCGGGGGTCAGATGCTCTGGACCGCGCTGTTGGCCCGGCTCAGTGTCTCCTGGGCGGTGGAGTCGTTGGTCTCCAGGGTCTCGCGGACGAGGCGGATGATCTCCCGGACCTCGTTGGCCGCGTTGTGCCACTTGAGTTCCTTCTCGCTGTACTCCTCGGAGACCCCGGTGGCCTCGAACTCGGACATCGCGGTGCTCACGTCGGTGTCGCGCTCGCCGATGATGCCTTCGAGTCGGTTCATGATGGTGTTGATGTTGCCCTGGGCCTCCTGGGAGGCGCCGAGATCGTAGGCGTTCTTCATCTGGTCTCTCCTGTGGGGGTGAGGATCAGCGGAACTTGGCGCCGTCGAAGTTGGCCGCGCCCATGTTGGCGTTGGCGTCGTCGGCCATGGTGTCGGCACCGCCGACGAAGGCCGCGTTCATGCCCTCCTGGCCGACCTGGATGGAACCGAGGCCCGCGCGCAGGTCGGACGCGATGCCGTCGGCCCGCGCCTTGAAGGAGTCGAAGGCGGCCTTGCCCGCGCCGTCGAACTTGCCGGCGAGCGGCTCGGCGGCCTGGACGAGTTGCTGGACGAGCGAGCTGAGTTCGTCACCCGAGCCCGCGGTGTTCTGTCCGAGAGTGGTCAGCGTCGCGTCGCCGACTTCCCAGCGTGACATCCGTTCACCTGTTCTTTCTTCGGGGGGTCTTCGCGAGGCCGTCGCCTCCCGTACCAGGGATGACGCGCGCGAAGCACCGACGGTTCGGAAGAACAACAAAGCCGTACAAGAAACACGATGCCCCAGAGAGGGAGAAACCGCATCCTACAAGTGGAGGGTGACGGAAAAGGAGACGGGCCGGCCCCGTAACTCGGGAGGCCGGACGAGGCCGGTGATCACCGAAGAGACATCCGGCGACTCCTGAGACGAACGAAGAAAGGCGGAGCGAGATGCACGCCACCTCTCCCCTATTCGCGCAGGTAAGAGCGGGTTTTGGAAACTCCCCCCTCGTACCGGCTTCTCCCGTCTTTCCTGGTTGTGCCAACATCGGCGACGAACCTTCCTCCCCCTTCACCCGAGCGCCCGCTCGAGGACGGAGGAGGAACGAGAACCGATCCGGCCTGTCACACGTCTGAGAGAACATCGTGAAGTTCGAGTTGATCGATCTCCCAGAACCGACGCCCTCCTCATCCGACGAACCCACCGAGCACGAGCCGGGCCTCCCCCCGGTGAGGGTCGTCGCGGAGCGGGCCCGCGGGCGTGTGCGCGCGGAGTCCGAGGCCCTCCGCGTCACCCTCGACCGGATGTGGGAGACCATCGCCTCATCCGATCCAGAGCACACACCTTCGGCATCCACCCCCTCTGTGTTACCGACCGGCTTCCGCCCCGAAGCCTTCTCACGCCGCGATGACTGAGGCACCGCCACGAACACGAGAGGAGACGTTCCATGTCCAAGTGGAACCTTGATACCGAGGCCGTGGGCGTCGTCCTGGAGACCGTCGCCGGCCACTTCGGCGAAGAGGGCAGTGGAGAGGGCTTCGTCGGTATCTTCGACGAGCTCCAGGACAGCCTCGAACAAGCCGGCGAGTACTCCAAGGACGACGCCGTCAACATGGCCCTGATGGAGTTCGCCGGACACTACTTCGGAGTCCTGGGCGGCATGGCGTCACTGACCACGTCCGCCATCTCCGGTGCCACCCAGGCCACCATCCATTACATCGAGGGCGATCTGGAGAACGCCGAGGAAGCACAGAGGAACGCGGGTGTGATCCCCGACCCCGAGCCCTAGCCGGCTCCGTTCCGCTCCGGCCGATCTCACCCCGACACGAACCCCTCCCTCTCGGGACCGGCTGCTCCGCCCCGTCAGCCGGTCCCCACTCTGGAAACCCCATGGTCCTCCTTTGACAGATGATGGTGACCCCCCTTGTCGAATCTGATCGATCCGAACTCCTTCCCCATCCCCGAGACCCTCACCCATTCACTCGACTACGTTGCGGGCAGGCTCACGCGCCAGGGCGATGAGCTCACCACCGTGGTCGGGGACATCACCAGCTCGTGGAGCGGTCTCGAAAGCTGCTACTCCGCGCCCGAGAGTGCCGACCTGCTCACCGTCCTCAGCCCGCTCACCGGTGACGCCGAAGAGGTCTCCACCGCCCTCTCCACCACGGGCGACGCGCTCAGCGCGTTCGCCGAACGCGTCGCCGAGATCAAACAGGACTGGTACGCCCTGCGGACCGAGGCCCGCGAGTTCCTGAGCAGTATCGATTACGGGGAGAAGGAGGGCTGGCGCGACGGCAGCGGGTTCTGGTTCTGGAAGGAGGAGAGCCCCGACGTCGTCAAGCACAATGAACTCTTGGAACGTCGAGACGCGCTGGTCCTCGCTTATGAAGAGGCCGCCCGCGACTGTGCCAACGCCATCACCTCGCAGTTCGGCGGCACCGAGTTCGTCGCCGGTTCGACAGACGGGACCCCACCCGCGGAAGGCCAATTCGCGTACGGGTTCGACGGGGCGGTCGATCTGCCCCCGGAGTGGGGGAGCCCGCAGGACACCGACCACGCCTGGTACAACGACGCCGGCGACGCCGTCGGCGACTTCTTCGTCGGTATAGCCGAGGACGCGGGCGGCGCGATCGGTATCCACAGCGCCACCAACGGCTGGTTCGGCGCCAGTTGGGGGGACAACCTCGCCGAATACTGGGGGGACGCCTTCTACGGCGCGGCCGCCATGGCCGGTTTCAGCCGCGACGAGGAGGGCTGGGGCTGGTCCGGTTCCACGATGAAGGACTCCTGGCGGGACGCCGCGCACGCGATGGTGCCGTGGGAGGAATGGGGCGAGCGGCCCTGGTACACCATCGGCACCGCGGCCCTCAACATCGGCTCGGTCGTGGCCGGTGTCGCCCTCAGCGCCACCGGTGTGGGCGCTGTCGTGGGCGCTCCGTTGCTGGCCTGGCGGGGTTCGAAGGTGTTGAGCTCCGTGGGCGGCGGCCGCACACCGGACCTGGACACCCCGGACACCCCCCGACTCAGTCAGGCCGAACTGGCACGGATACCCCGCTACGGCGACGGGCCCGTCACCCCGGTGGACCTGAGCGGAGTGGACGCCGCCAAACTCGACACCTCCGCGCTCGGCCGGATGAACGAGTCCCTGGAACGGCTCTCCGCCGCCCGCAGCGGTGGCGGCGACGGCAGCGGCTCGGGGAGACCCGGCGGCTCCGAGACCGACACCCAGGGGACCGGCGCCCGCCCCACCACCGCGGGCAACACACCCGACACAGAACGCACCGAGCGACGCTCCCCCGTCGGCCGCAAGGACGACGAGACCGAGAACCCCACCGCCGGACAGCTCGAGGACACCCAGGACTTCCTGGACGGCATCGACCAGGAGTCGACCAACTCCGTCCGCGAGGGCGCACAGCGGGAACAGGACAAGTGGGTCGCCGAGCAGACCGTCCCCGACGACGCGTCGAGCCTCTACGACACCCCGGTGCAGCGCTACGAGAGCGAGCCCGCCCGCGTCGAGAGCCGGGTCGAGGCCCTGATCGAGGAGAGGGTCGGAGCCGGTGTCGGGGCTGAGGGCGGAGGCCTCAAGGTCAACGCCCACAGCGACAACGGCCACGTCAACGCCAGCACCGATACCACCGGCTCCCCCATGGACACCCCCCGCACCGGCGGTAGCGGTGGACACCACCTTCTCGGCTCAGAATCCGGCCGTGGCGGCACCCTCGGTGGCAACGGGGGCAGCGGAGGAGGAGGCGGTACCGGCGGCCCCGGCAACGGCAACGGCGGCGTCCCGGGTGGCCGGCTCCCCGACGACCCCAACTCCTCGGATCGCCCCAACGACCGGTCCGACGCTGAAGACCGCCCCAACGACAGGACCGACACCGACGATCGGCCCAACGACAAGTCCGACTCGGAGACCCGCTCCGACGGCACGCCCCCGGTCAGGGATCAGGACCAGGGCGACAGCGGGCGGACCGACGACTCCTCCTCCGACAACGGCGACAAGCCCGAGCGGAACCTCACTCCGGAGGAGGAGAGAAGAGAGCGGAGGATGGAGCGGGCCGAAAAGTACATCAGGGACCTATATGGAAAAACAAAAGAAGCATTCGTCAACGAATTTGTTGACAAGGTCAACAGAATAACCGAATTGAGAGAAATCTTCTACAGGGGCGACGGAACCAGGCACAGCATCGACGATAAAATCGACGGCCACACTATTCCAGAACTCGATTTGGGAGATGATGGAATTCTCAGAACCAAGGATAAGGTCGAAACCGGACCTAGCCCGACATATATCTCCAGCGAAAAGAAAATTCTTTTCTCCGCAGACCCAAATGACCCAATGAAACCTCAACTCGATCAACTGGCACAGGATCGAGTCGCAGCAATTAATGAAAACAACAACAAGACCACAAGCAAGTACGAAGATGGCACATCCATCAATGGAAAGATGAGCCAAGTTTCGGAGATCTACGGCGAGGAATCAGCAAAACATTACGTACCGAAGATCTTCGATGGAGAGACCACTGTCCCTGTAAAAAGCCCTAATCCTTGGGGGGCCGAGGGGGAGATCACGCTCCCCAAGGTGGAGGGAGACAACCTCCTGGCTAGGCTTGAGTTCCCTCCTGGCGGAAAAAACTACCAGTTCGACATGATCCACTGGCAACCCCAGGATACATTTGTCATCACGGAAGCAAAGGCAGATGTCGACACAACCCTGGGAGGCCGAAAAATTGGATCAGGCACAAACGCAATAAGACACCAACAGGGAACCGAACCTTACCTCCACGCCACACTCCAGGATATGCTCCGACGAGGAAGGGCCACTTCGGATAGCCCCGCGAATCCAAAGTCAGACCTTCCAACCGAAGGATCGATCAATGAGATGCACCTGGCCACGAAGCTGCTTGAAGCCCTCAAAAACGGCAAACTCTATTACGCAGAAGTCAAAGGGGTGACCACAGAGGACGGAAACCACGGCGGAGTAGCATACAGTCTTTACGACATCTATTCTGGAAACAACGGCAACAATTAGAAGGGGCACTAACCATGCTCTCCAATATTCCCAAACACGACACCAGCAAGCCGCACTACCAGAAGTTCATGGAGTTTTCTCAAGATAGGCTCGAACAACCAATTTCCTGGCTGATCGAAAACCCGAGGATGTCCGGTGTGGCCATGGAAGCCGTCGGCTTGGAGGCCTTGACCTTCCTGTCCATGGACCCCAGAGCATCCGAGATCACGACCTGGGAGGCCTGGACCACCTGGATGCAGACGGCCGAAGCCCCCTTCGCTATGAGCCGTCTACAGCCGGATGAAACCGTCGAACGCCTCATCAACCAGAAGACCCGAACACTGCACCACCTACCCCTCAACCACTCATACGATGCCGGGAGTTGGCTGACCGCCTTCTTCCTTGCCGTCACCTGCCGCGACGAACAACGCGTCGCCTCCCTCTGTCAGATCCCCCCGCAGTTGCTACGCGAGGCTTCCGAAGCCGATGGGGGAGGCTACGACGAGTACATCTACCCCTGGATCACAGCGATCCAGGACTTCATCCTCGACCGCCCCACACTGGGCGAGAACCTCTACCAAGCCATGGACCTCTCCCAACCGCAGAACGCCACCATCAGCAGTGCCGAGGTCCTCAACTCGCTTACATTCCCGGTGATGAACGCCTTCTACCGGCTCGCCCAACAGGACACTGCTAAGTTCAACGAGGCCATGGAACAAGGCCTACGCCTCTTCCACTCCTACTACACCGCCGATGAGGAACGAGCCGAGAACATCTACGGCACCATCCCGACCCACCTCTTCGGAATCGCCTGCCTGGCCTACGACCTCGCCCAGGTAGTGCCCGACTTCAACCCCGACCTCGACACCCCCTACTTCCCCGTACATATCCTCCACCGAACCCGCCGCAACGACATTCCTATCTGACCCGGAATTCCGAAGGAGTGAAAGCACCGGCCAACACGAATTAGCCCCTATGGCTTGACTGAAATCAACGAAGCCTCAAAATACCCGAGACATCCTTGATGGATGCCTCTCCCACCTCGATACCGCTATTTCACCGAAGGAAGTGGGAGACGCCTCCTGGTGTCATGACCATGCCATGACACCAGGAGGCGATCATTATTTTCTATTGTCATCGAATCTTCATAGTGGGGAGAATACGATGACGAGAGCCCCTCACCTCCTCTAGGAAGAGACCGAATTGCTGTCCGACATCCCCAAGCGTGACACCGGCATGCCGCACTTCTACAGGCTCATGGAAGGTTTTCCAGAAGAAGCCGAGAAGGCTGTCCAGGGCTTTGTCGGAAAACCCTGGACCGTCGGCATGTCCGGAGACCTACTCCGCCAGAACACTATGATCTGCTTGGCGATGGACCCCAGGGCTGCGGAGATCCTGACCTGGGAGACCTGGACCACCTGGATGCAGGTCGCCGAAGCACCCTTCGCGATGTGCGTCCTGGAACCGGACCAGACCACTGAACGCCTCATCAACCAGAAGACCCGCACCCTGCACCACCTGCCCCTCGGATACACCTGCGGCGCGGGACCTTGGCTGGACGCCTTCTTCCTGGCTCTCACCTGCCGAGACGAACAGCGTGTCGCCTCCCTATGCCAGATCTCCCCGGAGTTCCTGCGCGAGGCCAGTGAGCACAATGGCGGGGCCTACGACGAGTACATCTACCCCTGGATCGCCGCGTTGCAGGACTTCATCCTCAACAGGCCCACCCTGGGCGAGAACCTCTACCAGGCCATGGACCTCTCCCAGCCGCAGAACGCCACCATCAGCAGTGCCGAAGGCCTCGACTCCCTGGTCTTCCCCCTGATGAACACCTTCTACCGGCTCGCCCAACAGGACACCGAAAAGTTCGACGAGGCCATGGAACAAGGCCTACGCCTCTTCCACGCCTTCTACACCGCCGACGAAGAACGAGCACGCGACAGAGAAGGCACCGTCCCGGTCCACCTCTTCGGAATCGCCTGCCTGGCCTACGACCTCGCCCAAGTGGCCCCCGACTTCAACCCCGACCTCGACACCCCCTACTTCCCGAAACACATCCTGGAACGCTCCCGCCACGGCGAAATGCCCATCTGACCCTTCGCCCACCGATGCCGCACTCGGTCGCCGAAGGAGGACGGGCAGGCGTTAGCGTGAGCGTTCAGCCCCTGTCCTCCCACCCCGCCGAGCCCTGAGGAGCCCCCTTTGAGCCGCAACGTGGTCGCCTTGGTGCCCACCGCCCCCGACCGACGTGCCCTGATCCACGCGCTGGCCGCCGCCGACCGGGATCTGCGCGTGCGGATGGTCGCCGACGGCGCCCTGGTGGAGCTCCTCGACGAGGAGGGCCGGGTGGTGGCGAGTATGCAGGCCGCCCAGCGGTTGACCCTGGCGACGGAGGCGGATCGTCTGCTCGCCTCGGAGATCGCCGACGACCTGCCCGCGCAGCCGTACTGGGTGGAGGCGCGCGGGACGCATCTTCCCGGGGTGGACCCCACCGGTGTGGTGTCCCGTTTCGCGCGTTCCCTCACCGATCGGCTCGGTGGTGTGGTGTGGACGCCCGAGCCGGCGCTGTCGTCCCCGGCCCCCTTCCTGACCGGCTCTTCCGAGCGGCCGGCGATCGCGGCGGTCACCGAGCGGGCCGCGGTGATGGTGGAGGACCGTCCCCTGGTCCCGCTGTCCCCCTGGGTGGTGGACGCCATGTCCCACCACTCCCAGGAGGAGACGGGGTTCCAGCTCCTCACCCCGCATACCGCCCGTCTCACCCACGCCCTGGCCAGAACCCTGCGTTCGCCCGCCGCCCGTTGGGTGGTCCAGGCCCCCGAGAACCGCTACTACGACGGTTTCTCCGGGCTTCCGCTGCGTTGGGACGAACGGGAGGCGTTCGTCGTGGACCGGGAGGCGGCGGAGGAGGGCCCGCTCGAGGAGTACCGGCCCGACCGGGCCGATCACGCCTCCCAACTGCTCGTGGATCTGAGCGTGGAGCATCCCGCCGAGAACGGGCTGGTGTTGGGCGAGGCGGTGGAGCTGATCGGCGAGATCCTCGCCGGGGCCGGCCCGGCGGTCTGGGGTACGGCCGAACCGCTCACCCAGGAGTGGCGCCGCGCGGTGTTCACCCGGACCGTCCGGATGAGGGCGCCCCGCCCCACGCTGGCCGTGTTCTCAGGGCTTCGGGGTGAGGGGGTCCGCCCGTTCGAGGGGACGGTTCGGGTCAGCCGGACCGCCTCGGGGGTACGTGAGGCGATCTCGTGCGTGATCGGTTTCCCCGAGGGTGAGGAGCACGACCCGTCCGCGCTTCCCGCTCTGGTCAAGGCGCTCACCGAACGGGAGCTGTTGCGGACCTTGACGGTGCACCGGCTGCACGGCCGATCCGACCTGACGTACGCGCCGCACTGGGTGGGGCCGCCCATCCCGGTGGGGATCGCGTTGGGGGTGGAGGCGGTGTCCGAGGTCGGCACCGAGCACGCGGTCAAGGCCCCGATCCGTCCGGTCCCCTTCGGTTCTCCGATGGCCCCGGCGCTCTGGTACTCGGTGGGCACGGGGATCGAGGAGGAGTCCTGGCCGCGGTTCCGGGCTCTGATGACGCATCTGACCCCCGACTCGGTCTCCTCGCCCGGGTCCTCCTCCGAGAACACACCCGCTCGGGGGGACTGATCCCGGGCGCCGCCGGCCGTGCGTCCAGGAGAACGGTCCGCCCGGCGCCTCCCCTTCCATGACGGAAGGCCCGCGGAGTCCTGTTCGGTAGGGTTCTCCCGAACCCCCGGGCGCCCCCGTCTCAGCCCGCCCACCCCCGTCAGGCACCGCCGAGAGGAACGCCGATGAGCCTTCGCGTCGTGCACCGCCCAACACGCACCGTGCACCCCGCACCGGCGCAGGAGCCCCACGAGGTCGAGGCCCCGCCGACCCTCCCCGACGGTAAGGCGCAGGGGAATCCGTTGATGACCATCATGCCGGTGGTCGGTATGATGGTGTCGATGACCGTCATGATGGTCATGCGCAACCCGGCGTTCATCGCGTTGGGCGGAGTCATGCTGGTGGTGGCCCTGCTCGCGGCCGTCGCCATGTTGTTCTCCCGCCGTGGCCAGGTCGGCCGTCAGCGCCGCCAACAGCGGGAGCTCTACCTTCAGTACCTGGAGGAACTGCGCGAGGAGCTCACCGGGTGGGAGCGGTCGACCCGTTCGCACGCCCGGCTGTTGGATCCGCCGCCGGAGGCCCTGTACGACGTGGTCCGTGATCCCACCCGGTTGTGGGAGCGTCGTCGTAGGCACCGCGACTTCCTGCGCGTGCGTGTGGGGACCGGTCTGACCGAGGGGCGTCCGCTGCGGCTGGCCGAGCAGGGCACGGCGCTCACCCCCACCGACCCGTTCATGCTCTCGGAGGCGCAGACGGCGATCCGGCGGTTCGAGACGATCCCCGACATGCCGCTGACGTTGCCCTTGGACATGGCCGGGGACGTGAGCGTGGTGGGTGAGCGCGAGGACGTCATGCGGCTGGTCCGGGCGCTCATGGCCCAGTTCGGCGCCTTCCACGCGCCCGAGGACGCCGGGCTCGCGGTCTCCTATCCCGAGGAGCGCGCCGAGGACTGGGCGTGGCTGCCCTGGCTGCCTCAGGTGTTGGACCCGCAGCGGCGCGAGGGCGGGGCGGCGGTCCGCCTCATCGCGCCCACCCCCGCGGAGCTGGGCGGTCTGCTCGCCGACGAGCTGCGCGCGCGCACCGACTTCGCGTCCGAGGTGCGACGGGGTATGGGCAAGCGCGAGGCCTATCAGATGATGCGTCGTCTCCTCGTCGTCCACGACACCCACGGCGAGGTCGCCTCCGAACTCGTGCGCCCCGATGAGGCGGTCGACCCCGGTTCGCTCGCGGTCACCGTGCTGCACCTGGTGTCCCGACAGGTGGACGAGCCCGGGGACGTGAACGTGCGGATCACCGTGGAGGGCGACCGGATCCGGATGGAGGAGCTGCGCGGCTCCGACCCCGTGGTGACCGTCGGCACCCTGGACGATGTCTCCGACGCCGTGCTGACCGGTCTGGCGCGCATGCTGGCGCCGCTGAGGCTGTCCCCGGAGTCGGTGGAGGAGACCGCCCAGGAGGGCGGCTCGGTGGACTTCCCCGCGATGATGGGCGTCCAGGATCCGGGTGCGATGGACGTTCCGAGGATGTGGTCGCCGCGGAGCGAGCGGGCCTTCCTGCGGGTGCCCATCGGGATGGACGACATGGGGCGCCCGGTCATCCTGGACCTGAAGGAGTCCGCCCAGTTGGGCATGGGCCCGCACGGGCTGTGCGTGGGCGCGACCGGTTCGGGTAAGAGCGAGATGCTGCGCACCCTGGTGCTGGCGTTGGCGGCCGGGCATTCGCCGGAGCAGGTCAGCATGGTGCTGGTCGACTACAAGGGCGGTGCCACCTTCGCGCCGTTCGAGAGCATGCCGCACGTGGCCGGGGTGATCACCAACCTGGAGGACGACGCGGCCCTCATCGAGAGGGTGTACTCGAGCCTGTCGGGCGAGGTGCAGCGCCGGCAGCAGGTCCTGCGCGACGCCGGGAACGTCCCCAATATCGGTGACTACCTCTACAAGCGCCGGCACGATCCGAGTCTGCCGCCTCTGCCGCATCTGCTGGTGATCATCGACGAGTTCGGTGAGCTGCTGACCGCCAGGCCCGACTTCATCGACCTGTTCCTGTCGATCGGCCGGATCGGCCGCAGCATCGGTGTGCACCTGTTGCTGTCCAGCCAGCGGATCGAGAGCGGGAAGCTGCGCGGTCTGGAGACGTACCTGTCGTACCGGCTGGGGTTGCGCACGTTCTCCGAGGAGGAGAGCCGCACCGTCCTCAACACTCCCGACGCCTTCCATCTGCCCTCGCTGCCCGGCTTCGGGTATCTGAAGGTGGACACGAGCGTGTACCAGCGGTTCAAGGCCGGGTACGTGTCGGGGGCCTACCGAGGCCCGGTGGCCGAGGAGGAGCCGGACGAGGGGCGACCGTCGGTGCGCCTCTACACCGCCTACAACGAGGACCCGGAGGAGGCGGTGGACACCGGGGGCGGCGCGCAGGAGGAGAGCCCGATGCCCTCACGTACCGTCGGCCCGACCCTGCTCGACGTGATGATCTCGCAGTTCGGCCGACACGGGGATCCGGCCCGGTCGATCTGGCTGCCGCCGTTGCCTCACGCCGCGGCCCTGGACACGCTCGTGGGGGCTCCCGAGCGCGGCGACTCCGGGCTCCGGCTGCCCGGGGACCGCGAGGCGCTGCACGTGCCGATCGGCCTGTTGGACGACGCCACCAAGCAGTGGCAGGGCGTGTGGGAGCTGGATCTGACCGCATCGGGCGGGCACGTCGCCGTCATCGGTGGCCCGCAGAGCGGTAAGACGACGTTGCTGCGCACCCTGGTGCTGTCGCTGGCGATGACCCACACCCCGCAGCAGGCCGCGGTGTACTGCCTCGACCTGATGGGCGGCGGTCTCCAGGCGTTGTCGTCCCTGCCGCACGTGGGCGGGGTGGCCGCGCGGACCGACGGCGAGCGGGTGCGGCGGACCGTCGAGGAGGTCCAGGGCATGCTGGAGCACCGTCAGGAGGTGTTCCGGGAGCGGGGCATCGACTCGGTGGCCCAGCTGCGTCGCAGGCACGCGCGCGGTGAGGTGCCCGAGTTGACCAGCGCCGACGTGGTGCTGGTCATCGACGGGTTCGGTGCGCTGCGCAAGGACTTCGAGGACGTCGACACCATCGTCAACGATCTGCTCCAGCGCGGTGGCGGGTACGGGGTGCACGTGGTGGCGGGCATGTTGCGCTGGAACGACGTGCGCATCGCCGTGCAGTCCAACTTCGGGCAGAAGCTGGAGCTGCACCTCAACGACGCCTCCGAGTCCACGATCGACCGCAAGCTCGCCGAGACCATCAGTGCGAAGGCCCCCGGGCGGGCGCTGTCCGACTCGGAGTTGTTCGGTCAGGTGGCGTTGCCCCGCATCGACGGGGTGGACACCGACGACGAGCTGGGCGAGGCCGTGGAGAGCGCCGTCCGGGAGATCGACGGCGCCTGGGCGGGCCGTCGGGCGCAGAGCGTTCGGGTGCTGCCGCACCGTCTGTCGGCTCGGACCCTGCCCACCCCCGAGTCCGAGTCGCGTCTGGTGCCGATCGGGGTGGACGAGCGGGCCCTGGATCCGGTGATGCTGGATCTGTTCGATCGGGATCAGAACCTGCTGGTGCTGGGGGACGGCGAGTGCGGCAAGACCAACCTGCTGCGGCTGATCGCGGAGGGGCTGGTGGCCCGCTACTCGTCGGACGAGGTGGTGTTCGCGGTGATGGATCCGCGGCGGACCCTGCGCGAGGTGGTGCCCGAGCCTTACATGGGCGGGTACGCGAGCAGCCCCAAGGTGTGCGCGGGGCTGGCCGCCGGTGTGGCCAAGGAGGTGGAGGCGCGGGTTCCCGAGGACGGCGACCTGGACGCCTTGGAGCCGGGGTCGATCAAGGGGCCGCGCATCGTGGTCCTGGCCGATGACTACGACGTGCTCACCACGGCCGGTCAGAAGCCGCTGGCCCCGTTCGTGCCGTTCGTGTCCAACGGACGCGACATCGGCCTGCACTTCGTGGTGGCCCGGCGGGTGGCCGGTGCCGGGCGGGGGATGTTCGACCCTCTGGTGCAGGCGGTCCGGGAGATCGGGACGAGCGCGCTGATCATGTCCGGCGACCGTTCCGAGGGCCAGCTCCTGCCCCGGCTGTACGCGAGCGCGCAGCCTCCCGGCCGTGGCCGGTGGGTCCGCCGCGGTGGCAGCCCCCACCTGATCCAGACCGCTCTTCGCGACGAGGTCTGAGGGGCGGGTCGACGCCCCGGGTTCAGGCCTGGCCCCCGGGCCTGTCTCCGGGGCCGAAGGTGCGGTAGGGGTCGGTGGCGTAGGAGGGGGCCGGGATGTGGAAGGGGCCGTTCGGCGGCATCGTCGGGCGGGCGGGTTCCGGCCGTTCTCGGGGCGCCGAGTCCCAGGGGGCGGCGGCCGGTCGCTCGCCGTACCGCGTATCGGCTCCGGGGCCGGTGTTCCACCGGTCGGACCGGCCCGCAGTGGGTGCGGGCCGTCCCGGAGGGTTCTCCCCGGGGCGAGGCCGCGCGTTGAGGAAGGCGTCGGCGTAGACGTCGCCGGCGATGACCGGTGGCCGCCGGGGCGGCGTGGGGGCCGATGGCCGGGGAGGCAGAGGTCGTGCCCCCGATACCGAGGGTCCGGTCGGGAACGAGGGGGGTCCCGAGGCCGGAGGGCCCGGCGGGACCGGGGCCGAAGGGCGTGGGGCGGCGGGCGCGCCGGGGTTCCACGCGGGGTGGGCCCCCGTGGGCCCCGTGGGCCTCGGGGGGTGGGGCCGGGGAGGGAGCCGAGGTTCCGGAGGGGGTCCGGGATAGGCCGGCCCGGTCGGAGGAGCGCCGATCCCGGGCCCGTTCTCGAAGGCGACCGGTGGTCGGGGGCCCGGGTCGGCCCGGACGTGCGGAGGCCGGGGTGCCTCATCCGGTTCTCCGGCCCTCGACCCCCGCGTCGCGTGTTCGCTCATGGGCTCTCTCCCTCGTCAGCCCTCACTTCGTGTGAGCCTCCCCAGGAAAGCACACCCGTGTTCGTGTTCGACAGACGGGCGACCCGACCCATAAAAGGATCAAAACGTACATTTCGGGTCGTTATTATCAGTCAATGTTCACACGATTCTCGGGGTTCCTCATCGGGTCGTTCTTCGGCCTGGTGTTCGTTCTGGTCAACGTCGGACCCCCGCTATCCCCCGCCCTGATCTG
Source organism: Nocardiopsis alba (assembly GCF_000710955.1). Lineage (NCBI taxonomy): Bacteria > Bacillati > Actinomycetota > Actinomycetes > Streptosporangiales > Nocardiopsidaceae > Nocardiopsis > Nocardiopsis alba. The sequence goes on from NZ_BAZE01000003.1 coordinate 596,338, forward strand.
GGGAATCCGCGTTCTCGCGGTGACCATGGCCGCGGCCGTCATCGTCCTGATCATCCTCATCTCCCGCCGAGAGTCCACTCAGAACGCACAGCCCCCTTCCGACGCCGAACCGGAGGAACCGCGGTTCGGCCCCTTCTTCGGCGTCGTCGTCCTCATCGAGTTCGCCCTGATCTTCGCCGGGGCCACTCTGATCGGCCGTCTCGGTCTCCCTCCCGAGACCGGGGTCGCCTGGGTCGCACTCGTCGTCGGCCTGCACTTCTTCCCGCTGGCCTGGAAGTGGCGACAGCGTGAGCTCGTCTTCGTCGCCTGGTACGCGACCGTGCTCGGTGCGATCGGGCTGGCCCTGGTCGCCGCCGGTCTCCCCGCCTGGGCCCCGCTCGTCAGCGGCGTGGTGACCGGCTGCGGGATGCTGCTCGGCTGCCTTCTCGGGATCGTCCCCCTCTACCGGCGGGCCCTCGCTCCCTCCGAAGCCTGACGTCCGCCCGCCGGCCCCGTCCTATTCGGGGAGTTCCCCCACCCCGAAGTAGGGCAGGGCCGGCTCCAGTCCTTCGATCTCGACCGGGACAGTGCGGTGCTCCTCCCAGTCCCGCCGGGTCAGCCGGTAGCGCAGTTCTCGGACCCGCCGCCCACGCACCTCGAGGTGGTCGATCCCGTCCGGGCGATAGCCCAGACGCCGGGACACCCCGATGGAGGCCGCCGAGGTGTCGAAGGCCTCGGTGACCGCGTCCAGTGCGCCGAGCCCCTCGAAGGCCAGATGCAGGATCGCCGCCCGCATCTCGGTGCCCAGGCCCCTGCCCTGATACTCCCGGGTCAGCCAGGATCCGCTCCCCACCTGGCGGGTGACCGCGAAGTCCTTCGCGTTCATCTCCTGGAGCCCGATCACCCGCCCCTCGAAGATCACGACGGCGTTGAAGGCCCACCGTTCGGGGGTCCAGGCCGCCATGGTGCTCCAGTTGTGCTGGATCACCGCCCGTCCCAGCCGCTCCGGGCCCTGGTCCGTCCAGGGTTGTCGGAACGGCATGGTCTCCGGGTCGTGGACCCCTCGGAGCGCGGCGTCGGCCAACGCGGAGAGGTCGGCGTCGGTGGGCATCCGCAGACAGAGGCGGGGCGTGCTCAGACCCACTCCGAGCGGCGGGAAATGGTCACTGATCATGCCCCCGCATTCTTCTGCCCTCCGCCACCGGATGTCACCCGGTTTATCGGTGCTCAGCGAACGAGTTCGTCGATGAGCGCCACCAGTGCCTCGGCCGTCCGCCCGGGTTCGGCGACCGCGTCCTGTACAGCCCATCCCCGCATCCCCGCCAGATGGGCGGGGTGCGCGTAGGCGGGATCGGTGAGCAGGTAACCGCAGGGCGCGTCCGGCCAGTCCGGGACCGTGGGCAGACGTTCGGTGCGGTAACCGGCGGGTTCGTCCGCACCGGCCGGGATCCCCGTCAGATCCTGGTCTCGGGAGATCTCCTCACGTGTGGGGCTGCCGGGACGCGGCAACGGGGCGTCGACCAGCACGTAGCCGAGGACGGGCCGGTGGGCCGCCCGTTGGGCCGCGCCGACCGCTCCGAGCAGGGGGCCCGAGTCGCCCCGGGCCACCAGGACCGTGGGTTCGTCGGTCGCGACCAGGCGGTTGATCTCCAGGCTCGCCCGGGCCACGTAGCGCGCGGCGTGGGGCGCTGTGAAGTCGTCCGTCACCTCGGGCAGGACCGCCGCGCGGCCGAGCGCGTCGAGGTCCCGGTCGATCCCCGGCGGGGAGAAGGGGGCGCCGAGGGTGGGGGGTAGAAGGACCGTGATCACGCGGGGCCGCCCCCGCGTGTCTCGTCCCGGACCCAGGCGAGGTAGCCGGGGTTGCCCCCGACCACCGGCAGGGCCACGACCTCGGGCACGTCGTAGGGGTGGATCTCGACCAGGTGGGCGACCAGGTCGTCCAAGCGGTCGGACGCGGTCTTGATCACGACCTTCCACTCCTCGTCCGCCCGGACCTCCCCCTCCCAGCGGTAGAGGCTGCGGTGCGGACCGCCGACCTGGGCACAGGCCGCCAGTCGGTTCTCGATGACCGAGCGGGCCAGCGCCTCGGCCCCTTCCCGGTCGTCGATGGTGGTCTCCACCCTGACGACATCGGCACGTTCTGACATGGTCACCCCATCGGGACGGTGTTGTTCCGGGTCGGGCGGGATCGTGCGAGGTCGCCGGTTCGGCGCCCCGCCCCTCGTCGTCCGGTCCGAGGGGCCCCACCCGGTGTTCTAGGCTCACTGATCATGAGCGAACGTGATGAACTCCTGCGTCAGATCAACGATAAGGCGGTCGTGCGCGGGAAGGTGACCCTGTCCTCCGGCCGGGAGGCCGACTACTACGTCGACCTGCGCCGGATCACCCTGGACGGGGAGGCCGCGCCGCTGGTCGGCTCGGTCCTGTTGGACACCGTCGCGGACCTGGAGTTCGACGCGGTGGGCGGTCTGACCCTCGGCGCGGACCCGGTGGCCACCGCGATGCTGCACGCCGCGCACGCGCGGGGACGGCGCCTGGACGCCTTCGTGGTGCGCAAGGCGGGCAAGGCCCACGGGTTGCAGCGCAGGATCGAGGGTCCGGACGTCAAGGGGCGGCGTGTGCTGGCCCTGGAGGACACCTCCACGACCGGTGGCTCGGTGATGACCGCGGTCGAGGCGTTGCGCGAGGCGGGAGCCGAGGTGGTGGCGGTCGCGCTGATCGTGGATCGCGGCGCGCGGGCCCGACTGGAGGAGGAGGGCCTGGAGTACCGGCCGATCTTCGAGGTGTCCGACCTGGACGTGTGAGTCCGGCCTCTCGGTGCGGGCGGGGTCGATGCCGGCCCCGTCCACCGGGGTCCCGGGACTCAGGGGTTCAGGGTGAAGGAGTATCCGGGGTCGCGGTCGGAGACGTCGCGCGGTTCCCCGTTGACGTAGAGCTCGACGGCGGTCGGATCGCCGATGGCGACCTCCAGGCCGTCGGTGTTCTCCCGGTAGTGCACCGAGTCGCCCTGGACGACCTCCTGGTCGAGGAGGACGTCACCACCGGGCACACGGACGAAGACGCTGGTGGACTCGCCCACCACGTCGATGTACAGGGCACCGGTCTCGGTGGTGTCCACCGGTTCGGCGGCGACCTCGGACGCGTTGACGCCCTCGGAGGCACTGCCGGTTCCCGGGATCGAGCGGTACAGGAAGTACCCGCACAACGCCACGAGGGCCACCAGGAGCGCGACGGTCCCGACGATGGCCATCACTTGGCCAACGCCCTTCGGATCATTCCTATGCCGTCCCACGGCGATGAATGTAGCGCGTATCACGGCAAAAAGCGACAGCAGTCGTCCTGAAGACCCGCTTCCACCACTGGAAACCACAAAACGGTAGGTAAACCGCTTTTCTTCCCGACCCCTCCGTCGTCCTCTCCGGCACCCCTCGTAAGCTGCGGGTACGTCGACATTCCCGGCCGTTTTGGTCTAGACCTTTCAATCGGCTCCGGGGATTCGAGATACTTGAACGACACCTGGTGGACACCCCGGACGAACGGCCCGCCTCCCGGGCCTCCCTCACGACCGGTCCCTCCACCGGGGCAACGCACACGGGGTGCCGTCGGCACGCAGAGTAGGCGCCGGCGGACGCTCGCTCCAGGCCGAACCAGGGAGAGTCAAGCCATGCCCATCGCCAGCCCCGAGGTCTACACCGAGATGCTGAGCCGCGCGAAGTCCCAGGGCTTCGCCTACCCGGCGATCAACGTGACCTCCAGCCAGACGCTGCACGCCGCGCTGCGCGGCTTCGCCGAGGCCGAGACCGACGGCATCGTGCAGATCTCCACCGGCGGTGCCGAGTTCCTGTCCGGCGCCTCGGTGAAGGACATGGTCACCGGCTCCGTCGCCTTCGCCGAGTTCGCTCGCGTCGTCGCGGACAAGTACCCGGTGAACGTCGCCCTGCACACCGACCACTGCCCGAAGAACAAGCTCGACGGTTTCGTCCGTCCGCTGCTGGAGATCTCCAAGGAGCGCGTGGCCAAGGGCCGGGAGCCGCTCTTCCAGTCCCACATGTGGGACGGCTCCGCCGTGGAGCTCGAGGAGAACCTTCAGATCGCCGAGGAGCTCCTGGCCGCCTCCAAGGCCGCCCGGACCATCCTGGAGATCGAGGTCGGCGTCGTCGGCGGTGAGGAGGACGGCATCGTCGGCGAGATCAACGAGAAGCTGTACACCACCCCGGAGGACGCCCTGCGCACCGCCGAGGTCCTGGGCCTGGGCGAGAAGGGCTACTACATGACCGCCCTGACCTTCGGCAACGTGCACGGCTCCTACAAGCCCGGCTTCGTGAAGCTGCGCCCCGAGGTGCTCAAGAGCGCCCAGGAGGCCATCGCCGAGCGTTACGGCAGGACCAAGGCCTTCGACTTCGTCTTCCACGGTGGCTCCGGCTCCACCCTGGAGGAGATCCACGAGGCCATCGACTACGGCGTCGTGAAGATGAACATCGACACCGACACCCAGTACGCCTTCACCCGCCCGGTCGTCGACCACATCATGAAGAACTACGACGGTGTGCTCAAGATCGACGGCGAGATCGGCAGCAAGAAGGCCTACGACCCGCGCGCCTACGGCAAGGTCGCCGAGGCCGGCATGGCCGCCCGCGTGGTGGAGGCCGCCCAGCACCTCAAGTCCGCCGGCAACAAGATGAAGTAGGACCCGGAGTCCTTCGCGGTGCCCGGTGGCCTCGGCCGCCGGGCACCGTTCGTCTCCCCCGTTCCCCGGGCGCCGACCCGGCTCCGACATGGACCGGACCGTCCTCCGGAAGGGTCTCGTCCCGGTGGCAGGATGGAGGCATGAACCTGCACCGGAACCTGCTGAACGAGCCGCCCGAGACGCGCCTGGCCGACGACGCCGAGGCGCGTGAGGCCCTGGCCGCCTCCGACGACCCCACCCCGGTCGCCGGCCGTTTCCCGTCCTACTCCGCCGCGTGGGCCCGTCTGGCCGAACTCGCCCTGGCCGACGGCCGGCCGGTCGCCGCCTACGCCTACGCCCGCACCGGGTACCACCGGGGCCTGGACCAGCTGCGCCGCTCGGGCTGGAAGGGCCACGGCCCGATCCCGTGGGAGCACGAGCCCAACCGGGGCTTCCTGCGCGCCCTGCACTACCTGGGCAAGGCCTCCGAGGCCATCGGCGACACCGAGGAGGCCGAGCGCTGCTCGACCTTCCTGCGCGAGTCCAGCGCCGAGGCCGATCGGGCCCTCAACGGCTGATCCGCTCCGATCCTCGCGTGCCGGGCGTTCCGGGAACGCCCGGCACGGTGTGACACGGGCACCCCACGGCCGCTCTCAACCGAGATGCGCAGGTCGTGTACGCTCAATACGCAACGGCCCCTGTCGCTGCCTTGCGCCAGGGGTTGATCCATGTCCGGGGTGGGAAAAGCCCTGTTCAGGTGTCGAGCGAAGAGGTAGAGACCAATGCCGGCGATCACGCTCGTGGGTGCCCAGTGGGGCGACGAGGGCAAGGGCAAGGCGACCGACCTGGTCGGTGAACAGGTGGACTACGTGGTCCGCTACCAGGGCGGCAACAACGCCGGCCACACGGTGGTCATCGGAGACCAGAAGTACGCCCTGCATCTGCTGCCCTCCGGCATCCTCTCCCCGAACGTCGTTCCGGTCATCGCCAACGGCGTCGTCATCGACCCGGGGGTGCTGTTCGAGGAGCTGCGCGGGCTTCAGGACCGGGGTGTGGACACCTCGCGTCTGCTGGTCTCCGCCAACGCGCACCTGATCATGCCCTACCACCGGGCCCTGGACAAGGTCAGCGAGCGCTTCCTCGGCAAGGGCAAGATCGGCACCACCGGTCGCGGCATCGGCCCGGCCTACGCCGACAAGGTCTCCCGCCAGGGCGTGCGCGTTCAGGACATGTTCGACGCCAAGATCCTCACCAAGAAGATCGAGTTGGCGCTGCACGACAAGAACCAGCTCCTCACCAAGGTGTACAACCGGCGCGCTCTGGAGGCCGGGCCCATCATCGAGGAGTACCTGGGCTACGCCGAGCAGCTCCGCCCCTACGTCGCGGACACCTCCCTGATCCTCAACAAGGCGCTGGACGAGGGCAAGACCCTCTACCTGGAGGGGTCGCAGGGCACGCTCCTGGACATCGACCACGGCACCTACCCGTTCGTCACCTCCTCCTCCCCCACCGCCGGCGGCGCCGCCGCGGGCGCGGGCATCGGCCCCAACCGCATCTCCAAGGTCGTGGGCATCCTGAAGGCCTACACCACGCGTGTGGGTTCGGGCCCCTTCCCCACCGAGCTCCTCGACGAGCAGGGCCAGTGGCTGCGCACCCAGGGCGGCGAGTACGGCGTGACCACCGGTCGCGACCGCCGCTGCGGCTGGTTCGACGCCCCGATCGCCCGCTACGCCACCCGGGTCAACGGCGTCACGGACTTCTTCCTGACCAAGCTCGACGTGCTCACCGGCCTGGAGCGGATCCCCGTGTGCGTGGCCTACGACGTCGACGGCGTGCGTCACGACGAGATCCCGATGACGCAGACCGACTTCCACCACGCCACCCCGATCTACGAGTACTTCGACGGTTGGACCGAGGACATCACCGGTGTCCGGGAATTCGACGATCTCCCCGAGAACGCGCGGGCCTACGTGCGTACTCTGGAGGAGATGGCGGGCGCCCCGATCTCCGCCATCGGCGTCGGACCGGGCCGTGAAGAGACCCTCGAACTGCGTCCCCTGGTCTGACCCGGCGACCACCGTCCCTCCAGACAGAAGAAGAGGCCCCCTTCAGTGAAAGCCCTCGTTCTCGGCGGCGGAGGCCGCGAACACGCACTCGTCCGCGCCCTGTCCCTGGATCCGGGCGTCACCGACATCCACTGTGCCCCCGGTAACCCGGGCATCTCGGAGATCGCGGAGAACCACGTCCTGAACGTGACGGACGGGTTGGCCGTGACCGAGTTGGCCGCGCGCATCCGCGCCGAGCTGGTGGTGATCGGTCCGGAGGCCCCGCTGGTGGCGGGCGTGGCCGACGCCCTGCGCGACCGGGGCATCCCGGTGTTCGGCCCGGACCGTGAGGCCGCCCGTCTGGAGGGCTCCAAGGCCTTCGCCAAGGAGATCATGGAGGCGGCCGGGGTCCCCACCGCCAAGGCCCGCGTGTGCCGTACGCCGGGTCAGGTCTCCGACGCCCTGAACGAGTTCGGCGCCCCGTACGTGGTCAAGGACGACGGACTGGCCGCCGGTAAGGGCGTCGTGGTGACCGAGGACCGCGGCGCGGCCGAGAGGCACGCCCGCGAGTGCGGCCGTGTCGTCATCGAGGAGTACCTGGACGGCCCCGAGGTGTCGCTGTTCGTGCTCACCGACGGTGCCCACGCGCTGCCGCTGCTGCCCGCGCAGGACTTCAAGCGCGCCTACGACGGCGACCAGGGCCCCAACACCGGGGGCATGGGCGCCTACGCCCCGCTGCCCTGGGCCCCTCCGGGGCTGGTCGACGAGGTCATGGAGACCGTCGTGCGACCGACCGTCTCGGAGATGAACCGTCGTGGGCTCCGCTACCAGGGCCTGCTCTACGTGGGTCTGGCGCTGACCTCCCAGGGGCCGCGCGTGGTGGAGTTCAACGCGCGGTTCGGCGACCCGGAGACCCAGGTCGTGCTGGACCGTCTGGCCACCCCGATCGGCGCGGTCCTCCAGGCCACCGACACCGGCGGGCTGGGCGCGATCGGCTCGCTCCAGTGGAAGAAGGGCGCGGCGGTGACCGTCGTGGTCGCGGCCGAGAACTACCCCGGGGACCCGACCAAGGGCGACCTCATCGGCGGGCTGGACGCCGCCGGGGCCATGGAGGGCGCCTACGTGCTGCACGCGGGCACCGCCTGGGACGGGGCACGCGAGGTCAAGTCCAACGGCGGCCGTGTGCTGAGCGTGGTGGGTACGGGAGCGGACCTGCGTCAGGCCCGCGAGCGCGCCTACGAGGCGGTCGGGAGGCTGGACCTGCGCGGTTCCTTCCACCGCACCGACATCGCCGAACGCGCCGCCGCCGAGCTCTGACTCGTCGACTCCGACAGGGAGGGCCCGGCCTCGTCGACCCATGGGGCCGGGTCCTCCTTCCAGGCAGAAAGCCGGAAGGAACATCATGAGCGGTTTCGTCACCGTGCCCGAGCCCGTCCAGGTGCCCGGACTGACCCACCTGCACACCGGTAAGGTGCGCGACCTGTACGCGACCGCCTCCGGCGACCTGGTCATGGTGGCCAGCGATCGTATCTCGGCCTTCGACTGGGTCCTGCCCACGGAGATCCCCGGTAAGGGGCGTCTGCTCACCCAACTGTCCCTGTGGTGGTTCGAGCGTCTGGGCGATCTGGTCCCGAACCACGTGGTCTCGGACACGCCGCCCGAGGGCGCCCCGGCCGACTGGGCCGGCCGTACGCTCGTCTGCGAGCGGCTGGACATGGTCCCCGTGGAGTGCGTGGCCCGCGGCTACCTCGCCGGTTCCGGACTCGCCGAGTACTCGGTCGACCGCACGGTCTGCGGGGTTCCGCTCCCCGAGGGGCTGACCGACGGTTCGGAGCTGCCCGAGCCGATCTTCACCCCGGCGGTCAAGGCGGCGGTCGGCGATCACGACGAGAACGTCTCCTTCGACGTCGTGGCGGCCGAGCACGGTGAGAGGCTCGCCACGGAGCTGCGCGAGATCACCCTGCGTGTCTACGGGCGCGGTCGGGACGTCGCCCGGGAGCGAGGGGTGATCCTCGCCGACACCAAGTTCGAGTTCGGACGGGATTCCTCCGGCGCGCTGGTCCTGGCCGACGAGGTGTTCACCCCGGACTCGTCGCGTTACTGGCCGGCCGACGAGTGGAGCCCCGGACACGCTCAGCCCTCGTTCGACAAGCAGGTACTGCGCGACTGGCTGACCTCAGGCGATTCCGGTTGGGACCGGGCTTCGGAGACCCCTCCGCCGGAACTTCCGGACGACGTGGTGGAGCGCACTCTGTCCCGCTACAAAGAGATCCATGAGCGCTTGACCGGGACAAAGCCGGTGCTCTGACACGCGGCGCGCGAGTGATTCAGCGCACGCGGTCACCGAATGGGCCGCGAAAGCGCGTATGGTGGTGGAGTCGTGCGCAATGCCGGAGTAACGGTCAGCCATACGCGCGACCCTTGGTCTCTCCCTCAGGCGTAACGCCACTTTGGTCGTTTGGCGGGACTCTATCCGCGATCTGCGGGTATACCACGTTCTGGGCCGGTATGCGCCGGCGGTTGCTATAGAGTCTTCGCGAACCGAACGGTTCAATGGCCGCGCAGGTCACACGCAAGATGGTCGCAACGTTCCAGGGGAAACCCGCGTCTCAACCTCACATAGGCGAAACCCGACGAGGGTGACCTTTTTTCACATCTGCCTCACAAAGGAGCACATGAGCATGGGCCAGGAGGTTCGTTACCGCGTCCGCGGCGGACGCCCCCTCAGTGGAACGGCGTTCATCCAAGGCGCGAAGAACGCCGTCCTGCCGATGATCGGGGCCGCCCTGCTGGCGGCCAAGGGCCGTACTGTGCTGCGGAACGTTCCGGTCATCGAGGACGTCTACCGCGCACTCGAGCTCGCCGAACACGTGGGCGCCAAGGTCGCCTTCCACGAAGCGGAACGCACCGTCGTCATCGACGCCTCCGGCCTCAACGACCCCGAACTCGCGGTTCTGCCCGCCGAGATCGCGGCCCGCTTCCGCGGCTCCGTGCTCTTCGTTCCGGCCCTGATGCACCGCACCGGCCGTGCGCGCATCGAGGGCGTCGGCGGATGCAACCTGGGCAGCCGGAACCTGGACTTCCACTACCGCGGCTTCGCCCGTCTGGGCGCCGAGGTGACCGAGGACCCCGAGCGCAACCACATCAACGTGGAGGCGAGCAGGCTCCGCGGCGGTCGGCTGTACCTGGACACGCCCTCCCACACGGGCACCGAGAACCTCATCATGGCCGCCGTGCTCGCGCCCGGCACCACCGTGATCGAGCACGCGGCCCTGGAGCCCGAGGTCCTCGACGTCATCGCGTTCCTCAGCGCCATGGGCGCGAAGATCAGCGGTGGCGGCACCGGTCTGATCACCGTCGAGGGCGTCGAAGAGCTCACCGCGGTCGAGCACACGATCATGTCGGACCGCATCGACGCCGGTGTGTTCGCGATGACCGTCGCCGCGACCGGTGGCGAGGTCAGCCTGGTCGGCGCCAACCTGGACCACCTGGGTGTCGCCCGCTGGAAACTGGAGCAGATGGGCGTCGGCTTCTCGCAGGAGGGCGCCGTCCTGCACGTCCAGCGGGACCCGTCCGTGCCGCTGCGGCCGATCAACGCGGTCACCTCTCCCTTCCCGGGCTTCGCCACCGACCTTCAGTCTCCGCTGATGGCCCTGGCCACCCTGGCCGAGGGTGAGAGCTACATCCACGAGGCCATCTACGACGGCCGCTTCGCGCTGGCCGACGAGCTCAACAAGATGGGCGCCAAGATCGAGGTCGAGGGCACCCGCGCCATCGTGCACGGTTCCACGAACCTGCGCGGCGCCGAGGTGATCGCCCACGACCTCCGTACCGGTGCCGCCCTGGTGCTCGCCGGACTGGTCGCCGAAGGTGAGACAATCGTTGCGCCTGGTTATCTGGTGGACCGCGGTCACGCCCAGTTCGCGCAGCGTCTCGCCACGCTAGGCGGCGACGTGGAGCGCGTCACCGTCTCGTAGCTGTCGTAAGCGCAGTTCAAGCCGGGGTGGGAGGCCTCCTCCCACCCGGGCTTTCGGCGTTGATATGGAAAACGATCTTCTTTGGCCCCGCACAATGGGTACGATCTCGGCAATCATGCCGTGACAGAGATCGGGTCGGGAAACCAGTGGGCGCACATAGTGAAGAGCGTGGAATGGTAGCGGGGAGCAACCCGAGGTGAGTGCCCAGCGTACTGGCGATTTGACGATCGGCGTCATAGGACCCCATGAGGTGGTCGAACGGGTCATGCTCATGGGTCCTGGGTCAACAGGACCTCTCAACGCCAGACTCATCGCCGCCGCGTACCGAGATGAGCAAGAGGCGACGGACAAGGTCGTCAGGCTGGGTTCGGCGATCGATGCCTATCTGTTCGCCAGCCCTGTCCCCTACGAGTTCGCACGGAAGGCGGGCGTGTTGACCATGCCCGCGACCTTCGTGCCGCTCGGCGGGGCGAGCCTGCACGAGGCCCTGCTCCGAGCGACCCTCGACGATCGCTACGACCCCACCAGAGCGAGTCTGGACGTGCTCGGCAGGGCCGACGTGGTGGAGGCCTACTCCGAGGTCGACCTGCCGGTGGACGGTATCCACGTGCACGAGGAGCTGACCAACACCGCTCAGCTCACCTCGTTCCACGAGGGGTTGTGGCGGCGCAAGGCCACCAGGATGGCGATCACCTGCGTCCGCGGTGTCGCCGAGCGCCTGGAGGCGATCGGGGTGCCGGTGATCCGGCTGCGCCCCACCAACGCGGGGGTGCGCAGCGCTCTACAGACCGCCGGTCTGCTGGGTGCCCACCACCGTCTGGAGGAGGCCCAGCTGGGCGTCGTCGTGGTCGACGTGCCCACCCTGCGCGACTCCTCCCGCCGCTCCACGCCCCGTTACTGGCGTGAGGAGCTGCGACTGTCCCTGCACCGTCTGCTGCTCCAGGAGGCGCACCGGATCAACGCGACCGCGCACCGCCTGGACGACCACTCGTTCATGATCACGGCCACCCGCGGTTCCCTCGTCACCGCGACCGAGGGGTTCCGGCAGCCGCCGTTCGTGGAGCGGATCAAGGCGGAGCTCGGGATCGCGATCGAGGTCGGCATCGGCATGGGACGCACCACCCAGGACGCGGAGTCGCACGCTCGCGCGGCCCTGAACCGCGCCCAGGCCTCGCGACAGAGCTTCGCGGTGGACCGTGAGGGTCGTTCCCTGGTCCCCGCCCAGCGCGCGCCCGCACGGCAGTCCTCCGAGCCCCTGCGCACCAAGGGACGCGAGACCCTCATCCGTCTCTCGGAGAAGATCGCGGAGGAGGACGGTCCTCTGGTCGTCGACGCGGAGAACGCCGGGCGCATGCTCGGGGTCACCTCCCGGACGGCCCGACGGCTGCTGCGCACCCTGGTGGAGGAGGGGTTGGCCTGGCCGCTGCCGCCCAACCGCACCCTCCAGCCGGGACGCCCGCGGCAGCTCTACCGGCTGATCGTGGAGAAGTTGGACAAGGACGCGGCCGGCAAGTAACCGGTCGACCACGTGGAAGGGCGGTCCCCATCGGGGGCCGCCCTTCGCGCGTCCTCGGGCCGTCGGAAAGAATCGCCTCCATGACGCGACGACGGCTCACCACGCTCGCGATTCTGGAGACCGCCAACGTCTTCTGGTTCGCGCTGGTCTTCTTCGGCCTGCTGGGAACACCGACCACCGGTGCCAACCTGGCGGGTTTCGCCGTGTGCTCGGTGTTGTTGATCCAGGGTTCGGCCTACTGGTACCTGAAGCTGCGGCAGCTGGACCGGGGCGAGCGGCTCCCCGCCGGGATGGCCGTGTTCGGGGTTCTGCGTGTGGTGAACCCGATCCTGCTGCTCGTCTCGGGCGCCTACATCGGATGGACGCTCCTGGGCGGGGTCTCCTGGTGGACCGAGGTGTTCCTCGGGATCGTCCTGTGGGTGCTCGCCGTCCTGGAGCAGGTGAACTACTTCCACGTCCAGCTGTCCTACGACAACCGTGCCGACCTGAGCAGGCTCATGCGGACGCGACGACTGCGCCGCTCGCACCTGGCCCGTGATCTGGGTCGTGCGCGACGGGCGCCGGAACCGGTCGGTCCTCGGCGCCCGTGACGAGATCCTTCGAGGGGTCAGCGACGGTCGGGGAAGACGGTCGCGACCGCGAGGAAGGCGTCGTTCTCCTCGGGTGAGGCGATGGTGACGCGGGCGCCCTCCCCCTGGAAGGGACGAATCGCGACACCCACCTCGGCGCAGGCCGCGGCGAAGTCCAGGGTCCGCTCTCCCAGACGCAGCCACACGAAGTTGCCCTCGGTGGGGGGAACCGTCCAGCCGGCGTCCAGAAGGGCGCCACGGACGCGCTCGCGCTCCGCGACGGTGGCCTCCACGCGCTCCAGGAGTTCCTCCTCGGCGTTCAGGGAGGCGATCCCGGCCGCCTGGGCCAGGTGGTTGATCGCGAAGGGCACGAGGGTCTTGCGGACCGCGCCGGTCACCTGCGGGTGCCCGACGAGGAAGCCCAGACGCACGGCGGCCAACCCGTAGGCCTTGGAGAAGGTGCGCAGGACGGCGACGTTGGGCCGGTCCCGGTACAGGGAGATCCCGTCGGGGACCTCCGGGTCGCGCACGTACTCGCGGTAGGCCTCGTCCAGGATCACCAGGACGTGGTCGGGGATCCGGTCGAGGAAGTCGACGAGCTCCGCCTCGCGCACGGTGGTCCCGGTCGGGTTGTTCGGGTTGCAGATCAGCACCATGCGCGTGTTGGCGTTGATCGCCTCCAGCATGGCCTCCAGGTCGTGCCCCTCCTCCTTGAGCGGCACCTTGACCGAGGAGACCCCGGCCAGTTCGACCAGCAGGGGGTAGGCCTCGAAGGAGCGCCAGGCGTAGACGACCTCGGTTCCCGGCTCGCCGACGGCCTCCAGGAGCTGCTGGAGCATGCCGACGGAGCCGGCGCCGAGGGCGACGTGATCCTCGGGCACGCCCAGACGTTCGGCGAGGCGGGTGACGAGGTCCTCGGCGGCCGGGTCCGGGTAACGGTTCAGGTCGGCCGCCGCCTCGGCGATGGCCTCACGGACGGACGGGAGCGGACCGTAGGGGCTCTCGTTGGAGGACAGCTTGATGGAACGACCGTCGGGCCCGACGATCTTGATCCCCGCCCGGTAGGGAGGGATGGACTCCAGTACCGCCCGCAGATATGGCGATTTCGACTCCGACACCATTGTCCTTCCTCAATACTTTGTGCTAGCCCCGCGACACTCTCAGCTATGACAGGTCCGGGTCGGTCACCGCTCCAAGTGGAAATATCGCACGAACCAGGAGATATCACCATGCCTATGTCCCGCACCGCCCCCACCGCGCGAGCCGTGGCCGCGGCCGTCCCCCTGGCGGTCCTCCTGGCCGCCTGCGGCGGTCCGGAACAGGAACAGAACGACGGCCCCGACACGGAGGCCGCCTCGGCACTGCACGAGGCCCAGCCGTTGAACGTCAGGGACGCGACCCCGATGCCCGAGGGCAGCGAGAGCGGCACCTACTCCGACCTTGTCACAGTCCAGTACTCCGAGGAGGTCCGGGCCGCGACGGTGCTGGACAAGCCCGAATGCCTTGACGCCGCCAACCGGTGGGGGGAGTTGGACGCGGTGCGCGAGGCGCCCGCCTCCGTGGCCGCCTACGAGTGGGAACCCGGCACGATCTCGCACATCCTCGTCCAGCTGGACGAGGGGGCCGCGACCGAGGCGCTCGCCACCGAGCCCCCGGAGAGCTGCTCGGAGTACACCGCCACCTACGAGGACGGCACCAGCTCCGATTACGGGGTCGCCGACCTGGACCTGCCCGAGGTGGGCGACGGCTCCCGGGCCTTCACCGTCCAGGTGACCGACGACAGCGGGGAGAACCACATGTACACCGTCATGTACCGCAATGGTGGTCTGCTCGGCACGGTCTCGATCATGGGACAGGGCGACCCCGCCGAGTACGAGCGGATGCTCATGGACTTCAGCGAGGCCGCCATCGACCGACAGGAGCAGATGCTGGGGTGAGGCGCCGCCGAGGGCGGGGCCCCGCCCCGCTCAGGCCCCGGCGCCCTGGATCTCTTTCGAGGGGCCGCCCGGCATGCCGCGACCGGCCTCGCCCGGAGGCTCCTCCGCCAGGGTTCCGGGCTTGGGGCCGCCACGCCCCTCGGCCTCGTCCCTCTTGGCCGCCTGACGCGGCTTGGGCAGCCTGCGCGGCGGCCCCTGGAGGTCGAGGGTCGTGACCGCTCCGAAGGTGGCGATCACCGCACCGCTCTCACGGTCCACCAGGGCCGCGCGCACGCCGGTCCGGCGCGGTCCGCCGATACGGACCGCGTAGACGACGTCCACCCGACGACCGTGTCGCATCCCGTCGTAGCGCAGGAATCGCCAACAGCCGTGACGCCAGGTGTCCTCCGGCTCGTCGGCCAGCATCACCTTGGCGTTGGTCCGCCAGACGTCGCTACGGCGCAGACGCCTCAGGGAGCGACGTGGAGACCCCTCCCGCAGTGCGCACGGCTCGCCGGTGGTCGCGCGCGAGAACACCTCGCGCAGCTCGGGGCTGAGCAGCCCCAGCAAGAGCAGTTCCACCCCGAGGACGATCCCGTGGGTCACGGTGGGTTCCGAGGCCGACGTCCATCCGTTGGGGCCGAGACCGATCGTGGTCGCCGCGGCCACCGCGAGCAGGGACGCCCGGGAGAGCGTCCGCCACCCGATCGGTTCGCGGCTCAGCCCGCCGAAGCAGCCGCAACCGGCCTCCGGGTCGCGCCGCCGGACCACGAGCAGAACTCCGACGGACACGGCGAAGAGCAGCACGGTGAGGCAGCGGACCACGTCGGCCGCCGGCCCGGTCAGGGTCAACAGACCGACCGCGAGTCCCACCTCCGCCAGACAGGTGGCGAGGGTGACGGGGCGGCGCAGTCGCTGTGGAACCAGGAGCGCGGCCCCCGTGCCCGCGGAACGCGGAGAGGCCTTGGCCGCCGCGCCGAGCAGGAGCAGCGCCGCCAACAGGGGCGCCTGCACCTCTCTGATCGCTTCGAGGATCTCCGGGAACATCGATCATCCCTCCTGGTTCGCGACGGTCATGGTCGCGTTGAAGCAGCCGACCTCCAACAGGCCGCCCAGGGCGACGAAGGAGGTCATGGTGAGAGAGGCGATCCGCCCCGCCGCCCGGGTCCCGCAGGCCGGGCACAGGTCGCAGAACCAGCTGTCGGAGGCGGCGCAGTCGATGACGGGCACGACCGCCGTGTCCCGGGTGCAGTCGTTGCGCAGGCTGAGCGTGGCCCCCGTCGACAGCAGCGGCAACGGCAGACACGAGGTCCTCCGGTCGCATCGGCCCTCATGCCCCGACCGGTCCAGTGCGGGGTAGGCGGCGCCCGGTGCCTGGGCCCGGGGGTCCAGGTGGGACGAGCGGCCCCGGGCCGGGTCGTACCAGCTCACGATCCCCTCGACCGTCGTGGAGTACTCGCGGACCGGCGGTCTACGTGGAGAGGCGGCCAGTGGGTGGGGCGGCTGGGTGGTGGCCGGGCGGGCCGCCCACACGGCGCCGTCCTCCCAGATACCGACCGCGTCGAACAGGTACCCCGGCTCCAGCCTGGGGTGACGGACCGTGATCCGCCCCGAGGTCCGGTAGGGCAGGACCACGGTGGTCCGAGGGCGGCCATGGCCGGGATCGAGGGTGAGCGTGTCCCCCTCCCGTTCCACGATCACCCCGGTGGCGCGGGCCACCCGCGCCCAGACCCGTTCGGCGATCAGGCGGCCGTCCTGCGAGCACCGGACCACAACGTCGTCGCCGGGGCGCAGTTCGGTGGCGAGGATCTCTCCGCCCCGCCAGAAGGTGGTGCTGTTCTCGTAGAGGAAGCGTTCCTCCCCTCGCGGGGTGGCCAGGCAGAACATGTACCGGGTCGCGTCCACGACCACGCCGCGTACGACGCGTTGGTGGATCGGGGTGGGTTCGGGTGCGGCCGCGGCTCCGAGCACCGTCGACGTGAACCGACGGCGTTCCCGACCACTGTCCGTCATCACTGACATGTCCTTCGCGCCCCCTGTCGCCCGACTCGTCCATCAGTGCCCATTGTGACCCTCGATTTCACGAACACTCGCTCACACGCCGTGATGGCACGGTTCGTGCCGGTGACATTTCCCGGGTATTGCATGATCGCGCCCTTTTCCCCACATCGCCACCACTCTCGGTGACGACATGAGCATCGCGCACCGACCGAAGAGACTTCGCGAAGGATGTCGCTTAGGAGAGTGTCCAACGCGTTCGCGCGGTTTGTCGGCACGTGGTCGCCAGGTGCCCGGACGTTTGCGTTCGCTGTGTGACAGTGAGAATCAAGGGCGGCGACCGAGGCCGCAGGGAACACGACGATGTCGCGTGACGGGAGTCGGCGCGACCTGTGAAGGTCGGTGGTCGGCGTGACGGGAACCACCCGTACCCCCAACTCCGAGGAGTTCGGCCGCTACGTGGCCGAGCGCGGCCCCGCGCTGCTGCGCATGGCCCGATCCCTCACCAACAGCCACGCCGACGCCGAGGACCTCCTCCAGGCGGCGCTGGTCAAGACCTTCCTCGCCTGGGGCCGCATCGCCAACCCCCGGGCACGCGACGGCTACGTCCGTCGGGCCATGGTCAACACCCAGATCTCCGAATGGCGCCGTGCCCGACTCGACGTCTACCCCACCGACGAGATCCCCGAGCAGCGCGTGGACGACCCCACCTGGCGCAGCGATCTGGCCGACGTCGTGACGCGGGCCATCGACCGCCTGCCCGACCGTCAGCGCACGACGGTGATCCTGCGCTACTACGAGGACCTCACCGAGGCGCAGATCGCCGAACGCCTCGGCGTGACCATCGGGACCGTGAAGAGCACCCTGTCCCGCTCCGTCGAGAAACTGCGCCGCGACGCCGACCTCATCATCGAACGCACCACCGGCTGACCGACCCGGCCACCAGGCCCCCTCCCCGTTTCGAGGACACCGACGCGCCGCGGACACCGGACCACCGGCCATCGGCGCCCCACCGCGCACTTCGCGCGGGACCGATTCGCACGGGGAATCGGATCGCGACTATCCCACCGGATTCCCCACCGACATCTCCCACGACCCTCCCAGGGCAGGGCGACCGCATCGAACTGGAGTGCGATCCGGACCGCCCGCAACCCTCCGGCGCCCTTTCGAACGACACCCCTCCCGGTCATCATCGGCCCTTCCGATCCGCCGAGCTCCAGGAGGAACCCCCGTGCGCACCCGCCACGCCGTCAAGGAACCCGCCCCGGGCGACGGCCTCGACCTGCCCGAACTCGCCCCGCCCCAGTGGAACCGGCACGGCTCCACGATGCTCGACTCCTCCTGGATCCGGATCGCCCGTCACATGCCCTCGCTCCTCGGCCGGGCCACCACCCTGGCCTGGCGGAGCGGCCCCGGCGACGTCGTCGCGACCGTCCTGTTCAACCTCGGATCCGGCGCCGCCACCGCCTGGGCGCTGGTCGCCACCACGGCGGTGCTCACCGAACTCTTCGCCGAGGTCCCCACCCCGGAGCGGATGGCCTCGGCCCTGCCCTCCCTGCTCCTGTTGCTCGCGGCCCTGGTCGCGCGGGGAGGCTGCGGCGCCCTGGCCGGACGCGCCCAGGCCCGACTGGAGCCCAAGGTCGTGCTGACCGCCGAACGGCGCCTGCTGCGCGACGCCACCGCCGTGGAGCTGCGCTCCTTCGACGACAGCGACTTCCACGATCACCTGTTCCGCTCCCGCACCCGCGGGTGTGACGAGGCCGGAGCCCTGGTCCGCCAGAGCGCCGACGTGCTCACCGGGCTGGTCGGCATCGTCGCCGCGGCCGGGGTGCTGAGCGCCCTGCACCCCGCCCTCGTCCCGCTGCTCCTCCTGGCGATGGTCCCCCAGTGGTGGGGCGCCTCCGCCTCCGCTCGCATGAGGTACCGGATGCTCCTGGCGTTCACGGAGGGCCACCGCCGCAAGTACATGCTCGAACAGCTCATGACCTCCCGGGACAGCGCCGCCGAGGTCCGGTCCTTCACCATGGAGCGCCGTCTGCTCACCGAGTTCGACCGGGTGGCCCGCCGGGAGCTGGACGTCCACCTGGGCCTGGCCACCCGCCAGTCCATGGTCCGCCTGGCCGGCGACGCCGCCGGAGGTCTGGTGACGGCCGGCGTGTTCGCGGTCCTCGCCCTCCTCCTGACCCAGGGGGTCGTGCCGATCGCGGTCGCCGGGACCGCCGTCGTGGCCGTCCGTGTCGCCCAGGGAGCGCTGGCCAACGCCCTGCACGCCGTGACCCGGGTGTACGAGTCGGGCCTGTACTTCTCCGATCTGGTGGCCTTCCACCGGCAGGCCCGATCCCTTCTCCCCCGCCCCGGCCTGAAGCCCGCCCCGACCGGGTTCGAACGGATCGAACTGCGCGACGTGACCTTCGGCTACCCCTCCGGAGAGGGGACGGCCCTGAAGGACGTGACGCTCACCCTCCATCGAGGCCGGACGATCGCGCTGGTCGGCGAGAACGGTTCGGGCAAGAGCACCCTCGCCAAACTGCTGTCCGGTCTGTACACGCCGCAGAAGGGCGTCGTGCTCTGGGACGACACCGACCTCTCCGAGGTGGACGGGGTGAGCCTGCGCGAACGGATCTCGGTGATCGCCCAAGACCACACGCACTGGCCGCTGACCGCGCGCGGCAACACCGTCATGAGCAGCCCGAACGACGCCGAGCGTCTGACCCGCGCGGCCACGGCCGCCCAGGCCGATCGTGTCGTGGCCCGCTTCGAACACGGCTGGGAGACCCTGCTGGACAAACGCTTCCTCCACGGCGTCGAACCCTCCGGCGGCCAGTGGCAGCGGCTGGCGGCGGCCCGCTCCTTCTACCGGGGCGACGACGGCGACGCGGTTCCGCTGCTGATCGCCGACGAACCCACCGCCGCCATGGACGCCCGCGCCGAGCACGGCTTCTTCGCCTCGGTGCACGACCACGCCCGACGTACCGGAGCCGCCGTCGTGTTGATCACACACCGCCTGGCCTCCGTGCGCATGGCCGACCACATCGTCGTCCTCGAACGCGGACGTGTGATCGCCCAGGGCACGCACGACGAACTGATGGCCGGCGACGGCCTGTACCGGGAACTGTGGGAACTTCAGGCGAGCGCCTACCGGGCTCCGTCGGTCCCCCAACCGCGCGAGCCCTGACCTGCGCCGGGAGGGGGCGGGCCCGGTCCGCCCCCTCCCGGCCCACGCCGCCGCGCGAGATTCGTTTTGCGCAGGGACCCCCCGCTCTGTAGGCTGGTCGCAGCCAGGAGGATTCGCCTAGAGGCCTAGGGCGCCGCACTGCTAATGCGGTTGGGGGGCAACCCCCTCATGGGTTCAAATCCCATATCCTCCGCCGGTCAGAAGGGGTTCCTGCCCACGTGGTAGGGGCCCCTTCGTCGTGTCCGGCCCCACCGCCTCGCGGGTGGGCGCTCCCGGTCACTCCTCCTCGATGCCCTCCTTGGGCGTACGGAGGCGTGCGGCGAGCCGGTAGTCGACGCGCACGTCCTCGTAGACCACCCCGGTCTCGACGGGGCGGGGCAGCCCCGAGCGGTCGCCGCTCACGGTGCCCTCGGAGCTCGGCCCTCCCCCATAACGGGACTCGACCTTCGATGTCTCGTGGAACGTCAGTTCGTCCGCGGAGAGCGACGCGCCGATCTCGACGTCGTACTCGGACGGTCTCCGGGTGTTCACTTTCCGCTCCCGCTCTTGCCGCCGGAGCGTCCGGTCTTCCGTTTCGCCGTGCTCCCGGCGTTCTTGCCGGCCTCCTCTGCCACACCGCGGGCCGCCTTCGAGGCGTTCTTCGCGGTGTCCCCGGCGCCCTCGCCGACGTCCTTCACCGCGTTCTCGGCACCCTCTCCGACGTCCTCCACGGCGCTCCCTGCGCCTTCGCCGACGTCCTTCACGGCGGTGCCCGCGCCTTCGCCGACGTCCTTCACCGCGCCTCCGGCGCCCTCGCCCACTTCCTTCACCGCGCTTCCGGCGCCCTCACCGACGTCCTCCACGGCGCTCCCGGCACCCTCGCCCAAGGCCCCGACGGCGCGGCCCGTGCCGCCCGCCACCTCTTGGATCCCAGCCCCCACACCCCGGGTCACCTGCTCCAGGATCTGCGGGTTCGCGTCGATGGTCTGGAGAACACGAGCGATGATCTCCCGAACGTTGTCGAGCCTGACCTTCAGCAGCGCCTGGGCCTCGACCCCCTTGATGCCGAGGTGGACACGGCCGAGTCCCACGTCCGCCCCCACCTTCAGGTTGAGCAGGTCCAGCACTTCGGCCTGGAGAGAGACGGAGGCCGCCAGGTTCTCGACCTCCAGCTCGATCTCGTCGACCTTCAGGGTGGGGACGTCGAGGAGGACGTCGGTCTCCCCGCCGTCTCCCGAGGCGCCGACGGGCTCGGGGGCCTTCTCCGGCCTCTCCGGGCGTGTGTTCTCCGGGTTCTCCGTGTTCTGGTCCGGCCCGCGTTCCTTCGCGGAACCCCTGGTTCCCCCGCTCTTGGTCCGGCTTCCGGTCTTACCGGTCTTCGGAGTGTTCTGGTCCACCTTCCCCGCACCCTTCCGCGTGGTCCGACACACCCCGCGGTGTCCACGCCCTCCCGGGAATGTGTCGCGTCCGACCGGCCGCGACCCGGACCCCCGTACCGGATGTCCGGTTCGTAGCCGTTCACGAATATCGAGGGCGTGTCCGCCCCATGTACCCGAGCTCGGCTTCGGGAAACGATCCTGCCTGGTGAGAGCCGGTTTCCAGGGGGCCGTGATTCACCCGGCGCCCGTGGGCAGGGTGTTCATCGAAGGCACTCGCAGTCCACGCACGAGGGGGAACGATGCGCTGCGACGAGTTCCTGGCCGAGGTCCGTGATGTCGGGGAGTACGAGGATCAACGCGAGGCCGAACAGGTGACCCGGGCCGTGTTCTCGGTCCTGGCGGAACGGCTGCCGGGCTCCACGCTCGACCATCTGGCCGCGCAGATCCCGGAGCCGCTGGACGAGGCTCTCGACCCCGGTGACCGGCTGGAGGCCGAGCCGTTCGGGGTGGAGGAGTTCTACGTCCGCGTCGCGGAGGAGACCGGGGCCCTGCCCCTGACCGCGCGCCAGGATTCCGGCGCGGTGCTGAGCACCGTGGCCAAGGCGGTGTCGGGGGGTGAGCTGAACCAGGTCCTGAGCCACCTGCCCTCGGGATACGCGGTGATGTTCGGCAAGCCCGATCTGGCCTGAACGGGGAGGTGGTCGGCGCCGAGGCGGTACCCCGGCCGCGAAGGGGCCCTGCCCACGTGGCGTGGGCCCCTCCGTCGTTCTCCGTCACAACCGGACGGGCGACTCGGACGCGAAGGCCTCGTGCAGGAGCTTCGCGAAGGTCGGGTCCTCCGACAGGTTCCGGTCGCCGACGCGCGACACCGGGATCGCCGGACTCCAGGAGTTCATGACCACGGCGGCGAGATCGGCGGAGAGATCCTCCTTGCGCACCTCCCGACGCAGGCGGGGGACGCCCATGGCCTGGAGTCTCCGGTCGAGGATCCTCATGGTGATCCCGGTGAGCATGTCCGCCTCGGGCCAGATGACGGACTCCCCGTCCCAGAACGCCAGGTTCCAGATGGTCGCCTCGCTCAGCCGCCCTTGGCGGTCCTCGAAGGCGGCGTCGTCGAACCCTCGATCGTTCGCCAGCCTCAGGTAGTGGGTCTTGGCGATCTCACCGACGTGCTTGATCTCGGGGAGTTCCCGTTCATGCCGGGCGACGTCCAGGGCGAGCGGGCCCTCGGGCGGTGTCGCCGGGTCCGTGACCTTCACCAGCATGTCCAGCCCCGCGTCGGGGTCGGCCGCCTGGAACTCCCCGGAGCGCGACGTGACGTAGGCGGTCACCGTGGCGTCCGGTGTCACGTTCTCCACCGCCGAGTTCAGGTAGCCGAGCAGCACGTCGTCGGGCAGGTGCTTTCCGAAGAGCCGGTCGCTGGCCGTACGCAGGCGGTCGAGGTGGAGGTCGAGCCCCCGCACCGCACCGTCGCACACCTGCATGGAGGTGAAGTGGACATAGCCTGCGAAGGCCATCGGAGAGAGGTCCTGGGCGGTGGCCTCACGGTCGTTGATTCGCGTGATCGAGTTCGTCATACGGGGACTGTAGGAGTTGACACCAGTGACAAGTGCAAGTCGGGACGAGATGAACCTGCTCCGGGTCGGTGATCTCTCCGAACTGACCGGGGTGAACACCCGCCTGCTCCGCTACTACGAGAACCAGGGGCTCATCCGCGCCGAGCGGTCCACCGGGGGCCATCGGCTCTTCGACCCGGCGGTGGTCGAGCAGGTCCGCAGTGTCCGTCTGCTCTTGGCCGCCGGGCTGCCGACCCGCGTCATCGGCGAGCTCCTGGAGTGCATCAACGACCCGGACCGGCTCGAACCGTGCGCCGTACCCACGCTGATGGAGCACTTGGTGGACTACGACGAGCGGATCGCGAGCCTGGTCGGCACGCGGGACACCCTCCAACGGCTGATCGACGCCTCGGTCACCACCTGACGGACGGACGGCCGAGGGCCTCTCACGGCGACACGGGGCTTCGGGGAATCCGGTGACGGACCGTGTGCGCGGCGTAGGTTGACCCCATGCGCGTACTTGTCACCGGCGGGGCCGGGTTCATCGGATCGCGGGTGGCGGAGGAGCTCCGCCTGGCCGGGCACGAGGCGGTCACCCTCGACGCCTATCTGCCCTTGGCGCACGGAGAGCACGACCCTGGCGAGACCGTCGACGTCGTGGCCGACGTCCGGGACGGCGAGGCCGTGGAGCGGGCTCTGCGGGGGGTGGACGCGGTGTGCCACCAGGCCGCGATGGTGGGCCTGGGATCGGCGGACTTCTTGGACGCGCCCGACTACGTGGGCTGCAACGACCTGGGGACGGCGGTCCTACTGGCGGCCATGGCCCGCTCCGGGGTCCACCACATCGTGATGGCCGGCTCCATGGTCGTCTACGGGGAGGGCCGGTACACGTGCCCCGAACACGGCGACGTCCGGCCCGGGCCGAGGGCGGAGGCGGACCTCGCGGCCGGGATCTTCGACCCTCCGTGCCCCCGCTGCGGCACCGCTCTCCTCCCCGGCCTGGTGCGGGAGGACGCGCCGAGCGATCCCCGCAACGTGTACGCCACGACGAAACTGGCGCAGGAGCACCTGTGCGCGTCCTGGGCCCGCGCGGTCGGTGGTCGGGCTCTGTCACTGCGCTATCACAACGTCTACGGGCCGGGCATGCCGCGCGACACCCCCTACGCGGGCGTGGCCTCCTTCTTCCGGTCGGCGTTGGCCCGAGGTGAGGCTCCGCGCGTGTTCGAGGACGGCCGCCAGCGACGCGACTTCGTGCACGTGCGGGACGTGGCCCGGGCCAACGTGGCGGCGCTGGAGGCGCTGCCGGACCGGGCGGAGGGCGGACTGTCCGCGTTGAACACCGGCAGCGGTACACCGCACACCATCGGGGAGATGGCCCTGGCGCTGGCGGACGCGCACGGCGGCCCCGCGCCCGTGGTCACCGGCGAGTACCGGCTCGGGGACGTCCGGCACATCACCGCGTCCTCGGACCGCTTGAAGCGGGAGCTGTCCTGGCGACCGAGGATCGGCTTCGCCGAGGGGATGGCGGAGTTCGCCCGCTCCGACCTGCGTGGATCGGTCGGCGGTGGCGTTCCGGCGGGGTGATGACCGATACGCCCGCGTGTCGTGAGCGCCTTCACAGGCAGTCCCTTTATCGCTTCGTAACGTGATCAGCGTGATCAACGAACCTCACGGTAACGAACAGGCGTGGGAACGCCCGGACACGACCGAGGTCGGTCCGCTCTCGGTCGATGTGGTGCTTCCCTGCCTGGACGAGGCCGCAGCGCTCCCCTGGGTCATGGAACGCGTTCCGCCGGGTTGGCGGGCGATCGTCGTGGACAACGGCTCGACCGACGGCTCGGCGGCCGTCGCCGAGAGCCGGGGGGCCGTCGTCGTCCACGAGCCCCGGAGGGGTTTCGGGGCGGCGTGCCACGCGGGCCTGTCGGCAGCCACCGCCGAGTACGTCTGCTTCTGCGACTGCGACGCCTCCCTGGATCCGGGTCTGCTCCCGAGGCTGGTGGACCGGGTGCGACGAGGGGAGGCGGACCTGGTCATGGGGCGGCGGCGCCCCACCCGGCGGGGCGTCTGGCCGGCGCACGCGCGGGTCGGCAACGCGGCCGTCGCGCGGATGCTGCGCTCCCGAACGGGGGTGCGGGTCCGTGACATCGGTCCGATGCGGGCCGCCCGCAGGACGGGGCTGCTGGGGCTGGGGATGACCGACCGGCGCTCGGGCTACCCCTTGGAGACGGTCGTGCGGGCCGCCGACGCGGGCTGGCGCATCGCGGAGGTGGACGTCCCCTACCTGCCGAGGTCCGGGGCGTCCAAGGTGACCGGGACCTGGCGCGGGACCTGGACCGCCGTACGCGACATGACCGCGGTACTGCGTGAACCACCGACCGGCGCGCACGCCCGCGCGAGGGAGGGGAAGCGATGAACCGTCCCGGTCGGACCGACCCGCGCGCCACGACCCTGCTGGTGATCGCCAAGGAACCCGTCCCCGGCCGGGTCAAGACGAGGCTGACGCCGGGGTACTCGCCGGAGGAGGCGGCCACGATCGCCGAGGCCGCGCTCGCGGACACGCTCGACACGGTGCGCTCGCTTCCGGCGCGTCGGCGTCTGCTGGTCCTGGAGGGGCGGACGGGACCCTGGATGCCGGACTCGGGGTTCGAGGTGGTCCCGCAGTCCGGCGGCGGACTGGACGAGCGGATCGCGAGCGCGTTCTCTCTGTGCTCGGGGCCCTCCCTGCTGATCGGTATGGACACCCCCCAGGTCACCGCCGGACATCTGGCTCCCGCCTTGGCCCCGGACGCCTGGGAGCGCGCCGACGCGTGGTTCGGCGCGAGCGAGGACGGCGGGTTCTGGGCGCTCGGCATGGCCGCCCCCGACCCCGACCTGGTGCGCGGCGTGCCGATGTCCACGTCTCGCACCGGGAGCCTCCAGCGTGCGCGACTGGTGGAGGCCGGGCTGCGGGTGGGCGACCTGGACGTGCTCAGCGACGTGGACACCCCACAGGACGCGGCCGCCGTGGCGCGACTGGTACCGAGGAGCCGCTTCGGCAGGGTCGTCGGGTCGGGGAGAGAGGGGGCCCGGGCATGAGCGCGCCGGAGACGGGTGCGGGCACGCGGGCGACTCCGTGGCTGTGCGACCCGTACTCCCGGGCGCTCGCCGACGGCCACGGCCCCCTGTACCTGCGCAGGACCGACGGGTGGATGCTCCCGCTGGAGGTCGAGCGGTGGTGCGGAGCCACCGACGTCGCCGACGAGAGCGTGCTGGAACGATCCGAGGGCGACGTCCTCGACGTGGGCTGCGGTCCCGGCCGGATGGTCCTCACCCTCACCTCCAGGGGGCACCGGGCACTGGGTGTGGACACGAACCCGGTGGCCGTGGCGCGCGTGGTCGAGGCGGGCGGACGGGCGGTGCGCGCCTCGGTGTTCGCCCCCCTGCCGGAGGAGGGCCGCTGGCACACCGCGTTGTTGATCGACGGCAACATCGGGATCGGCGGGACCCCGTCGGCCCTGCTCTCGCGGATGCGGGAGCTCGTTCGGCCCCGGGGGCTGCTCATCGTCGAGACCGCCGGCCGAGACGTCCACGAGTACGTGACCGTACAGGTCACCGATGGTCGAGGAGAGCCGGGCGCCCCCTTCACGTGGGCGCGGCTCGGGCTCCCGGCCCTGCGCTCCTACGCGGAGGACACGGGGTGGCGGTGGTCGGACTCCTGGCGGACGCGGGGGCGCTGGTTCGCGGCCCTGCGCGCCCCCTGTCGACCCCGGTGACCGTGGTGCGGGCCTTCCCGGGCGGTCTCCCGCCCGGGAGAACCCGCCATCAGGCCGGGCCGCGGCGACGCCCGGCCCGCCGGTACCTGACCGCTCCCACCACCGCCGAGGCCGCGAACAGGGCCGCGCCGACCAGGAGCCACCGTGCGGCGAACGGCGACCCGGTCAGGCCCGTCTTCGAGACGTAGGCGACGGAGGGCCCGAGGATCGACGGAAGGTAGACCAGGAGCAGCAGCCCGGAGGCGACCGAGGGGACCAGTACGAGGTCGGGCAGGCTCGCGTTCCCTCGGCGCCCGACCCACCGGATGGCACGTCCCGTCAGTGTGTACGCCGGGACGAACACGAGGTCGTGCAACAGGGCGGCACCGACGAACCAGACCGCGATGCCCCACGGGTCACCGCCTCCGAGCAGCCGCGCGCCCGCGTAGGCGACGACGGCCAGCACGCCGACCATCAGGATCAGGTGCCATGGCGAGGCGCCGTACACGCGACGCACCGGAGCCGTCACACCGCACCGAAGCCGAGTCGGGTGACCCACTTGGTGTTGTGCACGCCCGGGCAGGCCGGAACGATCACCCGCGCGGGGTAGCCGTGGTCGATCGACAGATCCGCCCCATTGACGCGCAGGGCCAGCAGCGACCGGGGATCCGCGACCTGGTTGTCACGGAGCGAGGCGCTGCCGAAGGAGCCCGAGGTCTGCGCCGACTCCACGAAGACCCCCGGCGGCCCCTGGGCCCCGACCAGGTCGGCGAGGTCCGCCAGACGTACCCCCTCCCAGTCGAGGTTCCGCGTGGACCACCCCTCCACGCAGGCGATGGGCAGGGAGGAGCGGTGTTGGGGCAGGTCGAGCAGGTCTTGGCGGGTGAGCACGACCTCCCGGCCCTCCCCGCTCACGGTCAGCCGCCAGTCGGGGCCGGTGTCGGCCTCGGTGATACCCGCGTAGGCGGCGGTCGTGTTCACCGGAAAACCGTCGACCCCCGACCGCCCGTGCGGTGCCAGGAGCGCCGTCGGCCTCAGAGAGCCGCCCAGGCTCTGCCCGACCGTCGTCAGGAGGAGCGCCAGCGAACCCAGGCCCACCGCGCCCAGGAGGGTGCGGCGCGAGGCCGCCCCCGGGTCCGGATCCGGCGCGACGAGTTCGCCCCGCTCCGTGTCCCGTCCCCGATCGCTCAGGGCCTCGCGGAGTCCGCGTGCGCGCAGCTCCCGCACCATGGTCGGGAGCTTCAGTACGACATGGGAGAACAGGGCCGCGACGAACACCCAGGCGCCGTAGAAGTGCAGAGGGTAGAAGGAGCCGGGGAAGACGTACTCCAACTGGATGTTGAGGATCCCGGTCGCGAAGACGAACAGGGCCCCGCCCACCAGGAACAGGACGGTCAGGCGTTCCAGGGCCCGGGCGACGGAGTCGGCCGCGGGCCGGCGGAAGAGGAGCGGCACGACCGACCACAGCTTGGCCAGGAGCACGGGGACCAGCACGATCCCGAGTGTGACGTGCACGCCCTGGGTGAGGCGGTAGAGCCACGGGGGGTCGGTGGGCCAGGGGAAGAGGTAGAAGCCGAGCAGGCCCTTGTCCGGGGTCTTGTCGTTGGACGCCAGGTCGGGGTTGTAGGCCGCGTAGGAGAGCAGGCCGGTGACGAACAGGACCGGGAGGCCGACGAGCAGGATCGCCCCCAGGAGGGATGTCAGCCAGGGTCCGCGCGCGGGGCTGCGCCAAAAACCCGGCCGGGCGGGTCCGAAGGGCGGCCCGCCTCGTAGTGGTCCCCACGCCCGTGTCCCGGGCCCACCGGCGGCGCCGTCGGGCACCGGAGGCGTCTTCCCGTCCTGATCGTCCTCGTTCACGCGATCGGTCGCCTCTCGGTCCGATGGGCCGGCTCGCGGTCATGCTAGGACGCCCTCCTCCGGCCGGGGCGCACCGTCGCCCCCACGGTGTGTCCCCGAGTCGCCGGTCGGCCCGCTTCCCCCCGGTCCGCGCGACACGCCCCGGCGCGACCGGCCACGGGGGCGCGCCTGACCTACGGTGACGGCGTGACGCAGCCCGAACTCCACAGGAGGGTCCGGGGCGGGACCGACGAGGACCGCGCCCCGATCCGCGCCGACCTGCTCATGGCCGCCCTGGCCGTACTCCTCTTCGCCACCGCCGCCGTGGTCGGTACCCGTATCCAGAACGCCCACGGCGTCCTGTACGTGGCCTGGCCCCCGCTGTACGCCTCCTGGCTCCCGCACGTGGGCCCCGGCACGATCCCCGCCCTCGCCCTGGCGGCGGTGGTGATCCTCCAGGGGCCCGCGGTGGCACGGGCTCTGCCCTGGCGTGCCCTGCTGTGGTCCGTCTGGGGCGCCTCCGTCCTGTGGATCACCGCCCTCGCCCTGGTGGACGGCCCACGGCGCGGGATCACCGACCGTCTC
Organism: Nocardiopsis alba; assembly: GCF_000710955.1. NCBI lineage: Bacteria > Bacillati > Actinomycetota > Actinomycetes > Streptosporangiales > Nocardiopsidaceae > Nocardiopsis > Nocardiopsis alba. The sequence goes on from NZ_BAZE01000003.1 coordinate 625,245, forward strand.
CTCTCCCCCCACGAGTACTTGAGCTCGGTCGACCGCTTCCAGGACGTCGGAGCCGCCCTGAGCACGTTCACCCGGCACATCCTGGTGGGGCAGCCGGACAACTGGCCCACCCACGTGGCCGGGCACCCGCCGGGCGCGGTCCTGACGTTCGTCGCCCTCGACCGGATCGGCCTGGGCGGCGGAACGTGGGCCGGGATCTGGTGCATCGTGGTCGGCGCCTCCGCCTCGGCGGCGATCCTGGTGGCGATGCGCGCGCTCGGAGCGGAGGAGGCGGCCCGCCGGGCGGCACCGTTCCTGGTGCTGGTGCCCGCGGCCGTCTGGGTGGGGGTCTCCGCCGACGGCTACTTCGCGGCGGTCACCGCGTGGGGACTGGCCCTGCTCGCCGTCGCGGCCTCCCCCGGGGGCCGCGCGCCGCGTTCCACGGCGCTGGCGTCAGGGGTGTTCCTGGGATGGTCGGTGTACCTGTCGTACGGCCTCGTGCTCATCGGTGTCCTGGCGGTGGCCGTGCTCCTGTGCGCGAGGAACGCGCGCGCACTCCCCTACGCGCTGGTGGGCGCCCTCGCGGTGGCCGCCGCCTTCACCGCCGCCGGCTTCTGGTGGTGGGAGGGGTACCGACTGCTCGTGGAGCGCTACTACCAGGGGGTGGCGGCGGTCCGCCCCTACGGTTACTGGGTCTGGGCGAACCTGGCCACCGTGTGCGTGACGGCCGGGACGGCGGCGGTGGTGGGGGCGCGCCGGGCTTTGGCCCGGGTTCCGGACGCCGTGCGCGGGTTGCGACACGGGCCCGCGCGGGAGACCACGACGGTGGCCCTGCTGGTGGGCGCCGCGCTCTGCGCGATCGCCGCCGCGACCCTGTCCGGGATGAGCAAGGGCGAGACCGAGCGCATCTGGCTGCCGTTCGTCCTATGGGTCGTCCCCGCCGCGGCGCTCCTGCCGGCCCGCCACGCGAGGGTGTGGCTCGCCGTACAGGCGGCCACGGCCCTGCTGGTCAACCACCTGCTCCTCACCGGGTGGTGAGCGCTGTGACCGGCGCCCGGGCGTGACGTCCACCCGCTCGGGGCGGGTGGACGTCGGGGAGGGTCAGGGCACGTCGGCGGGGGTGAGCAGGGTCAGGTCCTCGCGCGTGGGATCGGTCAGGGCGATGGTCCGGCCCGCCTGTCGGGTGATCATGCGTTCCAGGACCTGGCGCGCGTACCGGGCGTTACCGAAGGACTCGGTGCGCGGGACCCCGGCGAAGTGCTCGCCCAGCGCGGCGGCGGTCTCGTCCGGGACGGTGAACCCGCCGGCCGCGGCCATACCGCCCACGATGGAGACCAGTTCCTCGTCGGAGTAGTCCTCGAACCGGACGTGGTGGGAGAAGCGCGAGGCGAGTCCCGGGTTGGAGTCGAGGAAGCGTTGCATCTCCGCGTTGTACCCGGCGACGATCACGACCACCTCGTCGCGGTGGTCCTCCATCAACTTGACCAGGGTGTCCACGGCCTCCTGGCCGAAGTCGCCGTTGGCCCCGACCGGGGTGAGGGTGTACGCCTCGTCGATGAACAGGACGCCGCCGCGCGCCTTCTCGAAGGTCTCCAGGGTGAGCTGGGCGGTGTGTCCGATGTAGCGTCCGACCAGGTCGGCGCGGGCCGCCTCGACCACGTGCCCCTGCGGGAGCACGCCCAGGGCGTGCAGCAGTCGACCGTAGAGTCGGGCGACGGTGGTCTTACCGGTACCCGGAGGGCCCGCGAAGACCAGGTGGTGGCTGAGGGTCGGGGCGGGCATCCCGATCGCCCTCCGACGCTCGGCGGCGACCAACACGTTGACCAGGTCGTTGACGGTGGACTTGACGTCGGACAGGCCGGTCAGCGCGTCGAGTTCGGCGCGCAGGCTCGCGACGTCGTCCCCGCCGGGCCCGGAGGCCTGCGCGGCGACGGCCCCCAGGTCGTCGGGGGTGAGGATGGTGAGTTCGGCGGGGTCGGCGGGCGGGTCCTCTCCGAGCCGGTGCGCCTGGCGGTCCACCATCTCCTCGAAGACCTTGCGGGCCTCACGGCCGTTACCGAACGCCGGGCCCTTGGGCAGGGCCTCGAAGTGCTGGAGCAGCAGCGGGCGCAGGTCCGGGGAGAGCGTGTACCGGTGGACGGAGCCCAGACGCTCGACGATGCTCACCAGTTCCTCGGCCTGGTAGTTGGGGAAGGTGATGGTCCGCGCGAAACGCGAGGCCAGGCCGGGGTTCGAGGAGAGGAACCCCTCCATCTCGGCCGCGTATCCGGCGACGATCACGACCACCTCGTCGCGGTGGTCCTCCATCAGCTTGACCAGGGTGTCGATGGCCTCCTGGCCGAAGCCCCCGTTGTCCTCGGAGGAGAGCGTGTAGGCCTCGTCGACGAACAGCACGCCGCCGCGGGCCTTCTCGAACACCTCGGTGGTCTTGATGGCGGTGGCGCCGACGTACTGACCGACCAGGTCCGCGCGGGCGGCCTCGACGACGTGCCCGTAGCGCAGGACGTCCAGGTCGGCCAGGACCCGACCGTAGAGGCGGGCCACGGTCGTCTTACCGGTGCCCGGGGGGCCCGCGAAGACCAGGTGGCGGGCGACCGGCGGTGAGGGCAGCCCCATCTCGGCGCGGTGGCGGGCCATCTTGTTCCGGTTGATGAGGGTGGTGACCTCGTCCTTGACGCTGTCCAGACCGATGAGGGCTTGGAGCTCGGCCAGCGGCCCCTTCTCCTCGTCGTCCTCGGGGTCGTCGGTGGTTGCCCCGCCCGATACGGCGTCGGCGGGAACGGCGTCCGGTCCGTACAGATCCTCGGCCTGGTTGCCCTCGCTGGTCAGCGCGTTCACCTGGATGTCGGCGTCGGCGACGGTCTGGCGCAGCCCCGCTCGGGCGTTGGCGCGCACCGTGCACCCGTCGAGGACGACGTTCTCGCCGCTGCCGACGAGCACTCCGTCTCCGCCGTTGCCCACCAGTTCGCAGGAGCGCAGCACGGCTCGGCCGCCGGCCGCCACCAGGACGCCGTTGCGGGTGTTCTCGTGCGAACGCACGCGCAGTGCGGTGATCTCTCCTTCGGCGTGGACGGCCACACCGTCTCCGCCGCATTCGGAGGCCTCGCTGTCGCGCAGGTCGAGCACGGCGCCTCCGGTGGCGGCGAGGCCGTTCTCCCTGGCGTCGATGACGCGTACCCCGCTCAGGGAGGCCCGGGCCCCGGCCGCCGCGTACACACCGGTCCGGCGGGGGCGGGAGACCTCGAAGTCCTCGACTCGACCGCCGCCTCCCTCCCAGCGGACACCGTGGCCGCGTGCCCCGGTGACCGTGCCGTTGCGGAGGAAGGGGGCCGCGCCGGAGAGGATCTCGACACCGGTGCCGGCGGTGCGTTCCACGATGACGCGGTCGAACTCGGCGGTGGAGTCCTCGGCGACGTGGATTCCGGCGGCCTTCGTACCGTGCACGGTCAGACCGCTGAAGAGGGTGGAGGAGCGGCCGGTCACGGCGACCCCTTCGGCTCCGGCGTCCCTGATCTCGCACTCCCGGAGGTGGCCGCGGGCCTTGTCCTCGGCCGCGATACCCGTGCCGCCGCTGCCGGTGACGCGGACCCGCTCCACACGCGGGTCGGTTCCGGCGCGCAGGACCAGGCCGCGGCCGGCGGGCCTCTCGATGACGAGGTCCTCGACGGTCACGGAGGAGCGGGTGGAGATCACGACGCCGTCGTCGGCGACCGAGTGCACGCGCAGGCCGCTCAGGCCGGTGGCCGCGTGCTCGTCGATCACGACGGCGGCCTTGGTGGTCCCCGAGACCGTGCAGTCGCTGATGTGTCCGGCGCCTCCGCCGGCCGCGTAGATCCCGTTGGCTCCGGCGTCGCGGATGGTGCACCGACGGACCTCGGGGGCGCCCTTGTCGTTGATGACGACGCCGCTGGTACCGACGTCCTCGATCACGCAGTCCTCGATCACGCTGATCTGTTCGGAGGTGACGACGATGCCGGCGCCCTCACCGCAGCGCACCGTGCAGCCCCGCAGCGCCAGGGCCCCGCTGTCCCGGGCGAGCACCGCCGCCCAGGCGGATCCCTCGACCTCGCAGTCGGCCAGTTCGACCTGTCCGGCGGCGACGTCGACCACCGGGGCCTCCTTGTCGCGGCCGCGCAGGACGAGACCGGTGAGCTTGACCGCCTCGGCCACCGAGGTGACGGCGGTACCGGAGGAGCACAGGATCTCGACGGTCCCGGGGCCGTCGGCCGCCATCAGCGTCACCACGCGTGAGAGCACGAGCTGTTCGTCATAGCGGCCCGGGGCCAGGGACAGGACGGCACCGTCACCGGCGCCGGCGAGGGCTTCGCCGATGGTGCGGAACTCGGCTCCGCCGGAGGGGTCGACCGCGCGCACGTGACGGTTCATCGTCTGTCGTCTTCCTTTCTGTGCCCGCGGGCCGGGGCGGCCCGCGGGCTTTTCCTACTGTGCCGGTCAGGGGTCACCGGCGGCTACTCGTCGGTCAGCGGCACTCGGTCTCGACCACCGAGATGGGCAGCTGCGGGGCCTCGCCTCCCTCGGGGATGGCGCCCCGGTTGCGTGCGCGCAGCGTGAACGAGTTCCCTTCGGGCTGGAACTCGGTCAGCGCCCAGTACCGGCCGCCATCGGGCTTGGTGACCTCGAAGCCGCCACGGAAGCCGCCGTCGGTGTTGTCACCGTCGAACAGCTCGTAGTGCATCGGGACGCCGTTGGCCCAGAGCGGTTCGGAACCGTTCTGCACGAGGATCTTGACCGTGCAGGTGGAACCGGGTCGGTTGGGCCAGAACGTCCACTCCGCGGAGGTCCCGCCACCGTCGGGGTCGCCGCTCACGGACATGACATCGTAACCGTCGACACATCCGCGCTCGGTGTAGCCCGAGGGGCCCGAGCGCCAGACGCCATCGCCGTGCACGCGGTAGCGTGCGCCTTCGTTGCTGCAACCGGGGCCGGAGACGGCGAAGAAGGACTCGGGCTCGGGTTCCGGCTCGGGCTCGGGCTCGGGCTCGGGTTCCGGCTCGGGCTCGGGCTCGGGCTCGGGTTCCGGCTCGGGCTCCTGCGGGGGCTCGGGCTCCCGCCGCTGCTGCTCGTCGGCCTTCTCGTTCTCCTGCTCTCGGGCCTCGGTGCCCTCGGCGCCCGGCTCGGTCTTCGATCCGGCCTGCGCGGTGAGCGGCTCGGCGACCACACCGTCGGGCGCCTCGCCCTCGGCGTCGCCCTCGTCCGCCTTCTCGGCGTCCTCATCGGAGTCGGTCTTCTCGGAGCCGGGCTTCTCGGACTTCTCGGAGTCCTCGCCCCCACCGTTCCGCTCGTTCAGCAGGATGTCGAGCAGCGAGCCCTTCTCGACGGTCACGCCCTGGGGTTCGCCGGTGACACCGCCGCCCTCGCCGTCGAGACCGTCGGTCCCGGTGCCGTCCTCGTCATCGTCGTCGGCGCCTCCGCCCGGAGGAACACCCTGTGGGCCTCCGGACGAGGGGTCCACGGGACGTTCGGGAAGGCCGCCGCCGCTCGAGCCCTCGGCGCCACCGCCCCCACCGGAGGAGGGGTCGGACTCGGTCTCGTCGCCCGCTCCGGGGAGGACCGGGCTGTTCGGCTGTACCTCGGGGACGTACCCCTGCACACCCGTGCCCGAGGACGAGGCGGAGGCCGAGTCCGAGGCCAGGCCCGAGGCGGAGGAGGAACCGGACGCCTCCGGGAAGGCCCCCGAGGCGAGATCGCCCTGGAGCAGCATCTCGTTCTGGTGTTCCTTGGCGGCGGACAGCCCGAACGGGGCGGCCACCAGCATCAGGCCGGCGATGGCCGCGACCGCGAGGACCGGGCGGCCCGGACGATAGCGGTCCTCCTCGGCCTTCTCGGCACCGTCGGCGGCCTTGGCCGCGTTACCTCGCAGTGTCAGGGCCGAGAGCAGCGCACGACGGCCACGCTCGTTTCCGTCCACCGCGGTCTCACTCGCGACGGAGGCGGTCGGGGCGGGGGTGGGAGTGGGTGCGGTATAGGGGGCGGTCTGGCCTTGGCCTTGCTCGGCCGGGGCCCCGATGGCGTCCCTGGCCTTGGCCGAGGGCGCCTCCCCCGTCGAGCTCAGCACGGGCCCCGTGCGGTGGGGACCGCGCGGTGCCTCGTTGTTGTCGGTCATTCTTCGTTTCTTCCTTTCGGAAACCGGAGGTGCTCCGGCGTTTCGGGGGCGGCCGCGAAAAGCGACTCGTGTGGAGAGGGTCTGTGGGCCCGTCAACTCGATGAGGACGGGGAGAGGGCCTGCATGAAGTGCTGGAGCATCGCCGGGTCGACGCCGCCGGAGGTGTCCGTGGGCGAGAGGGTCGGGGTGGACGGAGGGACCATAGGGGCGTAGGCCGGGTGGGTCTTGCGCAGGGCCTCGAAGTAGGTGTCGAGGGTCTCACGGTGTTCGCGCAGTTTGGAGAGCAGGTCGGCGCGGCGCTCGATCAGGCCGCTCAGAGCGTCCACCGTCTCCTTGGAGAGACCGTGGGGGGTCCCCTGGTCTTCTCGGAGCCCCTTCAGCCCCTCCCGCGCCGCCTCGTTCGCCTCCTTGTCCTGGTCCTTCGAACGATCCCAACCGGGACCCTCGGCGCCGAGGCCGAGGTAGTCGCGGACGGCCTCGACCCCGTTGGAGGTGCGATCCGACCAGGCGCTCGGTTTCAGCGAGGGGTCGAAGGACAACAGGTCCATGGCCTTGCGGGAGTTCCTCCGATCCTCCTCCGACCGGTCCAGCCCCAGTTCCTTGTCGACCGCGCCGTTGAGCTCCTTCTCGGATTTGGCCGCCGCGTCCTGGCGGTCGGCGACGCCGTCCCACGCCTTGATGGAGTCCGCGCTCACCCCGCCGGCGAGCTCCTTGACCTGGTCCAGGCTCAGCCAGACGTCGACGGTGGTCGTGGTCGTCTCGGCCTTCGGGGCGTCGGACCCGGTGTGCTGGGCGACGAGCAGGGCGTCGACGGGGAACCGCACCAGGTATCCGCGTCCCTTGACGGGGGCGTCGGCGACGGTGTGCACGGTGGAGGCCGACTGCTTGCCTCCGCCCGCCGCCGTACTGGCGGAGCCGGCACCGGTCGTGCCGCCGCCGATGAGGGCCGACCCCTCCTGGAAGTCGGAGACCGGCTGGTCCACGGCCTTCATGCCCGAGAGGTCAGCCCCATGGGTGAGGGCGGTCGATCCGGAGTGGGACACGGAACGCTCGTCGCGGTGGACCTCCGTGGACTCCTTCCCGGTCGACAGTTCACCGGTGGCCCCGATGATGGTGGCGCCGTCCGGGTCGATCTGGGTGAACAGCTTCGTCTCCAGCCCGGGCACGACGAAGGGCCCGTACGGGTCCTTGCCGACCAGGGTCGCGCCGTCTCCCCCGGACGCGTGGCCGAACAGCCCTCTCAGCACGTGCCCGTCCACGGCGGCCCCGAGCATGGGGCCGCGGGACCCCGCCCCGTTCCGGCGGAGGTGTTCGACGGCCTCGGCCACGTTGTTCTGCCGAGAGGCATCGGGGTTCCAGCCCATCGCCTTCGCCTCGGCGATCAGCGCCGCGTCGGCGATGGGCCCCTGACCCACCGCTTCGACCATGGGCAGGATGGTCTGGTCACGGCCCAGCCCGTTACGCCAGTCGGTGGCGAAGGAGGAGATGTCCTTCGCACCGTCCGTGGTGGGCGTGAACGGCGTGGGTCCCCGGGGGGTCTCGGTCTGCGGGGGCGGGGTCGACGCCGAGGGGCCGCCCTTGGGCGGGTCGGGGAGGAAGGTCCCCGTCTGGAACACCTCGGTGCGCGGGCCCACGTTGACCGACGAGCTGAAGGCCGCGCCCCGCGAACCGCTTCCGTACCAGTGGTCCAGGGACAGGGTGAAGTCGATCTTCATCGGCGTGGTGGCGGTGATCCCGGGGGCCTTGATCGTGCGCGAGGTCGTCTTCGTGTCGGTGTCGGAGGTCAGCTCCGTGGAGGTGGTCGCGCTCTCCCAACCGGTGCCGGCGCTCAACGTCTTGGTCTGGTAGCGGTCCTTGGGGAAGGTGGGGGCGCCCTTGTCGTCGGTTCCGGTCGCCGCGACGGGGTTCCATCCCCCGTCCAAACCGGCGGTCACGCCCTTCTTCTTCTGCTTGCCTTTGGACTCGTTGTGCTCGGAGGACTCCGAGACGGAACGTTCCGAGGACAGCCCTGCCTCGACCGAGTGGAGGTCGGAGTCACCGTCCCGGCTCAGCCCTAGGCGCAGCCAGCCGCTACTGCTGAAGCGCTGCCCGCCGAGCGTGCCCTCGCGCACGTTGACCGGCAGGACCAGACCACCCGTCTGGAGCCGGAGGTTGTCCCCTCGTGTGTAGCCGGCCGAGAGGGCGGCGCGGATGTCGCTCTTGCTCTGTTCGGTGAGTTCGACCCCCTGGTCCTTCACCTGTTGGAGGATCCCGTCCACGGCCGCCTTGGTGTCGATGCCGTTGAGGGCGTATCCGGAGGTCTCGTTCCCGGGGACGAACGTGATGTCCTTCGGGATCTCCCGGGCCTTCCCCAACGCCCCGTCGAGCCCCTCCGGGGAGGGCAGAGCGTTCTTCTGGGCCAGGTCGAGGACGCGGTAGCGCGACTCGGTGGTGCCGGACTCGGTGTCGTCCCGGGTCTGTTCCCGGGTGCCGTCGTCCTGAGTGTTCTCGGCCCGATCCCGGTTCTCATCGTTCCGCTCGTTCTCGGCCCGATCCCGATTCTCCCCGTCCCCTTCGTTCTCGGCCCGATCCCGGTTCTCCCCGTTCCGGTTCCGGTCACCGCCGTTCTCGAGCGGGGTCTTCGAGGTGGACCCGTTCCCCTCCGTCGTGGAGGTGATCGGCACCGAGACGAAGGCGTTCCACTGGGTGCGGATCTTGCTGTGCACCTGGAACTCGTCGGAGGTGGTCACCTTCACGGTGCTACCGCCGAAGGAGAGCTTGTCCTCCCCTCCGAACGAGTTGGTGTCGCCCTTCGTCGTCGTCTGTTTCGAGGCGTAGGGCGTCGCGCCCGCCGAGCCGCGCAGGCGGTTGTTCCTGCTGTCGCCCTGGTTGAGGACCGCCTCGCCCTTCAGGCCGGCCGTGACGTTGTGCCCGGAGCTATCGCTGCTACCGGTGATCCGGTCGGACTCGGACTTGTAGGTGAGGTCGATGCCGCCGTCGAGCACGGCGTCGGAGGTGTGCATCGACTTGCGTTCGGCGCTGATGTCGACGTTGACGTTGGAACGGCGGATCGTACCGTCCTCGAACTGCGCCTTCAGGGGGAGCCCGCCGTCGTGGACGTCCATCGTGTGGGCGGCGAGTGCCTTGGGCGAACTGAGGACGTTCCAGTGGCCCATGACCGCCTCACCGGAACGCGAGGCGGCGGTGTAGCCGGGGGCGGAGCTCACGGCGTTGTGGATACGGTCCTTGAGCCCGGGCGACGTGGAGTGCTTGGGCGCGTGCGGCAGACCGTCGAGGTCGAGGTCGGCCCGAGAGCGGTGCGGCCGGTTCTGGTTCTGGTCCTGACGTTCCTCGTTCCGCTCCGGCGGCGGACGCAGACGGGTATCACGGTCTTGAGCGAACCGGTGGTCCTTCTCGCGACCCTGCGCAGTGGCGGCCTCGTCGTGCCTGAGCCGTTCCTGCTCCCGGGCCCGGGTGAGCCGTTCCTCGCTCCCGGGGATCCTGTCCCGCGCGGCCACCGACTCGTTCCGGTCGTTCCGGGCGGTCTCGACATCCCGCGCCGCCTGCCGGGCGTCCTCCGCGGATTCGTTCGCCCGCTGTCGTCCGGTGTCGGCCTCACTCCGCGCGCCGGCGGCGCCCTCCTCCTTCGCGGTCGCCTCGTTCTCCTTGCCGGAGGCCTTCTCGCTCTGGGCGTCGGCCTTGTCCTTGAGGTCCCGGGTCTCCCGTGCCGTCTCCTCCGACTTCGTTCGAGCGTCGTGGACCTCGGAGGACTCGGGGGTCGGCCGTGGCGTCGGTGTGCCGGACGCGTCGCCTTCCTTGGAGGAGGGGCCCGTGGCATCGGCGTAGGCCGATTCGGCGTCCCGGACCGCGTCGGCCGCCTGCCGTTCGGCGTCGTTCAGAGCGTTCCAGTTGTCGAGCGCCCTGTGCCAGGCCTGGTCGGCGGCGTTCCGATCGGGGTTCTCGCCGAGCGCGTCCACCCCGGTGTCGAGGAGGTCGGGCAACGGCGGCGGGGTGCGGCGTTCCCCCGGAGGGGGTGTCCCCTCTCCTTCGGGACGGTTACGGGCGTCCGTCTCCGTCTGAAGCGCGTCGACGTAGGCCCACGCGTCCTCGATCGCCTCCCGCCTGCGTTCCGCGGCGTCCTTCAGATCCTGGGCGGCGTCCGCGCGTTCCCGGGTCGCCTCGGTCCTCAGGTCGCCGGCCTGTTTCTCGGCCTCGGCGGCCGTGTCCTCCAGGTTCCGCGCGTTCTCATCGTCCTGGGAGGCCTTCTTCTCCCTGCTCTCCAGCTCCTTCTCGGCCTGGGTCAGGGCGTTCTCCCGCTCTCCGAGCCGGCCGGCGAGATCGTTCAGACGGTTCAGTTCGGCGCGGGCCTCCTCGGTCTGTCGGCGGGCCTCGCGTGCCGTTTCCAGGGCCTCCCGGGCCGCTTCCCGGGCCTGGGTCGCCTCCGCGTCTCGATCGGTCGTCGGGGTGATCGGGGCGCGTTCACCGGACACGGGCACCGTCTTGGGCCCCTCCAACAGGATCCGAGGCCTCTTCGGATCCGTGCCGGAGCTCTCCGGGGTCACGTCGACGAGATCGGAGTCGGTCCCGAGCCTCATCTTGAGTTCGAGCTCGTAGGACCACGTCTCCAGATCCCCCTTGGCGCTGGAGGAGGCCTCGACCCCGGCCTTGCGGTTGCCGGACAGGGGCGTCGCGTTCTCGTTCTCGTAGGAGTATCCGCCTCCGACCTCGAAGATGCCCTTGGGCAGACCGGCGGCCGTCGATCCGACACGGGTCTGGATCATCGCCGTGGCTTCGGCACTGTAGGTGGTGGTGTTCTGCTTGCCCGCCGCCTGCGCCGTCGACGCGTTGAGACCGGTGCTCAGGGATCCACCGCTTCGAGAGCCCTCGAACCGCGCGTCGGTCAGCTTCCCTTCCAGGTGGAGGGTGATGAAGTCGGCGCCGTCCCGGTCGTCCTTCTTGATCGACGACGTTCCGGGCATCTTCTCGACCAGCGAGCGCCACGTTCCGGGGGCGGGCGTCAGGGCGTTGCCCAGGCCACCGGTGCGCAGGTGGATCGGGGTGCCGTCACCGATCAGGTTGCCGGTCTCGTCGATCGCCGCGCCGACCATCTCGTAGATCTTCAGCGTGTTCTCGACACGCAGGTCGGCCCCCTGCCACAGCGTCCTCCAGAAACCCCGGCCCTTCGGTTTGGCCCCGGAGGGGTCGGTCACCAGCTCGGGGTGGGCGTCGAAGACCTGCTGGTGGATCTTCTTGGCCGCGACGGTCGAGGGCGATTCACCGTTGGAGTCGCGCAGGCGTCCATCGCTCCATTCGGACCGTAGCGGGACCGCCTCGCTCACGTTGTCCACGCGTTCGCCGTTGAGACCGGGTGTGGTGGGCTCGGTGGGGGTGTCCTCCGTGCTCCGGTCCGTATTGTCCGAGGCCATGGCCAGGGCGTCGGCGGTCGTCACCTGGTCCAGGGTGGTCAGGTCGAACGTGCCCGACCGTACCGTGGGTCGGTCCTTGGACGATCCACCACCGTTCTCGGTGTCGTTCGTACCACCCGTGTTCTCCGAGGCGGTGTTCGTGTTGTTCGTGTTCCCGGTGGTGTTGTTCGTATTCCCAGCGGTGCTCGTGGTGCCCGTGTTCCCCGAGCCACCGGCGGTGGTGTTCGTGTTCCCGGTGGTGTTCCGAGTGGTGGAGGGCTGATCCTCGGTGGTCGTGACCGTGTAGGTGCGGTTCACCCGGTAGAAGGCGGAATCGCCCTTGCTCCCGGGGCTGTAGATGCGCTCACTGCCGTGTTCGACACCGCGCGTGTACTTCTGGGTGCCCTTGACCCCTCCGGTCACCTCGGGCCCCACTCGAAGGATCGACGATCCGTCCCCGGGGATGATCGTGCCGATGAAGGCGGCCCCCGCCTTGAAGTCCTCCTTGTTGGTGCGCCCCGCGCTGTTCTGGGCGTTGTTGGAGAACTTGTCGGTGTCGGAGAAGGAGGAGTCCTTCATCTCCGGCCCGACCCGCTCATAGGAGACCGGGCCGCCGCTGATCTCCACGTACTGGGTGTTGCCCTTGTCGTCCTGGTAGGGGAAGCGCAGGACCTTCCCCTGGTCGGCCTTTCCGAGGTTGTCGCGCAGGGTCCGCATGTCGATCGGAAGGTCCTTGGGAAGACCGCCGTCGAGGATCCCGATGGTGCGCGAGAAACGGGGGGCCTTGACCGGAGCTCCGGTGCCGTCATCGGTACGGAACCGCTCCGGGGGCCTCTGCCGCTCGGGGGTGGGGCTCTGGGCGTCCGTGGAGGACCCCTCGCCGTTGGAGGACTCCGTGGTGGACGGGTCGGCGTCCGCGTCGCGCACATGGCCCGCCAGGACCACGTCGACGACATCGTTCAGTCGGTCGGAGAACTCGACCCGGGTGGGCGGCCCCGCCGGCGGCCCCTCCTGTTCGTCCGTCCCCTGCCTCCGGTCATCGGCCCCCCGCTGATCGGAGGTGGTCGTGGACGGTGAGGGAAGTGGAGAGACCTCCAGGACCGCCGAGACGGTCATGTCACCGGTGAAGCGTGAGGGGTCGTCCCCGTCGACGTCGACCTTGCGCTTGTGACGACGTTCCGCGCTCATCTGGAACTCGTTGCCGCGCTGGCGGACCGCGAAGGACGTCTTCAACTTCGGGGCGACCATGGCCACCTTGCCGAAGATCTCTCCGATGACGGTGATGGGGAGCCCGGGGTTGAAGCTCTTACGCCCCTGTTGGGAGCCGGTGCCGACGTCCTTGGCCCGGTTCTCGGTCGCGTTCCCGGCGTTGAGCCTCCGATCGGGGGAGCCGGTGGTGTCACGCCATTCTCGATCGACGGTCAGCCTCACCTCGCCGCGCGGGGGCGGTGTGGTGCCGTTCCCGTTGACGCTGACGCCGGTGGAGGCGTCGTGGACGGGGATCGTGAACACGTCGTCCGGACGGGCACGTCCGCTACCGATGAGGTCGAGGGCGTTGGCGAGGGCCTCGGCGTCCGGCCGCACCCCGTTCTCGGCGAGCCGATGGGTCAGACGCCGGCGCAGCCCCTGAACGTCGACGTCCGGGTTCACATGCAGGCCGGAGTACCCGTCCCCGTTGGAGATGGGGCCGATGTCGGCGAGCATGTCGAGCATCCGACTCGTCTCCGGGGAGACCGGCTTGGGCGGGGTCTCCTCACCGGTGGTCTCAGCGGTCACCTCAGGAGTGACCTCGGGGGTCACCTCAGGAGTGACCTCAGGGGTCACCTCGGCGGTGACCTCGTGCGGTGGCCCCTGCGGCTCGGTCGTGCTCCGGTCCTGATTCGCCGGCCTCTCCCTCTGCGGGGTACCGGAGGACTCACCGGAGGTGTCGTCGGTACCGCGGACGCGACCCTTCCAAAGGTCCTTCAGAGGGTGGCTCTCGGGCTTCTTGCCGTTGCCGCCACCGTTGTCCTCTCCGCCCCCGCCCTTCTGCTTGAACAGGTCGGAGAAGGGCCCGGCCGCGCGATGGTTCCCACCGCTCTCGGTGGTCACCGGGGTGGGGCCGCTCGGCATTCGGGACAGCGGGGACTCCATACCGGCCCCGCGCGCCCGGTCGAGGGCGCCGTCCCAACGGCCGTCCGAGGTCCACTCGCCGACGACGCGGTCGAAGTCGCCCTTCAGCCGATCCGGCAGGTCGGCGCGGACCTGGTCGTCGCCGCGGCCTCTCACACGATTGTCGTAGGCGGCGCCGAACAGGGCGATGGTGTCGTCCTGGTTCCTCGTCCCCTCGGGGTCGAGCAGGGCGGCCAGGTCGCGGTGCACGGAGTTCGGAAGATCGCCCAGCCGTGTCGGTCCGTCGTAGCGCGACGCCCCGTTCACCTGGTTCTCGATCTGATCCAGGTAGTGGTTCAGGATCTGCGGGGGCCTGCCGTCGCGTCCACCGGGGGCGTCCATGTAGCCGCCGACCTCGTGGACCGCGCTGGAGTCCGGTGAGGCCCGGAACACGGCCGGGGGGCGACCGGATCGTTCCTGGGAGGGGTCACGGTACTCATCGTCGAGCCCGACCCTGTGCAGGGCCTCGTGCAACCAGACGTCGACCCCGTCGTCCAGCCGCCAGTTGGCGGTGTCGCTGCGTCCGGGCAGATCCGGGTTGTCGTGGACCCAGGTGACTCCGGAGTGCGGTCGTCCGTCGGGCCCTACCTGCTCCACACGGATGTGGAGCTGGTCGCCGCTGCCGGGCAGCCGGTAGCGCTGGTTGACGACCTCGTCGAGACGGTCCATGAAGTTCCGCCGGGCCGTGTCGGCCTGTTCGGGGGTGACCCCGGGGCCGGTGTCGAAGTTCATCCGGATCGTCAGCTCGGTGACGTGCGTCGGGCCGTCCGGGTCGGGGTTCGGCAGAGGTATACGACGCACGTCGAAGCCGCGTTCGGCGATCGAGACGATCGGATCGTCCTTGCTCGACCCGTGCAGGATCTCGACGCCGTCGGTGTCGACACCGGAGCGGTCCCGGTTCGCGCCGACCCTCGTCGGTTCGACGTCGTCGCGAAGGTTCTGCCAGTCGGTGGGCGGGCGCAGCCCTTCGGAGACGGTGGCGGGGGCGTCCGGATCGGGGCGCGGCTTCGGTGCCGGCGGGGTGCCGGCCGGTCCTCGCCGTCCGTCCCCGGTGGTCTCGGGGCCGCCCTGCGCGTGGGGGGTGTTCTGGGGGGCCATCACGACGGGCGCGGGCCCTCCTTCGGGGTGCGGGGTCGTCCCGTTCGCACCGTCGTTCTGGTGTGTGGTCGCGCCGGAGTCGTCGTGGGTCGACGCCCCCTGGTCGTCGGGGTTCCGGCTCACGGGGGTGTCGGAGTCCGAGGACCGGGTGTTCTCGTCGCCGGTGTCGTCCTGGAACGGTCGGGTCTCGGGGTCCGTGTTCTCGGAGCCCGTGTTCTCGGGGTTCGCGGTCGTCTCGGAGGCGCCCTCGTTCCCGGCCCCGTTCGGGCGGTGGGTGGACGCGCCGCCGTCGTTCGCGCCCTGCCCGGCCGGGTTCGTCGCGGGCGGGGGTTGCGTGTGGGAACCGGTGTCGTCGTCGCGGCCCCGGTCTCCGGTCGTCTCG
>NZ_BAZE01000003.1:640905-645025 GCF_000710955.1 Nocardiopsis alba
CCGGTCCGGAGTCCCCTGGTTCGGGGGCTCCTGTCCCGCCCCGTTCGGGTTCGGGGTGACGTTCGGGTTCGAGGCCTCCTGATCCGGGACCTCCCGGACCGGCGCGTTCTCGGAACCGTTCGGCTCCCGCACCACACCGCCGCCCTCGGACCCCTCCTGAAGCGGGGCGTCCTGGGAGGGGGGCCTCTGGGGGTCCTGGTCCGGAACCCCCTGGCCCGGGTTCTCCTCGACCGTCGTGTTCGGGTTCGAGACGTCCTGGTTCGACGGATCCTCGTTCGGAGACCCCTGGGGCGGGGTCGCCGGGTTCGAGGTCTCCTCGTTCAGAGGCTCGTGGCCCGGGGTCTCCTGCCCCGTCTCGTCGGGGTTCGAGACGTCCTGGGACAGGGCCTCCCCGGTCCCGTTCGTGTGACCGGCCCCCTCGGGTCCGCTCGGGTTCGACGAACCCTCACCGTCCCCGTTCTCCTCGGTGGGGCGCTCCCGATCACCGTTGTCCTGGTTCTGTTCACCGATGACGGGGGCGTCGCCGGCTCCCTCGTTCTCCGAGGACGTGTTCTCCCGATCGCCCCGGTTCAGGTGGTCGGAGTCGTTCTCGTCCGGGGTGTTCACGGGCCGGTCGGAGGACTGCTCCGAGGTGTCGCCCGCGGTGGAGGACTCGTTCGAGCCGCCGTCCTCGTTCGGCGGCGCGGCGGGGCGGTAGGGGCCGTTGTCGGACTGACCGCTCGTGTCAGAGGACTCGGTGGTGACCTGCTGGGGCGGCGGGGGCGGGGGAGGTGCCGAGGTCTGTGTGGTGTCGGACGACGTGTTGTCGTTCTGGGAACCGCGCGAGTCTCCCCCGCCCTCGCCGGTCGAGGAGGAATCGTTCGACGAGGTGGCGGTGGACGAGCCGTTCGTCGAGGAACCGGATTCCGACGGCGGTCCACCGGCCGGGTTCGAGGAGCCCGGTCCTTCGCCCGTCCCGCCCTCGGGAGCGCCCGTGGTCGGCGGGGGCGGGGTGGGGACGCCGGGCGGCGGGCCGGCGTTCTTCAGTTGGTCGATGAGCAGCAGGCCGCCCTGGGTGAGGCTCTGCTGGACCGCTCCGGAGACCAGCCCCGAGACCCCGGAGAGCCACGTGATGGAGAAGGTCTTCTCGTCGCTGAAGAGCAGGTTGAACAGGCCCTCGCTGAGCATCCCCTGGGCCGCGTTGGCGATGCCCCCGCCGCCGAGCTGCGCCAGGAAGTTCTTCCAGTGCGACCCCACGTCGGAGAGACCATTGCGCACCCCGTTGGGCACACCGTTGGTCAGGAAGTCGCTCAGCTTCGGGTCGATGCCGCGGCCGTACTTGCTCACCACGTCGCTCAGTGCGTCGTTGAGCCCGTCCCTCCCCCAGTGGCGGGAGAAGGCGTCGGCGTAGCGTTCACCGAACTCGCGGGCCTGGTCTCGACTCATCGAGTCGCCCAGGGAGTCGGCGAAGCTGTTCCCCATGTCGTTGCGGAAGCGTTCGGCGTCGATCGGACGGTTCCACCCGGGCCGGTTGTCCATGCCGTAGGGGCGCAGCAGGTCGTCGCTGTTGCGACCCATCACGTCGCCGATGCCCTCGGGCAGCCCCTTGCCGGGACCGCCCGTAGGGAAGTGGTCATCGAGTTGTTTGGTGATGGCCGGGCCGGAGGTGTTGTTGAGCAGCTTGTTGAACTGGTTGGACAGCGCGCTACCGCCGAAGGCGGCGGCGGTGCCGAGGAAACCGTCCAGCATGGCGCCCTTGGCGGCGTCCTCGGTGAGCTTGTGGTCCCACTCGTCGCGGTAGCCGTTGTCGATCTGGATGCGCTGGATGAGCGCGTCCAGCGTGAGCGCGAAGAACTGGCTGATCGCCATCTGCTGGAGCAGTTCGGCGAACAGTCGGAACAGGACCCGCCCGATGACGGTCTTGGTGATGGCCTTGAAGATGGGGATCTTGGCCAGGGAGGCGCCGAAGGTGTACGGCGCCATCGCGATCGCCCAGGCGATCTCCAGGGCCAGCTGCACGAGCTGACCGATGATCATCCACTTCGCGTACTGCACCTGGGTGGCCGCGTTGTGGACGTACTCCTGGAGACCCCGGGCGACCGCCGTGCCCTCGCCGAGGTAGTTGCGCTCCCCCGCCGTGAACTGGTCCACCGACTCGTCGAAGAAGTCCGCCGCCGTGGCGTCGAAGTTCTCCCGCACCTTGTTCTTGATCCGGATGACGAGCTGGGGGAGCTCGACCTCCAGACGGTCCGCGGCGGTGCCGTAGACCTGGGCGAGTTCCCACAGCCGCGTCTCGTCGGCGGTGGGCCACTCCGACCCGGTCAGGACCGCGAACAGGTTGCGGAGTTCGGGGGGCAGTTCCATTCCCATCGGGGTCAGGGCCTCCCGCTGCCGCCGGTCAGACGGGTGTTCTGGGTACCGATCAGACGCGTCGCGCTGTCGATGCCGTACTGCTCGGAGCGTCCGAACTGCTTGGCGGTGTCGATCGTGGCCTCGGCGGTCTTCTCGAAGGCCTTGCCGAGCGTCGTCAGGAAGACCCCGAACCCTTCGCGGTTCGGGACGTAGTTCTTCTCGAACGACTCGGCCACGGCGTCGCCCTCGCCCCAGCATTTGCCCAGAGCGTCGACCGAGTCGTTGAACCACCGGTCGATCGCGCGTACTTCGGCCGCGAGTTCGTGGATATCGGCGCCGTCCCTGGCGACCGCCTCCGGGTCGATCGAGATGCGATCCGACATGGCCTCTCCTTCCTCCTATGTCGTCGTGGTGTCATCACGGTGTGGGCGGGCGGAGGGGACGTGTCCCCTCCGCCTCGTCGGTCAGGTGGGCGGGTGCACCCTGCCCAGGCCGAGCTCCTCCAACAGGGCGGTGGGGTCTCCCGCCACCGCCTGTTCACGGGCGGCGGAGTCGCCCGGGATCAGCCCGCCCATGGCGTCGGAGACCTGTCGGGCCACGTCGCGCCGGGCGCGTTCGACGACCTCGACGATGGCCGAGGCCAGTTCGGCGGGCGCCATCATCCGGTACTTGTCGGTGTGGAACCTCAGCTCAGCGATCTCGCCTCTGGCGTTCACCGTCACGCTGAGCATCCGATCCTTGGACACCGCCTCTGCGGTAACCGACTCCAGGTTTGCGCTTGCCTCCGCCAGGCGCTCCTGGGTCTGGCGAAGTTGTTCGAGGGACCTCTCCATCTGCCCCTGTAGGGACATGTCCAACGCCGCTCACTCCCTTGTCTTTTCGGGTTCCGGGCCGTCCCAACGAGGCGGGTCCGCCCCGTGCGGTGGTGCCCCACACCTTCTCGTCCTCGGCGAGCCAGGTGGTACGGGTGCGTTCCTGCCCGCCGGCGCCACCACCGGCGCCGCCCGCTCCGCCCGGAGGCATCATGGGCATACCGGGGGTGCCCGGGGTACCGGGTGCACCGGGGGTGCCGACCGACCCCGGCGAGAGGGAACCGTCCGTTCCCTGACCTCCACCGAAACCGCCCCAGGGGCTGGTTCCGCCGGGCCCGTTCCCCCGACCGCCTCCGTTGCCCTCGGACGAGCCTCCGACGGAGCCCGAGTCCGGACGGGCGGTCATGCCGCCCCCGTCCGAGCCTCCCAGGGAGCCGCTCCCGGGGGGCGGTGTGAGCACGGATCCGCCGCCGCCTCCTCCGATCGAGGAGCCGCCCGAACCGAATCCGGATCCCGAAGAGGAGTTCAGGTCTCCCGATCCGCCGAGGCCGTTGGATCCGGGGGACGGGTAACCGCCGCCTCCACCGCCCGGAGCGTCGAGGACCGGGGGGTCGGGGAGTTCGATACGGTCCCCGCCCAGATCACCGGAGCCTCCCGAGCCGCCGAGGCTCGGGCTGTCGGGAAGCCCCGGACGGTTCGTCCCGCCCGAGCCGCCGAGGCTATCGGAACCGCCCGGGTCGCGGGAGCCGACCGGGGTCTGGGAACCCTCGCCTTCATCGGCGTTCGACCCGCCCGAGGACGGGTCCAGGCCTCCAGGACCCTCCAACCCGGTGGGCACGCGGACCGGAGGAGGCGGGACGGAGCCGAGCCCTTCACCGTCCGTGGAGGAGCCGAGGTCCCCGTAACCGCCCTGAGGCGGTCCTCCGATGGTGGAGGACGAGCCACCACCCTCGATACGAGAGCCGTCCGGACTCAGG
>NZ_BAZE01000003.1:645813-677230 GCF_000710955.1 Nocardiopsis alba
GGGAAGCAGGGTGCCGCCACCGGGGAGCGGAGTTCCCTGGTCCCGTCGCCCGGTGCCGGCAGGCCCACCTCCCGTACCGCCACCGGATCCGCCGGGCCCCATAACACGCATACCCGGGGTGAGCGGCGGAGGGACCAGGCCTCCTCCACCCGACCCTCCCCCTCCGTCTCCCGACGAGGAGAGGTCGCCTCCGAGCCCATCGAACGTCCCCCCGGAGCCGGGCCCTCCGAGGCCGTCCCCCGAACCGCCGAGGTCACCCGAACCGCCGAGGTCGCCCGAGCCGCCCGTGATCTCCTGGCCTCCGGAACCACCGGGGATGTCGCTTCCACCGCTCTCGGGGGTCTGGTTCCCCAGATACTCGTCGATGATGTCCTGAGCCGTACGGTCACCACCGGGGCCGTTTCCACCGCCGCCGCCACCGTCGTTACCGCCACCGTCGCCGTTCCCCCCGAGGTCGCCGCTGCCGCCGTCACCGTTGAGGTACTTGTCGAGGAGATCCTGGATCGAGTCTCCGCCACCATCCCCGTCGTTGTCGCCGCCGCCGTTGAGCAGCTCATCCAGGCGCGTCCTCAGGTCGGTCTCGTCATCGCCGCCGCCGTTGAGCAGCTCATCCAGGCGCGTCCTCAGGTCACCGTCCCCGTCGTTGTCGCCGCCACCGCCGAACAACTCGTCGAGGATCGACTTGAGGTCGTTGTCGCCGGACCCGCCCGGCCCGTTGCCACCGGTCGTGTCGTTGGTGACCGGCGGCGGGACGTAGGGCCTGATGGACGAGGAGGAGCTCGAATAGGCACCGGAGACCGTGGTGATGCCGTCCAACACGACCTTGCGCAGGTCGGCCAGGCTGTTCCACCACCGGTCCTTGATCTCCGTCTCGAAGGTCTTCCACGTGGATTCCTGGTCGGTCGGCAGATCACGGATCCTGATGTTGCTGCCGGTACCGCCCACCGTGGTGACGTGGGGACGCTGCTCCTCCCACCAGGTACGGATGAGTCGTCGAGGACTGTGGTTCGGATCGCCGATCCACTTGTTGTACTCATCGATCACCGCGTCGATGTAGGTGGGGCTGACGGCGGCGCGCGCCGAGCTCACGGCGTCGGCCGCCGGGTCGAGCATGTTGCCGAGGCTCCGGAATTCGAGGGCCAGGCTCCTCATGTACTGGCCCAGGGCGGTGGCCCCCGCGCCCTCGAACTTCTCGTTGCCCGGGTCGAGTTCCTTGTACAGCGTCCAGAGTTCGTCGTAGCGGGCGTTGGCGAAGTCCCGGTAGTCTCCCAGGTCGGTCTGGATCCGGGTGAGAACGCTGTTGTTGTAGCTGGTGCTGCCCCTCTTGGAGTCGGCGGCGGCGTTGAGGATCGTGGGGAACCGGTCGATGAACCTCCCCCACACGGTGTCCCCGCGCTCCTTGATCGCGTCGTTGAGGTGGACGCCCGTGTACACGGCGAAACCCCGCTCGAAGCCGCCGAGCAGGTCGGCGTCGGAGGATCTGCTGTCGAAGCCGAACCACTCGTCCGCGTCCTTGGGGTCACCGACGTCCCAGAAGTAGCTGGCGAACCAGTTGGTGTCCTTCACCGCCTGGGCCGTGCCCATGGGAGGGACCGAACCGTCGCCCTCGAGATCGGCGAAGACGTTGATGGCGTGGGCCAGCTCTTCGCTGTCGGTGACGCCTTCTGCCTCGGGGACAGCGGGATCTGTCCCCTCCTTCTCTGGAAAGTCCTCGTCTGCCATGGAAGTTCCTCGGGGCGGAGTGGTGGAGGGATCCGGACGGTGAGCGGAGGACGGTGACGGGCCGCCTCCGCACGGGGCGTCCCGGGTCTACTTGGTGGGGTCCGTGGTGGTGTCCCCGGTGGTGGAGCCGCCGGTGGTGGAGCCGTTGTTCATGATGGTGTTGACCTTCGAGGCGTCCAGCTCGGCGTCGGACTCCAGCTTCTCGAAGAAGAGATCACTGTCCTGGATTCCGCTGTGCATCACGAGCAGGCGTTCCTCGAGCCTCGTGATCTCGGCGTGGAACTTCGTCAGGACACCGCTCACCTCGGCGGCGAGCACGGCGGCCGAGCCCATCAGGTCGCCGTTCCCGAAGGGGACGTTGATGGACTCCTTTCCGTAGTGTTCGGCGGAATCGCTCTTCTTCTCCGACACCGCCTGCTGCATCGGTCCGATGCGCTGCGAACCCAGGTTCTGGAGGTAGCCCTTGGTGACCCTGGTCTTCTCTGACACGTCCTGCCCCGTCCTCTCTCGTCCTGTCCGTCGTCGGACCTTCCACCGACCCGTCCCCGGCCGCGGCGCGGCCCGAGCGGACCCTCACCGCGGCCGAGGGAGACGGTCAGCGGCGGGAGTTCCAGTTACCGGCTTCCTGGAGGTCGCCCCGGCGGTAGCGTTCGGTGATGTCGCCCAGGGAGACCTGCGCGTGGCCGAGCAGCGCGCGCATGTCGGCGACGTTGCGGCGCCAGGCCAGCAGGCGCTGGTCGTACTGGTCGGCGGCCTCACCGACCCAGTCGGACTTGACCGCCTGGACCTTGGCGTCCAACTCGTTGATGGCCTGCTCGATGATGTCGGTCTGCTTGCGCAGGTCGATGCCGGCGTCGTCGGCACCGCTGTACTTGATCTCGAATCCGTCCATGGGTATGGCTCCGGTTTCTCTCGATGGTGCGCCCCGGTCGTGGGACGTTCGGGTCGGGTCGGATCGGGTCAGCGGGAGACGTCGGACTGGTTCGGGTTGAGCTGGCTGATCCAGTTGGCGGTCACCATGTTCTCGTCCTCCATGGCGTGGAAGTTGCGCTCGGTGCCGCCGAGGATGCCGATCATGTCGTTCATGTCGTTGGTGATCAGGCGCAGCTCTTCGAGCCACTTGACCAGCGCCGTGTCGTACTGACTGGCGGCGCCGCCCTGCCAGTTGCCGCCGAGCAGGTCCCGGACTCCGTCCACGCTGGTGTAGACGCCGTTGCAGGTGGTGTGGGCCGTCTCCATGGCGTCGCGGCCGGTCCGCATCGCCTGGTCGGTACTGCGCATCATCGACATGGGAGTCTCCTGATTCTGTTGGGGGTCACTGGGAAAGGCACCGGGGCTCCCCCGGTTCCGCGAGGGCACCGGCGGGTTCGGCGGCGTCCTGCGGGGTCAGATCGGGCCCGGTCGGGAGAAGGTCCAGTAGGGCGGTGGAGACCGCGGGAGCCTCACCGGGGGTGTAGCCCAGCATCCCGGCGGCGTCGGCGTCGGGCACCGGGTACTTGCTCCCGGTGTCGGTGATCAGGAAGTACGAGCCGCGCAGCGCCGACCCTCCCGCCGGGGTCGCCCTGACCAGACCGCCCTCCCCGGACGGGATGTCGATGAGGTCGGGGGCGGTGCAGGCGGCGGTGCTGCCCACCGTGGGCCGTGCGGCCCGGCCACCGATATCGGCCGGAGAGGTGAGCGCGAGCGCGAGCGCGCCGTCCCCCTGGTCGATGACGCACAGTGCCGCGCCCTGGGGGTCGGTCAGCGGGGGCGGTGTGGCGGGCAGGCCATCGCCGGTGATCGCGTCCTCGCCGGACAGGTGTGGGCGCAGCTCGTTGACGGTGAGCTCGATCGGTTCGGCTTCGCCGCCCCCGTAGGCCTCCTCCGCCGTGAGCGGGTGTCCCAGCAGCAGGCGGGCGTGGGTCGGATCGGTGGGGGTGAGGCCGTCCCCGGTGAGGACGTAGAACTGCTCGGAGCCGCTCTCGTTGGCCGGGACGGTGAAGACCTGTCCGATACGGGTGTCGGCGCCGCCCACACGCGGGCCGTCCTCGCCTCGTCCCTCGACGTCGAGCGCGGTGAGCCCGGGGCCGGCGGGCACGCCGTCCAGGACGGCCGCCGCGACGGGGTGGGGCACGACGGTGCCGTATCCCAGGGATTCCAGGGCGCCGTTCTCCTCGTCGACGGCCAGTCGGGCGCCCTGCCACAGCAGGTGGATCCCACCGCCGGGTCCTCGGACCAGGACACCGTCGTCCTCCCCGACGGGGGAACCGAACGGCGACCGGCCCAGGGTGAGCGAGGTCAGGGTCTCGACCCCTTCTCCGGTGTCGACGGTGGTCGCGCACACCTGCCAGACCATGGATCCCTCGGCGTCCGTGGCGGGAAGCCCGTCTGGCGCGCCGGGGATGCCCAGCGGGGATCCCACCGGGGTGCCTTCCAGGGAGTCGGCGTCGACCCGGACCGGGGTGGGGTTGGACGCCAGCAGCAGGGCCGAGGCCTGGTTGGTCACCGGCCAGAGGACGCCGTCCGAGAAGACGTACCGGCCCGCCCCGTCCTTGACGACGACGAGGGTCCCCTCGTTACGCCACGAGGTGGCGCCGCCGGGGAAGATCAGGCCGAAGACGAGGAAGCCCACGCACAGCAGCACCGCGAGGATGAGCCCGATGAGGGTGCCGTTGCGGGTACGCCGTAGGGGCGCCTCGACGGCGTTCGGGTCCGCGGCGGCCATGGCCGTGGAGAGCCGGCGCACCATGAACGAGTGCGCCTGTACCTGATCGCGACGGGTCTGCATCAGACCACCCGCCTTCCGGTACGCGTCATCCGCCGATCCCCCTCAGCAACGCCAGCAGCCCCAGGTTCGCGGGCACCAGGCACACCAGCACTATCGCGGCGAGGCTCTGGAAGAGTTCCCCGGCCCGTCCCCAGTGCGGGATGGGACGGTTCCCCGGCACGGACCAGGCGGCGAGGAGCAGCCCGAGCGCCGCGACCAAGAGCAGACCGAACAGGACCATGCGGGCCGTGTCGCCGCCGACGAGGCCGCCACCGACCGCCATCGCCACCAGCCCGTACGCGCCGGCGCCCAACAGGCACACCCGGTGCCACAGGCCGCTGAGACCGCGCGCCTGGAGCAGCAGGATCAGCGCGACGCAGACGCCCGCCGTGGAGGCCAGGCCTCCGGGGTGGGCGGCCAGCACGGTCATCGAGGCGGCGCACACCGCTCCGACGACGGCCAGAAGGCCACCGAGGTAGTGGTCCGCGCGCTGGGCGCGGGCGCGCACGTCGCGGGCCGGGTGGGGGTCGATGTACTCGCCCAACTGGTCGACACCGTCGGGCAGCGGGGGCAGACGCATCCCCGACAACCGGAAGGCCAGGGCCGGCGCGAACGAGCAGAGCAGCAGGACCAGCGCGGCGGCGGAGACCGCCACGCCCTGCGGCGGGGCGTTGTCCCAGAACATGAGCAGGGCGCCGGCGGCCGCGGTGAACAGGGCCGTGCCGATGATGGCCGTGAAGAAGGGCAGACAGGCGGCCACGGCGGCGATCGCGAGGACCGCCGCGCCGGTCGCCGTCGACGCCCCCGAGAGCATCCGCGCCCCGATGAGGGCGTTGCCGGGGTCTCCGCCGGGCAGCGTGGCCCCGGCGAAGGCCATGAACAGCACGGCGGAGCCACCGGTGACGGCGCCGGCGACGGGCGCGTCGAAGGCCCGGGCCGCGGCTCCGGCCGCGAGCAGGAGAAGCAGCCCCGTGGCCGCGGCGGTGGAGCCCGCGAGCCAGGTGGGGCCGAGCAGTGTCAGCAGGGCGAGGGCTCCGAGGAAGCCCACGGCGGCGGCGCCGGTCAATACCCGCCTGGAGACGACCGGCCCCCACCCGTCCGAACGCTCGGACAGCGTGTCGGCCACGCCGTCGACGAGGTCGTCGAAGTGGATCTCCGGCATCTGGTCGGCGCGCTCGCGCAGGTAGAGCGTCTCGCCATCGGTCAGGCCGAGCGTCTCGACCGTCTCGGACTCGTCCAAGGGCGGCGACCCCAGTCGCTGGAGCACCCAGCCGCCGTGTTCGAGTCCGCTCTCGTCGAGGTCCTCGGTCTCACCCTCCGCGTAGAGCAGGAACGTGGGCAGCAGCTCGGCCAACGGCAGGTCACAGGGGACCGCGATCTCGAAGGAGGCGTTGGGAGCTCGTACGACCAGACGGCACAGATCGGCGGCGACGACGTCCGACATCGGTCCTCCTCGCTGGACGACGGTGACTGGGCCGGTTTACGGGCATGGATAAACACACCCGTGGAGGGGACTCGACCGGGGGCACCATTCCTTTGCGGAACGGCTTGGGACGGCGCTCCCGTTCGTGAAATGCTGGGCTAGACTAGCACCACTTCCGGAATTCCGGACATGATGTTTCGGAAACTCCACCATCGGGATACCGGCGCTCATTTGAGCATCCGACACCCACCCTCCGGTAACCGAATCCGACTCTAGGGTTCGACCATTCACCCCCGCCGCAATTACACCGGGTCGGTCCGCCCGACACCCCCGCAGCGGACCCCGGCCGTCCTGGGGCAAGAGAAGGGATACGCCGATCAGCACCATCCTCGTCCGCAGGCCGGCCCGTCGCCCGGGCCCCGAACCGCCCGAGGGCGAGCTCTCGCTCCAGGAGCCGCCGGTCCTCCCCGAGCAGGAGAACAGCATCTCGGGGGTCTTCATGTACCTCCCGATGGCGCTGAGCTCCCTCGCCATGGTGATGATGTTCCTCCGACCGTCCGGGGCGGGCGCCCTGGGCACGGCGATGCCCTTCATCGCCGGTGGAATGATGCTCGTCGGGGCGGTGGCGATGGTCGGCGGCCAGATCCTGCGCGTACGGATCGAGCGCAGCCGCCGGATCTCGGGGGATCGCCGGGACTACCTGCGCTACCTCGGCCAGATGCGCCACCGCGTTCGGGACGTCGTGGTCGCCCAACGTGAGGCACGGGCGTGGAACGGCCCCGACCCGGACGCCCTGTGGTCGCTGGTGCGCACCAGCAGACTCTGGGAGCGCCGCGGGGCTCACGACGACTTCGCGGAGATCCGCATCGCCGTGGGCGAGCAGCCCCTCCAGACGCGCATCGCCCCGCTGTCGACCAAGCCAGTGGAGGATCTGGAGCCGCTCTGCGCGCACGCGCTGCGCCGGTTCATCAACGCCTACGGCACCGTCGCGGACTTGCCGGTATCCCTTTACCTCAGGGGGTTCGCACATCTCGGACTGTCCGGGGAAAGCGAATCCATCCGATCAATGGTGCGCGCGCTCGTGGGTCAGGTCACAGTTTTTCACGCGCCGGATGAATTGCGCGTGGTGGCTTGTGTGAACGACGAGCGAATGGCGGACTGGGAATGGATGAAATGGCTCCCGCATTGCATGCACCCGACGGAACGGGATGGAGCCGGTCCCGTCCGTCTGATCGCCTCCGACGCCATTGAGCTGGAAAGACTCGTCGGTCCGGAGCTGGCGGACCGTCCGCCCTTCGACCCTCAGGCGGTACCCGGGCGTGACGAGCCGTTCACGGTCATCATCGTCGACGGCGGAACCGTGCCGCAAGGGTCGAGATTGCTCAGCGGAGGCTTTCGCAACGCGATCGTGATCGAAGTGGGAACCGAGCGCATGTGGGATGGAGCACCCCATACCCTCTCACTCCGGGTCGAAAAGGACTCCATGGAGATGTGCGAGTTGGACCGCTCCGGACGCGAATCCTTCTCACATTTGGGTCGCCCCGACACCCTGGACCTGCACCGGGCGCGCGCCCTGGCCCGGATGATGGCGCCCTATCGGGTGAGCGTCTCCGCCGACGTGGTGGAACCACTGACCACGGACTTCGATCTCACCACCCTGCTGGGCATCCCGAACCTGCACACCTGGGACGCCGCCCGCGAGTGGGAGCGCGAACGTCCGGAGAGCCGGCTGCGGGTGCCCATCGGCATCGCGGCCTCGGGCGCCCCCTTGGAGTTGGACCTCAAGGAGTCGGCACTGGGCGGCATGGGCCCGCACGGAATGCTGATCGGCGCCACCGGTTCGGGCAAGAGCGAACTGCTGCGCACGCTCGTGCTGTCCCTGGCGCTCACCCACTCCTCGGAGCGGCTCAACTTCGTCCTGGTGGACTTCAAGGGCGGCGCCACGTTCATCGGTCTGGACGGGCTGTCCCACACCTCGGCGCTGATCACCAACCTGGCCGACGAGACCTCCCTCGTGGAGCGTATGCAGGACGCCCTGCACGGTGAGCTCGTCCGCCGTCAGGAGCTACTGCGTTCGGCGGGCAACTTCAGCTCGGTGCACGAGTACGAGAAGGGCCGCAGGAGCGACCCGACCATGGAGCCCATGCCCACGCTCTTCGTGATCGTGGACGAGTTCAGCGAGCTGCTCGCCGCCCACCGGGACTTCATGGAGCTATTCGTCATGATCGGCCGCCTCGGCCGAAGCCTGGGCGTGCACCTGCTGTTGGCCTCCCAGCGGTTGGACGAGGGTCGCATGCACCAGTTGGAGAGCCACCTCTCCTACCGGATCGCGCTGCGCACCTTCTCGGCGATGGAGAGCCGGGGCGTGCTCGGCGTGGCCGACGCCCACCAGCTCCCGCCGGCGCCCGGTTCGGGCTACCTCAAGTCCGACACCGAGGAGCTGACCCGGTTCAAGGCCGCCTACGTGTCGGGCCCCTACCGAGCCAAGCGCCGCGCGGCCCGATCGTCGACCGCCGCCCGTGAGATCACCCCGTTCCTGCCCGGTTACGTGGCCGGTCCGCCCGCCGTCGTGGCGGAACCCGAGCCGGAACCGGCGGAGGAGACGGACACGACCCTCCTGGAGACGGCGTTGGAGGCGGTGCGCGACGTCGGTCCGCCCGCCCGTCAGGTGTGGCTGCCGCCCCTGGGCCAGGCCCCCACCGTGGCGGAGATGCTGCGTTCCGAAGGGGCGACCTCACTGCCCGCCTGGGGCGCGGAGCCGGTACTGACCGTGCCGGTGGGCCTGGTCGACCGCCCCTTCGAGCAGCTGCGCACCCCGCTCACCGCCGACCTGCGCGGCGCGGGAGGGCACACCGCCGTCATCGGCGGACCGCAGAGCGGCAAGAGCACCCTCCTGGTCTCGCTGATCACCGCGTTGGCGCTCACCAACACGCCGGAACAGGTGCAGTTCTACATCCTGGACTTCGGTGGCGGCACTCTGCGCGGGGTCGCCGACCTGCCGCACGTGGGCGGGATCTGCGGCCGTATGGACGTCGAGAGGGTCACCCGTACCGTCGCGGAGATGACCGCGCTACTGGGTCGCCGCGAACAGTTCTTCGCCGATCACGGCATCGACTCGATCGGCGCCTACCGACGTCGAAGGGCGGCCGGGGAGTTCTCCGACCAGCCCTACGGCGACGTGTTCCTGGTCATCGACGGCTGGGCCACGGTGCGCTCGGACATGATCGACCTCATCGCCGACATCACCCAGATCGCCCAGCGCGGACTCAACTACGGCATCCATCTGATCGTGGCCTCGCCCCGTTGGGCCGACGTGCAGTCCAGCCTGCGCGACCTGCTGGTCACCCGGTTCGAGCTCCGTCTGGGCGACGCGGTGGACTCGGCGATCAACATGCGCCAGGCCGAGAAGGTCCCCCGGATCCCCGGACGCGGTCTGACCGCCGAGTTCAAGCACTTCCTGTCCGCCCTCCCGCACATGGAGGAGGGGCCGGAGGCGTCGGTGACCGATGTCGTGGAGACGATCAAGGAACGGTGGGACGGGCCGTCCGCGCCCCAGGTGCGGCTGCTGCCCCTGTCCCTTCCGGCGTCGGAGCTGCCCTCCCCCGAGGCCGGCCCGAAGATCGCGCTGGGTCTGGAGGAGCGGCGGCTGGAGCCGCTGTGGCACGACTTCTCCGTCCTGCCGCACCTGCTCGTGGTCGGGGACAACGAGAGCGGCAAGACCAACATCCTGCGGCTCGTCACCCGCACCATCCGGGAGCGGTACAGCGCCACCGAGGCCCGCGTGGTCGTGGTGGACCCCCGTCGCGGCCTGTTCAACGCGATCCCCGAGGAACAGCGCCTCGGTTACGCGGTGACCGGCGAGAGCGCCCGCGAGATGATGCAGGCCGCGGCCCAGGCGCTCAAGCCGAGGTTGCCCGGACCGGAGGTCACCCCCGAGCAGCTGCGCGAACGCTCCTGGTGGACCGGTCCGGAACTGTTCGTGGTCATCGACGACTACGACCTGTTGAGCTCCGGCGGTGGCGGCCCGCTGACGCCGCTCATGGAGATGCTGCCCCACGGTGCCGACATCGGCTTCCACCTGATCCTGGCGCGCGGCGCCGGTGGTTTCAGCCGCGCCATGGGCGAGCCGGTGCTGCGGATGCTCATCGACGCGAACACGCCCAGCATGGTGCTGTCCTGCCCGCCCTCCGAGGGTGTGCTCTTCGGGTCGCTGCGCCCGCAGCGTCTGCCTCCGGGCCGCGCGCTGCGCTTCGACCGCCGCGATCCGGTGAAGGTGCAGCTGGCGCTGGACCCGGAGACGGAGGAGGCGGCCGCCCGCGACTGACGGACGCGGGCCCGGTGAAGAGGAGACGACCGCTCGAGCGGTCGACGCTGGAGAGGAAGGGAAGGCCCCGTGTCGAACGGAGCGGAACGCGAGCGGCTTCGGTTCGGGGCCGGGATGGGTCTGACGGCCGCGCTGTTCCTGGTGGCGTCCGCACCCGCGGCGGCGGACGAGGTCCCGCCCGCGCTGTCGCAGGTGACACCCGAGCTGCCGGGGGACGCGTGCGCGCCTTCCTCGGAGGAGACGGTGGATCAGGAGCTGTGGACCGAGAACGCCCTGGGGCTGTCCCGAGCCCGTTCCGTCTCCTCCGGGGCCGGTGTCACCGTGGCCGTCGTCGGTTCGGGGGTGGACGATTCCTCGGCCGCGCTCGACGGGGCGGTGGAGGGGGCCGGTGAGGACTGCGTCGGGTTCGGGACCTTCCTCGCCGGGGTCGTCGCCGCCCGGCCTCTCCCGGACAGCGGTCTCGTGGGCGTGGCCCCGGAGGCCCGTGTACTGGCGGTGCCCATCACCGGCGCCCGGGGCGGTGCCGACGCCGACGCGGTCGCCGAGGGCATCACCGACGCCGTGGACGGCGGGGCGGACATCGTCCTCGTGGGCGTCGCCGTCCCCGTCGGGAGCTCCGCGCTCGAGGCCGCGGTGGACACCGCCGTCGAGGAGGACGTGCTGATCGTGGCCCCCTCCACCGCGCTCGTCCAACGCGAGGCCTACGCGGCGGTCCCCGCCGCACGCGGCGAGGTCCTGGGGGTGGCCGGTACCGACACGGACGGCTCTCTCCTGGTCGGCGGGGCCTCGGCGCCCGACCTCACCGCCCCCGGACAGTCGGTGCTGAGCCTGGCCCCCGGCGGTGACGGACACGCCGTGAGCGAGGGGGACACGGTCGCGGCGGCGTTCGTGGCCGGTGTGGCGGCGCTGGTGCGCTCGCACGACCCCGAACTGAGCGCGCCGCAGACGGCCGAGCGGCTGGTGCTGTCGGCGTACCCGGGTCCCGGGGCCGGTTTCGTCGACCCCGTGGGCGCTCTGACCAGGTTCCTGGGCCCCCGGTCGGGGGACGGCGTCGAGGAGGAACGGTTCGCGCTGGACCTGCCCATGGAGCCCACGAAGGGTCGTGTCATGGCCGTGGTCGGGGCGACCGCCCTGCTGGTGACGGTCTGCGCGGTCGGTGCCGCCGCGGTCCGCCGTCGCAAGGCCAAGGCGGCCGCCGCCCTCTGAGCCCCACGGTCTCCTCCGTCGACAAGGGCCCCGAGCACGTCTCAGGGGCCCTTCCCTCTCTCCCACCCCTGACATTCGTCACGGCGGTTTCATGACTCCTGATCCGGGTCCTCGAGCCGTGTCCGGTCCATCGTGGAGACATGACGACCACTACTCCGGTGATCGAGGTCCGTGCGCTCACCAAACGCTACGGAGAGGTACTCGCCGTCGACGATCTCTCGTTCACGGTGGAGAGCGGCCGTATCACGGGTTTCCTCGGCCCCAACGGCGCGGGGAAGTCGACGACCATGCGCATGCTGCTCGGTCTGCACGCCCCCACCTCGGGTGACGCATTCATTATGGGAAAGCGTTACCGGGAGCTCCGTGACCCGATGCGCGTCGTCGGCGCCCTGCTCGATCCCAAGTCCGCCCATCCCGGCCGTACCGGGCGCGATCATCTGCGCTGGCTCTGTAGGGGTGGGCGCATCCCACTGAAGCGCGCCGACGAGCTGC
Organism: Nocardiopsis alba; assembly: GCF_000710955.1. Lineage (NCBI taxonomy): Bacteria > Bacillati > Actinomycetota > Actinomycetes > Streptosporangiales > Nocardiopsidaceae > Nocardiopsis > Nocardiopsis alba. The sequence continues at coordinate 657,727 of NZ_BAZE01000003.1, forward strand.
TCGGCCGGGTGGGGTTGGAGCACGCGGCCGACCGCAGGGTCGGCGGCTATTCGCTGGGCATGTGCCAGAGGCTGGGCATCGCCGCGATGCTCTTGGGCGACCCGGGCGCGCTCCTGTTGGACGAACCGCTCAACGGCCTGGACCCCCAGGGCATCGTGTGGCTGCGCGACCTGCTGCGCGGACTGGCCGACGAGGGGCGGACCGTGTTCCTGTCCAGCCACCTGATGAACGAGATGGAGGCCACGGCCGACCACGTCCTCGTCGTACGTTCCGGACGACTGGTCGCCGACGTCTCCGCGGCCGAACTGTCGCACCGTGCCGGCGGAGAGAGCGTTCGTGTGAGCAGCCCCGACGCCCGCGACCTGGAGACGCTCCTGCCCGCGTCGGCGACGGTCACCTGGAAGGAAGCGGACACGTTCACGGTGACCGGCGTGCCCGCCGCGGCCATCGGAGACCTGGCCGCCGCGCGGGGTATCGCCCTGCACGAGCTGGCCACCGATCGTATGCGGCTGGAGGACGCGTTCATGGAACTGACCGCTCGGCCCGAGAAGGAGGGACGGCGATGAGCACGGACGCGCAGGCCGAACAGGGTCGGGGCGGCTCCGTCCCGGCCGACACGGGCGCCGGTAGGAGCACGGGTTTCATCACGGCGTTGGCCGCCGAGTGGACCAAGCTGACCACGCTCCGTTCGATGCGTCGGGCCCCCGTGGCGTGCGCGGTGACGGGCGGGCTCGTGGCCGCCCTGTTCCTGCTGACCCTCGAGGCGACCGTGGGCACCCCGCTCTCCCAGCAGAGCGCGACCGAGGTGGCGAGCACCAGCGCGCTGGGGGCGGACGCCGCCGCGCTGCTGATCATCGTCCTCACCGCGGCCTTCGCCACCTCCGAGCACGGCACCGGGCTGATCGCCTACACGTTGACCGTCACCCCGGGGCGTGGACGGCGGTTGGCCGCCGCCGCGACGGCCGTCGGTGTGTGGGGCCTGCTGTGCGGTGTCCTGGCCGCTCTGACCGCCTACGCGGTCGGACAGGCCGTGGCCCTGGGGGCGGGCGCGCCCGTGGTCGGCCCGACCGACCCCGCGACCGCGAGAATGCTGGCGGGGGCGGCTCTGATGTCCCCGTTCTACGCCGTCGTGGCTCTGGCCGCCGCCGAGGCGACCCGTTCCCTGCCGGGAGGTGTCGCCGGAGCACTGGCCGTGCTCGTGGCCCCCACCCTGATGTCCTGGGTTCCGAGCGGGGCCCTCGATCCGCTCCTCCCCTTCACCCCCGCCGAGGCCCTGCACGCGGTGGGCGGTGTGGGCGGCCCCGACGCCCTGGGGCCGTTCGCGGGGTCGGCGGTCCTGGGTGTCTGGCTCGTGGTGATCCTGTTCGCCACCCGGTTCGCCGCGAACCGCGACGTCTGATCGGGTCGGCGCCGACCTTCCCGGCGCCGACCCGATCACCCGCTCACAACCAGCCGCGTTCGTCGGCCACCATCGCCGCCTCGGAGCGGCTCCGGGTCCCGGTCTTGCCGATGGCCGAGGACAGGTGGTTGCGAACGGTGCCCTCGCTCAGGCACAACCGGGCGGCCGTCTCCGAGACGACCCGACCGGCCAGGACCTCCCGGAGCACCTCCCGCTCTCGCGGGGTCAGCGGGTTGACGCCGTACGCCAACGACTCGGTGGCCAGCACCGGGTCGACCACCCTGAACCCGGCGCCGACCCTGCGCACCGCCTCGACCAGCTCCTCCGGGGGCGCGTCCTTGACCACGTAGCCGAGAGCGCCCGCCGCCATCGCGCGTGCCAGATAGCCCGGCCGGCCGAACGTGGTGCAGATCAGGACGCGACACTCGGGTACGCGGCTCCTGATCTCGGCGGCGGCCTCCAACCCGTCCTTGCCCGGCATCTGGATGTCGAGCAGCGCCACGTCGGGCCGGGTCCGGCGGGCCTCGGCCACGGCCTCGTCGCCGGTCCCGGCCTGGGCGACGACGGTGATGTCGGATTCGAGTTCGAGCATGGAGGCGAGCGCGCCGCGCACCAACGCCTGGTCGTCCGCGAGAAGAAGCCTGATCACCGTGTGTCCTCGTCCTTCGCTCCGTCGTCGTGGGCCGCCGGGAGTTCGGCCCTCAGGAGGAAGCCGCCGTCGGGTCCGCGTCCGACGCTCAGCGTCCCGCCCTTCTCGGCCATCCGTTCCTCCAGTCCGCGCAGACCGTTGCCCTTGCGGATCGGCCCCCGGCCGGGGCCGTCGTCCTTCACGACCACCCAGTCCCGGCCCAGGCGCACTTCGAGTTCCCGGGCGCCGGAGTGGCGCACCGCGTTGGTGATCCCCTCCCGCACCACGTATCCGAAGAGCTCCCGCGCCTCGGGGTGGACGTCGTCCACGGCCTGGGGAAGCCGGCCCTCGATCCCGGCCGAACGCAGTACCGTGCCGGCCGCGGCCAGCTCGCCGGCCAGGGTCGTCACGCGGTAGCCCGACACCGTTCCGCGAACGTCCGCGAGCGCCTGCCGGGCGATCAGCTCCACCTCGCGCGCCTCCGCCGCCTCGGCCTCCCTACCGGATTTCTCCAAAATCCTGCGCAGGAGCCCCGTCTTGACCGTGATGGTGGTGAGGCTGTGGCCGAGGATGTCGTGCAGGTCCCGGGCGAACCGCTCGCGCTCCTCGACGACGGCGAAGGCGGCGATCCGGTCGCGGGCCCGGCGCAGCTCGGCGTTGGCCTCGACCAGCCGGATGAAGAGGATCATCGCGACCCCGACCGAGGAGAGCAGCAGCAGCTCGGACAGGGTCTCGCCGATGACGCCGGTCGTGAACGCGGCGACGGCGAGCGCGGCCACCACCACGACGACCACGCTCCCCGCGAACGCGGTCCGGGTGAACGCGATGATCACGCAGAGCGCGAAGACCAGGACCCAGGCGTTCTGGAGCCCCATGAAGAGGACGAGGGCCGCTCCGAGGGCCAGGAGCGTCACGCACATCGACATGCGCGCGATCCACGACCTGGTCTCTCCCAGGGCCACGAAGAGGAGGGAGAAGGCGACGTAGGCGATCCCGATCCCCTGCGCCCAGGCCCGCCGGTCCAGGGCCAGGTCACCGATCACGACGAACGCGTAGGGGAGCATGAGCAGGCCGAACACCAGGCTCAGCCCCGCCGACGCCCAGAGCACACGGCCGCCGCGCAGGTAGGACGGCGGCTCGAAGAGGCGCCGGACGGACCGTACGGCCCGTCGCCCGCCGGCCACGTGGTCCCTCGTTCCGGAACTTGTCATGGGAGGGGTCGTTCAGGTTCGGGCCGGGTCATGGCGGGGACGCCGGACGACGGCCGGGGAGAGTACGACGGCCCATGCTACAAGCACCCCCACCACGAGGATCGTGTCGACGCTCGATGGACCGGCGAGGTCCTTCTCCGCCGCGTTCGGAGGCGGCCCCGGCTCCGGGGCCCTTGACCGATGAGACGTGAACCACTACTTTGCGGGGAACGTCGACCCATGGCCATCGAAAGGAGGCGACCCGCCGATGCACACCGGTCAGGATCTCGGTCGCCTCGCCCAGCGCACGGTCTGGGTTCCGGGTCGAATCGCGCACGGCTGCTGAACGCGCCGTCCTGAGGTGTCCCCTCATGGGCACCCGTCTGTTCTCTTCCTTCTTCGCGGCGCCCCGCCGCCGTGTGCCCTTCCGCGCCCGTCCCCCTCCTGTGGCGCGCCCGAACACAGAAAGCCACGTGACCATGGCGAACACGACGTATCGACCGAGCGCTCACCGAAACGACGGCCCGTCATGGTAGCGGCGAGGATCACGGTCAACGGGGAGGAGACACCGCTCTCCCCGGCCCCCGCGCACACGACGGTGTTGGACCTGCTCCGCGAACGCGGTCTCACCGGGACCAAGGAGGGCTGCGCCGAGGGCGAGTGCGGGGCCTGTTCGGTCCTGGTCGCCCGCCCCGGCGTGGACCGGCCCACCGACTGGGTGGCGGTCAACGCCTGTCTGATCCCGGCCGCCGCCCTCGATGGTCAGGAGATCGTCACCTCCGAGGGTCTGGCCACCCTGGGTGAGCCGGGAAGGCCGCCCCGGCTGCATCCGGTCCAAGAGGAGATGGCGGTCCGCGGCGGCTCCCAGTGCGGCTACTGCACGCCTGGCTTCGTATGCAGCATGGCCGCCGAGTACTACCGGCCCGGCCGTTGCGCGCACGCGGACGCCTCCGCCTCGGACGACCCTGAGCACGGTCCGAACGGTTTCGACCTGCACGCGTTGAGCGGGAACCTGTGCCGTTGCACCGGCTATCGTCCGATCCGCGACGCGGCGTTCGCCGTGGGAGAGCCCACCGACGAGGACCCTCTGGCGCGCCGCCGTGAAGAGGAGCCTCCCGCTCCGGTCGCCACCGAGTACGTCCGGGAGGGCCGGGAGTTCCTGCGTAAGGAGACCCTGGCCGAGACGGTGCGGGTTCTGCGCGAGCTACCCGAGACGGTGGTGGTCGCGGGCAGCACCGACTGGGGTGTGGAGGTGAACATCCGCTCCCGCAGGGCGGACCGCGTGATCGCGATCGACCGGCTGCCCGAGCTGCGGGAACTGCGCGTGGAGTCCGACCACATCGAGATCGGGGCGGCGCTGACGCTCACCGAGGTCGAACGCCGGCTCGACGGCGCCGTCCCGCTGCTGGCGGAACTGTTCCCGCTCTTCGCCTCCCGGCTCATCCGTAACAGCGCGACCCTCGGCGGGAACCTGGGCACCGGCTCCCCCATCGGCGACGCTCCGCCCACGCTTCTCGCGCTGGAGGCGTCGGTGGTGCTCACCGACGCCGACGGTGAACGCGAGGTGCCCTTGTCCGACTACTTCACCGGCTACCGGCGGAGCGTGCGCCGCCCCGACGAGCTGATCCGCGCGGTGCGCGTCCCTCTTCCGCTGTCGCCGGTCGTGGCCTTCCACAAGATCGCCAAGCGTCGCTTCGACGACATCTCCAGCGTGGCGGTCGCCTTCGCCCTCGACATCGAGGACGGGATCGTCCGCAAGGCGCGGATCGGCCTGGGCGGTGTGGCCGCCACGCCGATCCGGGCCCTGGCCGCCGAGGCCGCTCTGGAGGGCGGGTCCTGGTCGGTGGAGAACGTCGAGGCCGCGGCCCGGGTGCTCCAGGGCGAGGGCACCCCGATGAGCGACCACCGCGCCGGCGCCGAGTACCGCTCGGCGATGCTCGGCCAGAGCCTGCTGAAGCTGTACGCGCAGACCACCGAGGCGGTGTCGTCATGAGTCACCTGTCAGAACGTCCCGAGAACCCCGTCGTCGGTCTCTCGGTGCCCCATGAGAGCGCGACCCTGCACGTCACCGGCGCCGCGCTCTACACCGACGACCTGGTCCACCGGACCAAGGACGTGCTGCACGCGCACCCGGTCCAGGTCATGACCGCCCACGGCCGGATCACCGCTCTGCGCACCGACGCGGCACTGGCCGTGCCCGGCGTGGTCCGGGTGCTGACCGGCGCCGACGTGCCCGGGATCAACGACGCCGGGATGAAGCACGACGAGCCGCTGTTCCCCGACGAGGTCATGTTCCACGGCCACGCGGTGGCCTGGGTGCTCGGCGAGACGCTGGAGGCGGCCCGGCTCGGCGCGGAGGCCGTCGAGGTGGAGGTCGAGGAGCTGCCCTCCCTGGTGACGGTGCGGGAGGCGATCGAGGCCGACAGCTTCCACGGCGCCCGCCCCGTCCTCCTGAGCGGCGACGTGGATTCCGGGCTCGCCGACTCCGCCCACGTGTTCTCCGGCGAGTTCTCCTTCTCCGACCAAGAGCACTTCTACCTGGAGACGCACGCGGCGCTGGCGCAGGTCGACGAGGCCGGGCAGGTGTTCGTGCAGAGCAGCACCCAGCACCCCTCGGAGACCCAGGAGATCGTCGCGCACGTGCTCGGGCTGCACAGCCACGAGGTGACCGTGCAGTGTCTGCGCATGGGCGGCGGCTTCGGCGGTAAGGAGATGCAGCCGCACGGGTTCGCGGCGATCGCCGCGCTCGGCGCCGTGCTGACCGGCCGTCCGGTGCGGCTGCGTCTCGACCGGACCCAGGACCTGACCATGTCCGGCAAGCGGCACGGGTTCCACGCCGAGTGGCGGATCGGTTTCGACGACGACGGCCGGATCCGGGCCCTGGACGCCACCCTGACGGCGGACGGCGGTTGGAGTCTGGACCTGTCCGAACCGGTGTTGGCCCGCGCGCTGTGCCACATCGACAACACCTACTGGGTCCCCAACGCGCGCGTGGCCGGACGGATCGCCAGGACCAACAAGGTCTCCAACACGGCCTTCCGCGGTTTCGGCGGCCCTCAGGGCATGCTGGTCATCGAGGACATCATGGGCCGCTGCGCCCCGCTGCTCGGGCTGGACCCGATGGAGCTGCGGGAGCGCAACTTCTACCGGAAGGGACAGTCGACCCCCTACGGGCAGCCGGTCGTGCGGCCCGACCGGATCACCGCGGTCTGGGAGCGGGTCAAGGACGACGCGGACCTCGACGGACGTCGGCGTGAGATCGCCGCCTTCAACGCCGCCCACCCGCACATCAAGAGGGCGATCGCGGTCACCGGCCTGAAGTTCGGGATCTCGTTCAACCTCACCGCCTTCAACCAGGGCGGCGCGCTGGTGTTGATCTACAAGGACGGTTCGGTCCTGATCAACCACGGCGGCACCGAGATGGGGCAGGGCCTGCACACCAAGATGTTGCAGGTCGCCGCGACCTCGCTGGGGGTGCCCCTGGAGAAGGTGCGGCTGGCGCCCACGCGGACCGACAAGGTGCCCAACACCTCCGCCACCGCCGCCAGCTCCGGCACGGACCTCAACGGCGCGGCGGTGAAGAACGCCTGTGAACAGCTCGTCGAACGGCTGTCCCAGGTGGCCGCCACCCGTCTGGGAGTGAACCCGTCGGACGTGCGCATCGTCGACGGCGTCGCCCGGGCCCTGGGCGTCGACGAGGAGCTGGCCTGGGACGATCTGGTCCGCACCGCCTACTTCCAGCGGGTGCAGTTGTCGGCGGCCGGTTTCTATCGGACCGAGGGGCTGCACTGGGACGCGAAGACGTTCAAGGGCTCGCCCTTCAAGTACTTCGCCCACGGCGCCGCCGCGACCGAGGTCGAGGTGGACGGTTTCACCGGCGCCTACAGGGTCCGACGGGTCGACATCGTCCACGATGTGGGCGACAGCCTCTCCCCGATGATCGACGTCGGGCAGGTCGAGGGCGGCTTCGTGCAGGGCGCGGGCTGGCTGACCTTGGAGGACATGCGTTGGGACACCGGTGACGGACCGAACCGGGGCCGGCTGCTGACCCAGGCGGCGAGCACCTACAAGCTGCCGAGCTTCTCGGAGATGCCCGAGGAGTTCAACGTGGCGCTCTTGGAGGACGCCACCGAGGAGGGCGCGGTCTACGGTTCCAAGGCCGTGGGCGAGCCCCCGCTGATGTTGGCGTTCTCGGTGCGGGAGGCGTTGCGGCAGGCCGCGGCCGAGTTCGGGCCGGGCGGGGTCGGCGTCGAGCTGGCGTCGCCCGCGACACCCGAGGCGGTGTACTGGGCGATCCAGGCGGCCCGTCGTGGCCATGACCTCCTCGCCGACGAGGGCCGTGTCCGCGACGACGTGGAAGCGCTGAGCGGTGCCTGACATGACGTGGATCGCCGCGGTCGCAGGGTTGCGGGAACGCCGGGAGTTCGGCGTGCTCGCGACCGTCGCGACCGTGCGCGGCCACGCCCCGCGCGACGCCGGGGCCAAGCTCGTCGTGGGACGGACCGAGACGTGGGGGTCGATCGGCGGCGGCAACGTCGAGGCGGTCGTGATCGACCGGGCCCGGGAGATGATCGCCGTCTCCGGTACGGAACCGGAGCTGATCGACTTCGCCCTGAACGACAAGGTCACCGGCCCGCACGGGGTGCAGTGCTGCGGCGGCACGGTCTCGGTGCTGCTCGAACCGTTGCCGACGGTACGGGCGGTGGCGATCTTCGGCGTCGGTCACGTCGGCCTGGAGCTGGCGCGCGTCCTGGCCCGACAGGATCTCGACCTGCACCTGGTCGACAGCCGCTCCGAGATGCTGACCGAGGAGCGGCTCTCCGTGCTGGCGGACGCGGTGGCGCGGGTCCGCGCGCACCACACGCCGCTGCTCCCGGAGGAGGTCCTGGAGGGTCTGCCGCCCGGGGCCCACGTCCTGATCATGACCCACGATCACGCCGAGGACGCCGCGCTGTGCGACGCCGCCCTGCGCACGACCCATCTCGGTTCCATCGGGCTGATCGGCTCGTCGGCCAAGTGGGCGCGGTTCCGCCGACGCCTCGCCTCCGAGGGCGGTCATGACGAGGAGGTCATCGATCGGATCAAGACCCCGATCGGGCTGCCCGACGTCACCGGCAAGGATCCGGCGACGATCGCCGTGAGCGTGGCCGCCGACCTGCTGCGGACCTTCGAGGCCGAGACGGACTGAGCCGGAGTCGGGGGGACGCCGTCGTACAGCCAAGTGCGCGGCGGGCCCACCGTGAAGGTCGCTCTCGGGGCCGCCGCTTCGGAGGCCTCGATGGTCGGAGGCCGCACCCGAGGGGCGATGCCCTTCGGGTGCGGCCCCCGCGGAGGGTCCCGATCGGAGCCTGCGGGTCTCCAGTCCCGCGGCTCCGACATCCAGCCGGCCCTCACGTTCTACGCCGCTCCGCGTCCGGGTCTCGGACGCACCGGGAACATCACCACCGATGCGTGCGTGAGCGGCACCGACACCCCTCGCCGAGGGTGTCCGTTCACATGGTCATCGTCCGGGCTCGGTGAGCAGGCGTTGGACGTCGGCCTTGAAGTAGCGGCGATGGCCGCCGAGGGTGCGGACCCAGCGCAGTCTTCCTTCCTGGGCCCACAGGCGGACGGTCTTAGGGTCCACCCGGAAGGCCTGGGCGACTTCCTGCGGGGTGAGCAGGTCCATGGGGTCGACATCCGGCTGCGTCATGTTCTTCTCTCAGGGGGTCGTTATCGGGGGTCGTGGAAAAACGTGGTCGTTCAGCGTGTCCGTGTCCGGGCGGCGTGCAGTGCGGCCAGTACTTGGACCAGGCGTCCTTCGGCGTCGTCCAGCAGGGCGTTTCTGCGGGCTTGGCTGTTGCCGGCCCACTGGGCGCGGGTGAGGTAGCGGGCGGCGTCCTCGGCCGCGCTAGCCCCGGCCAGCAGGGTGGGACCGTAGGCCGGGCGGGCGGCCTGGTCCCACGCGGCGCGGGTGCCCTCGACCTGTCGGCGTCGTGTCTGGAGGGGTAGTTGGGCCTGGTCCCAGAGCAGGTAAGCCTGTTCCCGTCCTTCTTGGTCGGCTTCGTAGGCGTCGAGTAGGCGGATCATCAGCTCGTGGGAGGGGCGGATGCGTCCGGTCTCGATCCGCGAGACCGTCGACTGATCCACCCCCGAGAGTCGGTATCCGCTCAGCCCGGCCGCCTTGCGCAACCGCTTCAGGTGGACGCCGAGGGCTTTCTTGGACTCGGTGCACAGGGAGTCCGCGTCATGTTCGTTCACTCGAAGACTCCAGATCGGAGAAGGGAGGCGGGTGATCGAGCCAGGCGGGCGGGCCCCGGAAGGGCGCTCGTGGGAGCGCCCCTCTGAGGCACCGGCCGAGTGTTCCGCGGTCTGCGGCACAGGGCTTTTCCACAGCCGCATCAGCAGGGCCGAGTGGTTCCGGTGAGGGTGGTCAGGGCGGCGATCGGTGGCTCTCCCCGCCCCGGGTCGTTCGGTGGCGAGGCGTGCCACCGCCACCCTGCGATCTCGAAGAGCTTCCGTAGCCCGTCCGGCTCGCGTGCCACCAGCCGGGTGTCCGCGCCCTGTTCTTGGGCTTGGCCTGTGTAGATGTCGGCGGCTCCGTTCATCCCGGACAGGTGGGTGATCCCCCATCCGCTGCCCGGAGCCAGCCGGGAGGCCAACGCCTCCACCAACCCTGTGACCTCGGAGTCTTGGAGGTGGTCGAGGGTCAGGGTGGAGAGCACCCCCACCGGCACCGACAGATCCAGATGCTCACCCAGTGCCGAAGCGAGGATCTTCGGATAGCGCAGATCGAGGTCGAGGACGTGCACGTTGCCTCCCCGAACCCGAGCCGGATGCTCCCACCACGCCCGCGCCGCCGCCAAGGCGGCCAGGTCGTGGTCGACATAGACCGTCCGGGCTCGCGAGCCCCACAGCACTCGGCCGCGTTCGTGCGGGGCTCGGCGCATCGTCGGTAGCCCACAGCCCAGATCGATCACCTGGGGGAAGGAGTGGCAGACCGCGTCGACCACGCCTTCGCGGGCCTTGCGGTGCACCAACATCTGCCCCGCCAGGCCGGGTGAGGCCTCGGCCATGCGCACCGCAACGTGGCGGTCCTGGCTCCAGGAATCTTTGCCGTAGTCCAGGTAGTCGAACGTCCGGGCCGCGTTGGTCAACGCCCATTCCTCACGATCCAACAAAGTGCCGCTACGGGCCGCGCCCCAGGCCGGAGGCTTCTGCGTTTCAGCGCGCATCACGCCTCCTCTGGGTGCGCTCGGCCGGCGGGCCGGGCGGCATCCCGTAGTGGGCGCGCAGGCGGGACTCCAGCATTTCTGGGGTGGGTTCGATCTGGCTGCGCCAGGGGGCGCGAGGGTGGTGGTGGGTGGCCAGCCAGAACCGTCCGGTCCAGGCGATCTTGTGCGTACGCCCCCAGCGAGCGGTGAGCTCGGCCAACACCTGGGCGGGAGGAGCCCAGGTGTCTCCGTACTCGTCCATGTGCGAGCCCTCGTGCGTGCGAGCCCGGACGCAGCGGCGGGTGCGGCCGGCCGAGGTCAGGTGGGCTTCTAAGCAGGACCGGTTCACGAGACGACCCCCTCGGTTTCGGTGAGCCGGTCGAGCAGGGCGATCGCCGCCGCAAGGTCACCGGAGGAGAGCGCCACCGACAACGCGGCCCGCGCCTGACACACCCGCGCCCGAAGAAGCGCGGGGTGATGCTCGCCCAGATATGCGGCGGGGGTGACGGCCGGGACCGAGGAGAGCGAGGAGCCGGCGGGCCCGGAACGAGAACGCGAGCAGAGGGGCACCGAAGGGCTGGACGACCCGAGTGCGCTGGTCTGCCGGGACGATCCGGAAGTGCCGGCGGACCTGTTGGGCGTGACGGGAGTGGGGAGTCGGAGAGCGTCGCTCAGGGCGGACAGGAACGCCTCGGTCTGGATATCCATCATGCTCACGCCACCTCCGGCAGGTTCCGCAGCCCGGTCAACACCCGTTCCAACAGCGGGGTCTCTGTCGTGCTGAGGGCTTCGAGAGGCCGACGCGGCCGAGGCACGAACACCGGGGTCAGGGAGGGAGCACGTGAGGGAGCGGGGGTCGAGGAGAGCAGGTCGAGGACGTAGCTCCTCACCCGCCGAGCCGCACGGCGATGTCGTCGGGCAGGGGGCTTCAGGGAACGGGGCGCCATAGCGCACACCTCTTCTCAGGGAGCCGGATGGGAGGTCCGGCAGCTGCATTGGGTGCAACCATCATCACCATTGGCGGCCAAATTTGCAATGCCAATGAGAAGATCCTGTGCACAATGCTCCCCCAGAACCTCCTGAAAATAGATTGGTGGACGGTGAAATGTCCAAGGGTGCGAAGATCGACGTAGGATCTGCCCGTAGGAGTCGACCCCGAAGGAGCCCTGACGTGTCCGGATCACCAACCGTGCGCAGACGGCGTCTCTCGCACCTCCTGAAAGAACTGAGGGAAGCGAAGGGGTTCACTGCCCAGCACGTGACAGACACTCTCGGCTGGTCACGCGGAAAACTCACCCACATCGAACAAAACCAGTGGAAACGACCCAACCGGCGAGACATCGAGGACCTACTCGACATCTACGAGGTCACCGACACTGAACGGCGCGACGCAGCGTTGTCCTTGGTTCGCCAATCACGCCAACAGGGCTGGTGGGTTAGTTACAGCGACGTGTGGGGCGGAGGAACGTTCGTCGGGCTAGAGGCTGAGACCCGCAGTATCCGCACCTTCGAAGCGCTGGCCATCCCTGGCCTACTTCAAACCGAGGAGTACGCCCGTACCGTCATCAAAGCGGGTGGGTTCACCGACGAAGACGAGATCGATCGTCGCGTCCAAGCTCGTATGATCCGCAAGCAAGTCCTTGCCGGTCCGGATGCGCCGCTGTACTGGGCCGTGGTGGACGAGGCCGCACTGCGAAAGAGCCTCCGTGGGCAACTCGAACACCTACTAGATGTACAGAGCCCACGGTTGGGGGTCCAGGTGATACCTGACAGCGTGGGGCCGCATGCGGCGCTGACGGCGCCGTTCGTCATCATGGATTTCCCGGAACCCGACCCGAGCACTGTGTACGTGTCCACCTGGTCTGATGAACTGTTCCTAGAGAAGCCGGTGCACCTGGAGCAGTACGAAAGCCTGTGGCGGCACATCACGGCGTCCGCCCTGTCCGTCGAGGACTCCCGGGCGCTGATCCGGGACCTGATCGCGACGAAGTAGAAAGCGAACCCACATGAGCATTTCCCACCCCACCCCTACCGGATGGCACAAGAGCAGCTACAGCGGCGCCCGTGACCAGAACTGCGTAGAGGTCGCCGAGATGCCCTCGGCTGCGGCCATGCGCGACACCCAGAACCGCGATGCTGGCTATCTGACCTTTGCCGCGTCGGAGTGGACTGCGCTGCTTGGCACCATCCGCTAGTAGGCCCCACAGACACGAAGAGGCCCCCGGTCCTCGGACTGGGGGCCTCCCGTATGCATTACCCAATGCATTTCCCACGACCACTGTACCCGGCTACGTTCACACCGGGGAAGGACCAAGGTCTTCTCAGGTCTCCGTCTCCTGCTGGCCGAGCTAGGGCATCTGGGAAGTCCGGTCGCGACTGTTCTCTACCGTTCCTGAACCCGCGGGTTACCCTGAGGCTCCCCCAGCACCCGACTCAGGAGCGATGGACGATGCCACTCCCCCAGGCCGAAGCCCTCACCTTCCGCAAGTCCAGCTACAGCGGGTCCGGTGACAACTGCGTCGAGGTCGCCGACATCCCCGGCACCTCCGCCATCCGCGACTCCCAGAACCCCACCTCAGGACACCTCACCTTCAGCAGCAGCGAATGGACCGCACTCCTCACCACCACCCGCCGCGCAGAGGCCCACCATGCCTGAGACCCCCCACCCCCTGAACTTCCGCAAATCCAGCTACAGCAGTACTCATCGCGACTGCGTCGAGGTCGCCGATACCCCCGGCACCTCCGCCATCCGCGACACCAAGCGAAGGTCGGACGGCCACCTGCCCTTCCCCACCAACGAATGGGCAGCCTTCCTCACCACCCTCACCCGATAACCCCCAAAACCAACCAGGCCCCGGAAGCACCAGCTCCCGGGGCCTCCCACGCCCAAAAACAACCCCACATCCGCGGGGAGCAGCTAGCCCCAGCCACTGCGAAGGTCACCGCCGAGGGCCCATCCCCGCGTGCGCGGGGCTCAGCAGAACCCAACCTTTCGGGTGCCGGTGTACTACGGTCCATCCCCACGTGCGTGGGGCTCAGACCGCAGCCCGCGCCGACGCGAGCGCGATCCTCGGTCCATCCCCGCGTGCGCGGGGAGCAGCCGGTGAGCCCGAACCCGAAGTGAACGGTCGCAGGTCCATCCCCGCGTGCGCGGGGAGCAGACGATCAGCCGCGAAACGAGGAGGCCGTCGAGGGGACCATCCCCGCGTGCGCGGGGAGCAGCAGATCATCGCGGAGTCGCCCCGGTTGGGCCTGGGACCACCCCCGCGTGCGCGGGGAGCAGGGCCGCCTGCCCGAGGAGGGCCTGGACCACGTGGGACCACCCCCGCGTGCGCGGGGAGCAGACTCTTTGACCTGGCAACTTACCAGCGGCAAGCAGCCGTTTTTCCAACTTCCCGAGAAACAGACAAACCCGACACCCCTCGACCCCTCATTCGACCACCACCCACTCTCTCAAACCTCGAACCAAGAGCGGATCCGTTCACGGGCCTGGTCTCCGAACAGCGCGTGCTCCTCGTACATCACGAACAGCTCCCGATAGGTCTCCACGTCCTGCGGCTCACGGAACGCCAGCCGTCCGGTGAAGATCTCCACCGTGGCGAATCTGTCGTCGTAGATGGTGAAGGTGTTCATCGGCCCCCTGGGCAACACGGCCCCCAGGGGGATCACCCCCAGTCGCACCCGCTCCAACCGCGAGACCTCCACCAGACGGGCCGCCTGTTCGGCCATCCCCTCAGGAGACAGGATCGCCCACCGCACCGCCTGTTCGGTGAGCAGGAACGTGAACGAGCAAGCCCCTCCCGCAACTCCTCCTAACGGGCGATCTTCTTGGCCACCGTCGCCGCGACATCACCGGGCGGAGCCGCCGCATCGTCGTACTCGACCTCGCCCACCACAGAGACCCCCCGAACCGGCCGAGAGCGCATCAATCGACCGCATACTCTTCGACCTCTCACCGCCTGAAGACCAGAGCCTCGTCAGGAAAGAGCCCCCGAGAAAGCGATCCACTCCTCGGAGGTGACCACCAGAACGGCGCTCCCAGGGTTCTTCGAGTCGCGTAGACCGACCAGGTCAGTCGTGTGTTCGGTGATGGCGACCTCGACGCAATCACCGGTCCCACTCCCACTGGCCTTACGGAAATCGGCGTGATCGAACAGGGGGGTCATCTGTCAGCCTTCCTGGAAGTGGTGTTCGAATCCGATCCGGGATCGGAGCCCGGCTCGGGGCATGTACCGCTGTAGAGGAACCGCTTTGTTCCGACAGATCTGCCGCCAGTACACGTGGTCTCGAACGACCTCCGGGTCGCTCGTGACCTCGACGTGGGACAGCGCCCCGTCCTCGTCGTAGATCATGCGCCCCACCCGCTCATCGTCGAAGAGCCAGTAGTCACCGTCCGGAACACCCAGTTCCTCCGCGGTGGAACGCGGCATGACACCGATCTCCTCCCCCGCGTCGATGTTCGACGGGTAGGCACAGGTCATCTCGAAAACGACGTACTCGGTGAGGGGTTCGCTCACCACGTGGACACGAGAGATCGACGCGCCGCGGTCCCTGATGGCGCGAACCCGTTCGCCCCACGGCCCCAACCAGGACGGGTCCTGGGGAAGACCCGAGCGGAACCTCTCCAGGGGAACGCGCTCACTCTTCGAGTCGTAGAAGTCCAGCGTCTCCAGCCTGAAGACCTGATGTCGGAAGTCATCGAAGGTACGGAAGAAGTCGGCCATCGTCATCACGGTCACTGGGATACTCCGGGGGTGGTGGCAGCCGTGAACACGTTAGTCTGAACTGACTTCCATGCAGGGCTTGCATGAAGACAATCAAGACTAAGTCTCGTTTAGTATGGGGGAAGTCGTGCCGGAGGGCAAGAGAGTCGGTAACGCCAGACATGAGCTCGCCTCTCTCCTGCGAACGGCTCGGTCCGACCGCGGAATGTCGGGCCAGGAGCTGGCCGACGCGCTGGGCTGGTCGCAGTCGAAGGTCTCCAAGATCGAGAACGGTCGAACACGACCTTCGACGAACGACGTTC
Organism: Nocardiopsis alba; assembly: GCF_000710955.1. NCBI lineage: Bacteria > Bacillati > Actinomycetota > Actinomycetes > Streptosporangiales > Nocardiopsidaceae > Nocardiopsis > Nocardiopsis alba. The sequence goes on from NZ_BAZE01000003.1 coordinate 673,163, forward strand.
AGAGCTGGCTGAACATCTGTGGGGTCTCCGAGGAATCCCTGAAGCGCGGCGCCGAACTGGCGGAAAGCGCCCTGGTGGAATCCCGCCATTGGAGAACGGTGCATGCTGACGGCCTCAGCGCCGGGCAGAGCGGAGTGAGGACCCTGGAAGCACGCGCCGAGGTCGTGCGTTCCTTCCAGCCCTCCATGGTCCCGGGCCTGCTCCAGACCGCCGAGTACGCCCGCCAGGTACTGACCGCCGTCAACCTCTCCGAACAGGGCGACGTCCCAGAGGCGGTCGCCACTCGGATGCGACGCCAAGAGGTGCTCTACGAGGCCGATCGACGTTTCGAGTTCACGATCACGGAGGCCGCCCTGCGCTGGCATCCGCACACCAAGGCCATCCTCCCCGCCCAGTGGGATCGTCTGTTGTCGATCAGCACGCTGACCAACGTCGCTCTGCGCGTCCTGCCTCTCGACGCGCCCTTCGGCCACCTTCAGAACAACGGCTTCCTGCTGTTCGAGATCCCCGATGAACCGACCGTCGTCGTGGAGACGTTGACCAGGGAACTCCTCCTTACCTCTACTGAAGAAATTTCCCAATATAGGAGCATTCACGAAGGTCTCACCGAACACGCTCTCTCCGAGGACGACTCCCGCACCTACCTCCGCGAACTCGCCGCCTCGCTCTGACGGCCCGCCCCGGAGAAGCAGGGAGCTCATTGACGTCAGACTTAGTCCGAGACTAGTCTCATCCTCATCGCACGCCGGTCATGGCGACGCCAAGAGAGGTGAGCATGGTCCTGTTCCTCAACGGTCCCGTCCAGAACGGCGACTTCACCTTCCATGACGCCCCCGGCAAAGCGGTGGGGATCCGGCTCGCATCGGCCCTGAACGAGATCCAAGGGCACACTGCGGCTCCCCACCTGTGGAACACGGTCACGCTCTCCGGGGACATACGCCATCGCTCCCAACGCCGTGCCTCGTCGCCTCTGTCACGAGTGGCGTTCGAACACACACGCCTGATGGGCAAGTACGGGGCCGTGCCACCACCTTAGTCGGTCATCACCGACGCCGACCCCGAGGTCGGGACACTGGCTCTGACCATGATCGAGGAGCAGTTGACCGCCGGTACTCTGCGCATCGGCGACGCCACCCTCCAAGAATGCTCCGACTGTGGACATACGGTCGGCCTCGGCGCCAAGCGGTGCACATCGTGTGCGAGCGGCCGGCTGCGCACCCGCACCAGTCGAAACCTCATCAAGGAGAACGTTCCCGGAGGCTCTCTCTTACCCCCGGAACTTCTGCACATGAGCAACCGGAGGCACCCACGCCACCTGGAGGCCATCTGTCGCGATGTTCCGTGCCGCCTGCTGCTCTCCAGGGCCCGCACCCACGGCATCCACCTGGATGACATCGGTCTGCGCGGCCTGGTCCTCGACCCGCGGGTCGGAATCCACGTGACGGTTCTCTTCGCCACGCGCCGCGAAGGCTCGGAAACGGCCCTCATGACCGTGACACCGAACGCGCTCGCGCACATAGCGGCCTACGGCGAGAGCTTCACGGCCCGCCGCGGTCTTCGACTGCGATACGTGCTTCACGGCCGTGTCCCCTACGATGCCCTGCCCGGACTTCGACGCACCTACGAGTTCCATCGGGCCGATGGCCGTGAACGGCGTTCGTTCGAGAATCGATTCCTCCCCCTGCTCTCCTGGCACGGCAAGAGCCGGATCCACGCCGGACGGCTACCCGCGCTCTTGAAGTACTTCCTCAAGGTCACACGGGCAGACCGACATGAGAGAGACGATGAGCTCCTGGGCCACGTACGAGACGCGATCGCGTGCGGCGACTCCCAGTGGGTGATGGACAAGCGTCTTCTGGCGGCCGCGTTGAGAGGCGGCCCATCGCAAAGGGGCGAAAGGCCGGTGGTACCGCATGTCTGAGTGGGAACTCATCAAGGACCGGACCGCTTCGTCGGGTGCGGTCTGGCGCTCGTCCGACGGACGATGGTTCAAGAGAACCGGTGGACCGGAGGTCACCGAGGAGGCTCGATATCAGACCCTCCTCTCAGAGCTCGGTTTCCCGGTGCCCCGACCCGAGCGCATCGGGATCGAGCACGGCCGGGAGTACTTCGTCGAGGCCGGGGCCGGACACCGCACCCTGCACGAACTCGCTCTGGAGCAAGGCCGGAACAACAGCGGAAAGGTCGACGACGCCCTGATCGACCGGGCAGCCGCGACCTCCGCGAAGCTGCTTCGCGCCCAGGCCGAGAACCCGCTTCCCACAAGCGAGGACGCCCTGCGGTCCTGGTTCTCGAAGGCGGGTTTCGCCGAGGTCGTCTTCTCCGAGAACCCCGACCTGGATACGCTCCGGGTCCGATCGCTCATCGACGCAATGGTGGACCGGTTGACCGCCGTGCCCATGTGCCACAGCCATCTGGACTACGGCCTGCCCAACGTCTTCGACGACGTGGTGATCGACTGGCAACACCACGGGCCGGCTCCCCTGGGGTACGACGTCTATCCGATGCTCGATATCGCGGCCTTCAAAGGGGGCGACCGAGGGTACGCCTTCACCCCCGAACAACGGTCCCGTTACGTCGAGGCGCTGGATCACGTGGCCGAGGACGTCACGGGGCACCCACTGAGCCCTCACCTGGGGGACTTCCTGTTCGTCAAGTGCTTCTTCTTCCTCGCTCTCATACGACCACGGCCGGAACACCATGCCCGACCCGGCAAGTACGAGAAGTGGATGTACCGCAGAAAACTGCTCACCCTGGGAATCGAGGAGTATGCGAACTCCTGGAAGATCGACACCGGAAAATTCCCCAAGCTCAGTGATTTCTCGCGAGACCGGAAAGGCCCCGATCCGCGACCGTGACCATCTCCTCGACAAAGACGGGATGGTCTTCAAGGTCATCGGTGACACCCATCCGAACTCCCACTACCTCGGCTATGTCAAGTACTATCCGGATACACGCGGGGACAGAAAACTTTTCGGTCGAAGCTACCGACAGAACAGCGTCGTCTCGAAATCATTCGGAATTCTCGCCGATAGACCCGAATGCTACGTCTACTCCGACACTCTCGGCTGCGTCATCACGGGAGTCCCCCGAGCCGACGTCGTACACCACTACTCCGCTCGCGAAACCCTACGCCGCCTGCTCATCGAGCCGGGCAAAACCGGTGACCACAACGTGGGAAAAGATCTCATCACCATCGCCGAGCACCTGGACGTGAGGGGTGAGCTCGACCTCTTCGGCGTCACGGGTTCCTTCCTCGTGGGCTGTGAGAACGAGCGCTCGGACATCGATCTCGTCTGCTATGGGAAGAAGGGCTACCTGGCGGCGCACACCATGTTCTCCACCTCCGGCCTCATTCGCCCCTATACCGGAGAGGATCGAACTCGCCTCTACCTGAGAAGAGCCAAGTACATGGAGGGGAGCGGTTTCGACACCCTTCTCAAGCAGGAGGAGCGAAAATTTCAGGGCCTGACCTCTGGATCAGGGGCACATATCAACTGTGAACCCCTCAGAGACGACGTGTCCGCCCCTTCAAAAGGGTTGAGAGCCAAGGAGATCGGAGAGATCACCCTTTTAGAGCTCATCTCAAAAGCCCTGCGAGACGACTCTGAACCTGCCATGATCACGGACTGTGAGTGATGTGTTGCCCGATGGGCTCTGGGAGATCGTCCAGCCGCTACTGCCCTCGCCGCCGAAGACCGGCCGCCCCCGCGCTGACCAGAGAGCAGTGCTGACCACCGTGCTGTTCGTCCAGGCCTCGGGCTGTTCCTGGGAGAAGGCCGACGGCCTGTTCGGCATCACCCGCGCCACCGCCCACCGCTGGTTCCAGACCTGGACCGCGACAGGCCTGTGGCCCACGATCCACCGCGCGGTTCTGGACGAGCTGGGCAGAAGGGCCCTGCTGGACTGGTCCCGCGCCACCGTCGACTCCCAGTCGATCCGCGCCAAGAGAGGGGGAGAAGACAGGGCCAAACCCCACCGACCGGGGTAAACCCGGTTCCAAGCTCCATCTGCTGTGCGACAACCAAGGGCTGCCGCTGACCTGCGCGATCTCCGCGGCCAACGTCA